>JAUIIB010000004.1 GCA_030431985.1 Gammaproteobacteria bacterium
TCAATTAATACTAATTAATTAGTACTGCTATTTTTACAACAACGCTCTACTCCTCCCCAAGCGCCTTTCTCGCTGTAACCCACAGGCTAGTCGACCTTGACAACCAAAGTCAAGTCATTTGTCATAACCTAACCCCTCTAGCATTAGGGAATTTCGTAATATTAATCCATAATTTTTCCGTTTTCAATATCCCCGAGCAATTAACCTGTCTGAATTTTATATTTCAAAAATAAAATCTGTACGTTACTGAAATTTGCGTTTTAATGCCAATTGGAACGGGTGTAATATAACCTGTCTCTTAATATACCCACGTCCGCCATGCTTTTAACATTGGGAAATAGATACCCAATCGTATTGGATTTTTTTCGACTGCCCTAAAAAGCCGTGCATAATTATTAAGCTGGCAACGATAGCGCTCCTGTTCTCTGTCAATAAACTCCTGTATGCCAGCACCTTCATGGCTACTGGTTTTATAGTCAATAATCCAACGAGCTTTCGTTTCATCGCAAAATGTGCGATCAATAACATACTCAACCATTTCATTATTTACGACACCCACTAGCCTGACTTCATTTTGAGCTCGAGATTGTTCGCCAAGAATCCAACGGCCATTATGATCCGTTATGGCGTTGGTCAACGCGATAACTATTCGCTCAACAGCATGCTCAATTTCTTGTGTTTCAGCATTGAACCCATTCATCAATAATCCACGAGCAAATCGCTCGCGCAGCGACTGAATACGGACTATGTCCCAGCCCTGCAATCGATCTTCCGCAATACGTTGCAACCAGCGATGCACCACACTTCCAACATGCGCGGCCATTTCACTCGCCCATGAAAACTCTATTTCTTCAAATGATGTATTAAGCATTTTTTTTGTTTGCCAATTCACTGGCTTTGGCGGTTCCGGCAATCGCCAGTCGGATACTAATCTTTTAATAGACTGATTAATTATGGGCTCATTAGCTCTTTCAGGACTATCTGGAACATGATCAGATCTATACGTGTTTACTTGTTTTGCAGCAATCAGATAGCTTTGTTCAACAATCGGCCATAACCGATTGAGCAAACTACCGGCTTTAGGCCGCATAGGAGCACCATCCTGTTTACTTAAATTGACATGCCCGAATAAATGCAGGGCGTTTCTGGCGCGAGTGGCGGCAACATAAAGTAAACGGTCTGTCTCGTAGTTTGCTTTTTCGCGCTCCTGTTGTTCCAACCACAGATTAATAGTGTCATTTTGTTTTCCAGTTTCCGGGATCGGTGCCAAAAATAAATCGACTTCAGCAATGCTTGCTGCTTCCTGTTTTACATCTATAGAACTATTCTGCCGTGGTTGTTCCATCCATCTGATCAATTGTTTTTCGTTATGTTTAGGTGTAAAACCGAGTCCCGGTAAGAGTACAGTATCAAACTCTAATCCTTTAGCTTTATGGATAGTCATGATCTGAAGACTATTGTCCGCTACAAAATCGGCTGCTGCATAAAGATTTGACAAGCCAGCCTCAAAATCTGCCCAATCTATAATATTGCCAGCCCGCTCTTGTTTCTCAACATAATCCAGAAAAGTCATGGCATCATCAAGAGAAAACTCAGCGTAGCCCCCATTAACGACCGGCTGATCTGAACACACCTGTGACGACGCTGCTTCAGGTTGCGCGACACACCCCGGACCGCCCAATGCCAGCCAAGCAGTTTCTACAGTATTACGCAACGATTTGCGGCCTCTACTGCTCAAGCATGGCGTGAGTACTTGTTCGACATACCGCAGCCGTTTTGCGCCATCCTTTGAAAGCTTATTCCATCGACTCTGATCCTGAATTGCAGCAAAAACCGTCTGTGGCTTTGGATTGATTTCATCAGTCGAATTTGTTACCAGTGTCGATACCAGCTGCTGTAAATCCGTCAATTGCAAACCACACCACGGCGCGCGCAATATTGACAGCCACGCCAACCGGTCAGCCGGATCAACCAGCGCTCGTGTCAACATGAATAAATCCTGTACAACAGGTTTTTGTTTAAGCGCTTCAACTTCTACCGCACGAAATCGCAAATTAGATAATTGCAATGAAACAACAATTTCATTCAAATGACTTCGGTTACGCACCAGAACTGCAATTGACTCTTCTGGATTCCTTTGCCTTGACTGCAAAATAACTTCGACCACATGATCCGCTTCAATCTTACGATCCCTCCCAAATAACGGATGCACAGTTACAGCTGTACTGTCACGAAAATTGCGCATCGCCAGAGATGGTGTATAAGCCACGGCACCAGAGACGGCATCCTCAACGGCGGGCATAATCTGTTTAAAAGTCATATTTACCCAGTCAACAATACCAGGTTGCGAACGGAAATTACTTCGTAGCGTTATCGGTTGTAAAGTAATGCGCCCCACCCCCATCTGACGTGCCCGTAAAAACAACCCCACCTCAGCTTCGCGAAAACGGTAAATGGACTGCATCGGATCACCCACAACAAACAAACTGCGCCCGTCATCAGGTTGCCATGCAGCAACAAGCTTCTCGATTAGCAAATACTGACTGATCGATGTATCCTGGAATTCGTCGATTAACAAATGCTTGATGTGATAATCCAACGTTAGCGACAAGTCAGTCGGTATATCGGTTTCACCCAACGCCGCAAGCGCACATTGCATCACCTCGGTAAAATCGACTTGCCCGGTTAATTGGAATGTTACCTTCAGTTGAGCTACCGCATAAGGGAGCATACGTGTGATCGCCCCAAGTACCCTCCACTGCATATCTGTATAAACGGGGGTTGGCAAGCTCCGGATATCATGAAGCATTTGTTGCAATCCCTGAGATGTTTTAAGCAGATCGATGAGTTCAGTTAGACGGGTTTTCCATGATGCGGCGATTGCTTTTTCCGCTTTTGTTTTACCTGTCGGGAAACCCTGCCGGGTATCCACTTTATTACGCCAGCCACCATCCTTTTTAAGCAATAATTCTGCAATACCACACCATTGATCGACAGTATCAGGCCGCTCATCAATACTATCGGATAAGGTAATCACTGAAGCTCTACGTTCTTCCAAAAGATTGGCTGATGCGTAACGCACCAACGCCAGTAATTCGGGATACGCTCCATCTGGAAACACATCAGATAAATCTTCGACAGTTCGGCTGCGTAAATTCTCAAGTGATGCCTCCAATTCGTTGCGCGTTTTTCCATGATGAATATGCCGTAACCAATGATCGCGTCGCGCCAACATCCCAGCAAGCAAAGTCTCGATACGGGTCATATCGTTGTCCAGATGCTCGAGCAATAAAGCGATGTCGTCTGAGACACCCCAGTTGTCATTCAACAAGGCAATAGTTGCACGCGCAGCATCACGGTATAGCTTTTGCGCATTCTCGGTTACTTTGGGTTGTGAACCGAATTTTGACAAAATCGGCATTTGCTGTGTCAGCGACGCACACAACGCGTCAATGGTTTGTATCCGCAACCGCATGGGATTGTCGATAAGATGCCAGCCTATTTCTGCATCGCGATTTAGCGCTTCAGCTGCAAGCTTGTGCGTTTGCTGATCAAATGCACTTTCAACGGCTGCCTTGTTACTCACGGCTTCCAGCGCATTCACTATACGCTCGCGCATTTCCGCCGCAGCTTTGCGCGTAAATGTAATGGCGATAATTTCTTCAGGATGATCTACACAGGATAGTAGCCTCAGATAGCGCTGAATCAGCAAGCCCGTTTTACCGGATCCGGCCGGCGCCTGAACAATAAAAGAGTGAGCCGGATCAATCGCACGCATACGTTCAGCCGCATCGGGAATTTCGTGCAAATCAGTCGTCATCTGCATCCTCATCATTGACAAAAGCCGTTAAACGTTCATCGATACGGCAAAAGGGCTGCATATCACAATACTGGCAGGTTACGGGGTAATTCTTGGGAGAGACACAGGCGTCACCCTGCCCGAAACCTTCCGCCAGTTTTGTTAAATCAGACCGCCACTGCGTTATCAGTGCATCCCATGATAGAAACTGTGCACACTCTTTTTCTTCGTCAAACGATCTAACATCCGGCAATATATTCTGCCCATTTACAATCGCTGAAAACTCTGTTTGCCCCAGTTTGACTGATGCAAATGCAATGCCGGCCACGGTGGACGCGTCCGACCCGATTTTCACAAGATATAACGGTAATTGTGGTTCATCCGGACGCTCCCCGAACATTGAATTGATACTATATGGCCGCGTTTTGTAATCAATAATGAGTAGTTGCCCGTCTTCCAACTGATCAACTCTATCTAAACGCATCTGCAACACCAGCCCACCGATTTGAATCGTACTTTTTTCTTCCGTTTCAATCACACTGAAATCACCACGTTTTTTTTCTTCAGCGAGCCATTCATGCATCAACCGGATCAACCGTCGATGTTCAATTTCAGCAAAGCGCTTCGATAACGACGGTAAACGCCAAAGCCTGAATTCTGTCATAGCTTTGCTTATTGCATCTTGCAATGTAGCTTCAAAATCACATGGCGCAATCGAATCCAGCGTTTTTTTTGTTTTAAATTCCCGCCAGATCAAACACAATACTCGATGCACCAGAATACCGCGTTCCTGCGCGTTCAGCCCAAAATGCGGCTCACCTCTGCTTTGTACCTGCATGCGGTGCCGCGCCCATGCGCGAAACGGGCAAGCCGAAAAATCTTTGATGACTGCGATACCTCCAGCAACATCGGATTCGGTTATCGGCGAGCCCCGATCATCCTCAATGCGTTCAAGCCGGGCGGCATTACAAATCATCTCACGATAATCTGGATATTCCGGTAAATCAACAATTCCTTCCGGAATTGATCTAATCAACGGACTCGGCATGACCGCCTGCTTATCGATCCCCTCCCCGAATTTTGGATGACTCAGCACGACTTCTTGGGCGCACATTAGCCAATTATTTTGTAATTGACGCGAATAATTTAATGCCTCATTTACAGAACCCAGCGACATACCAGCGTTGTTTTGAACTTCGTAAGGTAAAAATGGGTTCGGTCGTGCCCGCAGCGGCCACTGCGCCTCCGACAATCCCACAACCCACAAATGATCGAATGTCAGACCCGCCGCTTCCCATACGCCTAAAATCTGTATGGGCGCTGTAGGCGACTGTGGCTGAAACAGGGTATTTGCGGCGATGTCATTCAACTTGTCAACCGCATCACCGTAACCCAGTGTTGCGATTACCGTATTCAGTGTAGAAAATTCGGATAACACGTCATGCCATTTCTCAAGCGTCTGATACTCTGTAGAGTCCAGTGTTCTCTCCCCCGGGAATCCGATTGCCGCCAGTAGTTGAGAAAACAATTGTGCATATGCCGCCGGACGACTTTCGCGCGGGATTCTATCCTTGTGCAACATAGACAATGCGGATATATGCTCAACGAGCACCGGACAATGAATTGCTTTATGTTTCTCTAACGTCAACTGGATCAATGACAACAATTGCTCCAACGTTACAAACGGCGGCGCATACTGACGCATTTGTTGCACTAATGACGCTCGATGGTGCATCTCGAGCTCACCGCCAGCCAGAAATGGTGAACAAACTAAATTGGCGGCACGGTCAAACGTCAATCCATATTTCGATAAAACCAGCACTGATAACGCCGTATCGATCAATGGATAATCCGTAAGCGGCAGGCCTAATGAAATATTAAAAGGCAGGTAATCTTGCGATGATTGCGCCTGTGGCAACAACTTACGTACATCCGGCTGCATCACTTCGCTAAATATTCGCTGAATGATATGCCTGACACTCCCCAGTTCCGGCACAACAACTGCTATCGATGCTGCAGGATTAGCCTCGAGCCTCGATCGCGCCCATTCGGCCGCGCTGCGGATTTCTATTTGACTATCTATACAGCTCAAACGCCTAGCATTACCGTTTTCAGATGGATCCTGAAACGGGTAAGGCGGGTTAGCACAAAACACGTTACTCCCTACCTCTTGTAAAATTTTTAACAACACAATTTGCTGCGGCGTCAATACTTCAAAACCGTAGTAGATCAGTACTTCGGGTCTGGGCAGTGACGTCTTTACATACAATGCACCGATTCGATCCGCCAGGCATGCCGGATCGATTTGACGCTTGCGTTCCAACTCAGCCTCGAAAGTTGCCATCCATGATCTAAAAACGCTGCAATCCTCATTCAAAAATCGATTTTGCATATCCGGCGCTAATCGCCACGCATGAATCAACTGCCATGCTTCATAGGCTAACCGTGCCGTCTGCCCTGTATTTAATAACCCCGACCCCGCTTCGGATGAACGAATAATACTTTGCCAAAGCGCACATGCCTGGGTATCCGTTAACAACTGGGGTAAATCAATGGATAAATTTGAATAAAGCGCATCCAAGTAGACGCGCTCGAGAAAAGATGAAAAAGGCAGAATGTCGCCAGAACGCCAGACAGATTTCTGCTGGTTGATTTGATACCGGTTAAAATTTTCTTTGAGTGCCTGCGCAAGCCTTCGGTTAGGCGTGACGACCGTTATTGCCTCACAATCATTGAGGCGCTCAAATATTTCATGAATTGATAGATGTGGAAATAAGGAAGATGCTGTCATGCGGTATAACAATACCGCAATTCAGGTTACCGCTGCAATTGGTCTCGCTTTTCGGTCACCTCAGCCCATTCGTCAGCTTCGGGCAGCGACTCTTTCTTTTCGATAATGGGTTCCCACTCTTTAGAGAGTTCCGCATTCAACGCAATGAAATCCAATTGATTATCCGGCACATCGTCTTCAGCGTAAATTGCTTCTACCGGACATTCCGCAACACAGAGTGTACAGTCAATGCATTCATCTGGATCAATGACGAGAAAATTCGGACCCTCGCGAAAACAATCCACCGGACAGACATCGACACAATCCGTATATTTACATTTAATACAATTCTCAGTTACTACGTAAGCCATGAAACTATTCCTTGCGTGACACTAATATAGAAGAATCCGGCATTTTACCAGAAATTTATTCATTTTCGCCAATCGCTGATCAATTTCATGAACTGAAAATGAATAGCATCTACCTATAAATCATTTGTACTGGATTATTAAATCACTTCATCAAGCAACAATCATGCAATAGCTCTCGACAAGTATTAAATGGCGTTTATTTTAAGATAGAGCTCCTCCATTCATACCCGATCATCGTCGCGATCAACATCAGTGCAAATACCTTTTAGAGAACCTTTCATTTGCTCCATTGGCTTTATCGGGATGAGTTCAATACGATTATGATAGGTCAGCACTTGAATTTTTTGACCAGAAAAAATTCCCATGGATTCCCTGACGTCCTTTGGAATGACAATTTGGTATTTCGGGGATACAGTAACAGTTGCTATGGCATTAATTAAGTCGATAATAATATTGTAAATGTGATATGAAGTCCGATGAAAATTGTTAAGCCAGCTTTTGCATATGATGAAAATCTTTAATTGTTTTCAATTCGGCCTTTTCCGTTTCCTGAGCCTTGTATAAATCCCAGCGCACTTGAAGATTTAACCAATAATCAGCGGACAAACCAAAGAATTTAGCCAAACGTAACGCTGTACTCGGCGTTACGCCACGTTTTTGATTAATAAGTTCATTTACCCTTTGGTAAGGAACATGTATTGCATCAGCCAAATCACGCTGACTTATCTCCATGGGAATAAGGAACTCTTCTCTGAGCATTTCCCCTGGATGGGTAGGTTCTCTATGGGTTGGAATTCTCATAATTCGTGCTTTAAATTAATGATAATCAGTTATTTCCACATCAATTGGACCAGCCTCACTCCATTTGAAGCAAATCCGATACTGCTCGCTTATACGGATACTAAATTCACCTTTTCTACCACCCAATAAGGCTTCAAGACGATTACCCGGAGGGACTCTTAGCTCTTCAAGACTAACCACAGAATCCATTTGATCAAGCTTTCTAAAAGCCACTCGCCAAAGAGGCCTGGGACATAATTTCCTAGCATTCCTAGTATTTTTACCATTGAAGATATCCTCAGAACCTTGATTCTTAAATGAGACTATCATCTACACATGATAGCACGGAACTCATGCTATTTTAAAAATTCCGATCACGAGCTTGATGCTTAAATTTTAGACGCACTTACAAATTTTTCGTGCACAGTCTTGTGTGGTAGTCCGTCTCTATATGTGAACTACTCAATGCAGTTTGATATTGAATTCACTAATTATGGTAAAAGATAAGTATTGCATCCCCAGAATTCTCAGAATTCCGAGCGCAACAAGTATTTTTTCCGGTGAGCTAATTATTATCCTTGGATACGAGTATTGATACATAATTTTCAGCTGCCCAGAACGCTAATTCTTGGCAAAACCTTAATTTATCATACGATTCGCAATGATCATTGTGAGCCAATTTATTTCGAATATCTGCGAGGCATACCATTTCACTTTTATCGAATTCGTTGTTTAGAGCTGACAGCAAATAGTAGATTTTTGTTCTTTGACTTCCTTTACTCAACAACTTGAAGCTGACTATTTCCTTCACAACTTGACTACTAGTTTCACAGTACTGAGTTGACGCTAAATCATCAGCTACAATCTCTACGACCTTATAAAAGGACATGAAGCTATAGTTGGGAGATATGTCCTTCAACTTCAAACCTTCTTGTAGATACTTCCTTATATTCGCGACTTTCTCTGCTTTCTTTGAATTTAACGATTTTGCAATTTCGTATTTCTTCAAAAATGCTTCAAAGTCGTTTTTAGGGATACTTTGATATCTCGATTGAAAAGATACCGAACAAGCACCGCCTATGCTTGGAAGCCAAGAGCCTTCATATTCTTCCCACGCTTCATAGGCGAGACATATATCGAAGTCAAACTCAAGCCAAGTAAATATTTCATTTAGTACATTCTCAACATCGAAGTTCCCCCCGCCTTGGTGCTGTGAAGGTGCAACAATAACTTCACAGACAAACGCGGGGGCATACTTCATGCTGGGATCACGCCATATTCTTTGGCAAGAACAAGGAGTTAGTTTGACTTGATATGTTTCGAATTGAAAATTTAGCTCTTGTTCTATAGAGTTGTTCGAATATACAACTGTCCGACTTTTATAGCGGGTTGGTTCAATTCCTCTATCTCTATATTCCAACCACTTACGCGCATGTTCTTTCGTAACCATATTGCTCTTAGTCATAAAACGTGAGAGAGGCATAACACAATGTATACGACAATTTATCCAATAATCCCTTTCTCACGATTCTATAGCCTAAAGAATAGACAACTATCATTTTGTATCTTAGTATACATCAGCAATAGAACATTGTAACAACACAGTACGGCTTGGTGCATTATCCAAAACTTAATGTTGTATAAACTATTGGCTCATTATATAAATTGCGCTACAACGACATTCCTCCCCGTCTGCCGCCCAGTCAAATCTCACTAAGCCGTCAACAATCGCAACGCTTCTTGATATTTCGCCACGGTCTGCTGAATAACCGTTTCAGGCAATTGAGGTGCAGGCGATTTTTTGTTCCAGTCTTGTGTTTCCAGCCAATCGCGTACGAATTGTTTGTCATAGCTTGGCGGACTGATGCCGGTCCGGTATTCCGCAGCGGGCCAGAAACGCGATGAATCAGGCGTCAGCACCTCATCGATTAAATACAGTTCACCGGCTGCGCCGAGTCCGAATTCAAATTTAGTATCGGCGATGATGATGCCCCGCTGCGCGGCATAATCAGCCGCTTCGGTATACAACCGCACCGCTTTTTCTCTGACCAGTGCGGTCAGTTCTTTGCCGATCTGCTGCTCTACTTCGGATAATGCGATGTTCTCGTCGTGCTGGCCGATCTGTGCCTTGGTTGACGGTGTAAAAATGGCGCCGCCAGGTATTTTTTCGGCTTGTTTTAATCCAGGTGGCAGTTGAATACCACAAATTGTGCCGGTAGCCTGATAGTCTTTCCAACCGGAACCGACGATATAACCGCGCACGATAGCTTCGACCGGCAACGGCTTAAGCTTGCGGATAACAAACGCCCGTCCTTCGACCTGGGAACGTTCATCGGCGGTAACAACCGACTCGGGCTCAATGCCGGTAAGGTGGTTGGGAATAATATGCTCGAGTTTATCAAACCAGAATGCCGACACGGCGGTTAGTAATTGCCCCTTTCCCGGGATCGGATCGGGCAAAATGACATCGAACGCGGAAAGACGGTCGGTTTGCACGATGAGCAGCTTGTCGTCGTCCACAGCATAAATATCCCGCACCTTGCCACGGTGCACCAAAGGCAGACTGTTGATTTGCGTTTCAAATAGAGCGGATTGATTAGCCGGCTTCAATATCCGGTCCCCGATGATTGCATAGCTGCATGCCCAGATAGTTCCAGTTGTTGTTTAAGATGCAGCGCGCGTTCCAGCGCTTTTTCGGTTGTGGCATCCAATACGGTAAAATGGCCCATTTTACGGCCAGGACGTGCCTCTGTTTTGCCGTATAAATGCAGCTTGACCGATGGCTCAGATAATAATTGATACCAGTCTGGCTCGGCCGATTGCCATATATCGCCGAGTAAATTGACCATCACACATGACTGATGCAAGACCGTATCACCCAGCGGCATACCGCACAATGCGCGTACTTGCTGCTCGAATTGCGATGTCACGCATGCATCAATAGAAAAATGCCCGCTGTTGTGCGGGCGCGGCGCTATTTCATTGACGACCAGCCGGTCATCGTCCAGCACAAAAAATTCGACGCACAACACACCCTGATACGCTAAAGCTTGCGCTATTTTCCCCGCCATGTCGCGTGCATTTGCGGCAACGCCTGCTGAAACTCTGGCCGACACAATACTGACATCGAGTATGCCGTTGGCATGCTGATTTTCCACAACCGGAAAATACACGATGGAGCCATCATAACTTCTGGCCAGCACTACGGACACTTCACATTTCAACGGCAGCTTCTGCTCCAGCACACATGGCACCGACCCCAGATCATTAAATGCTGCCGCCAAACCTGCTGCATTATCGACATGCCGCTGGCCTTTGCCATCGTAACCAAACTGGCTGACTTTTAATATTCCCGGAAAAATATCATCAATGGTGTCAGGACACCCGGCCTGTTCGATGACTTCAAACGGCGCAACAGTCAATCCGTGCGACTGCAAAAAACGTTTTTCCAGAATTCTGTTTTGCGCAATGGTAACGCTGTGCGCATCCGGTCTGACAATACATTGTTCGGCTAGTGTGGAGAGCGCGGATGCCGCAATATTTTCAAACTCAGTGGTTATTGCTGAACACTGACTACTCAATTGTGCTAGCGCATCCTTATCGGCATAGTCCGCACAGATAAACTGATCGGCAACCCGCCCTGCCGGACTGTCGGTATCAGGGTCCAGCACGGTGACCTGGTATCCCATTTGATGAGCCACCATGGTAAACATACGTCCCAGCTGACCGCCACCCAACAGTCCCAGCATTGCTCCCGGCAAAATCGGTTTCATGTGTTTCACGTTTTTTACTTTCTCATTCCGGTAATTCCATCCTGGCCACTTGCGCCGCCTGCTGAACCCGAAACGCCTCAAGCCGCTCTCCTGTCTGGCGGTCAAGATTAGCCAAAATAGCAACCGCAAACAGGCCGGCATTCGCCGCTCCCGCCTCGCCAATAGCGAAAGTTGCCACAGGAACGCCTTTGGGCATTTGCACAATGGAAAGCAACGAATCCAATCCTTGCAGGTATTTCGAGTTAACCGGCACACCGAGTACAGGCACCGTTGTTTTTGCCGCAATCATGCCCGGTAAGTGTGCGGCCCCGCCCGCACCGGCGATAATACACTGGATACCCCGCTGATTTGCCGTCTCGGCAAACTCAAACATCACATCTGGCGTACGATGCGCTGAAACCACACGTTTTTCGTAGGGGATATCGAACTCTTTGAGAACAGCCACGGCATGTTGCATGATGTTCCAGTCGCTGTTGCTGCCCATAACAACACTTATTAACGGCTCTTTCATTTATTCGATGAATGCTTGAAATAAGAAGTATTTTAAAAATACAATAAAAACGATTAAAAATGAGGATATTTTATTCCCCGCGATATATCTTCCGGCGTTCAGCCTGTTTATAATACCTGGCTCACGTTATATAATTTTAACCCATATCTTAAACTATAAAAGCAAGCGACTATGAATTTTCAGCGTGGCAGATCAAAGGAAGAACCGGAAATCAATCTGGTACCGATGATCGATGTTCTGCTGGTTATATTGATTTTTCTGGTTGTCACAACGACCTACTCGAAATTTGCCGGGCTTGAAATTTCGCTGCCTGAAGCACGTAGCGATGCGCTCGATAATAATCTGGAACAGCCTCAGGCCATTGACATTAGCGTGAATGCAATGGGTGAATATACCATTAATTTAGCACCGGTAAAATTCACCAGTATCGAACACCTGCGCGACACACTTCGTTCTGCGGCAGAAAATAGCGATGATCCCCTGGTTACGATTAATGCTGATGCTAAAGCCTCTCATCAATCGGTCATCACTATCATGGAAGCCTCCCGCCTAGCTGGATACAATAAAATCACCTTCACAACAGAAATTAAACGAACTGAATAATTTTCAGTCGAAGAAAACATCCTAAAAAAAAATAATCGAACAATCGCTATTCACGATTCATTCATTAAACCATTCACAAAGGAGATGAACATGTCTAACCCTAACCTCGATAACTTTTCCAGCGCTGCATCATCAGGCGGTCAATTTGTTTTAGCGCCCCTGCCCTATGCAGACAATGCACTGGAACCGGTAATTTCAGCACATACACTCAGTTTTCATTACGCCAAGCACCACAAAACCTATGTCGACAACCTCAACAAGCTTGTCGCAGGCACCGAACTGGAAGGCCAATCTTTGGAGCAAATTGTACGCGCAGTTGCCGGAAAGGCCGATAAGGCCGGTATTTTCAATAATGCCGCACAAGTCTGGAATCACATGTTCTACTGGCACAGTTTAAGCCCCAATGGCGGTGGCGAACCCGGTGCCGCACTGAAACAAAAAATTGAACAATCGTTTGGTAGTGTTGACGCTTGTAAGAAAGAATTTGCCAACGCTGCCATGACGCAATTTGGCAGCGGATGGGCATGGCTGGTTCAAGACGGCGATAAAATTGCTGTTGCCAAAACCGGCAATGCCGAATCACCCATCACCAATAATCTTCGTCCACTATTAACTATCGATGTTTGGGAACATGCCTATTACCTGGATTATCAAAACCGCCGTGTTGATTATGTCAACACTATTCTAGACAAACTGATCAACTGGGAATTTGCGCAGGCAAATCTGGCATAAATTACCGGAAAATCTATGACCGACATAACCATCGCCCTGTCAAAAGGGCGAATTTTTGACGATACGGCACCGCTGTTAAAAGCAGCCGGTATTATTTCGCAGGACGATCCGGAATCGTCGCGCAAATTAATTTTATCGACAAACCGCGCTAAAGTACGACTGGTGATTGTGCGTGCTTCCGACGTGCCCACCTATGTGCAGTATGGCGCGGCTGACCTGGGCATCGCGGGCAAGGATGTTTTACTGGAACACGGCGGCAACGGATTGTATCAACCGCTCGATTTAAATATCGCACGCTGCCGCATGATGGTTGCCGTACCGGATGGATTCGATTATGAGTCTGCAGTACGCCAAGGTGCGCGGCTGCGAGTTGCAACCAAGTATCTTCAAACAACGCGGGCGCATTTTGCTGATAAAGGCGTGCATGTCGACCTCATTAAATTATACGGATCAATGGAACTTGCGCCACTCGTCGGCCTGGCTGACGCTATTGTCGATTTAGTCTCCACCGGCAACACACTGAAGGCAAACAATCTGCATGCAGTAGAAGAAATCATGCCGATATCTTCCCGGTTAATCGTCAACCAGGCAGCACTAAAACTTAAACGTGAAGACATTCAGCCTATTTTGAACGCATTCTCGGATGCCATCCAATAACCGGAACAGCTTTCAGCCATACTTACAGGATTACAGGATTAATTACCATGGTTCATATTAAGCGACTCAATTCAGCAGATAACAATTTTGACCAAATGCTGCGTCAATTACACAATTTTGAAAACACCATGGATGAGTCGGTTGAAACTACGGTTGCACAGATTCTGGCTAACATTAAAACACGCGGCAATGAGGCTTTGATTGAATACACCCAACAATTTGATCATGTTCAGGCTAACTCGATCACAGAACTGGAGCTCACCAAGGATGATTTGCACCGTTCACTATCCGTTTTACCGGAAGATCAACGCCAAGCACTTGAGCACGCGGCTGAACGTATAAAAAATTATCATCAAAAACAGGTTGCCGAAACATGGCGTTATCAAGAAGACGACAGTACCATGCTCGGCCAGAAAGTCACGCCTCTTGATCGCGTCGGACTCTACGTACCCGGCGGCAAAGCATCTTATCCGTCGTCTGTTTTAATGAATGCACTTCCCGCAAAAGTTGCTGGTGTAAAAGAACTCATTATGGTTGTGCCCACGCCGCACGGTGAAAAAAATGACATGGTGCTGGCGGCGGCGGCAATCAGCCAAATTGACCGTGTATTCACGATCGGCGGCGCTCAGGCCGTCGGTGCACTCGCATTTGGTACTGAAACAATACCTCAAGTGGATAAAATCGTTGGGCCCGGTAATGCCTATGTCGCCGCCGCAAAGCGTCGTGTTTTTGGCATCGTTGGCATTGATATGGTTGCGGGGCCATCTGAAATTCTGGTCATCTGTGATGGTAAAACCGACCCAGATTGGATTGCAATGGATATGTTCTCACAAGCCGAGCATGACGAAATGGCTCAATCGATTCTTTTATCCCCGGACGCCGATTTTTTAGATAAAGTCGCGCAAAGTATTGATCGGCAAATCGAGACTATGCCCCGGAAAATGGTTATTCATGCTTCACTGGAAAACCGCGGCGCTCTAATTCAGGTCGAAAATCTAGATGAAGCCTGTGCCATTGCTAATACAATTTCACCTGAGCACTTGGAGCTTTCTGTCGATAATCCCGAGCACTGGGTGGATAAAATCAAGCATGCCGGTGCTATATTTATGGGACGACACACCTGTGAAGCCCTTGGCGATTACTGTGCCGGACCCAATCATGTCTTACCAACAGCACGAACGGCACGTTTTTCATCGCCATTGGGCACATATGACTTTCAGAAACGCAGCAGCCTAATTCAGGTCTCTGAGGAAGGCGCAATTAAACTTGGAAAAATTGCATCGGTTCTTGCACATGGTGAGGGTTTGCATGCCCACGCCCACTCAGCAGAATATCGTTTTAAAAACTAGTATTCTGCGTCACACCTGTCAATACGCTGCATTATATATGCAGCAACTTTGCGGATAAATCATGCATCGGATCAGCTCGCGCGAACATCCCCTGGTAAAGCATCTGGTCAAGTTGCAGAAATCTGCCCAATTACGGCAGCAGTCCAATACTACAATTCTGGATGGCATACATCTGATACAGTCTTACCTTTCCGGCGATACAGATTTATTAACGCCCCTGCACCTTATCGTCAGTGAAACCGGACTGAAAGATAAAGACATTATTTCCCTAGTCCAAGCATGTCAGCAACGTCCGGAGACAAAACTCCTTCAGGTAACAGATCTTGTATTTGAAAAAATTTCTGCCGTTAAAACACCCTCAGGCGTTCTCGCACACATCGCAATTCCAAGTTATCAGCAGCATCGATCTCAGCGCAACACCACTCAATCGACGCACTGCGTGTTAATTGAGGCGATTCAAGATCCCGGCAATCTGGGCACAATGATTCGAACCGCTGCGGCTGCTGGTATTGCCGATATTTATTTATCTGAAAACTGTGCCGATGTCTGGTCCCCCAAAACACTACGTGCGGCAATGGGCGCACACTTTTTTTTAGCGTTGCACAGTCATTGCGATCTCATTAATGTTATTAACAATTTTCAAGGTCGGGTACTAGCAACTTCGCCTTACTCTAAACAAACGCTGTATCAAACGCAGCTAAGCGGCGCTGTTGCTTTTGTTTTCGGTAATGAAGGTGCCGGGCTATCGAAAGAAACGCTTTGCGCAGTAGATCAAACTGTCGCTATTCCCATGCCGGGTAAAACCGAGTCGCTCAATGCTGCGACAGCACTGGCAGTTTGTCTATTTGAAAAAGTACGTCAGGAACACTATAGCCCACAATATGTCTCAGAAGATAGCAAAAGTGCGAAAACTTAAATCGTACACATAGATCTAAAGATTATTGCCATGTATTATTGGATGTTTGCAAATATGAATGGAGAAGTTATGAAAGGGTTAACTTTGGCGTCAGCTTTGTTACTAATGGGCGGTTTGTTTTTTTATTCAGTTCAGGTTCTCGCTCTACATCACGAAGATACTTCGGCAGTTGCTTCTGGCACGCAATTGCCAAATGATGAGGGTATTGTTGTCGATATTCTGGACACCACGGGATACACGTATATGGAATTGGAAAATGGAAGCAACCGCTTCTGGATTGTAGCTCCGACAACGCAGGTCAATCTCGGTGATCACATACGTTTCGTGGAAAATATGTCAATGGAAAACTTTACCAGTAAGACTTTAAACCGCACATTCCGGCGGGTGATTTTCGTCTCCTCGACTATGATTAAAAAATAAGATTATTCGACTTCAACCGCACCGCTAAACAACCGGTCTTTAAGCCGCTTGATCTCGTCCCGGTACTGCGCAGCCTGCTCAAATTCTAAATTCTTGGCTGAGTTGAGCATTTGCTTCTCCAAACGCTGGATTGCCTTGCCAATTTGATCCGCATCCATGGCTTGATAACTCGCCTGATTATCTCCGGCTTTCAGTTTCTTTTGTGCCGTATCGAGACTATAGACGCCGTCGATCAGGTCTTTTATCCGCTTATGTACGGTACGCGGTGTTATTTTGTGCTTCTGGTTAAATGCCAGCTGTTTTTCACGTCTGCGATTTGTTTCGTCAATGGCTACACGCATCGACCGTGTTATTTTGTCGCCATAAAGAATGGCTGTGCCGTTAATATGCCTAGCTGCTCTGCCTATGGTTTGAATCAATGACCGTTCCGACCTGAGGAAACCTTCTTTATCCGCATCGAGTATAGCCACCAGCGACACCTCTGGTATATCAAGCCCCTCTCGCAACAAGTTGATCCCAACCAAAACGTCAAATTCTCCGAGTCTAAGGTCGCGAATGATTTCAACACGTTCAACCGTATCAATATCCGAGTGAAGATAGCGTACTCGAATCTGATGATCGGAAAAATAATCCGTTAAATCTTCTGCCATGCGTTTAGTCAGAGTCGTCACCAGTACACGCTCATTTCTGGTAACACGAAAGTTGACTTCAGACATCAGATCATCCACTTGCGTGGAAACGGCGCGAACTTCAATAATCGGATCGACAAGCCCTGTCGGCCGCACAACTTGTTCAACGGTTTGTCCGCTGTGTTGCTGCTCATAATTCGCTGGCGTTGCAGAAATAAAGATAGTCTGCGGCATCATTTTTTCAAACTCTTCAAATTTCAGCGGCCGATTATCCAACGCGGAAGGCAATCGAAACCCATATTGGACCAGATTTTCCTTGCGAGACCGATCTCCCTTAAACATTCCACCGATCTGTGGCACGGTTACATGACTCTCATCAATTAACATCAAAGCGTTTTTGGGTAGATAATCAATTAAAGTCGGTGGTGGTTCACCGGGGTTTTTTCCTGAAAGATGACGTGAATAATTTTCAATCCCTTTGCAAAAACCCAATTCGTTGAGCATCTCGAGATCAAAGCGGGTTCGCTGATCCAACCGCTGCGCTTCAACCAAATGATGATCATGATAAAAATATTCCAGCCGTTCCCGCAATTCAGCTTTAATGGAATCCATAGCTCTTAGTGTAGTGCTTCTCGGCGTAACATAATGACTCGATGGATAAACTGTATAGCGGGATAATTTTTGCAAAACGCGACCAGTCAAAGGGTCGAACAATGACAAATCGTCAACTTCATCGTCAAATAATGAAATTCGCACAGCCGCTTCTGAACTCTCCGCCGGAAAAATATCCAGCACATCACCCCTAACACGAAATGTGCCACGCGAGAACTCCATTTCGTTTCGCTCATACTGCATTTCACTCAATCGTTTGATAATGTCGCGCTGTGAATACTTTTCATTCACCCTTAAGTGGAGAATCATACCGTGGTAATCAACGGGATCACCGATACCATAAATACAGGAAACTGTTGCTACAATGACCGTATCTTCTCTCTCGAGCAATGATTTCGTAGCCGATAAGCGCATTTGTTCAATATGTGCATTTATACTGGAATCTTTCTCGATGAACAGATCGCGTGATGGCACATACGCTTCAGGCTGATAATAATCATAATACGAGACAAAATATTCAACTGCATTCTCGGGAAAAAATTCGCGCATCTCAGCATAAAGTTGAGCAGCCAATGTCTTATTAGGGGCAATTAGAATTGCTGGCCGCCCTAATCGAGCAATAACATGCGCCATGGTAAATGTCTTACCTGAACCCGTCACACCCAATAAGGTTTGATAAGCTAAACCATCATTAATTCCTTCAACTAAGTTGACAATGGCACTGGGTTGGTCTCCGGCAGGCTCAAACGACTGATGCAATTTATACAAACTATTGGGAAAGGTCTGAATCACAGGTATAATCCGTTGTCGTCATTATTGTTTGATCATTTATTCTAACATGCCGGTCTGTCTATTTTGAGTGAGGATACAGTTTTGGAACTCTCAAGCCGCGTACAAGCTATAAAACCCTCTCCCACACTTGCTGTCACCGCCCGTGCGGCCCGTTTAAAGGCGGAAGGCAAAGATATTATCGGCTTAGGCGCTGGCGAACCCGACTTCGATACACCTCAACATATTAAAAACGCCGCGATTGAAGCACTCAACAAAGGGCTTACAAAATATACAGCTGTGGGTGGTACCCTTAGTTTAAAAAAAGCCATTATTGAAAAATTTCAACGTGAAAATAATCTGGAATTTGAAACCAAACAAATTTTAGTTTCTTGTGGCGGTAAGCAGAGTTTTTTTAATCTTGCTTTAGCCACACTCAATCCAGGCGACGAAGTCATCATTCCTGCACCATACTGGGTGTCTTATCCAGATATCGTCATGATTGCCGAAGGTAAACCGGTTTTTATTACTGCCGGCATTGAACAAAACTTCAAGATTACTCCCGAGCAGCTTGAAAAAGCAATTACCCCAAACACCAAAATGTTTGTTATTAACAGCCCTAGCAATCCAACTGGCGCCGTTTATACACAGGGCGAATTGCATGCACTGGGTATCGTATTACGAAAACATCCGAAGATACTAATTGCTACGGACGATATGTATGAACATATACTTTTGTCTGACAACAATTTTGTTAATATCTTGAACATCTGTCCCGATTTATATTCACGCACGATAGTTTTAAATGGGGTATCTAAAGCCTATTCAATGACAGGTTGGCGAATTGGCTATTGTGGTGGGCCTGCAGAAATTATAACCGCCATGGAAAATATTCAATCACAGAGCACGTCAAATCCTTCTTCAATATCTCAGGCTGCGGCAGAAATGGCGTTAAATGGTGATCAATCGTGTATCCAACCAATGGTCACGGCATTTATCGAACGTAACAATTACGTCTCCGAACAATTAAATCTATGTAAAGGCGTTACTTGTTTAAAATCGCAGGGCGCCTTCTATGCCTTTGCAGATATGCGCCAAGCAATAGATAATCTGTATGAAAGGGAATTTATCCAGCATAAAAACGACTTGGCTCTTTGTGAATATTTGCTTGAAAAAGCTGGTATTGCTGTTGTTCCGGGATCAGCTTTTGGCTGCGAAGGATATGTACGTCTATCTTTTGCGACTACGCTTGATAATTTAGACAAAGCCATGAGCCGATTGAATCAGGCGTTAGCTCATTAGTTTGTTTAGTGCACCTTAGTGCGATTCCAGTTCTAGTTCTAGTTCTTGTGCGGCCTTCTTAGTTTTTCCTGCCCTGGAAGGAATATTGCATAATCCACATATGTGGTTTGAGTGTATATCCAACGAATGAACTAAAAACTTTCCATCACATTGAATACAGGGAGTAATACATAAGACTTCACTTTCTACAAATCGAATTAATGTCCAGGCCCGCGTCAAACTTAGAACCTGATCAAGTTTGTTTGCTTCAATGTGCTCTATATACAATTTATAACTTTTTATCAGTGCATCAATACCGCTAATATCAGCATGCCGCGTAATAAAATTATAAATATTAATAAACAATGAAGAATGCATATTGGGTTGCCAGCTCATGAACCAATCTTCAGAATAAGGTAGCATTCCTTTTGGCGGAGATTCTCCTCTGATTTCTTTATACAGTTTTACCAATCTCTCGCGGCTTAAATTGGAATTCACTTCCAGCACTTGTAAACGTGCACCTAATCTAATTAATTCAGATGCCAATTGAATCTGTTTAGCTTCTGTCAGTATGCTTCGATTGCGCATTTGACTTCTCCTTCAAAAAGGACCAAAACATTATGTAACTGTTTCGGCCGGTTGCCCAGCCATTAATATGGCAGCGTGGGATTGTGAAACCGCATTGTTATCATCACGGTTATTGCTAGACAATAGTTCTGCGATCAAAGCGTCATTAAATCTAAAGCGACATAGCAGACTATTGGACGAAGCCATTTTCAGGAGCTGGCTTGTCGTCAGCTTCTCAATAATTCCAGCGACATCCTGATCGACACCGAGTCGATACATTGCGGCTACTTTGTCTTCACGAATTAATTGCTGAGCCAATAATAAATAGGCTAGATTAACTTCTCTTATTTCGTTTAGTAGCTGCTTTGTTTCCATTCTAAAGCCTCCTCTTTATAAATCAGACATTGCACCAAAGGTATGACCATTCTCGATGCTGATCGTATTGAAGTAAATGGAAACAAATCTAAATCAAATTTAGGAAAAGTCCTTATCGCAACATAAGGGTTTTTCTTACATAACGAATAATGCTGTTATTTTTCAATAGATTATAGTGTTTTGTTAATATTGCTGGATATAATGTACTACAAACTATTCATAATTTTATATGAGCGCCATTGGGGTATGGGGAATCAAACGGCTTACTGAGGTGCTTATAAAAAATTATTGATTCAGTTCTTAAACCCAAGAATTCGAATTCAAACAAATTGACGATAAATTCGGCCAATAATACTCAACTAAAGCTGATCAGCATCTTACGTTTATCTTCGAACTAAAGTTTTTACCACAGGGCACTGAAATGAAGCCGATTGGTGTTACGTTGATGCACACAAGTCCAAAAAAAACGGAGCCATGACGCCTATGAAAGGGGAATTACCTTTTGAATACAAATTGTTACCAGACTAGTTGACACGAGAAAATTATCCTTCAAGATTAGGCCAATGTCCCTGTTTTACGTTGCTCCAATAATTTAATAAAACCCTCTGCATTCACTGGTTCACTGAAATAATTTCCTTGGGCATAACTACACTGCGTTTCATATAAAAACTTTAGTTGTGCCTCAGTGTCAATACCTTCCGCGATTACACGCAAACCGAGTTCTTTGGCCATAGCATTAATTGCATTCACAATAATTAGATTATCTGAATTTTTATCTAAATTTGACATTAATGCTTTATCTAATTTTAAATTATTTATAGGCAATTTCTTTGTATATTTAATTGAGCTCGAATTCTTTTCATAGTTACTGATTGAAAACTTCACTCCTAGGCCACTTAATTCTTCCAGGTTTTCTATGTTGCTCCCAACATCCTGAAGACTGCATTCCGGTATCTCTAATGCCAATAAACTTGGTGATAAATTAGTTTCGGAAAGTACGCTTTGTATATATTTTATAAAGAATTTTTGATCAACCTCAATAGCTGAAATAGCAACTGAAACGTATAATTCATGACCGCTTGTTTCATGCCACAATGTGGCTTGCAAACAAGCCTGTTTAATCATCCATTTTCCAATATCAAGAATTAAACCATTCTCATAGGCTAGCGAAAAAAAATCACTAAAATTTATGTAACCGAATTCTGGATGATTCCACTGTAACAAAGCCTCAACACCTACTATACCGCCAGTTTTGAGATTGATAATAGGCTGATAGAACATCATAAATTCATTATTGGTAATAGCCTGACGCAGTGCCTCAATTGTGAAATTTTGTTTATTACTTAGCTGACCTGACTCACTCATAAAGTAACGACAGCAGCTCAGTGGCTTTTCCTGAATTTCAGAAAGTGTTTTTTCTGCATTTGCTAACAACATTACAATGCTATTAGCATGAGTAGGATAGATGCTAACACCGACATCAAACTTAGTATAAAACTCAAGGCTATTGACCATAATAGGAGTTGACGCTATCCGCAAGATTCTATCAGCAAATTTCTGTATATCTTCCAGGGAATTAACGTCACTTTTAAAAAAAGCAAACTTGCTGCCTCCTATTCTAGTCAACAAGCACCTCCCACTTGTATAGACCGACATTCGATATGATAGTTGTTGAATCAACATATCACCCACGTGGTATCCATATGTACTGTTAATAAAGGGAAGACGGCTAATTTTGATGAAATAAACAGCCGCAAGCTTGCTCCCACATTGCTCAGATAAGATCTGCGCCACTTCTTCACAGAACAAGTTACGCTTAGGAAAACCGGTTAAATTATCGTAATAGGTTAAGCGATAAATTTTACTTTCTGCTTGGAGCTTCGTCCGCCTGATTTCTACATTCTTTAGCTCTCTTTCTATAACTAGAGCCAGCTTCTCAACTTGGCCTTTGTGCACATAATCGTGCACACCTCTTTGTATTGCCGTGATCGCATTTTTATCACTAATTTCATCTGAATAAATAATGAAAGGTATGTCACGCCCCATTTGCCTCCAGATTTCTAATACTTCCATATAGTTGCAAGAAATCTCAGTATGATTACACAACATTACACGCCATTCACATTCGTAAAGGACAACCCGGATTTCCTGTATATTGGATACCAACTTATAACTTATTTTGATATTCAACTTTGACAGTTCTGAATATAAAATCTCAGCTTCTGCTTTTGAATATCCAACAAGTAATAGTCCTAAATTATCGCGCAACATGGTCCTTTTTTACATTCTCTATTGTGACTTTCTACGTCTTCACCACAGAAAACTTTAGTAAAATACGAATGTTAGAATTTCCTAAGATATTGATATCATATTAGAATTACACAATCCTCATGATTAGTCATACGCTAATCAATTACTTCATATCTCAAGAAGTTTTATCTACCTAGCTCATTAATCCATTCTATAGGTATTTGTGTGGATAACAGGCAATAAAAAAGGACTCTAATGAGTCCTTTTTAATCAATGAGTAATACGAATATCAATCAAATAGCAGCTTCACCCAATACAGAAACTGTAATTTGCGCCGCGATATCAGCATGCAAAGCAATCTTGATTGGATAATCACCTACTTGCTTTAATTGTCCATGGGGCATCCGAATCATAGACTTTTCAATAGCAAACCCTTGTTCATTTAAAGCCTCGGCAATATTTGCATTTGTTACAGAACCAAACAGCTTACCATCGCTACTTGTTTTTTGTGTAATTTGAAGCATTAAACCTTCCAAACCATCGGCTATCGCTTGTGCCGCTGCATGAACATCGGCCTGCTTTTGTTCAAGTTCTGCTCGACGTGTTTCAAATTCCGCTACAGCTTGTTCAGTTGCACGTTGCGCTTTTCCTGTAGGGATTAAATAATTTCTGGCATAGCCACTTTTGACACTGACAATCTCTCCTAAGCGCCCCAACTTCGCAATCGTTTCCAACAATATGATTTGCATACTAAATACTCTCCTTAGTGGCGATCTGTATAAGGCAATAACGCCAAAAAGCGCGCTCGCTCAATTGCTGTACTTAATTGCCGCTGGTAAAATGTTCTTGTTCCGGTAATTCGTGCCGGAATAATTTTTCCATTCTCACCAATAAAATCTTTTAATACATCAATATCTTTATAATCGATAGTTTTTACGCCCTCTACGGTAAAGCGACAAAACTTTTTACGTTTAAATAAAGGCCGGTTTGCTCTTTTTTCTTTTTCCTTATCCTTGCCATCATTTCGCCTATTTATACGCGCCATATCTTTTCCTGTTTCTTGTTAAATTTTAATAATGCAATTTATATGTAATATCAATTGTTGATTTGCCACATTTTTTCTGTTTAGAAACCCAGTTAACTTAACATTGCCCACCAAATCCATTTCAGAGATCATTTTTGCCGTGTCTCCAACAGCGACAGCCTGCAGCTCACAATAAACGTGTCGATCGATATTAGCCTCAACTTGGCATGATTGATGCCTTATAACACAATCAATTACTGGTATTCCCGCTGGAGTATATCGCAAAACACTTAAGTGGATAATTTCTCCACAGATAACGGTTTGGTTACATACCACTGAAATTAGGGTGTTGATTCTGTTTCAGTTATTTCAGGCTCCTCATCCTCAGTATTTTTAGATTCATCTGTTTCAACTACTTCTTCTGCCGTTTCTTTATTATCAACAGATTTATTCGTAGCATCTTGAGTATCTGCATGCTTTCCCGATTTCGATTTATCTGCATCTTCGGGTGATCGTGTCTCTGATGAATCATCTTTTTCTTTCTGCTGCATCATAGCGGAAGGACCTGACACCGGACCATCCATTCTTATTGTTAAATGACGTAAAATGGCATCACTGAATTTAAATGCATGATTAAGTTCGTCAAGTGTTTCCTGATCACATTCAATATTCATCAACACATAATGCGCTTTATGTACTTTCTGGATTAGATAAGCAAGCTGACGTCTTCCCCAGTCTTCGATACGATGAATATTGCCGTTCTTAGCAGTCACAATACCGCGATAACGCTCTATCATCGCTGAGACTTGTTCGCTTTGATCGGGATGAACTATAAATACAATCTCATAATGTCGCATATAAACTTGTTATCCTTTTGGGTAAAAGTCTTCCATCTATACTCCCATGGTAAGACAAGGTAGTTAAACGTGTAATTTTACTGAATTAAAGCAACAACATCAAATAAAAACTTTAAATTCGGGTAAAAGTACATTACTAAGACTCCTCATAGGCATATTGCTTTATTCGGTGCCATTCTGTTGGAAAAAGTAGAAACTTTGCCTATTTTGAGTAGACTCTGGAATCAACACCATAAACACGTGATGACCTGTTAAAATCAGCACGTCTTTACGGATTACATACTGGAAATTGAAATCATCAATTAACAAATGTTACACATACGACTAAACATTACGTAGATATGCTATTAATGATCGATAATTATGACTCTTTTACCTACAATCTGGTGCAATATTTTTCAGAGTTGGGTGAAACCGTCATCGTACACCGTAATGATGAAATCAACCTGGACAAGATCACCGAGCTCTCACCCGAGCGCATCGTCATTTCTCCCGGACCTTGCACACCGAACAAAGCAGGTGTATCCCTATCAGTGATTCAGCAGTTTGGCACTCAAATCCCCGTACTCGGAGTCTGCCTTGGCCATCAAAGTATTGGGCAGGCTTTCGGCGGCAAAATCACTCATGCCAAACAGTTAATGCACGGCAAAACATCCAGCATCTACCACAATAGCATTGGCGTGTTTAGTAATTTACCGAATCCTTTCACCGGTACACGTTATCATTCGCTAGTCGTCGACCGCAATACTTTACCAAGTTGCCTGGAAATAACCGCATGGACGGAAGACGGCGAAATCATGGGAATTAAACACAAATCGTTACCGATTGAAGGTATTCAATTTCACCCTGAATCAATTCTCAGCGAATATGGACATAAAATACTAAAAAATTTTTTAATACAGTCTTCCCATTAACCGAATCTTTTTATGGAACCCAGAAACGCCTTAGACAAAATTATCAATCATGAAGATTTGCATTATGATGACATGCTGTCACTCATGCAGCAAATTATGCAAGGTAAACTGTCTCCCGTATTCATCTCTGCTATTATTACCGGATTGCGCACAAAAAAGGAAAGCATTGATGAAATTGCCGCAGCTACAACAGTCATGCGTGAGTATGCGGTATCAGTCAATGTCGCTAACGATCAATACCTCATCGATACCTGTGGTACGGGTGGCGATGCAACCCATACTTTTAATATTTCCACCGCAGCAGCATTTGTCAGTGCAGCAGCAGGAGCCCGTGTGGCAAAACACGGAGGGCGCTCTGTTTCAAGTAAATCCGGCAGCGCTGATGTACTGGAAACACTCGGCGTCAATTTGAATCAATCGGCTGAAGAGGTAGCACGCAGTATAAATACTATCGGCATTGGTTTTATGTTTGCTCCCAATTACCATAACGCCATGAAGCATGCTGCACCCGTACGGCGTGAACTTGGCATCAAAACCATTTTCAATATTCTCGGCCCACTCAATAATCCAGCAGGTGCAAAAAATCAAGTAATAGGTGTATTTGACGTACAGCTGGCCACGATATTGGCACATGTACTGCAACGACACGGCAGCAAACATGTGATGATTGTTAATGGTGAAGATGGTCTTGATGAAATTACCATTAGTGGTAAAACCCATATTAGTGAACTTAAACAAAACCAAATTACAGAATATACCATTACGCCAGAAGACTTCGGCCTGCAATCAGCTCCAATTTCATCGATTCAAGTCAGTGACAGTAATGAAGCCAAAGCAATGCTGGTTTCAGTACTCGAAAATAAACACGGCCCAGCAAAAAATATTGTCTTGCTAAATGCCGGAGCAGCCATCTATGCATCTGGTATTGCTGATTCTTTTGCACAGGGTATTAAAGCCGCAGAAAGGGCAATTGAAAGTGGCGCGGCATTACAAAAACTACACGAATTGGTTACATTCTCGAACAAGATTTAAGCATTCCAGCAAATCTCAGCATATACAAATTATGTCAGACATTCTCAAAGAAATCCTTGCCAGCAAGGTCCAGGAAATCACAACTGCCCAAACTCGTAAAACGTTCGCTGCACTCATGGATGAAGCTCAATCTGCACTAGCCGTGCGTAATTTTAGACAAGCTATTCAAACCAAAATTGCCGCTGGTCAACCCGCTGTAATCGCTGAAATTAAGCAGGCAAGCCCCAGTAAAGGTGTTTTGCGCGGCCCCAAAGCCCAACACGCATCACACTTAACATTTGATCCCCTAGAAATAGCAAAATCCTATGAAAAACATGGAGCAACTTGCTTATCTGTACTAACAGATTACCAATATTTTATGGGCAGCCCTAGTTATTTACAACAAGCAAGAAATGCTTGCGAATTGCCTGTGATTCGCAAAGATTTTATTATCGACGAGTACCAGATTCCTGAGTCTAGAGCAATGGGAGCCGACTGCATCTTGCTCATCGTCGCTGCATTTACCATGAGAGGCAAATTTGGCGCAGAAAATTTGGACAATTTTGTGCCGGATCCACTGAAACAAATGTCTAAACTCGAAGTGTTAGCCAATGAACTCGGCATGTCAGTTCTTGTTGAAATACATGATGCCGAAGAATTGTCACTCGCATTACAGCTTGAAACACCACTCATCGGTATTAATAACCGTAACCTCCGTACCTTTGAAACTCACCTCGATACAACTCTTACGCTTCTCGAACAAATACCCGATGAACGCATTATCGTAACCGAAAGCGGTATTCATACCCCCGAAGATGTACAACTCATGCGAAACAATCACATTAACGCATTTTTAATTGGTGAAGCATTTATGCGTGCACCAGATCCGGGGACCGAATTAGCACGACTGTTCTCAATCTGATTTTACTGATTTCTGTAACTGTAGAAAGCTTTAAACAATAAATACAAGAGCAATTAATTCAGAACCAATAGGAAATAAAAAATTCTCGACGATCTGACAATCATCCAACGAAATGAGGTATAATGGCTAATCCAGACGCGGGGTGGAGCAGTCTGGCAGCTCGTCGGGCTCATAACCCGAAGGTCGTAGGTTCAAATCCTACCCCCGCAACCAACGCTAGTACAGTCTTTCCGGGCATCGGCCTGCGGTATCTCAAACTGTTGTAAGATCGGCATTTTCTGTTTCTCCTTTTTCGTTGTCATATTCAGAATTCCGGCGAGATCGCCATATAAATCAATCCTCAGTCCGTGCTGCTCACTTTCCCTTGGTGTGAGCACAATTTTTTCGACCAGTGCGCGAAGACGTTGCGCAGCCTCATCCCGTGATCCGTCGTGATCGAGTGCATTGCGCAAATCTTTGACGCTTTGATAAAAGCGCGACGCCATTGCCGGATGAAAAACGGGTTTTATTGCGGAATCTTCCTGTAATATTTTTTCAACCTCTTCCCGGCGATTGCTGACGCGCTCAAGGTCGTCCTTGATCCTAACAGCCGGAACCCCATCCTTAATGGCCTGAATGAGATTTTCACGCTCATGCGCAAGTTTGTCCAATTCACGCCGATAGCTTTCCCGCGTCGCATTGTGCTGGGCATGTAAAATATTCAGATGTTTTGTATATTCCGCGCAAAAGATTTCCACCAAATCCTCACGCATCAGCCGTGATTGCAATGCACTTAAGACATGATTTTCCAATACGTCACGTCTGATGGTTCTGTTATTGCTGCAAACACTTCCCCCCTTATTCCTGTATGCCGCACAGCCGTAATGAGATGCATTGATTTTGGCGAATCCGCCGCCGCACACCCCGCATTTCATCAGGCCGGAGAGCAGATAGCGCGGACGGTTAGCATGATGCAGCCCCTGGATAGTGTAATCCAGTGCCTTCTGCCTTGCTTTTGCCACATCCCACAATGCCTGATCCACGATCCGCAATTCCGGCACGCTTCGACGCACCCAGAGGGATTCATCATTCATTCGCGTGACACGTTTTCCCGTATTCGGGTCTTTCAGATAGCGTTGCTTATTCCAGACAATCTCACCGATATAGAGCATATTATTCAATATGCCCGTACCGCGTTTGCGATTGCCGTTGATCGTTGACTGGCTCCAGGCCTTGCCGGACGGACACGGTATGCCTTCTTTATTAAGCTGCATCGCAATCGCTCTAGGTGATTTATTTTCATGCGCATACGCATTGAAGATACGGCGAATAACCCCGGCTTGCACATCGTCAATCTCGCGCTCACCGCGTAGGATTTCACCATTGGCATCATGCTTTTTAACCACACGATAGCCATAGGCCAATCCGCCGCTGGATTTACCCTTTTCCACGCGTCCACGTAAACCGCGACGGGTCTTATCGGCCAAGTCTTTTAAGAACATCGCGTTCATCGTACCTTTCAGCCCAATATGCAGCGATGTAATCTCGCCTTCGGACAAGGTGATGATTTTGATACCGGCAAACTCCATGCGCTTGAACAATCCAGCGATATCCTCCTGATCACGCGACAGGCGATCCATGGCTTCGGCCAGCAAGATATCAAATTGACCTTGAGCCGCAGCCTGCATAAGCGACTGGATACCGTGACGCATGAGCGATGCGCCGGATATTCCGGCATCGGTGTAACAATCAACGATCTGCCAATTTTCCTGTTGAGCCTTTTCAGTGCAAAGCCGCAATTGATCCTCAATTGAGGCATCACGTTGCAGATCGGAGCTATAACGGGCATAAAGTGCAACACGCTCTTCCATTTCAATTCTCATGTTCTGATTTATCGAAAGATCGGTGCGTTTTTTGGTACATACGGTAGTCATCTTCCGCTGCGCACCTTGCCAGGAACTTCACCCATGCAATGATATGCTCATCGCTGGAGTTGTCATTATGACTCTGTTTGGCCGGAGTCTTCAAATCAATCTCCCGATCATTCCGGCGCGGATTGATTTTTTCAAAAAGCCTATTCATCGCGAACCACCTGAAAAAAATGCAGCAAAGCCGTATATTGAGAGCCTATGTGCAAGCGGTGCTTTTACGTCCTTCGAGCACAGATACGACCTTGCCGCACAATAAAAAAGAGCGCCGAATGGCCATCCATCCAAAAACGCTCTCATATAACCTATGGTATAGCGCAATATGTTAATAAAACGTAAATGAACATTATTAAGACCATGGCAATTCATCATGACCTCGCCCTTGCCATAACAAAACGTAAGGTTATCCATGCAAAACACACGGGGCCGATCCACCATTCAATATGTGCAACAGAAAATTGTTTCAAAAGCGCGGCAACTGAAAGTAGAAACAGCAAGGCACAGCTATGCTCCAGAATATGCGGCCCCATTCTACTTTTCTTATTGCGTGATTTGCCCCGACTTAAGACGGGCGGGGTCTGCCGATCCTGCAACATGCGCCGCCAGAGATAGCAGCGGTGCCACGCTCTGATCGATAAAATCAGCAATATCCACGGTGCAGCAATATACAGATAATATTGCCAATCACTGTTGCCATAGGACAGGCGATTTTGAGCAAATGCAACAAATGTAAAATATCCGCTCACGATGATGAGGATGAATGCTAGCCAATGGCGTATCGTCATGATCTATCCTCCTTTGAAGATTTGATCCAGCGTACCGCCGATATCAAATCCGGCGCGTGTAAAATTTGCTGCACGCGGCAACGGACGATCTGCATAATGCGGATGGATATCAAACAAAGGTTGTCCGTTTTTCCGGCGATAGCGTTTATCCAGAAAATAAGCCGTTTTGAAGCAACTCACCGGATAAGCATTGGCCGGTATTAAGAGCTGCGTTGCCGGATGCAGGGTCATCACCTCATCGGGCGTAATCAAACTGCGTTGGGTCAGGCTGTCATGACGGCTTAAATAGTTCGGATCGGAAAACAACCCGACACGTCTTTCCGCACTCTCCACACTGAGACTTTCCATTGTGCCGACACCGCACAGGCGGGAAATATATTCCGCCGTCATCACATCGCGTGTACCGAAACACTGGATAACCCCGCTATTGCCGATAAAGGTCTGCCAGCGTTCCCCATAAAGCGCGGCAAGCTGGCTTAAATCCTGAACGATCATATGCAATTGCATACCGTACCCGGCCATCAGCCCGTATGCGGATTCGATGACGTCAAGCCGTCCCAAAGTGGCGGCTTCCTCCATCAAAAAATAGACGGGCGGATCGGGTTTGGTTTTAAACCGCGTGACTGCCGTAATCGCAAGGCTCAGGATCAGGCGTAAAAAACGGTTATAGGTATAAATCCGTCCCGCAGGCAAAACGATAAAAATATCCGTCTTACCGTTCTCCAGTTCATTCAGTGAAAAATCCGAATGACTGAGTGCTCTTTGAATGCGCGGACTTTCTAAAAAATGAGAATTTTGCTGCGCAGTAGACAATACCCCGGAAAATTCCCTGACCTCTTTATTCAAAATACGCGCTGCCGCCGCACGAACAGGCTCATATCGGCTTTGTGCCATACCGGGATGAATAAGTTTGTCGTTGTCATCGAACCGTCCGGCCACCATCGCCTTAAAATCATCTTTATTCAGATTAAGCAGCCGCCGAACCTGTACAAGATCACGAGATTTTGTTTTTGTGGGCATCAGAGTTGTCGGTGTTGCTGCAACATACATGACAAGCCCCATATCCAGTGCCCGTGCTTCATCCGTCCAGAACGGCTCCTTATGTCCGCGATCCATGACGATGCTCTCGGCGATCAACATGGCATCTTCGACGAAATCATCGCTCTTAGGATCAATCCCGTCCATCACGTCCAGTCGCGCCGGTGTCATCTCTAAATCCGAACACACCAAATCCCACGGGTCGATAATCAACACCTTATGCCCCAACACATCCCGCCGATAACGTGCGGCGATCCGCGCAAGTTCTCCGTTTTTCACATCAACGGCGACAAGTGGTCCCTGATGTTCCAAGCAAAGCGGCATACTGGCCGCGAGCAGCTTGCCGCTACGTGTTGGTGCGACAGTCAGCAAATGCCGTTGCGTGCTGGTTGTAATCCAAAAGGCGCGTTCGTTTTTATATTCGGGAAGACCATATCCCAGAAAAATACGCCCGTCCTCACCGTAATGCCGCGCCCGTAGATGCGCCCGCGTCGCCCATTGCGCCGAGCCGTGAAGCTGCGGATCGCGGCTGTAAATACGGGTGGCCTGATAGTCAGGGTGCGGCATGCCGGCCTCCCTGACATTGACGTACAGCTAGAACTTTCTGCGTGTTATAGGCCTGACCGATGGAATTAAAATATTGTGCAAGCGATTGCTTTAAATTCCCGCCTTGCGCAATAAAATGATCCGTGATTTCTTCCAGCTCATCCTTACGATCACCGCCGATAAAATACACAAATGTCAGAATGTCATGCTTTAGCCCCAGCAATTCTTGCTTACGAGCCGCGTCATTCATCGTGTATCCGTCGGTAATGATAATCACCGCCTTTTGATATCCGTTGAAATATGAACCCGATAGAACCGTGTACGCATCTTTCAGGGCCACATAAATATCCGTACCGCCACCGGCCTCAATCGTTTCAAAACCGAAACCGCCGCCCGAACAGGATTGGTAATGCATATGGCTATAGGTAATGCTCGTATCGAAACTACCGACGGCACATTCTGCCGATTTGGGCAGGATATTCAAAAAATCCTGCGCCGCACTTTTAACGCTATCCATATTCCCGTACATCGAACCGGAACGATCAAGAAGTAACGCAATGCCCATCTTAGGCGCGGCCTGTTGCACTGTTTTATAATCGAAACAGAGTTTCTCCCCGTTCATGGTATAGACCGCCAATGATCCCGGCGGCGGTGAAATAAAATTCCCGTACTCATCGCGGAAACTGCCGATAATGTGCCATCCGTTCGGTGCCTTTGACGCTTTAATAATTTCCGATGTGCCGCCGCTGAAAGCCAGCACTAATTTATGCGCCGGATCGACATCAAAACCGGAGGTGATCGCAACGCCATGCGCATCAAACATCTCAAGCTTTGAAACCGTTTTAATCAGCGCATCGGATACCTCCATTTTAGGATCGGTTTTGACTTTTAGCGATATCTGTTGTTCAAAATCATAAATACTTCGCACAATGATTTTGGGTGGGGGATTTTCAGTGCGCGAACGCACGGTGATCGCGGCTTCACTCTGTTGCATATCCACTGCAAGGGGAAGCGCGGCCAGTGTTGCAATGGCCGCGCGTTGTTTTAATCTCATCATGGCCACATCCCCTTACAGTAAATTTTTAAGCGTTGATTTGGTTTGCGCTTCACCCAGCAACGCAAAATCCAACGATCCATCTCGTGCCCGTTTCAAAATCCCAAGTGAGGCCAGATAGGTTTGCAAAATCTGATCCTGATCCGGGTGGACACGCATGATTTTGAGAACGCTCAACCGGTCGGCAAATGACGGTAAAGCCAACTTGTCCGGCACGGACTGAGGCACTTCGACATGGATTTCTTCGCCGGTTTGTTGGAACGGCACATGAACGGTCGGCCCGATCCAATAGAGCCGAACATCATCCGGCTGGGTCAGATCAAGCGTGGTCTGGATTTGATCGAACGCCATCACCAGATCGGAAAATGACGGCTTGAATGCAATCAAATTCCGTACATCCTGAGCCTGGGTTAAAAGCTGCCCCGGTGTACCCGACCAGCTAATCCGATTGGGCAGGGCACTCAGGACGACATGGATTTGCGCCTTTTTCGTTTCCTTACGCCGATCCAGCTTGGTGAGTTGTTGAAACAGATGCAGAGCCGTATCCAGTGCGTCAGCTTGATCTTCCGCGGATACTGTGCCGCCATTTTCAATCAGGACAATAATGGCCTGCGATTTTGGTTTTTCATTTGTGGATGCATTCTGGCCGCACGCGGTAAGTGCCGCGACCAGCGCGAGCATAATAATGTGTTTCATGACTCTACTCCTGTGAAGATTTCAAACTGCGCAAGGCGCGTGTGGTAAACAAAGCCAGAATGATGTTGATCACCGCGATAACGATACTCACCCCAATCGCCAGACCTTTGTTTTCGGCCAGATAGGCCATGATGTTGTCTTCCTGCGTCTCAGGCAGAAAACCCGAAGGCAGTGATTCACGGGCGACCAACGTATAAAGATTGACCACTTCCAGACCGATCACCAGCAATAAAACAAAACATGCAATCACGGTGATGATCTGATTTTGCGGGTGGCTGAACCATTCTTGCGGATCGTCCAGAATGTTTTGCCGAAAGATTTCCGCCCAGATAAATAGCGGTGTTGCCACCGAAAACGTGGCCAGCAAAGCCGAGATAATGTGCGACGCGTTGGCATCGGGATCAAGCGCAGCAAATGCCGCGCCGATCACCGGCAATTCGGACAGATAGGTTTCATTCATCAATCCGATGGTTTCGGTATAGACCGCATAGAACATCGTGAACATGGATGTTTCCAGAGTGATGCAAATCAATGCGGCCAGCATTAATGAAACCGGTGGTAATGAAACCTCTTCGGGTTGGGGTGGTTTATCATATTTCATGATTGCACCTCCTGACTTTGTTTGCGTATGGCGTTCAGGCAGCCATGCCGATAGCAGCGCGGATTCTCACACATCGCCCAGCATGCGAGGTGTTCCTTCTCCGGCTCTGGAGTTTGTGAAGTATCACAGACAGGATCATCATCCCCTTTCAGGGTGATTGTTATCGTAATTTCTTCATGGGTCTTCATATGCTTATCCTCATAAAAGTAAGGGTTCGCCGGTCAGCATAAGGTGCCTGGGCACCAAAGGCCGACGCGGTAAGAAAACTTCATTTCGGATAAGCGCTTATCGTTGCGTCAAATATTAAATACAATGACATTCGATGTCGACGAATTGCTAAAGAGCTAGACAAGATGTTGCCCCAAACACATCTAAAGACATATGGTTAGACACTACCTCAAAAAAACCCAAAATGCGTATGTGAAGAGAACGCGTTTATCGGAATTAGAGTTTTTACTGATTTTGAGGGGTTATTGCTGGTTGTTGACGATCAATGAAACCGTGCAGTTTATTCATGATTACGGCGCAAAGAAGAAGATTGAGAATCTTCACGTGTCCCGCGTGAGCGTTGGTAAATATTTTCAATTGCTGAATATTCGGGTTTCACGCTATGTTGAGTCCGGGCGATTTATGGGCAGCAATTACCCGTACGGCGATGATGATCTGGATGACCCGCAGCAAAGACAAATCCATATTGAAAGCCTCATGTCTTTGTTTCATTCCGTTCTATCGAACCGTATTGATACGCAAAGCTTTAAACGCATTTTTGCGCATTGGCGCAAAGAAAATCTCTATCCGCATTTCGAGGATTACCACTGGCATTGCTTAGAATTACTCTGGAAAGCAGAACAGGGCATCAAGCGATCCGAGTTTCGCGGTCAATATAATCGCGCTGCCTTTATGTGCTATTTTATTGATCGAAACCTGGATCAAAGCCCCAAAAAAGTATCACGCCTTGCTTATGACTTTCTTGTCAGCGAACTCGAAAAAAATCCGCTTTGAACCGGAAAATAGAAGATGCTGATGCCACAGCCAGCATAGATATTTGATGCAAGAGCCTCACTTATGTTTCAATCGAAAACGGATTTAAAAATTGCCGTCCCCAGAGCAGTTTTTTATCAACTTCACTGAGTTCGGCTTCCTCGCATACATTATTCCAATGTTGCTCAATTGCCGTGGTGAGCTTTTCAAAAATGGCTTGGGCCTGATTTTCTGAGAGTAAGAAATTATGCGCAGTGGTCAGACAGGTTTTAAGCTGGCTGAGATTATTGTTACCGGCTATGAGCATAGCCTGTGAGGCTTCGTTGCCGGTACGCCCCTGCGGGCAGATATCATAGGCCGGTGTCAGGGTGAGTGTTTTGCCGTCCCAAAACGCCGCATGGTTTCGTGCATGATCGTCCGTATTGCCACAAAGAATGTTAAAGACCAGCCGGGAAAATAACTCTTCGAGTGTCGCTTTAGGATCGGTAAAACGGTGACGAATGATTTCTGCCAAAGTTTCATAACTGGCATACCGCGCCATCATGTCGTCAAGCCCCAGCAATGTCAGCGCAGAAACCATGGCTTTGCGCGACCAACCTTGCGCTTTTTGTTCTCTGTCAAACCGCTCGATCAACAGCACATCCTTATTAGCTACTTTTGTCAGTTTTACAGGCGCAACATTCAGGCCTGCCAATGCAGCCAGCCGCATGGCTATAAATTCGGCCTTGACCACACTATACAGATCGGTGCTCGAAGAAAATTTGGCAATATATTTTTTTCCATGATGCTGGATTAAGGCCTTCGGGCGTGCGCCGCCGATGGAGCTGCCATGAAAGAGGGCCTGATCCAGCTCCGGGGTAAGCGGTATGCCTTTTTCAACACGCATCGCCGATTCAATCAATTCTTCCATACTGACATTGTTCGCAAAGCGCGGCACATATTCCGTTGGCGAACGCTGAAAATCCAGTGCGCCAATACGATCAGAACCGGATTCCAGCAGATAGGTCAATTCATCCAGTTCGCTCGTATCCGTCCCGGCACCTTTAAGACCAAGCTTTTTATTGATAATCACGCGCCGTCCCCAGGCATCGGGTGCAGCATCCCGGATACATCCGGGCATGCTTAATCTTTTTGGCAATGGCAACACGCCACCTTGTAACGGCAGTTCGGGTTCATAGATTGCCATGGCCGGTTTTTTATCGCCGATCCGCTCAAGATAGCTTTTACCGTAATTGAACAGAATATGATCGTTATCGGCTTCAAGCCGACCGGCGACAACGGGTTCAGTCTCACCCGGCAACCATATCCAGACATAGGCTTCTTTATTGGGATCAGAATTCATCATGGACGACCTTGGATTTTTTACGTACGGATTTCGGCAACAATGTCAGCTTATCCTCTGTTTGCCGGATATGACTGCGCAGAGTAGTGTCATCATCAGCGTCAAACAATTTAACACCGACGATAGCTGCCACTTCGAACACGGCACCGATCTCACATTTAAGATCGCCTTTTTCAATCCGTTGCAGCAACCCTCTGGAAATACCTGCGCGGTCTGCAACCTCTTGCGCGGTGAGTTTGCGTTCTTTACGGGCAGCGCGGATCAGCCCGCCGAGAAGAGTAAGTGCGTCGCAGCTATAACGGGAATATGTACGTGGAGTAGATTTGGGCATAATCTTATTCTGATCCATGTATGATTCACAAAATCACTTTATGAGCTTTGTATAAACCAATTTATCATTTGACCCGCATAATGTCAATAATATATTGATCCATATATAGATCATTTAATATGCTTATGGGTTATACAAAGATCAAATTAGGGGGATTTCGGCGCATCAAAAGCAATCTTGTACATCCATTCATATTTACGTTCTAAAATATGACCGCGCCCGTATTTGGGGCCGGATTTCTTATGCCCCATCAACTCGTCAATAATTTCCTCGGGTGCCTGCGTATCCCGCAGGCGATCTTTAAAAGTGTGGCGTAGGGAATAAAGCGAATGCGCATCCGTGGGTTTAAGCTTATTCTCACGCAGATATTTATTGATTGTTGTCGAGGCCGTATCGGCATTGCGGTAATGCGTAAATCCGTTCGGTAGGTTTTGGAAGGCATAAAGCGACGCACCGACCAACGGGATTTTGCGCTCCGATGTCACAGTTTTTAGTGCCTGATTTTCCCGTGCCCTGATCCAGATATGCGCTATCGGCGCATCGAGGAAAATATCCTCCTCCTGTAATCCGATAAGCTCGGACTCGCGTGCGCCCGTATCGGCCATGGCATAGATAAGCAAACGCGCTTCCGCATTTAAACCGTTCAGCTTGTTTGGATGGAGCAAGACATTCTGAACATAAGATGCTTCAAATGGCGGTCTTGATCGCTCAAGCTCTTTTAAACGAATTTTGGCAAAGAGCAATTCAAAATCCGTTTCAATCTCGCGGGATATGCCGACCATTTGCAACACATCGCGCACATAGATCATGTTTTTGTTCACGGTGGCCGCAACAACCTCCCCGCTTTTGACCCTGTCCATCCACCATTGACGATAAGCAAGCACATCGCTACGTGTCACCTCAGCTAAAGCTTTATCACCAACAACCTCAATAAAGCTATTCATGGCAGCAATACGCGGATTTCTCCATTTCCTGATCTGATCCGGTGATTTGTTCGCGAGTCTGTCCGCACAAAGGGGCCAGAACGCATCGATACATCCACTCAACATCAGTTCAGGCTCTTCATTACCACCAAGGACAGACGATACGGTCTGTTTGCGTTCTATCGCCTTCGTGGCAACCTGGAGCCGTTCAACAATTTCTTCCAGCGGCTCTTTGGCAATCTCAACCACGTTTTTATAGGCAAAGCCGTGTGCTTTCGCCAATTTGACAGCCGCTCTGTATTCGCTTTCACAATCCGATTTCCCGCCGGTTTTGATCAACCCGCGCCAATATTCCTCAATATAGTCGTTATAGATTGAAGCTTTTCGTAAGGCTTCTTTCTCATCTTTGGTGCCAAGCGATATTTTTATCACCGACCTGTTTTCGTAAGGGACGACATGCCCAGGCACACGCCTGCGGTAATAATAAATATCCCCCCGTGTAAAAACATAATCCGCCATGCCTGTGTACCAATCTGTATCTCAATTTGTGTCCCATTTTGGTGTAAACAAAAAAGGCCATGAATTCAACTAAAAATTATTTTTTAGTGAATACAACATGTTAATAAGGTTTTGATTAATATTCTGTAAATGAAAATGGCGGAGACGGAGGGATTCGCACTATGTAAAGTGATCTATATAAATCATTATGTTTCAGTATGTTAAGTAGATGGTAATTTTTGATTTCTGTTAATTTGTGTCCCAATTTGTGTACCATTATGTATCCCAATTTATGCGTTAATTTTCATCGGGATTTTGATCTGAACGAGCAATTTTTAACGCTCGATTTAACGTGTCTAATTGTTTTGTCCTGGCCTGGTATTCTTTCTCGATGCGCTCGAATATAGGAAGGTATTTCTCGCCATGCACGGCGACGATCTGCGCGGCCTGTACATAGGCTTTTTTCAATCTGTCATAGGGAACCTTATTATCCACGTGGCAATTCCTCGTCACAGGAGTCCCAATCGGGAAACATTGATATTGTAAAAGCACCTGTTCGAAGAAAAAATCAGCTCTCAGCCTGACGTAGTGCGCAAGATTTAAACATCGCACCATTCCTTGATTCCACCACAAATCGTTTAAGATTGTGTTAATCATTGGTAAATAATGCCTCAATTCATATATTTATGATGAGAGCAACAATGAGAATGATCGCCCCAAGAATCCCTGTAAATACAGAAAAGAAAAATACATTCCTCCAAATCTTTATATGCCCGTTTGTTCTATCATGATTATCTGACTTCCACTTTAAATATGCTTGGCAGAAATTCTGCTCGTCTGATACGACTTCGTATAAACCTATTAACCTTTGTGAGGTGTAATAACTTTTGTACACTTCGAAAATTATGAATGTGAGTAATGATATAGATATCAGCAACGCCGAGAATAGAATTTGACTTTGTGCCAGATATTCTTTCGTAATCATCAACAAACCAAAATATTCGGCATACCCTAACCCAAGTACGACATTGGTATAGGTTGCTGCCGCGTTATAGCTATAACTCAGCAGTTCTCTTTGTGCGTCTAATAATTTATTATCCGACATACTTTTCTCCTTGTAATAACATCAACAAAATAGTAACATGTTACTATAAGGAGTAATAGATATGCCTTCAAAAACACCATCAGAAAAAATGCAAGACTACCGCGCCCGGCTGCGTGCAAACGGATTGCGGCCAGTGCAAATATGGGTTCCCGACACACATGCCAAAAACTTTGCTGAAGAAGCGAGACGGCAATCAATACTTGTGAGTAGTCGTGCCAGTGAAAATGATGCACTTGATTTTATTAAAACCGTAGCGGATATGGATCATCCATGAAACGCGGGGATATTGTCGTAGTCTCTGCTTCTGGTGACTACGGAAAGCCAAGACCAGCCGTTATTGTACAGACTGATCTGTTCAATGAGACACACGCCAGTATTATTGTTTGCCTGCTGACCACTGATATTCAGGATGCGCCATTATTCAGGCTTGATATTGAGCCATCCGGTGATAATGGACTGAAAAAACGTTCCCAAATCATGATTGATAAGATTGTGGCTATGCGGCGTGAGCGTATCGGCTCTACGATTGGAAGAATCGACGATGATGCGCTTATCCGTGTTAACCGTTCCCTTGCTTTGTTCCTTGGTCTGGCGCAGTAAAAAAGGTATTGCACCACCTAAAAGCCATATTGAGTTAATTGAACAACGCTTAAAGAAAGCGAGGAAACACCATGACGAGAACCAAAAACCATGATGAAGATACCGTCGTTGCGACATCCCATCCTTTTGAGGGATTGGCCAATGGCGAAGAACGGCTGGCAAAAGCACAATTGGCGCATCAGATTAATACCCTGATTGCAGAACGCGGCCTCACACAGACTGCTGCATCTAAACTGCTTGGTATTACACAGCCAGAGGTTTCACAAATTGCCAATGGACGATTGTCAGGTTTTTCATTTGATCGCCTGTATCGTTGTTTACACGCGCTTGATATGGATATCGAGATCATAGTCAAGAAACATATCCCCGCAGACAATGACGCTGCCGGAATACATGTTAGCCTCTGACAATAACATGCTACAAACAATGCGCAATTACTGAGATATAGGATGAACACGAATCTCGTCGTCATGTTCACGTACCCGGCTCAGATCATAGGCCATTTGCAGACGCATCCAGCCATCGGCCATACCCCATCCCATTTTTTCCAGACGCAACGCCATTTCAGGTGAAATTGCAGATTTTTCATTAACCAGATTATTCAATGTTTGCCGCGTAACACCCAACGCTTTTGCCGCACGTGTTACAGTGAGGTTGAGCGGTTCAAGGCAATTCATGCGAACATGTTTGCCAGGATGAGGGGGATTTTTCATGGGCATAATGTCCTACTCCTTAATCCTTAATGGTAATCGACCAAATTAATATCCGAAGCCTTACCATCATTAAATTGAAAAACGATGCGCCAATTCCCCGATACATCAACAGCATAATAGCCGCTGCGATCCCCTTTAAGCTCATGCAAACGGTATCCCGGCTGACGCATATGATCTATGGTTTCAGCAGCGTCCAGATCGGCCAAAATTAATTCAACTTTGTCAATCTGATTTGGGTTAATTTTACTGCGATCTCCTTTTTCAAAAAGTCGTTTTAACCCACGGTGCTTAAAACCAACAATCATTACATCATCGTAATGTGACAATTGTCTATTGTCAATATATTTTATGAATTGTTAAACGGTCTGCTCTCTACTCCCCCTCATAGCGCGTGAGAGTGTTCTGGCACTAACGCCGAGGCTAGCAGCGAGATTGGTGATGGTTTGCGCGGGGTTGGATTTCAGGGTTTCGATGGCTTTGCGTACGTCGTTTTTATCCAGCTTGGTCGGGCGGCCCAATAGCCTACCGCGTTCCTGTGCGGCCTTTAGTCCTTCTTTGGTACGGCGGCTGATAGTCTGGCGTTCCCACTCGGCGAGGGCTGCCGCGATGACGTACAGCAATTTACCTTCCGGCGTGGTGGTGTCAAAATCCTGCGTTAGCGATTTAAACTGAATGCGGCGTTGATGCAATTTATCCAACTCGCCCAACGCATCCAGAACGGATCGAAACGCCCGATCCAAGGACGATACCACCAACACATCGCCGGGTTGTAATAATGTCATCACCTGCTCGTAAACCGGGCGGTGTTTTTTGACGGCGGAAGTGCCTTCCTCGATAAATATCTCATCGCACGCTTCCTGCAACGCCAGAACTTGCCGGTCGATTAACTGATTGCCGGTAGATGTGCGAATATAGCCCAGACGTTGCATACCGTTCCTTTCCCTTGCAGTAACGCAATTATTGTCACTTATTTTTACCGCGTTCGATTCGACAAAAAGGATCGTTTATGTCCGATGCCGCCCTTTCTAAATTCCCGTTTTTAAAGCCCTTGTAAAACAGTTGATTAGGGATAGCCTGCCGCCCCGAATTCAACTTATGAAAATAGTAACAAAAACGATCCTTTTTGCCCTGTAGCACGCCGGTCATGTTTTTGCAAATCCCAATGATAAAAACACATTAATAATCAATCATCATAATAAGAGGTACGAACGTGAATAAAATAGTAAACGGTGCAATGTGCGCCGGGTTTTTAGCTGTGAGTGCCGCATCGGTTGATGCGGCTTTATTGTCTCGATTAGGCGGTTTGGCCGTCTATGACACCGATCTGGATATTACATGGCTGGCCGATGCCAATGCGGCGGCGGGCACGATTTTTGACGATGGGGCCAGCAATATTGATGGTCGCCTGTCAATCGGTAATGCCAAAGCATGGGCGGCCAGCCTGACGGTCGGCGGGTTCAATGACTGGCGTTTGCCTTTTACACTTGATCCCGATAGCAGTTGTGTTGGCAATGCAACCAGTCTCGGTGCGGAAGGAATTAACTGTACGGGCAGCGAATTGGGACATCTATTCTATGACGAATTGGGCGGTACGGCATTTGTTGATATCTTAAACAGCACCGATCCCGATCTGGCACTGTTTTCTAATATTCAGGCGGCGTATTGGTCTGGTACGGAAATCGCCTCTGATACCAGTCTTGCGTGGGGAATGTCTTATAAAGTCGGCTTACAAGCCGGAACAAGCAAAGTGAATACATCATTCGCATGGGCCGTACGTGACGGCGATGTCGGTACAACGGGAACAGTGTCGGAACCGTCCATGCTGGCGTTATTGGGGATCGGGATGATCGGCTTCACGGCATATAGAAGGAACAGGCCATGAAACGTACAGCGACGCACAAAAATCTGCTCAGGTTTCTAATACTGATCAGTGTTGTTTTCGCTCTTACCACCTCACCACCCGGATCGGCGCAAAGCAATGCCGATAGTGAAAATATCTTCAATTGGGCGGAAAACAACTTCACACAATTTTTTCCAAACCACCAAATGACATTAACCGCAGGGCCGTGGCAATACCGCTTTTACCCGTCTACCAAAATCTATATCGGTATCAATGATGAACAGCTTTTTGTGCTTGGCGGCCCGTTCGGAAACACCGGGCCGAGATTTATAAGCACCGTCCCCGATTTATTAACACAAATCGGCAGTGATACGGGTGTCCCCGCATGTCAAAATCCAGTGAACGGATATACGGCGACACAAAATAACAATGTTGTGAATATCACCTCGAACGGGCAATGCCTTGGCATCATAAACAGAGAAATCTGTGAACCGCAATATTCGTCCGCACCAACAGGGATTTCCGTACTCAGTACCACAACGTTAACGTCAACGCAATTATCGGGTATTGAATTTGACAATCAAACGATAGCTGCGACGATACAGGGCATTTTAAGCGATGCGGAGAACAGGACGCTCTGTACGTTAAACACACCGTCAAATCTAACCGATTTGGTTGTTCACACGGATATATGTCAATCCGTATCGTTGTCGAGTTTGCGTGCGCCTGACTTATTGGGTATTACAATTCCCCGTATTCGTGAAGCGACGCAGCACCTGACAACCACAACGACAAACGAAATCATAACAGATTGCTTCCTCACCGATGCAGAAGCCGTTTATGATCTGTTCACGCGAGAGAGCTGGATCAGACAAGAAGACGGCAGTTTTGCGCGCAGTCCTGTAAATTACACGCCGGGACGTTTAATATATCAGGTTAATCTTGAGAAGCTTGTCGATGATTTAGACCTTCTCGAAACGAATACGCCTCCACAGGAGGATGGATTAGCATTAGCAACAAACAGCGGCTGTTTAAATTGCCACAATGTTGATCATAGACTTGTCGGCCCCGCTTTTAAAGACGTTGCGCAAGCATATGCAGGCCGGGCCGATGCAATAGCGTATCTGAGCGATAAAATCATGCGGGGCAGCCAAAATGTATGGGGAATTGTACCAATGCCGCTCAATGCCTTGGTCAGCGAAGAAAACGCCAGAATTCTCGCCGAATATATTATGTCGCTTAATTAGATTGTTTGCCTTCAATAAAAGGCTGCGAGACTAAATATCCCGCAGCCTTCCCGTGTGTGGGCACGACACGACATTAAATGTCGTGTTTATGGTGCAATATAATCTATAGAAATCTTATCTATCAAGTCATTTTGATAGATAAGACCAATGAATACAGACGCATGTAAAGCACTCGGTGAAGCCATAGCACATTACCGCAATGATGCCGGAATAACGCAGGAGGAACTGGCCGACAGAGTTGATCTCAACGCCCGCTCCATTCAACGCATTGAAGCCGGAGCCGAACAACCACGCTACGACACCCTGTTCAAAATAGCCCGCGCACTCAATACCACACCCGATCAATTCATCCGGCCCATGTGGGAACGTTGGGTTGAATTGAATTAATGCGTGATCCATGAAAAAACCAACCCGTTGCTATAGCCATATTGTTCATTCCAGGTTAAGACTTCAGATTAGCCGCCAATTGTGAGCCACTCAATAGCCGTTACAAATTCCATAGTCTTAGACGTTGTATCGTAAATTTATCCTCTGTTTTCTGCTGTATGCCTGATATCTGGCAAATCCTTTTTTATAAGCCGGATTTGCTGACCCACGTCCATACGCAGGCCCTTTTATGATGCATGTCTGGCAGGTGCGTTCACACCCGCAAGGGTCAAGATGAACGGCAAGCCGCCCTTGCGGGTGTGTCCTTTACACCTGCCTGTTCAGCCAGCATCAGGGCTGCGATTGGCGTGGCTCACAACCCTTAAAAAAGGAAAAATATCATGTCAAACAACAACAGCAAAAAACCGTCCCATTTCGTTTACACCGTCCGTGATGGCGGAGAGAGCAACAACGATTTCTGGACAAAAATCGGCGCAGCCTTCGCGCATAACGATGGAAAAGGGTTCTCTGTCATTCTCGAAGCTTTTCCCGTTGACGGACGTCTGACCATTCGCCGCTCAGAACCAAAGGAGAAGAAATAGAAACATAACCAGGTAGGGAGAGCATTGTCTCCCTGCCGCTTTCTCAAAGCAGAATTGAAAGGAATTTTTCATGCATAAGCAACTTAATACAATCTACCTTGGAAGATGCGCCCCCTTGATGGCGTTGATGCCGGAAAACAGCATAGACCTGATCGTCACAGACCCGCCATATCTGGTGAATTACCGTAGCCGTGACGGGCGCAGTATTCCAGGCGATATTCATGGCGATTGGCTAGAACCCACTTTTACACAAATGTACCGTATTCTACGACCTGACAGCTTTGCGGTATCATTTTACGGCTGGAACCATGTCGATCAGTTTATGTCAGCATGGCGAAAAGCGGGATTTCGTATCGTCGGACATTTTGCCTTTATCAAACATTATGCTTCACGTAAAGGCTTTACCGAAGCGCGGCATGAATGCGCTTATCTTCTGGCGAAAGGCAATCCCCACAAACCGGAAAATGCATTACCGGATGTCATGCCGTGGAAAAGATATACGGGCAATAAACTTCATCCGACACAAAAACCGCTGGAAATTCTGCGCCCACTCATCCGTAGCTATTCCAGTATCGGCGATGTGGTGCTTGATCCGTTTGCAGGTTCCGGCTCCACACTTCTTGCGGCACAGCACCTGCGCCGTTCATGGATCGGTATCGAAATGGATGCGACTTATCACCGTAATGCCATGAAGCGATTGGCATCAATATAATAGATGATACGCATGACAGTAGATTTGCGCCGGTATTTTACTTATTCGGCGCAACTTCTGGCTCTGGTTTCTGTTCACGTCGTTGCTCAATTATAGTGATTTAAAATATGGTAGCCTATATTTTTAAATTGTACCGAGCGTGCGAAGCAATGTGTATGCGTTGTTCGTTTTCAAATATCTATACAATTTGACCTGCGGTCAATGCCCCCAATAATTTTCAACCTTTGCTCCGATGTCGCGACGGAAAATTATTGGCCGCCAAGCCCACCCTTATGACCTACAGCTTATCGCCTCCGGTCATACCACCTGCAAAATCCGCAGGTGGTTCCGCAGATGGAATATTTGTGCTTCACTTGTTAAATTTTCATGATAGCGGTACAGTTCCATGTCACCGTCATCTAAATCTAACACTGAGCAAAGAGAAATTTTTGCAATGCACAATATTCCCGCTATTGGTCAAACCCCTCACTTACGATGACCGCAAGATGTGCGTTGTACTACAAAATCTTCGATTTTCTAGCCCAACGCTATCTTGGCAAGGGAGACGCTACCGCTCTCCCGTTGCATCCCTCTCGCTGTGGCGCATTCAGACATCGAGTCTTCATGCACCAATAAACGTGTGGCCGTTCAATCACCATTCGGGGGAGCCTCCAAGCTGCCCCCAAAACCCCCATGGCCAAGGGAAGACTTCGCTCTCCCCCTGAACCCCCATCGACCAACCGTGCGCCGGTTGGATGCCATGAACGATTTCTCACTCGCTGAACAAGGAGCAATGAGACATCATTGGATACGATCTATTATTTTACAATTAGTCTATCTGGAAGGAATAATGGCCAGATTCTATTTTTTCCTTAGCGGCTATAAAACATCTTTCCGGTGGCGTAATGCTGTGCTCGCGTGCTAATTCCATCTGTTCCATTATTGATTTAAAAGTAGAATTAAAATCTTCAAATGAATTGTTTGAATCAATTAGTGCTGCCTGACGAAAGCGATCTTGCAAATTTTTAAACAACCCCGCCTGACGAGCAATTTCATCTATATGTGTATCGAGTTTCAACGCCTCATATATGGCTGGAAATAACCCGGCTAGTAATGCAAAGCTGGCGGTCAACCATTGCAACCATGCAATATCAGGTTGGTTCAACACAGACCAAGTTGCTAAAGCTCCTAAAATGATTGGAGCAATGACAAAAATACGCTTTATTAAACGCGCTTGTCTTAACCAGATATAAAGAGTAGTCGACGTGTATAAACACGATTCTTGTTGCCGCTGGCATTCAGTAACTATACTGCCAATGCGAGCATCTTTTGTATGGTCTTGGGTATCTGTATTCCGAATATTTTCTGCCATTCTTCACCTGCCAGTTCAATCCAATCGTTATATTCATATTCACATGCTTTCGCAGCACGGTAGTATGCCGTTTCAGCGCGACTCATCCACAAATCACCAAGGAATATGGACTCATATGTGCCAGGTACGTAAATAGTAGTGTTTGCTTTCGAATATAAGAAAGCAAAAAAGTCCCGTAGAATCCAATCATAGTAAAAATAATCATTCAATTTCCAAGGCGATTGCCGAAGAAATTCGGCCGCAATTAATTCGATATGAAATGATTTTATGGGTACATTGCAATGTGACTGCCATATTTTTAGCATCTTAATTATTGGCCGGAGGTTATTGTTAGTAGTGCTATGAACTATGCTTATATGGGTTAATTCAGTGGTAGGGTCCGTTTCCATGTAATAGCCACCATTATGAGTATTACATATCCAATAGCGACCATTATTTAGAGCGAAAGTAGGTACGACTTCAACATTTATGCTACTAAAGCCTACCATTACAACTTGGCCATCACCGCGCATGATTGTCGTTGGATAGGTTCTTTGCAAAACGTTTTTAACTTCCTGAAGTAAAGCTGATTGTTTGTTACCTGCATAATTTTGAAACTGATAATAAACATTGGTTGGGAGAACAAAATAAAGGTCTATATCACGGGGAGGTCTAACTCTTGTATTCTTTGCCCAAGAACCAATCAAAAAGCTGTTTTCCGTATATGAATTAGAGTTGTAATAGTGGCGATTTAAGCATTGACGTACACCTAGATGCTTAGTTATTCCGTCATCAATCTGATCCTGTGTGAGAATCAGATTCTTGTAAAAATTATTAAAACGAGATCGAGCTGCAGCCCACATAATACCTATCCTCCTTGTTTACTGCTCCGACACAGTGTTTACCAATGACTGGATAGGCAAGATATCTAAATTGCCCTCGGAGTATAGCCATTTCTCAAGGCCTGCAACGACATCGCCGCAAATGTCTGCAAACTCTCCTATTTCCCTACCAAGTAGTATTACAGTTTCACCTGGTTGTTCCTTTTGTGTCAGTTCAACATAGAACTCATCAGCAATACCAAGGTTGTGACCTATAACGTGTCGCTTCTGAATGTTAAGACTTAGAATTGATAGTTGGTTTGGTGTTATGGAATTAAAGGGGTTGATGCCGAGCTGATTGTACTTTTCTTTAGTTCGAGCGATATTTTGAAAAGCATTGCCAATTGCTTTTTTTGTACATAGAGATTCATATTGTTCTATTAAATTCCGTTTTACGAGATACTTGTAAACCGTTTTAAGTGATGTTTCAAAAGCTGTAAGTACATCTTCATGGGCATTGCCCATTAAACGATATGCAATCTCTGTTTTTCCGAGGTTAACTTGTGCGTCAGCGATTACTATTTGTTCTTTAATAAGATTTATTTCACGTTTAAAATGGTTAGCTATATTAGGTGCGCCACAGTCTGGGCAAAATAGTGAAATCGCATATACCCCATACGATCGATTACATATATTACAATCCATATCTCTTAAAAGATCCTGTCGTATCACTAGAGGTTTAAGACTGCGACTCGGCTTAACATCCATTTTGAAAGAAATAAAGCTATTGCGGGGTTGCCTGCGATTAAAATCCTTGGCCATATCAGCAAGATAATCACTAATATCAGCAGCAGCTTCCCATTCTACTTGTTTTTTAATGGCTTCAACGTCATCAAAGTGAACAAATTCGTCATCATCACCTATATAACCTGAATATGGGCATACAGTTTGACCAGGCCCCGGTTCACGACGTATGCGAACTCGATCTTCTTCATTAATTTTTCTTTCCTCAGGGGCATCACCTATAAGGAAAAGACGAGGTACTGCATCGTTGTTTGGAGAATATTGATATATTTTTCCAGAGGGACTACGCGGAATGGGATACGATAATTCCATATTATCCCGTGACCCACCGGTTCGATAACGTTCAAGGCGTCTGAATTTCATGTTTCGCATTGCTTTTTCTTCCCTTAATGCTTTGTATCTTTAGGTGGATTTGGGTCATTACCAGGAGCAACCGTGTCAGAATCCCGCCATTTGCCATTACGTCCCTGAATCCGCACTTCACCGCCGCCCAATCCGCCAACGGTCTTTTTCGCTGCTCTTTCTGCCTCTGACTGCCGGCTGTGAACACTTTCTGGCTTGGTAACGCCTCCTTTTTTGACAGCCCAGTCTTTTCCATGCTTTACGACGTAACGGTCATTTTTCACCATTTTGACCTCCTAAATAATTGACGATAATATCTGATTAGTATATAAACTATACCCATATAGTTTCTTTGTCAATATAGTTACTATATGTATTTTAAAAAATTGGAGATATTATGCTAGAACCGGTGCGTCAAATAAGATGGGGAGTAGAGAAACGCCTAGAATTCATAGAGTTTTGTCTTTTTTGGGAGGGGAAAATTAACCGTTCTGACATAATAGAGCGTTTTGGTGTGTCTGTGCCTCAGGCATCCAAAGATCTGAGCCAATATCGGGAAGAAGCACCTAAGAACATAATTTATGATCCGAGTGAAAAGCGATATTTGGCATCACCGGAGTTTAAACCGGTATTTTTTAAACCAAATTCCGACCTCTATCTCGCTCAACTTAAATCGATAGCCGATAAGGTATCCTCGTCGGAGGAAACCTGGCTTTCGAATGTACCTAATTTAGATTCAATGCCTATCCCCCATCGCACTGTCGATGTAACTATTTTGCGGAAGGTTATTGATGCAGTCAGAAATAATCGGGCAATTGAAATAGAGTATCAGTCGATGAATAAAGAACGTCCCGATCCAGTATGGCGATGGATTACCCCGCACGCTTTTGCAAATGATGGTTTTCGATGGCATGTCCGTGCTTATTGTCATGAGACCAATAAGTTCAAAGATTTTCTGTTATCCAGAATTTTAAAAATCGGTGATGAGAAAGAACCAGGCGCATTACCAAAAGAAGATCACTACTGGTTTGAGTATGTGGACGTATTACTCATCCCAAATCCGGCATATACAAAATCACAGAAAGAAATAATCGCTTTAGACTATGGCATGAAGCACGAAGAAATATCTATTCCAGTGAGGAAAGCATTGCTTTATTATTTTAAGAAACGATTGCGCTTAGATGTTGCAGAAGCATTAGATGAGCCGAAAGAGGCTCCTATTGTTATCAAGAACCGTAAAGAATTTGAGGCAGCATTGGCAGAATCATAAGCTATATAATTAGCTGTACTAGTTCCGATCTAATCTGACAGTTACCCGTTTTTTGAGTGTCTGTCAGTTTAGATTTGAGCTAGTACAAATTAGCAGTTCAAATCCAGACCCCACCACCATGTCCCGATATCATGGCCTGAAATTACAAACGCGGATCTACTGGTTCGCTTTCAAGAGCAAGTACGCCGAACACACATTCGTGCACTTTGTGTAGCGGACTCTCATCAACAAAGTGTTTGAGCGCCTCGTAACCAAGGGCATATTCTCGTAGTGCCAATGAACGCTTTTTTCCTAGACCTCTACTGCGTAGGCGATCAAGGTTTTCTGGCCTTGTATATTCGGGGCCATAGATAATTCGCAAATATTCAGATCCTCGACACTTTATACCTGGCTGAATAAGTCCTTTCTTGCCGTAGGCTGTAAATTCCATGGGCTTCATCACCATACCTTCACCACCTTTGGTGGTCATTTTCTCCCACCACTCAGAAGCTTTGGCACAAGCCGCATCATCATCTAGTTCCACAATTTTATATTTTGTTTTTTGGAACAACTCAGGATCAACATCACAAAGTTGTTCGATTAAACCCATATGCCACTTGTGATCTTTATCCATATTGAGACTTTTTTCATGAGCCAAAATATGAAAGGGAGCTAATGCATAATCTTCGATATTTTTAACTGGCCAACAATAATGCTGGTAGGCCGTACGATATTTCTGGGCTAATTTTAGACGGCCTTTAAAATCATCCTGTAAAGTTTTTACATCAGAAATACGTTTGGCAGCTTGAGCCAATAATTTTGATGTTTCTGACAATGAAATTTCAGCAGCAACTGCAACAGGGGCATATTGCTGTTCCAGAAGACTTTGCGCCTTGGCAGACCATGGCATTAGCTCACAATCCAAAATCAGCCAGTCTGTATCCAGTTTTTTCCAAAGATCAGCATTAGTAACCGCTTTGCGTACACGTGCAATAAACTGTTTCTCAAGTTTTGGATTATTGAAAAAGGAACGACCTGTTCGTGTGTAACAGACACCTGCCAAGCCATCCGTGACATGAAATCGTTTTGCTGCTGTTTTTGTATCTTTGCATGCAATAACAATAGCGCGTGACCCCATATGTTTTTCTTCACAAATAACCTGCTTGATCCCTTGGCTTTTGAAATATTTAAATGCCTCGTCAGGATGTTCCAGATGCCCCTCTTTAAAGCTTGTTTCCGTCGGTGACATGGTTGGCGACAGATAAATCAGCCAACGTGGATCAACAGCAAATCTACTCATTATTTCTAATGCTGCAATTGAGTTTTCTTCGTGAATAGTGATACTTTTGCGCAATTTAGTATTCACGATGCGCTTACCAGTTACATCCGATAAATCCAGCAGGTCATATGCTGAGCGCCCATAATTTCCATTCGTTTTGGTTACTAGAGGTTTAATAGGATCGGCATAAACCTTCTTGGCTGGCACAGACACCAGTTCTTTCTCAGGGTAACGCAGAGCCGTCAATTGACCACCAAAAACACATCCTGTATCAACATTGATCGTGTTGTTAACCCATTCCGGTTCAGGAATGGGTGTGTGACCGTAAACAATCAATGTATTGCCACGATAATCTTCTGCCCATGGATAACGTACAGGCAAGCCAAACTCATCAATCTCACCCGTTGTTTCGCCATACATGCAAAACTGTTTGATACTTGGTGCACCGCGACCAATAAATTCTTCTTTAATTCCAGCATGAGCAACGGCTAAACCACCACCGTCAAAGACGTAGTGACTAATTAAACTGTTAAGGAATTGTTTTGTTTCTTCACGAAACGCCTCGCTTTCCTGTTCAAGTTGATCAAGGCTTTCCTGTAAGCCATGGGCAATCTTCACCTTCTTACCCATTAAAGCGCGTTTGAGCTTATCATCATGATTCCCGACAACACAAAAAGCTTGTTCATCCTCAATTGCATGTTTAACAAGGCGAATGACATCTGGTGTTTTAGGGCCGCGATCAACTAGATCACCGACAAAAATAATTTTTCGTCCCTCAGAATGCTTAACAGAGTAGCGCTCTTTTGTCTTTGAAACCTCATATCCTAACTTTTTCAGCAAGGTTTTTGTTTCATCAAAACAACCATGGATATCGCCGATAATATCAAATGGGCCATGTTCATGTTTTTTGTTATTCCAAAGGGTTTGGCGTTCAATTTTAACGGCATCGACTTCTTCCATGCCTTTTAAAACATGAACATTGGTAAACCCCTCTGACTTGCGTAGGCTACGTAATCCCTTACGTAAAGCACTGGTGTGATTCATGACGACATGTTTACCGAATTGTCTGTCAGGACGCTCTTTGTTTCGGTCATGACAAATCTGCCACGGCATATCCAAAACAATGGCAACAGGCAGGACATAGTGATCACGTGCCAACTTAACCAGACGCCTGCGATCTTCCGGCTTAACGCTTGTCGCATCAATCACGGTTAATTTACCTAGGCGAAGTCTGGCAGATGCAATGTAATTCAGAACACCAAATGCTTCTTTAGTGCTTGATTGATCATTTTCACTATCTGAAACCAAAGCACGGCAATAGTCTGACGAAATAATTTCCGTATCTTTGAAATGTTTTCTTGCAAAAGACGACTTACCCGATCCCGATGCGCCGACCAATATAACCAATGATAGTTCGGGGATTTTTATTGTTCTTTCCATGTTACCCAGCCTTCTTTTCTTCAATATCAGGCTTCACGAACACCGCCATTTGTGATGGTGCGCCATACTTCTTGTCTTCGTCGCCGATAGGATGAAACGACACCTCGTAGCCATTACTTTTAGCAACCCTGTTAGCCCAATCCTTAAACTCTAAACGCGTCCATTCAAAACGGTGGTCTGTGTGACGAAACTGACCGGCAGAGAGCGTCTCAAACAGCGTGTTATATTCACTGTTCGGTGTAGTCACGATAACTACACGTGGATTTGCAGCTTCAAAAACCACACGTTCTAAAGCACTCAATCGAGATACATCAATATGCTCAATCACCTCAACCAGAGTGGCAGCTTCATAGTCACTAAAACGCTTATCACGATAGGTTAAGGCTGACTGAAACAATTCGATTTCCGGTTCGCCACGTCTTTGCTCATCGGGTTTTAGACGTTCAAGCACAATTTCCAGGGATTTAATGGATACATCGCAACCAGCTATTTTAGAAAAGCTTTTTTCGTTCTTAAGAAAACGTAAAAGTTTCCCCTCACCACATCCCAAATCCAAAAGCGTAGTGATATTGTGTTCCTTTAATGCATGAATAACGGCCTTGTGTCTTTGTATGTGTAGACTAACTTTCTTTTCAGTTTTAATACTGTCTTCCAGTGCTTCTTCTTGGCTGTCGGCCTTTACGGGATCACCACTTTCCTCATCATCGTCAATGACGGGACTGTCATCTGCCAAACGATCCAACGCGATGCGAGAAAAGGAGCGTAAATTGCGGAAATAGCGATTTGCAATTTTTTCTTTTTGCGGATGGTCTTGTAGCCAGCCTTCGCCATATTGAAGCAGCTTTTCAACTTCATCATCTCCGATAAAATAGTGCTTTTTATTATCTAGAACAGGGATCAAAACATAAAGATGTATCAGTAATTCTCGTAACGGACATGACTTCTCCAGGGTAAGTGTGAAGTAAGAACTATCACCCCATTCTGGAAATTTGCGATCCAGTGCATAGCTCTCCGTTTCCACATCATAACCAAGCGGTTCAAATAAATCTTTCAAAAAGGATTTATTCGCACGGCAAGGTAACGCATAGATTTTGGTTTTTAGCGGAATATCTTGGTCAACCAATTCTTGACGATGTTTACTTGTTCCTGACAAAAGTGTTCCAAACACGCGGTTAATCGCCACACTCATAAATGATGATGCAACATAGGGGCGATCATTCACATATTGCTCAAGAGGAAACGCTGTGCCACGATTTTTTCGTACCAAGCCAATTGGATCAATATCTAACAAGAGAGCCGCCGTACATTTTTCTTTTGTAGCCTCCGGATAAAATACATGCGCCTGACCAAAAGGTAGTTTTTTTGAGTGCAGATTATCAGGGCTTTTATGCAGCAAATACCCTATATCTGTTGCTGGGCTATGCGTTGTTGTAATTGTTAGTAACATTATTATTCAATCATCTTTTTATTTATTAGCGCTGCTGCATGTCCTCGGCAGCACATATAGTAGTGCCACTTTCTTGGAAAGGCTAAAGCTATTATTTGGCATTTTGTCATGCTAATACATACGACAGATATTTGTAAAAAAATAGCAAAATCAGTTAACGAAATCTTTTTTGTAACCAAAGGCCGATCAAGGAAATAATGCTCTTGAATTAATCTCATTCTGGATGTTTTCGATAGAAGCCAGAGCGTTTCTCCGTTGGTGACTACTAGGCTCACTTCTAGCAAGTTCGTTAAAAACTTCTCTCAATAACACATAAAGCTCAGCTTCGCTTTTTGATGCCAGTTCAAATCTTGTAATCAATTTCATTTTAACCTCCCGGTATTGGAGGCCGCGTTCATCGCGACCTTTGATAAGGCCGGATGCGCACAGATGATGAAAAACTGCACCTATGGTCGGAACATATGGAGAAGCGCGATAACCGGCGCTTGCAGTTCTAATTTATCGTCTGTGCAATTTTTCGGATTTATAAAAGGGTGAGATCAGTGCGCCTTTCTTAATAGAAGGCGGTTAAAGCTGATTACGGTAATGCGTGGTAGTAGAAGCTTGCTGGTATTTGCAATTATTGAAGAACAAATTTGACGCACCAGTAGGTGCGCTTCGCTCAAACACGTGGAAGGGGTCTTGTTCCCCTCAAAGTCAAGAAAAATGACGGTTTCCGCCCTGATCCACTGCGTGGGGCAGACCCTCCGCAATTTTTCTTGACTTTTTCACGCCCGCCTTAGTCGCCCTAGTCGGCAGAGGTTCATGCGCGATGCAAAACGCTTCGCTCAGAACCTCAACACCGATTAAGGAGAAAGACTATGTGTGCAGATATCAGAATTTATGTTGCAGATTTGGCGGCTTACAATAACGGCAAACTTCACGGCGTCTGGATTAACGCCACCGATGACCTGGACGATATTCAGGAGCAAGTCAATCAAATGCTCGCCAAAAGCCCCGAAGGTTTCGCGGAAGAATACGCCATTCATGATTATGAAGGATTTGAAGGCTACGCGTTAGGCGAATATGAAGGCCTAAAATCCGCGCATGAAATCGCTTGCTTTATCGAGGAATACCCGGATTTTGCTGGTAAGTTACTGAATAATTTCGGCGGTGATATAGACGAAGCCAAAACAGCAGCAGAAGACAATTATTCCGGCTGTTATAAATCACTGGCTGATTTTGCGGAAGAGATGACCGAGGGCACGATACAGATTCCTGATAACTTGGCGTACTATATCGACTATGAGCGCATGGGCAGGGACATGGAGTTAAGCGGTGATATTTATACGATAGAAACCGGCTACGAAGAAGTTCACGTATTTTGGAATCACTAAAAACCAATGCGCTGCCGGTTCCGACCGGCAGCATTTTTTATTGTGTGCGTAAAAATTCGCGCCGCCGAAACTGTGCGGTTATCGGCGGCGATTTATAAAATAGTGCCAAAAATAGTGGTAAATTAATTATTGTTTAAAGGGGTATTTATTAATATAATATCTTGTTATATTTTATGAAATTGATACTAAGTTAGTGGTTAAATTAGTGGCAATAGAAAGTAACTTAATGACAGAAAATACCACATTAATGGAACCGCTCTTGCCTCCTGAAGGCACGGGCGAACTGAACGACCTTGCGATTGATTTAGTCTCCAAAGCCAGCAGCTTTGCGGGAATGCTCAACCCTGTCGTGAGCAAATCCATAGGAAATCTCGTTCGATCTATGAACTGCTACTATTCAAATTTGATCGAGGGACATGATACGCACCCACGCGACATTGATCGTGCTATGGCCGAGAATTATTCCAGCGAGCCGAAAAAACGGGCATTGCAAAAGGAGGCGGTTGCGCATATCGCTGTTCAAAAACTGATTGATGAGGACGAAACGCCGGATTTTTATCCGTTATCATCCGAATATGGGCGATGGATTCATAAAGAATTTTGCGAACGTCTGCCGGAAGAATTACTTTGGGTTGAAAATCCCGATACAGGAAAAAAAATACAGGTTATACCCGGCCAGTATCGGGATGGTATGGTCGCAGTCGGGCGACATATTCCACCACGGCCTGAAAATCTGGAAAATTTTTTAGAACGCTTTGATGAGGCCTATGACGCAAACAAACTCTCCAGACTTCAGCGTATCGTTTCAATTGCTACATCCCACCATCGTTACGTATGGATACATCCTTTTTTCGACGGCAATGGACGGGTTGTTCGGCTGATGTCCTATGCTGCCCTCAAAAGAATAGATGTTGGCAGCGAATTATGGTCGGTTGCCAGAGGCCTCGCCCGTCGGAAAGATGAATACAAAACATTACTGCAAGCAGCGGACGAGCCGCGTCGCGGTGATCTGGATGGGCGCGGCAGTTTGTCGCAAAAAGCGCTGGTGGATTTCAGTGAATTTTTTCTGAATATCTGTATAGATCAGGTCGAATATATGCGCAGCCTGCTCGATTTTAAAACATTATCCGAGCGCATGAGGATTCATGTCGAGGAAATGATTGCGCTGAAAGAACTGCCCAAAGGAAGCTACGCACTTTTACGGGAGGCCTTGTTAGTCGGCGAATTTGAACGCGGTAAGGTCAATGAAATTACAGGCCTGAATGACCGGACGGCCAGAGCCGTTTTGTATGCACTGTTAAAAAAGGGATTGCTGGTTTCCGACACACCAAGAGGGCCGGTACGGTTGGGCTTTCCAATAGATGTTGTTGAAAGATGGTTCCCGCTTCTCTATCCGGCCACGAAATAACTGTGAATCCGGCATGTGTAGCATTTTGGCTGGCCTGTCATTGTTCCCCGACATTAATCGGTTTACCGTTTTCATCAAAACCAACACATTCAAATCCACCCAGACGATTTGGATAGCCAAGCTGGTTTGAAATAACCCGCGTGTCACCGAGTATTTGGTCGTCACATTCATGCGTATGCCCATAAACCCAGAGTTCCGGCTGGTATTTTTTGATAACATCCATCATATCCAGCGAAGAAAAAGCCGGTGTTAAAGGGCTGTTCTTAAATCGCGTATAAGGATTGATCATGGGCGCATGGTGACTGATGATCACACGCGATCCGGTCAAATCAGTTTCCAACCATTTGAGAAGTGCTTTGACGTACCGGCTATGAAGTGGAAGCGTATCCGTAGGCTTAAAGGGTGAAGAATCGGGATTTTTGATTAACCTGAAATCATTGACCTGATATTCGGCAATTTTCATGGCTTGCTCATTGCCTCCATCAAAGTCCGTCCACATCGTACCACCGAAAAAATGAACGCCATCTATACTGACAGACTCATCACTCAAAAACGTTACATTAGGATGATTAGTAGCAAGCCACTTTTTGAAAGCCTCTTCTTCTCTGTCTTTTGGTGTCCGGGTGTAATATTCGTGGTTGCCTGCAATGTACAGAACGGGCTTCTCCCAGCCTACAAGAAACTCAGTCAGCGGAGAATAATCCTGAAACGTAATGATGTCACCTGCCAAAATCATTAAATCGGCGTCAATATTCTCCGGTATTTTCCAGCCGGACTTAAATTCCAGATGCAAATCACTGTAGCTGATAATTTTCATTGTTCTTTGCTTTCATGTAATTACTCTAGCTAAAAATTTTTGCAAAAATATTTTAGCCAGCATGACTTACACCGACGTTTTGGAACATTTCTTCAAAGAAGTTTTTCGTACGCGCTCCGGCATAGCTGGACACATTCTTCATTAATTTTTTCTTATCCATGTCTAATGCCTTCTTTTTCACATTTTCACGCAGTTTTTCTCTGTCCTCTGCCAGAAAATGCAGGTTGTTCATGAGGTCAACCAGCAGAAATTCCATACTGCTTTTCTTAGGAAAGCGCGCTCTTTTTATAAAGTAAAAATGTCGTCCATTCAGCACATATCTACCATCACGCTTATGATTGTAAACAAAGCGTTCATTGTAAAGCTGTGAAGTACCTACACCGAGAGAGTTATAAGCGTTTGGAGACGTGATATAAAAATGCTCGTCCTTCAAAAAAGCACGTACCAGTTTTTCATCATCCGGGGGAGCTATTCCGAAAGATGTTTGCTTAGGGCAATAATAAAGCCCGCCGGCAAGTTTTTGCAGGACATCATCCTTCACAAGCTGTTGCAAATGCCGGTCAACAGCGTTCGAAAACGGCAACAAATCGCCTCTCCGGTAAACCTGTCCCGGTCTTAAATGTTTTTTCAATTCATTTATCGCAGACATATGCATAAACCTCTTTACTTATTATGAGGTTATACACCAAGAAATTGCAATTTATTTAGTCTATATTTCATGCAATTAATGTTGCTGTAAATTGATTATTTTTACATCTCCGGCTCGTGACTCATTGAATCTTTGTTGCTGATTGTCTGCCTTGACCGCAGCGTTTCCTGCTCATACAGTTCTTTGATTTCTTGCTGACGTTCGATGTTTTTATATTGCTGATCCATATTGGTAAAGAATTCCTTGCGCTCATTACTCTGTTCTTCGCGTAATTGCTGAAATTGATCCTGAAGTTTTCGTCGCTCATCCAGTTGATTGAAAATAAGCGTTTCTTTTTCATTTTGATCGCGCACATGGCATTTTTGCGTTTCTTCTTCATTTCTGGTGCGGTTTTTTTGGTGTGTGCCGGTTAATCTGTCCCAAATTCCTTTATAGCCTTTCCGCAATCTGGCAGAACGTTCAAGTTCCTCAGATTGCCAGCGTTCCTCATGCGCCATGCGTTGACTTTCACGCGCTTCGCGATGGTGCTGTACCATGGCTTGCCGCGCATGGATTAATGGCTCCATTTCCTGTTTATGCTTGTGCCTCAGTTCATCATTAAATTTCTTGAATTGCTTCGTTAAATTGCCGGATATCGTGTTTTTTGTTTCCTCAACAGACGGCAACAGTTCGGCTTTACCAAGCTTTTGCGTCAATGTAGCTTTTTTGATGCCGATTTGCCGGGATAGGGAATAAACCTCACCATGCATGTCTATAGCGACATAGCCGCGTCTATCGCCTTTGGCCAGATAATAGCCTCTGTCCTGTAAGGCACATTCGAATGATTTACGGTTATCCGAAATTGCCCAGCTATCTTGCAGGGCTGATTTAATGTCTTTGGGGTTCTGACCGGTGCGCATGGCCTGTTGCCACTCTGATCTGGTGTAGTTGAACGGGCTTTTCAGATTTCTATCAATATACCCCTTAGGTATATTCCAGTCGTTTTCCAGATAAAGCTGTTTGGACACATCCATCAGCTTGCGCTTGTAATGAGACAAATGCACCGCCTTCATCTCATCGGTATCAATCCGGCTCCATACCGCATGGGCATGGCGGCGGCCTTCTTTTTCATGAAAAACAACGACACGCGGCTGATTTTCAAGTCCCAATTTGTTTTCAATCCGATCAAGTGCATTTTCAAACTTATTGACCGGCACATCTTCATTTTCCGGTGGGTTTAGACTGACAGAAAACAAAAATTGGTGACACCGCGTCCCACGGCTCATGGCATAGGCTTCGTGCAGCGCACCGTTCAGATTATCGGATGTAAACCCCCGAATCTCATGCACTTCTACATGCTCATTTTCTTCTGTTTTAAGCAGGTGCGCCGCCATTTGCCGCGATCCACCCCGCTGTGAGGCCTTCAGGATCATACTACCTCGCTTTCAAACCGAGCGCCTGTATCAACTGACGGCGCATCCAGCGAATAATATTGTAGGCTTCATTAAGGCGTTTTTCTGTTTCAGGATTGACCGGCAGAGAACCGGTATTGGCGGCCTTGGCCAGTTGGTTGATGTTGTTGGGTATGCGCGATTGCCCCAAGACACCTATCAATCTTGCAAGTGCCTGTTCATCCTTTACAGGCGAGCGTCCCTTGGTTCTACGAATTGATACATTTTCCTTGAACAGGCAGGAGCGTATAAATTCACTCCAGGAAATACCATGGGCCATCTGTTCGAGTTGCTGCCGTTCTTCATGCGTAAAACGGATGGAATACGGGGATAGGGGCTTATTTTCATTAAAGTCATTTTTATAGCTTGTCATTTCTACACCATCTAGAAAATGACCGACCACAACCTATGACAAAAAAGCTAATAATACCAATTGGTTATGAAGCTAATTTTTGTTCAGTCAGTCCGATTGCTGTATAAAGCAGGGCTAGCGGATTGCAAGCCCCCGCAACCAGCTTAACCTGCCTCATAGTCATAGGGCTATGAGAATCACCAGGAAGCCTTGATTTACGAGCTTTTTCATTACTTTCGCAAGCCACTTCACTCATGCTCGGCAAATCACCTTCCGAAGAAGATTCACCGGCACAAGCTTCATCCTGCCAACCAATATTTTGATCACCTGATTCGGTCATCATTTTGACTTGCTGCAACAAAGGATCATATTCGTCGATTCTTTTTTGCTTTCCAGTTAAGCAGCTTGGTATTTTTGAATGGAAAAATGATTCAACCCTGCGAGAGTAACCTTGATTTGAAATCAATACGCCGCTTTTTCTGTTTACGACTCGAATATCGTTTAACCCGTTTCTCTTTCATAAGCACCACAGTTAGTGACAATAATATTGTCACTAATCAATATACCTGTTTTCATTATCCATTAGAAGAACAGTTTTTACTGAGCTGATTTTATTAGACTATTTTCCCAGCCCCTTCACGCAAACCGCATCGACAGATCCACAGCATTGATATTTTTTGTCAAGCCGCCAATAGAAATCCGATCAACACCTGTTTCGGCAATACGGCGCACTGTGCTCAAGTCAATATTGCCGGAAGCTTCCAGGATAATCGCTGACCGCATTTTTTTGCTGTAATCTTTGCCAACGGCGACTGCTTCCCGCAACTGATCAATAGTAAAATTATCGAGAAGAATCATAACGGCACCGGCTTCTAATGCCACTTTTAATTCAGTGATAGACTCCACTTCTATCTGAATAAAAACCGCTGCAGGAGAAACCGCACGTGCTTGCTCAAGCGCCTGAAATATACCCCCGGCCGCTACAATATGGTTCTCTTTGATAAGAATGCCATCATACAAACCCGTGCGATGGTTAACACCACCGCCACAATTGACAGCATATTTTTGTGCAGCGCGCAGTCCCGGCAATGTCTTACGCGTATCGACAATTGCAGCGCGAGTACCGGCTACAGCTTTGACATATGTATTTGTTTGTGTGGCGACAGCCGATAAGGTCTGTAAAAAATTCAATGCGGCGCGTTCTGCCGTCAGTAACGCACGCGACTCACCGGTGATTTTACAAATGGTTTGTTGCGCCGCTACGGCGTCGCCATCCTGGACAAACCATTGTATTTCTGTTTCTGGAGACAACATTCTGAAACAACACTCAAACCACTGTGTACCGCAAAGTATTGCCGCTTCCCTACTCACTATACGCGCCACCGAATTATCGTGTTCCGGAACCAGTAGCGCAGTCAAATCGCCTGTACCGACATCTTCGGCCAAAGCTTTACTGACATCCTCATTAATTACTTCAATCAGATTTTTTGACATCATCTTACAAACAATGAATAAACGTATTAGTATACCGATTTCCTTCGGTTAAAATAGGAGGCCGCACCGTACCACAAGAATTGTTTTTACATAAGAACCGGATAAACAGATAAATTAAAACACGTTCAATAACCGGAGATACTATGTTTCAAGCAGCCAATGTGCTCATTCACAGTATTGCTACAATACTGGGTCTTATCGTAGTCGGCATTATTATATTTTGGTTTATTCAAGATATCACCCAGAAAAAACATTCCGTACTGCGCAATTACCCGGTCGTGGGCCGGTTACGCTATATTTTCGAAGAACAGGGCAAATATTTTCGTCAATATTTTTATACAAATGATCGCGATGAAATGCCCTTCAACCGAGCTACACGTAACTGGGTTTACCGGCATGCAAAGGATGTTGGGGGTCTCATTGGTTTTGGTTCGACAAATAATTTGAATGAACCTGGAACATTCATTTTCGTAAACGCCCCATTTCCTATTCTTGAAGAAAATCAACTCCCCACACCGCCTTTACACATTGGAGAGGGCTATGCCAAACATCCCTTTATTGCCAAATCCATCGTTAATATCAGTGGTATGAGCTATGGCGCAATTTCCAAACCCGCAGTACGCGCACTCTCGCTTGGTGCCTTTGAAGCCGGCTGCTGGTTGAATACCGGTGAAGGCGGCCTCTCCCCATACCATATGGAAGGTAAATGCGACATTATCATGCAAATCGGTACCGCCAAATACGGTATTCGCGACGAGTACGGTAATTTCTCCAAACAACGCGCGACAGAGCTAGCGGAACTTGTCAAGGCATTTGAAATCAAGCTTTCCCAGGGCGCCAAACCAGGTAAAGGCGGACTCTTACCGGGCAGTAAAATTACTGAAGAAATCTCCAGAATACGCGGCATTCCGGCATTTCACGATTCAGTCAGTCCAAATCGCCATAAAGATATTGATAATATCGATGAATTACTCGAACAAATCAACCGTATCCGTGAACTGACCGGGCGCCCGGTTGGGATTAAAACGGCCATAGGTGGTTGGCACTTTATCAATGAATTGTGCGACGGTATTATCAACAAAGGTCTGCACTACGCACCGGATTTTATTACTATCGACGGTGGCGAAGGCGGTAGCGGTGCCGCGCCGCAAACATTGATGGACTACGTTAGTTTGCCTATTACGGAAGCGTTACCCCGTGTCGTTGACGCATTAATCGAAGCTAACCTGAAAGAACGTATTTGCGTCATCGCTGCGGGGAAACTCGTCACCGCCGCGCACGGCGCCTGGGCACTCTGTGCAGGTGCGGATTTTGTTAATACCGCTCGCGGATTTATGTTTTCACTTGGCTGTATTCAAGCATTACGTTGCCACGAAAATACCTGCCCGACCGGCGTTACCACTCACGACCCACGTTTGCAAAAAGGGCTCGTTGTAGAAGAAAAATATGTACGTGTTGCCAATTACGCGAGAAACTATAATAAAGAAGTCACGATGATCGCTCATTCATGTGGTTTACGGCAAGCACGTGAATTCGGACGTGAACACGTCCGAATTGTAGAGGCAGCTGGCAAAAGTACCGCCATGAACACCCTTTATCCATATCCGAAAATAAAACATTAAAATTTGATTATCAGTATCGTAATTTATAACCGCTACGCAGCATCTTCACCGCCAGCAGTGAAATTGCGGCAAAACATGCGATGACAATGACAAGGCTTAAATACGGTGAACTGTCCGACTCCCCGAAGAACCCGTAACGAAACCCGTCGATCATGTAGAAGAACGGATTGAGATGTGATAAGACCTGCCAAGCAGGTGGCAGCGAATGAATTGAATAAAAAACACCGGAAAGAAAAGTTAATGGGATAATAATGAAATTTTGAAACGCGGCCAGCTGATCGAATTTATCTGCCCAGATTCCCGCAATAACCCCGAGGGCACCTAACAAACCGCTGCCCGCCACAGCAAACATCACTATCCATCCCGGCCAATAATAAGGTACATCAAAAAAAAGCCATCCAACCAGATAAACGCCCAAACCAACCATTAATCCGCGCGCTACAGAAGCCAAAATGTAGGCAAGAAAAATCTGCCAATAGGTCAGCGGTGACAATAGAACAAAAACAATATTGCCACTGATTTTTGATTGAATCATACTTGACGAGGCATTAGCAAATGCATTTTGCATCACCGACATCATTACCAAGCCCGGCACCAAAAACACCGTGTATGGCACCCCCGGGTAGGTTTCCACATGCCCTTCCAGCACATGATAAAAAATCAACAAATATAGCAGTGTCGATACAACAGGCGCCAGAATGGTTTGGAACCCTACTTTCCAAAACCGCAGCAATTCTTTGTACAGTAGTGTAAGAAAGCCGGTCATTGGGTTTCAAAATGCGAACGGTTCATCATGTTTACAAATACATCTTCAAGGTCGGGTTGTAACAACTGCATCTCCTGAATTTGAACACCGGTTTGCCGAAGCTGCGCGAGAATAGGCTCAATTTGAGTATAACTGTCTATTTTTAAATCAAAACACCCATTATGACACCCAACCTGGATTTTCTGAAAATTCGATGGTAGGTCATCAGGATGCATTCTCAATCTTAGAATATAACCCATCGCCATGGTACTGATCAGATTCTGCATGCTATCCAATGCAATTATTCTGCCCTGTTTCAACAGCGCGATCCGATTACATAGTGCTTCAGCTTCTTCCAGATAATGCGTCGTTAATACAATGGTATGCCCTTCACGATTAAGCTGTTGGATAAAATCCCAAAGCGATTGACGCAGCTCAACATCAACACCGGCAGTTGGCTCATCCAGAATAATCACGGGAGGTTTGTGTACTAGCGCTTGCGCCACCATGACCCGCCGTTTCATACCACCTGAAAGTGCACGCATATTGACATTCGCCTTATCCTCAAGACCAAGGCGCACGATTATTTCATCAATCCAGCGGCTATTATCCGTCAAACCATAATAGCCCGATTGAATGTTCAAGATTTCACGCACAGTAAAGAAGGGGTCAAAAACCAATTCTTGTGGCACAACCCCTAATTGTCTACGGGCCAGACGATAACCCGCCATTACATGATTGCCCATGACATGAACCGCACCACTGTCGGCAATTGCCAATCCGGCAATGGTATGAATTAGAGTTGTTTTACCTGCACCATTGGGCCCCAATAATGCAAAAAACTCTCCCGAGTGGATCTTCAGACTGACATGATCAAGTGCACGGAAAGTACCATAGTTTTTACATACATTCTCGACGGCAATAGCTATGGACATAGCAAGATATGTTCAATCGAAACTGTGTATAAAAACAGTCTGGTTAAGCCTAAGGGTTGGACTGCGTTTCAATCATATCGGCCACTCCATACAGTTGAATCAGGCTTTTAAGATTCGCCGGCGAATGAAAAAACTCGAGATGGCAGCGATTTTGATTCGCTGCACGCGACCATTCTAGCAGCATACTCACCGCCGTCGAATCCACCTCGGTTATCTGTTGCAAATCAATCCGAACGCGACTGCCTTCCAATTCTTTTTCCAACTGTACAATACCTTGCTGTGTCAAATCGACTACATTATGAGCATTGACAATACCCTGTACATGGATGGTGTTACCCTCGCGGCGAATCATTGTAAATTAAGTCGTAATAAATAAGTTAAGAAGAGAGGATACGCCTACCTTTTTTCCAAAGCACGATTCTTCTCAGATAAAGTCTTGATAAGCCCTTCCACACCGCCTTTTCGAATCTGGCTACTAAAGGAACCTCTATAATTAGTCACCAGACTTACTCCGGCAACAGTTACATCGTAGATTTTCCATCCACCAGACCCTTTTTGCATGCTGTAATCAATTGGCACAGGTTGTTTACCGCTACCCTGAATGACTACGGTTCTTACCGTAACATCTGTTTTATCACCTAGATTTTTAACCGGCTTGACCTGTACCGTTTCATCACTGTATGTGGTCAACGCATTGGAATATGTTCTAACTAACAAATCCTGAAACTGGTTGACCAATTCAGTTTGCTGGTCGGAAGTCGCAGACGACCAGTGTTTCCCCATTACCAGACGTGTCATGCGTGTAAAGTCAAAATGCGGCAGAATTTTATTCTCGATTAAATCCAGCATTTTTTTCTTATCGCCGCTTTTCAGCTTTTCATCATGCTCAATAATATCGATAACCTCACGCACGGTGCGATCAACGAGCCTGTCAGGTTCCATTTCCATAGACCATAGTGAATGCGCGAATAAAACAGAAAACCAAAGCGTTATTAATCTAATAAATCTTTTCATCGTCTCCTCACCATACCGTTCTCAATTCAATTTGTTTTATCAACTTAACTATAAAACAACCGGATTCGTTTAGCCGAATTAGAAATCATCATTTTCCGAAGCCTTATCGAACAAAAAGCGTCCGATCATTTCTTCCAGAACCACTGCAGAATTAGTTCTCATAATTGTATCACCTTCCTCGAGCATTACCTCATCACCGCCCGCATCTAACCCGACATACTGCTCGCCCAACAAGCCTGCCGTTAAAATACTTGCAAACGTATCTTTTGGAAATTGATAGCGATTTTCAATATTTAAGGTCACAATCGCATCGTAGGTTTTCGTACTGAACTGAATATCCGCAACTCGTCCGACTACAACCCCCGAGCTCTTAACTGGCGCTCTGACTTTCAATCCACCAATATTTTCGAAATTTCCGCTGATCACGTAAGTATCACCTCCACTATGATAGGTTTCGAGATTGCCTATCTTGAGACTTAATACCAAGAGTGCGCCTATTCCCGTTATGACAAACAATCCAACCCATAAATCCAGTGTTGCTCGTTGCATTTGCTTAAAGTCCTCTAAACATAAAAGCCGTCAGGATGAAATCAAGTCCTAATATTACTAGCGATGAAGTCACAACCGTTCGTGTAGTCGCAACTGAAACGCCCTCGGCGGTTGGCAGTGAGTCATGGCCCTCAAATACAGCAATGGCAGATACCGCAATACCAAAGAAACAACTTTTGATAAATCCGTTTAATATATCAACACGAAAATCCACATTACTCTGCATTTGCGACCAGAATGAACCATCGTCAACACCGATAAAAACCACCGCCACCAAATAACCGCCAAATACACCCATAACCGAGAAAATAGCGGCAAGCAAGGGCATGGAGATGACGCCTGCCCAGAATCGCGGCGCAACAACACGCGCCACTGGATCAACAGCCATCATATCCATGGCTGCCAATTGCTCAGTTGCTTTCATCAAACCGATTTCAACAGTCATCGCCGAACCAGCACTGCTGGCAAATAACAATGCCGCCACAACGGGCCCAAGTTCACGAACCAAGGATAAGGCAACCATTGTACCAACTGCCGTTTCTGAACCATATTTCTGCAGGGTTTCATAACCTTGCAGCCCGAGTACCATACCGACGAATAGGCCCGATACAACAATAATAATCAGCGATAAGACACCAAAATAGTACAATTCACGCACGACAAGTCCGAAACGTTTCAGGCTGGTTCCCGATTTCCATAACACTAGTAGAAAATAAAGCGTGGCACGACCTAACCGCCTAATGCCTTCCAGGGTACGGTGACCAACACCCTGAATAGCGGAAATGATATGTTTAGACAAAAATATCCTCCAAACCCAGATCCTGCCGGTATGCCTGCGCAGGATAATGAAACGGTACCGGCCCGTCGACCTCTCCGTGAATAAATTGATGTACAAACGGTTTTTCAGACGATTTCATTTCATCCGGTGAACCGTGCGCAGCAATAACACCATTTGAAATGAGGTAAACATAATCAACAATACTTAATGTTTCCTGTACATCATGTGTAACAATAATTGAGGTCATCCCCAGATCATCTGTCAACCGACGAATCAGACTACCGATCACACTCAACGATATAGGATCCAAACCTGTGAAAGGTTCATCAAACAGCATCAACATCGGATCGAGTGCAATCGAACGCGCTAAAGCCACACGGCGCGCCATACCACCCGATAATTCAGCCGGCATCAAATGATGAGCCCCGCGCAATCCTACAGCGTGCAATTTCATCAATACCAGATCACGGATCATCGATTCCGGCAAATCGGTATGCTCTCGCATTTGAAACGCTACATTGTCAAATACGGATAAATCTGTAAACAAACCGCCAAACTGGAACAGCTTGCCCATTTTGCGGCGCATGGCATATAACGCATTGTGACCGAGTGCATGAATAATCTGTCCTGAAACCTTGATATAACCGGATGAAGGCTTAGCCGCACCGCCTATCAATTTCAGCAATGTTGTCTTTCCCGAGCCACTCCCACCCATAATGGCGATCAACTGACCGCGTTTCATGGTCATATTGACGCCTTTTAGAATTGCGCGCTTATCGTCATATGCAAAATTCAGATCGCTGATTTCGACCAGTGTTTCGGATGTCATGTTTAAATGTTCAAATCGTTTTTCTAGTTGTGTTAATGCTCATACCGTTAGGATGCTGATTTTAACAAGTGTTAGAAAGCTTGTCTCACCGCTTTTGCCAACTCAGTTCACGCACACAATGACTGCGCTTACTTTACTTCAATCTTTTGTAAGTAAACTTCCAAATCCTTTTTAACTTCAGGTGCGAGCATATAAAGTCCAATAATATTCGGAATCGCCATAGCAAAAACCATTGAATCGGTGAACAGAATAATGTTGGATAACTGCGTTGCCGATCCGACTATAATAAACAAACAAAATATGCTCTTGTAAACATTTTCAACCGTATCATTCTCACCGAATAAATAGGTCGTACATTTCAATCCATAATAAGACCATGAAATCATTGTCGAATAAGCGAACAAAAACACCGTCACAGAGAGTACATAAGGAAACCAAGAAATCCCTGAAGCGAAGGCTCTCGATGTCAGTTCCACCCCTTCAATCCCGTTACCTTCAACATATGCTCCTGAAATCACAATAACCAATGCCGTAACCATGCATATCACAACCGTATCGATAAATGGCGCGAGCATCCCAACCATACCTTGACTTACCGGTACGTCTGTTTTCACTGCGCTGTGAGCAATTGCAGACGAACCAAGGCCCGCTTCATTCGAAAATGTTGCGCGTTGAACGCCCATCAACAACGCACCCATTAAAGCACCGATTCCTGCCTCAGGATAAAGCGCCAATTCAAAAATCGTTTGAATAGCACCGGGCATCAATTCATGATGCACACCAATAACCACGAATCCAGCTATAATATAAGTAATCGCCATAGCCGGTACAATCTTCCCCGCCACTGCAGCAATCCATTCAATACCGCCAAGTATTACCATCCCTACCAGAAGCGCCATAAAAATACCAAATAACCAGCCTCTCTCAGCTAAAAATCCTGTTTCACCTCCTGTAACAACTAAAGCCTGTTGATATGCCTGGTTTGCCTGAAATAATCCACCGGCGCCGATTGTACCGCCTACACAGCACAGTGCAAACAACCCTCCCATGAATTTGCCAAAACGCGGGTAACTACGCTGATTGAAAGCGGCTCTGAGATAGTACATGGGCCCGCCCGAAATTGCTTCCGGATGTCTTTTGGATCCATGCAACCGATACTTTATACCCAAAGTCACTTCAATGAACTTTGTCGACATACTAAACACACCCATGACTGCCATCCAAAATGCAGCGCCAGGACCACCCACTGAAATCGCAACGGCTACACCCGCAATGTTTCCCAACCCTACCGTAGCCGACAGTGACGTCATCAACGCTTGGAATCGGTTGATTTGTCCGTCAACATCACCGTGATCGTACTTTCCCCTCAATACATCGATGCTGTGCCTGAAACAACGCACATTGACAAAACCCAGGTACACCGTAAAAAAAAGCGCGGCCGAAACCAGCCATACCAGCACAAGCTTAATTTCCATGCCAAACAACGAAACGCTATAGAAAATAATTGAAGCAACAGCATTTGAAACCGGCTCAAAAGCCGTATCAATAATTTTATCGATTTCCATTTAAGCGGTAACGCTCCTCAGTTCCGGTTGCATGCCACAAAATTACAGTTAACAACTTTTAGATGTTTTATCGGAAAAACCTAACCATCCAGAAATCTAATATCCATGGAAAAAGTTAGCGTAGAAAAAAGCGTTTGTCCCGGAAATTGCACAAACCACTCAGCCTCTAAAATACTTAAAATTGCTTGTGTTCTATTAAAATGCCATGTGAACAACCAAAATCAAAACCTGCTTATTGTGCCACAATTTTTTTGTTACAGCATTGTCCTACGCTATGATGGTTAGTCAGGCCGTATCCGACTATTCATAACATGATGCAAATACGATACCGCAAATCAGTCTTATTATTTCCGACAGTCCTCTTGGCCCTGTTTTTTGTCTCAACGATCCTTGATGCCGAAATTTTTCGCAACAAAGACTCATCCGGCAGAGTCACTTACAGCGACAAAGCATCACACGGGGCCAAGCCCGTTAAACTGCCTAGCCGAACTTACCGTCACCTTCATCGGGTAAAAAAAGTATATGATGGCGATACCATTATTCTGGAAAATGATCAACGTGTCCGGCTCTTGGGCATTAACACGCCTGAGATTGAAAGCCGCCATCGCACCGACGAACCGGGCGGGAAAGCTGCTAAAACCTGGCTAGCAAAACAACTCCAGGATCAATCAATCTATCTTGAATTCGATTTGGAAAAACGAGACAAATACAAGCGTTTACTTGCACATGTTTTTCTTAACGATGGAACGCATATTAACCTCGAACTGATTAAAAACGGTTTAGCTTTTATCAGCATTATTCCGCCGAATCTAAGACATGCAAGTAAATTCTTCCAAGCACAAAAACAAGCCGAACGCGACAATCTTGGTTTGTGGAACCTTCCACGCTATCAAGTGCAAGCACTTTCACAGATCACAGCAAACAACAAAGGCTGGCGCCGGTACATAGGCGTTCCTAAAGCCATCAAGCCCAAGCAGAAATTCACTTATTTGATTTTTAACGATCATACAAGCTTTCGTATCGCCAACGACCATCTTAAACATTTTCCTGATTTAGCGGACTACATTAACAAAACTGTTGAAATACGCGGATGGGTTTCCCGAAGAAGTGGAAAATTCTCGATGCACATCCGCCATCCCACAGCAATCATTCTAAGATAATCGATTTTGCAACAATTGTTCTAAAAACCGCCATACCGAGATCGCCTGCCCCAACTAATCTTTGGAATAATCAATCCAAGCAGTAATCCGCCCAGTAATACCAGTGCCCCAGTTATAAACCAGTCTTTTTCGTCATTTTTGCTGAGCGCATTATACCGCTCCTGCAAGGCTTCCAGCTGAGACTGAGTTGCAATAAATTTCTGATGTAATTGTTTATTCTCTGCGTCAATCGCCAGTACATTAGCTGCCGTGCTTTTGATCTCCTGCAACTGCTGTTCCAATAATTTTTTATCCTGTTCTAAATCCACAAGACGGTTATTGATCTCGCCATATGCTGCCTTAACCATGTCCGTTTGACTTTGAATGTTTTTACTCTTCGGTTCGGTATCAGTTACTTCCTTAACCAAGTTCTCAAGCTGCACTCTGGCTGCAGGCTCGCGCATTAAATAACGACTCAGAACCCATCCTTCGGTTCCTCCGCCGGTCCGTACTCTTGAATACCCTGTTTCTGCATCCTGTTCCAACAACTCAAGCATGGTGCCACTTTTGACCATTCGTTGAATGGTATGTTTACCACTCGGGCCACTGCGCAATGTAATCTCAAAATGATCTGTCACATAGCGTTGTTCCGCAGCAACAGGCATCGACAACATCACACAAAAAACACATAAAATCAAAATACTAGCAAAGCTGTCTTTTCTCATCTTTATTCTGTCAGGCTATTAATCATTGAATTTTCTTGCTGTTATCAACCGGTTAAACCAGTAAATAACATACATATACTAATAAGTTCTTTTTTTAGGCGGGAACGAATCAACTGTCAGAGGTTTCAAACGTACGGGTTTATAATCAAGACGATTATTGTCGCTAAAAAACAATGTATGTTTTAGCCAGTTATCATCATCACGTTCTGGAAAATCATCACGCGCATGTGCGCCACGGCTTTCCAAACGCGCTTGAGCCGAAATCATTGTCGCCACAGCCACTTCTTTCATGTTGTCCAGCTCCAACGCTTCAATTCGCGCGGTATTAAAAATTTTGCTTTTATCTTTGATTTCTGTATGGGCTATACGATCTGCCACAGCATTAATTTTTTCGACACCCTGTTTTAAAGTGTCCCCAAACCGGAAAACACCGCAATAAGTCTGCATCGTCTTACACAACGCATCGGTCGCCTGTGCAACATTCTCGCCATTCGACTGCTTCTCCAGCCGTTCCAACCTGGCCAGTGTTTTATCCGCGGCGTCAGAAGGCAATGGCTTGTGATGTGAGTTAACTTTCAGATCCTCGATAATCTGGTTAGCAGCCGCTCGGCCAAAGACGACGAGATCCAACAAGGAATTCGTACCCAGACGATTGGCGCCATGCACTGAAACACATGCACACTCGCCCACGGCATAAAAACCAGTTATGATCTCTTCCGGGCCGGTTTTATACGGTGCCACCACCTGTCCGAAAAAATTTGTTGGAATCCCACCCATCATATAATGTGCCGTCGGCACCACCGGAATAGGATCGTGAATGGGGTCAACGTGTGCAAATTTCATGGCCAACTCACGAATACCCGGCAATCTTGATTTGATAACATCAGCGCCTAAATGATCCAGCTTCAACAATAAATGATCATGCTCGTCACCACAACCACGGCCTTCCTTGATCTCTATCGTCATCGAGCGTGCCACCACATCACGACTTGCTAAATCTTTGGCATTGGGCGCATAACGCTCCATAAAACGCTCGCCATCTTGATTAATCAGGTAACCGCCTTCCCCACGAACCGCTTCACTAATTAGCACGCCGACACCGTGTATACCTGTTGGATGAAACTGCCAAAACTCCATATCTTCAAGCGGAATACCGGCACGAGCGGCGATACCAAGGCCATCACCAGTATTAGTCAGTGCATTAGTATTCGCCTGAAAAATTCGTCCCCCGCCTCCGGTCGCAAACAATGTTGCTTTGGCCTGCAGAATCATCACTTCGCCGGTTTCCATTTCCATTGCCGTCACGCCTAATACGTCGCCTTGTTCATCACGAATCAGATCCAAACACATCCATTCAATAAAAAACTGCGTATTAGCACTCACGTTACGTTGATATAGCGTGTGTAGCAATGCATGACCAGTGCGATCTGCCGCAGCGCAAGAGCGTGTCGCCTGCGCCCCGCCATAGTGTTGAGACTGTCCACCAAATGGGCGCTGGTAAATTTTACCGTTCTCCAGGCGATCAAACGGCATACCGAAATGTTCTAATTCATAGACTACTTCACCCGCTTGGCGGCACATAAATTCTATGGCATCTTGATCACCAAGATAATCTGAACCTTTAACTGTATCATACATATGCCAGTGCCAGTTGTCCTCAGTCACATTCCCAAGCGAAGCAGCTATACCACCCTGTGCTGAAACAGTATGTGATCGGGTCGGAAAAACCTTCGAGAGCACCGCCACCTTCAGTCCCGCTTCTGATAACTGTAGCGCTGCACGCATACCGGCACCACCTGCACCCACAATTACCACATCAAATTTTCTTTTGACGATTGTCACATCAAGCTCCATAAAATCTCTGCAGTCCATATAAGGTAAATTAACAGAGAAACAATTACCAGAACCTGCATACCCAAACGAACTGCCACAGGTTTGACATAATCCATGAGCACATTACGCACACCAACCCAAGCATGCCAAAACAACGCCATAAAAAACAAAAAAGATGCTATACGCATCCATTGAAAATCAAAAATCGCCACCCATGCAGCATAATCCTGCGGCACTGTACTAACTACCACCACTACAAACAAAACGATATAAACGACCATAAAAACAGCAGTAACACGTTGCGCCAGCCAATCAATTAATCCATAGTGCGCACCCGTCGTTATCCGTCCAGACTGCTTTACCATATCAAGACTCCTGCAGTAATTAAGGTTAATGAAACACTGACAATCAGCACCCAATTGCTGCTTGCCCTAGCCTTTGCAAGCTCTACGCCACAATGTAAATCCAATGCCAGATGACGAATACCCGCACAGAGATGATGCAGACATAACCAGATGAAACAAGTCAGACCAAACTTGACAAGCGGATTCAAAAAGAACGTTTGTAGCGCCTCAAAACTTTCAGGGGTATCGAGTAGCATCTGCAAACCTAAAAGGATCAGCGGAATACCTGGAAAAAAAAGTATTACACCACTGATACGGTGCATTATCGATACAATAGCCGGTAACGGTTGATTGATTTTAAAGAGATTGAGATGCTTGGGGCGTTTATTCAGATATTTCGCTGCCATGCATTAAACCTTGATATTGTTGATTTGAACGCTTGTCTGACACACTAGACTGATGGCAAGTTTAGTCTGTTATACCGCATCATACAAGTCAATAAGATCAGAGCTGAATTGTAACTGCTCATCTAAAAAACACGATTCTTTTACTGCCGAAATACATTTACGCACTGAATCTACACAAAAAACCACCATTTCTGGTAGTCTTTTCTTATTGCTACCCCAGGGTCTGTTAATATTTTACTTTCCCTACTATCATTCTTAAAAAAGCGCGAGGTACGAGGAGAGAAGTTTGCTCATTCCAAATAAACAACAAACAACGCAGAATAGCGTTTTTTAGGCACAATTCGCAGAGCCAGGGCTATTTATTAACCTGATGGTGTTGTCGTCGCTTATGTAGTAATAACTACACTGCGCCTCTTCCGCCTTACTAGGCGAAAATAGTCGCCAGCAGTAGGAAAGATGAAATTTCAACAGGCCCTGGGCAGTTATCCTATAATAAGTATCCTAATAAGGATCCGATTCATATTTGACTTTGTAATTATCGATAAAGCGTAATCACTCAAGGAAGAAAAGCACAGCTTTTCATTGATATGCCTAGACGTATTCCTTCTGAAACAGTTGTACCGGCTAACGGCGCTGACAATGCCAGTAGATACTGGCAATCTCATTACCATAATCCGGAACCATGGTTCAAATCAGGCAGACTGATCATTTTTGCGGTTGTTTTTCTGCTATGTTCGATATTGACACTCAGTTACGTTTTTTTCCGCGCCCCGGTTTATCAAAGCTATGCCACTCTGCTAACCGTTGCCAAAACAGCAATTGATTCGTCAAATACCGAGGCCGACATTCAACATGTCGCTATTCAAAAACAAATTCTGTTGGGAGCAGAATTACTGGCAGAAACGTCAAAACGGTTAAAAGCCGATCATACAGGTAATGAAATTGACTTGAGCATTGGAAACATCCGTCAAATGCTTAACGTAAAACCCGTTACCGAAACAAACTTAATTGAAATGATTGCAGAAGGCCCTGACCCTGCCAAACTACCGTTATTAATTAACACCTGGATCGATGTGTACCTGGATGCCAGAGCCTCGGAAATTTCTCTTTTACTGGGCGATACAACGATCCAAATTCAAGAAGAGCTCAACGGTCTCTCAAAAAAAATTAGAACCAAGCGAGCCGCACTTGATCAATTCAGAAAACAATACGACATCGCCTCTATAGAACGCGAGGAAAATGACGCGTTAGCACGCCTGAAGGGCCTCAACGAAGCTCTTAATGAAGCCGAAGCCGAGGAAGTCAAAACCAAAGCCAGGCTGGACGCTATCAATCAGGCAATCGCACGCGGACAAGCTGTCGTGCCACAGGAAGACACGCGCACGCTGAGTTTACTCGAAGACCGTGCACAAGAACTGCGTGGAGAATTGGCCGACCTGAATCGGCGTTACACGCGCGAGTATCTCAATTTATCGCCCACACTAAAGGTCATTCCCGATCAATTAGAGGCGCTAGAAAAAGAAATAAAGCACATGCGGCAGCAAGGCCAGATTATTGTCCAATCAAATGCGCAACAAGAATACGCCGCTGCCCAGCAAACAGCCAATGAAATACGCCAACAACTCAAAATCCATAAAAATACGGCGACTCAATTTACAGCACATTTCGCTGAGCATGAAGCATTAAAAGAAGATCTAGTTGCGCTGGAGGCACGCTACCGGGACACACAGGACCGAATGACACAACTTGAAACACAATACGCAGGCAAGTATCCACAAGTTGATGTCATCGAACGTGCATTCCTGCCGGAAGAGCCCGTTCGCCCCGATTATTTGCGAGATGCGGGCATAGCCGTAATAGGTTCGCTAGTATTAAGCTTGCTTTGTGTCTGGATGATTGAATTCCTGACACGAAAAACTCAACCCAGCTCCATGATTAACCTGTCAGGTATTCATGTTTATGATCATGGTGAAAAATCCGATTCCATTGAAATGCAGCAACGACAGATTAATCAGCTGCCCCAATCAGGTCTTGCTCTGGATACTCCGTTACCCCTTGAAATTGCCCCAGAGAAGATAAACATGCTGCTGCAAAATGCCTCGCACAGAGCACGATTAGTAATCGCGCTACTACTCAGTGGTGTAACGATTGAAGAAATTTCGACGATTACACCAAAAAACATCGACACGGACAATGAAAAACTATGTATTAATGGCCAGTCACCCAGATTGTTATATCTTAATCCTGCCTTACAATCTCTATTCGCCAACCCCGACTGCAACTTGTTGCACCCATCTGGAGAGCAACTGTCCGTTGAAGACATCACTGCTTTACTAACCTGCGCCATTGCTGATGCTGATTTATCTACAACCGATGAAATCAATGCCCGGACATTACACCAGACTTATTTAATTTACTTAGTCAAGCAAGGCCTTCGTTTAACCGAACTCGAAAAAATAGCCGGTTATATTGCACCACAAGAGCTGTCTCGTTTCAGTATTTACCAACCTGCCGGGGCTAAACACACCCTCCACGAAATTGACTTGATATATTCCGAATTGCGACATCAGTATATGATGTCTTAATCCATAACTGCTATGCGTTTTATTGCCACAAAGCAATCTGGCTTCTATTCCATCAGTACTATCCATTATTCCACTCCGAACTATTGTAGCTTCTTGCCCTCGTGATAAAATGTCAGACAGTTATACTGTTCAAACAACTTCCTTGCTTTTACAACATTATTGTAATTTCATGATACATATTACTATCAATGGCGAAACTCACCGGTTCAACCAGCCGATTAATATTGCACAACTGATTGATGATCAAAACCTTCGGGGAAAACGTATTGCAATCGAACGAAATGGAGAAATCGTACCCCGTAGTCAGTTTACTGAGCAATTTTTAGCTGATGGGGATCAACTTGAGGTCGTTGTTGCCGTTGGCGGTGGTTAGCATTTGAATATGTAATCCAGGTATTGGTTGTTGCCCGCACTATTCAATAATGCTGATTTATCCATTAGGCACATACATATCAATATCAATATCAATATCAATATCTTTCAAATTTTCTATTTAAAGTAATTTTTAATTATTTAGTTTTAGTTCAATTCAATACAACATTCTATATGGACAATCTCACCATTGCCAACAAGACCTATACATCCAGACTCCTCGTTGGGACGGGCAAATACAAAGACTTTACGGAAACGCGTACTGCTATTGAAGCTAGCGGTGCTGAAATTGTAACCGTCGCGATCCGCCGTACCAACATCGGCCAGAATACCAATGAACCTAATCTGCTTGATAGCATTTCGCCGTCAAAATATACCTTGCTACCCAATACAGCGGGCTGCTATACGGTGGATGACGCAGTGAGAACATTGCGTTTAGCTCGAGAGTTACTGGATGGACACAACCTGGTCAAACTTGAAGTACTCGGCGACCCGGAAACACTTTTCCCCAATATGGCAGAAACCCTACGGGCCGCTAAAATATTGGTTACAGAAGGATTTGACGTGATGGTTTACACCTCAGATGATCCAATTGCCGCCAGACAGCTCGAAGAAATTGGCTGTGTTGCAATTATGCCTTTGGCTTCACTGATTGGATCCGGCATGGGTATTTTAAATCCCTGGAATCTCCAAATTATCATTGACAACGCTAAAGTACCCGTGCTGGTTGACGCCGGCGTTGGAACTGCATCAGACGCAACCATTGCCTTGGAACTCGGCTGTGATGGGGTCTTAATGAATACTGCAATTGCCGCTGCACAAAATCCAGTGCTTATGGCCTCTGCAATGCGCAAAGCGGTAGAAGCAGGACGCGAAGCATTTCTTGCCGGACGCATGACCAAGAAAGTATATACCGCTAGCCCAAGTTCACCTGTTGATGGTGTGATTGCCAGCACATAATCATCGTCATACCTAACCGTATTTACCTATGAAACAGACCATACGCAGTTTTGTTCTGCGTCAGGGAAGAATATCCAGCGCGCAACGCCGTGCCTGTGAAACATTGCTACCCCAATATGGCATCTCTTTTCAACGCTCACATATTGATTTGGAAGCTATTTTCGGTCGTCAAGCGCCTATAATTCTTGAAATTGGTTTTGGCATGGGTGAAACCACAGCGCTTATTGCACATCATCATCCCGAACAAGATTATCTGGCTATAGAAGTTCATTCACCGGGTGTCGGCAATCTGCTAAATCAAATCGAAAAACTGGAGCTCACCAATTTACGCATTATTCAACACGATGCTGTTGAAGTCATGCAGCATATGCTACCTTTACACTGCCTCGATGCCGTGCATATCTTTTTTCCAGACCCATGGCCAAAGGCAAAACATCATAAACGCAGATTGATACAACCACCTTTTATTCATCGCCTATGTCAACATCTGAAACAAGGCGCGTACATCCATCTTGCTACAGACTGGGAAGAATATGCCCTGCAAATGCTTGAAGTAATGAACAATGAACCATTGCTTGATAACACCTACACCGATTTTGCTGCACGTCCTGATTCCAGGCCGTTGACCAAATTCGAACAACGCGGTATCAAACTGGGACATAGCGTTTGGGATTTAATTTTTCGTCGTAATTCAGAGCAGATCAATACTCAAAAATACACAAATACCGTTGATTGATAATTATTCCTATTCGTACTATAGTTGCAATCTAATTTATTTCTTCAATGTATTTTTGTTTTCTGGCAACTTCCTATGCAAATTTTAAGTACTAAAAACACTCAATCCAATTTTCCAGCAATAGCGGTCTTTTTTATTGCGACACTGTTTATTTTCACCTCAAATTTAGTCCATGCCGAGCAGGTGATTGTTTATTCAGCTAGAATTGAACAATTGATCAAGCCAATGTTTGATGCATTTACTGAAAAAACAGGCATTCAAGTTAAATATACAACCGATAAGGAAGGTCCCTTGCTCGCTCGTTTGCAAGCAGAAGGCAAAAATACGTCAGCAGATATGCTGATTACTACTGATGCCGGCAATTTATGGGCTGCTTCACAAGCAAAAATATTCAGACCTTTTGATTCCCAAATTCTTAAATCTAACATTCCGGAACATCTGCGCGACCCTAAAAACGAGTGGTTTGGATTATCAATACGTGCCCGGACGATAATTTACAACACTGACAAGGTGAATCCGGAAGATTTATCTTCATACGAGGATCTTGCCGATCCTAAATGGCGTAAGCGCCTTTGTCTACGCACATCCAAGAAAATCTACAACCAATCCCTTGTGGCAATGATGATTGCCGAACACGGGGAAGCTGAAACAGAGCGAATTGTCAAAGGCTGGGTATCCAACCTGGCAACCGACCCCTTATCTGATGACACTCGCGCTATGGAATTTGTGGCAGCCGGTCGTTGTGATTTGACAGTTGTCAATACGTATTACTATGGCCGCCTTATGCAAGATAACCCTGATCTACCGTTAGGCATTTTCTGGCCAAACCAATCAGGCGAAAACAATAACGGTGTTCATGTCAATATTTCAGGTGCAGGTCTGACGCGTTACGGTAAAAATCCGCAGGCTGCGGAACAATTACTGGAATTCTTATCTTCCATCCAGGCGCAAAAACTTTTTGCAGATATTAATATGGAATATCCGGTTAATACGAATATCGCACCCGATCCCATTGTCGCATCCTGGGGAAATTTTATACAAAACAACATTAATTTGGTTAAAGCCGGTGAGTTGCAGGCTGCTGCCGTCAAACTCATGGACCGTGTAGGTTACCGATAAATCGGGCACGCAACTTTTACCAACTCTTCAATTTTTACGGGCTAGGGATTGCTGATCTGGCGACTATTTCCTGTACTTGCCGCAACACTGGTTATGATGCCAATCTGCATCATTGTGTCTTCACTTTTTGCACCCACCAGCGATATCTGGGAACATCTAGTTGAAAACACACTGCCGCTATTGCTGAGTAATACTTTTTGGTTAGCCTTGGGGGTTCTCGTAGGAACTGGCTTGCTGGGTGTCAGCTTAGCATGGGTTACTGCTGTTTATGAATTTCCAGGCCGCCGTTTTTTTACCTGGGCGCTACTATTACCGTTGGCAATACCTGCTTACGTGACCGCATTCGTCGCCTTAGGGTTATTTGATTTCACCGGCCCTATACAAACATCATTGCGCAATTGGCTAGACTCCGATTTACTTTGGTTTCCTGATATTCGCAGTCGTTCGGGCGTCATCATCGTTATGTCGCTCGCATTCTATCCTTATGTATATCTACTCGCCCGAAATGCTTTTGTCAGTCAGGGAAAACGATCTCTTGAAGCGGCTCAATCCCTGGGATTTAACCGATGGGCCGGTTTTTTCAGCGTGGCGCTTCCCATGGCACGCCCATGGATCGCCGGAGGTCTTATGCTAGTCTTAATGGAAACACTGGCCGACTTCGGAACGGTGGCTGTATTTAATTATGACACTTTTACCACCGCAATCTATAAAGCGTGGTTTAGTTTATTTTCTCTGCCGGCTGCTTCGCAACTGGCTTCCATACTCATTTTACTCGTGTTTGTTATTATTGCACTTGAACAGCAGTTCCGTTCACGCATGCGTTACGCGGAAGCCAGAAAATCCCAGCGTACAAACCGTATTCAACTAAACCGTTGTCATCGATGGCTAGTAGCATGTTCTGTTTCAGCCTTATGGTTTTTTGCATTCCTGCTCCCGATCGGGCAATTGATACTGTGGGTTATGCAGTCAGTCTCTTCAGATTCTGACTTGCAACGTTATCTTGAGTTTCTCTGGCATTCATTATCACTGTCCGGGATGGCGACTCTGGTTACGTGTACCGTTATCGTCCTAATGGTTTATGCCGCCCGCCGTTTCCCTGACAAAATCACTCAGGTGGCTATTCGAATAGCAACAATAGGCTACGCACTCCCCGGTACGGTACTCGCTATCGGTATCTTTATTCCGCTTGTCTGGATCGATAATCAATTCAGCAGGTTAATTTATACGTTCTTGGGAGTTGAAACAGATCTATTAATCCAGGGGACATTAGTGATAATGTTACTTGCCTACCTAATCCGCTTCATGGCCGTTGGTCATTATCCAATTAACGCAGCTATACAACGCATTACACCCAGTATTGAAGAAGCAGCGATCTCTTTTGGTCTACACGGCTGGGCCATGATTTGCCGCGTTCACTTACCTATACTCAAATCCGGCATTTTTACTGCTGCAACACTTATATTTGTAGATGTTATGAAAGAAATGCCCATTACCTTGATGACACGACCCTTCGGATGGGATACATTGGCGGTCCGGATTTTTGAACTAACCACCGAAGGCCAGTGGGAACAAGCCGCATTACCTGCAATAACGCTTGTGTCAGCTGGTCTGGTACCGATTCTATTTTTTATGCGGCAAACTGAAAACTAACCGGTTCTGGCACACACCTGCCCGACCACATAACACTGAATGCACGTTATTGAAATACCTGATAATAGCGGCTTTGTCCAAGAATAATGTTTATCGAATCTTAGTAATTGAAACAGCAGCGACCGGATTTTTCCAATCATAGCTATTCGGATCGATTTCGTCAGAATTCACTCCTCGGATACCCCGGTGAATGTGTACAAAGCCCTCGCCCGTATCATCCGGCGACAATGCAGCTCCACCACACAGGGGACCTGGAATGTCCGCACAGGCTTCTGTATTGGTTTCTGTTCCCGCATCGTATCCGTTCAACTCATAGCGCACACTGCCATTCTGTGGCAACGTCATATTATTTAACGCGATAAAACCGTCATTTGTCGGTAACATCATGGCGAACAGTGAAATACGGCTCAATCTATCATCAACATTTAACAGTTCGATCGTTTCCTTCTGGCCAGCCGCCAACAAGCTATCACCAACTGTATAGGAAACAAAATTCTGCACCGCTTCTTGATCGAGTATTGCAATCATAGGATCAATATTGCCAGCCTCGGCAATTTCCTTTAAGGCATTATTAACCTGACCATCAAGCAAACCACCTTCAGCATCGTTCAAATTGTCACCAGCCGCGAAAAACGATACGGGGACATGTGCTATGACTATGCGCGGTGTAAAGTCAATTCTATGTGTCAGATTCGACACTTCTATACGATAATCCGCTGCAAATGCCGACTGACACCACAATACAACCGCCCAAAAAGCTACGATCTTTTGAATAGCTGTCATAATTTTTCTCCTTGCTGTAATTTATAAAATAAACTGCTTTCCTCGAGTTATGAACAACTCTATATTTTGTCTTGTTTTACCCGCTATCCTTACAACAATATGTTCAAACAATTTTTTGAAATGCAAAAGACGTCAATATATCCGGTATACTGCTAGGTTTCTTAGCATTTAGAGTCAACAAGCTATAACTCCGTTTTCGTAAACACATGAGCACTGTATTACTGCAACTTAATCGCGTTCAACACCATTATGCCGAGGATCAAATCCTTGACGCACTATCGTTAAGTTTAAATAAAGGAGAAATAGGTTGCTTACTGGGTCCCAGCGGGTGTGGCAAAACTACTGCCTTACGTTGTATTTTAGGATTTGAGGCAATTTCTGGTGGAGAAATCAGAATTAATAACCAATGTGTAAGCAGTGCAACTACGACGACGCCACCTGAAAAAAGGCAAATCGGAATGGTATTTCAGGATTATGCGTTGTTTCCACATCTTGATGTCGTTGCCAATATCGGTTTTGGATTACACCGATTATCCCGTACCGAACGTCAGCATAGAATTGAAAAATGGCTGCGCATTGTTCACTTGGATAATGCTGCCGGAAAATATCCTCACGAATTATCCGGCGGTCAACAGCAGCGTGTCGCACTTGCGCGTGCATTAGCCCCCCAACCCGAGTTACTTTTGCTTGATGAGCCTTTTTCAAATCTGGACGTTAATTTACGCGAGAATCTGAGTCTTGAAATACGTGAAATCTTAAAGAACCAAAATATCACCGCTATTCTGGTTACCCATGATCAATCGGAAGCCTTTGCAATTGCAGACAAAATAGGCGTCATGTTTAACGGCAAGATTGAACAATGGGACACTGCCTACAACTTATACCACCAACCGGTTAATCGACGCGTTGCGGATTTTATCGGACAGGGCGCGATCCTGCCCGGCAAAGTTATTAGTACGCAGCAAATTGAGATTGAACTGGGGGTGCTTAACGGAAAAATACCATTTGATTGTCCGACTGGCAGCAAAGTCGATGTATTGATGCGCCCCGACGATATAATACACGAAGATACCAGCCCCCAACAGGCAGCCATTCTACACAAAGCTTTTCGTGGTGCTGAGATTTTATATACGTTACAACTGGAAAGTGGTGACAAAATACTGTCGCTAGCACCGAGTCACCACAATCACGAGGTAGGTGAGAAAATCGGTATTAAGCTTGCGGCCGAACATCTTACCGCTTTCAAACCGGATAGTTAAAGAAGTCAATCCTAACATTCTTTCAACTTGTTCAGGGAATAGTCAGAGAAAAATAATCGCCATGTCGTTAAGTTACCAGGCCGTCAGCAAATGATACTGCATTTGACTGCACATACCTGAATAAACTACTTATCATACGTTTTTTTAATATCAGACTTTTGCATAGTTTGCGGCTGTGAAACATGGCTGCCAGGCGGAACACTGTGCGTCAACCAGACATTACCACCTATGGTCGAACCGCGCCCTATGGTAATTCGCCCTAAAATTGTCGCACCCGCATAAATCACTACATCGTCCTCTACAATCGGATGGCGTAAATTACCTTTGACCAGCGCCCCGTTCTCGTCGACCGGAAAACGTTTAGCGCCGAGTGTCACTGCTTGATATAAACGCACATTCTGTCCAATAATGGCCGTTTCTCCGATAACCACACCTGTTCCATGATCAATGAAGAAACTACCACCAATCTGTGCCCCTGGATGAATTTCTATACCTGTTACGGAATGCGCAATCTCTGAAATCATGCGCGCTATTAACGGCACGCCCAGATTATGCAGCTCATGTGCAAGACGGTAGTGTGTAATCGCTTTAATACCCGGATAACACACGAGTACCTCATCAACATTTCGTGCTGCTGGATCGCCTTCATACGCGGCTATAATATCGCTATCAAGCAAGACTCTAATCTGCGGCAAACGTTTGGCAAACGCCTGAGTAATCTTGATTGATTTCTCCCTATCCTCAGAATTGAGTACCTCCGAACCAGAACCGTAGTGCAATTCATGTTGGATCTGCACCATTAGTTCACGCAACGTCACATTCAGCGTGTGTCCCACGTAATGATCAATACCCTCATCCGCCAACTCGGATGAGCCCAATCTATTCGGAAATAAAGCCGCGCTTAACCCTTCTGCTACATTGGCAAGTATTTCGCGCGAAGGTAGCTTCGGCGGCCTATCATGCCGCTTACGACTTTCTAGTGAAGCGACCCTTAGATTCTTTAGACTTGAAACAATATCATCAACATCTAGATTAGTGTTTCTGACCTGGCTATCTCTTGTTTTTTTTGTACTATTCACGCCATTTCAATCCTTATTCATCAATATTTTCATATAGTCAAACCAGCATTGTCATCAATAATTTCATTACATCTTTAATGTCAAAGCGCTCTATCTTTCATAGCCCAACCCATCATTATAATACAAAGCGCTATCATGACTTCAAAAGCTTATTTGATGATCTGCTCAGATATTATAAACGTTGGTACGGAGCGATTGAATTCTCACTTGCAAAGACTCAATTAATGACCATACATGGTCTGAAGATGGTGCCGATAAAAATATTAAATCATACGCTTCTTTCTAAAAACTACTCAAGATGTATCAAACCGATTCGTTACAATCTTTAGCTACACGCTATTAATTACAGAAAGTAAATAAACAGAAAATCGCACTGATTATGAATTTCTAGAAATAGAAATTTTGGAAAAGCTGTACTTTGAATCAATGCATCGATTTTGATCTAACACGAATAAACCACATACATTTCACCCATAAAAAGACATGAAAAAAAACGCGCTGGTTGTTGAATCAACTCGACTGTTCCGAGGACTGTTACGTGAAACACTGACCAATATCGGTATTAACTGTAAAGTTTTCTCAACTGGAAAAGAAGCATTAGAAGCTGAACATGAGTATTATGACTTCATCTTTATCGCGCGCACACTTAACGATACCAGCGCTGATATCTTTTTACAGCAATACAATATTAAATTCGGTTTAAATGATTCGATGACAGCGATGCTCATTAACGGCACAACCGAAAATATAGAACATGACACAAATGCTGCAAAAAAAGTTGGTTTTAAGTTTATCTTTAGTAAAGATCACCTTGAGCAGTTACAAAGCGCTGTGCTTCACAGGCTGGACCATTACACATTTGAGGTTAAAGCAAAAATACTGTTTATTGAAGATTCGATATCAATAGGCAAAACTGTCACTCATCTCTTTAACAAAGTGAATGCAGAGGTTCAACATGTTTGCCGCCTTAGTGACCTGAAAGAAACATTCTCTTATACACAGTTTGATTTAGTAATTGCCGACTACTATCTAAATGATGGAGAAACAGGCGATGATGTCATTAACTATATCCGAAACCATGAAAACCAAGACAAGACGACAATACCTATTCTAATTGCCTCCGGAGAAACCAATCAACACAACCGTACAGCATTTCTCAGAAATGGTGCAAACGATTTCATCATCAAACCTTATGATAATGATGAATTACTCGTAAGATCGTCTAATTTAATTAGATATCACAGACTGCTGCAAACTACTCGCGATCAAAAAAATCAACTCGCAAAAATGGCGCTAACCGATCAGCTGACTGGTCTCTATAATCGACACGCACTGTATAATTTTGGTCCAAAATACCTGACCAACGCAGCACGATACAACAATCATCTATCGCTTATTATCGTTGATCTTGATGATTTCAAAAAAATAAACGATACGTATGGACACAGCACTGGCGATTTAGTGTTAAAAAAAACTGCCACAACTCTTACAGATAAATGCAGAACAGAAGACTTCGTCGCTCGATTTGGTGGCGAGGAATTTGTGATATTTCTAACTAATTGCGATCTCGAAAAAGCCGTCAATAAGGCAGAAAAACTGAGAGAGGCAATCGAAGCATGTAAACCAGAGAAACTAAATATTACCGCAAGTTTCGGTATCGCTCAACTGTTACATAGCGACAGTATCAATACATTATTTGATCGCGCTGACAAAGCTGTTTACAGAGCAAAAAACTCAGGTAAGAATCAAGTCATGACGGAATGCTGAAGTGAAAAACTCAATGGTACAGTCTCGCTTTTCATCTTGTTAAATCACATACCCAGACCCTGGTATCGAGTCCCGCAATTAAATACACGTAATTCTGGCGACCTCCTTAATACGTCTTAGATCACGTATAACTTGGGCCAAATGATCCCGGTTCTTGACCTGTAGAATAAAACTGATAGCCGTATAATCTTTCTCACTTTCCATGGCAACGTCGTCAATATTTGATTCCGTTTTTGCAATAGCAGCGGCAATTCGTGCCAGAACACCATGTCTATTAGCGGCATCAATTTTAATTTTAACCGAAAATGTGCGTTCGATATTCTTACCCCAGGTGACGTCTAGATAATTTTCCGGATTTTTTTGCGTTCTTGAAATCACACTACAGTTGTGTGTATGAATAACCAAACCGTGGTCTTTTTTAATAACGCCGACGATGACATCACCGGGTATTGGGTAACAGCATTTTGCAAACTGTACTGTCAAACCTTCGGTTCCCAGAATCGTTATCGGATCACTGGAGACCTCTTCTTTTTTGACCGATTCCAAAGGGGAAACCAGTCTTTTCGCGATCACAGCAGGCAACTGTTTTCCCAACGCCAAATCAGCCAGCAATGCTTGTTTAGATTTTGCCTTACTGTCTCTCACCAGTTTTTCCCACTGTGAATCGCTAACTAATTCAAATCTAATATTCAAGGCAAGCAAAGCCTGATTAAGCATACGTTCACCCAGTTTAACCGATTCATCAAACTGGATTGTTTTCAGAAAATGACGGATATGTGAACGTGCTCTGCCCGTTACAACATAGCTCAACCAGGACGGATTAGGCTTGGCATATGGCGCCGTGACAATCTCGACGCTGTCGCCGTTTTTAAGCTCAGTTCTCAGTGGTGCATTCTCACCATTAATCTTGGCAGCCACACAACTATTACCAATATCAGAGTGAATAGCATACGCAAAATCAACCACAGTTGAGCGTCTTGGCAATGTCAGAATTTTTCCTTGTGGTGTAAACACATAAACATCACCCGGAAACAAATCAATTTTCAGATGCTCCAGAAACTCCATCGAATCTGCTGAATCACTCAATATTTCCTGCAGACTCTGTAGCCATTGATGTGTCTTCATCTGCAAATCATCGAGATCTGTTGACGTCTTATACATCCAGTGTGAGGCCACACCATTTTCCGCAATTCGGTGCATTTCCTCAGTTCGAATTTGCATTTCTATGGGAATACCAAACGGCCCCAGCAAGGTGCTGTGTAACGACTGATAGCCATTTGCCTTGGGAATCGCTATATAATCTTTAAATTTACCCGGTATCGGCCTGTATAAACCGTGCAGCGCACCCAGTGTCAGATAACAGGAAGAAACATCCTTGACAATAACTCTAAAACCATAAATATCCAGCACTTCTGAAAACGACAGTTGTTTTTCCACCATTTTCTTATATATGCTGTAAATATGCTTCTCACGTCCACTCACCAACGCATCAATTTTCGCCCCTTTGAGTGTACCGATGATCGCATCTTGTATTTTCCCAAGAACTTCGCGGCGGTTGCCTCGCGCACCCTTAGTTGCCTTAACCAGCACACGGTAACGTAGGGGATGAGAATAACGAAAACTGAGTTCCTGCAATTCCTGGTAAATGTTATTTAGGCCTAACCGATGTGCAATCGGCGCATAAATTTCCAGTGTTTCACGCGCAATACTCCGCTGCTTCTCAGCCCGCATGACATCAAGTGTTTGCATATTATGCAATCGGTCGGCCAATTTAATCAAAATGACCCGGACATCTCGTGCCATAGCCAAAAACATTTTACGAAAATTTTCAGCCTGGGCCTCAGCTTGTGTCTGAAATTGTATTTTATCCAATTTAGACACACCATCCACCAATTCAGCCACCGACTCACCAAATCGTTGGCCAATATCTTCCTTTGAAATATCAGTGTCTTCTACGACATCATGCAACAACGCTGCTGTAAGTGTCGGCGCATCCATATGCAACTCACCTAAAATTCTTGCAACTGCTAGGGGATGGGATATATAGGGCTCTCCTGATTTCCTGAACTGCCCTGAATGTGCACCTTGGCCAAAAGAATAGGCATTTTTCAGCTGAAAAACATCTTCCGGTCTCAGATATTGTGCAGCTTCGGAAAACAATAATTCAGCCTGTTGCATTGGATTAATTTTAAAACAAACTATGAAAAAATAGCTCCAACACAATTATATTTTTTATGAAGCAGCCATCGGTTGGGTCATTTCGTTCGAGATACTACAGGTTCTTCGCGCTGAGTATATCGATACCATATTTATCTTGTGACATTTCGCGTAATGCAAGTACTGTCGGTTTATCACGCGCCGGTTCAATCATAGGTGCTGAACCAATCGCCAGCTGTCTTGCGCGGACTGTCGCCGCTAATGTCATATCGAAACGATTAGGGATTTTCGTTAAACAATCATCTACTGTAATTCGTGCCATAACGTTCTTTTCATTAAGTGGATAAATAACGTATTATTTCTCAATAATACACGATCAGGTGAGCTGTGCGATCAATGTCTGATATTTTTCCATTTGCGGTTTAGTTCTCAGACGTTCTGCATTAATAATACAAGCTAAATTATTTACTGCTGTTTCCAGCTTATCATTAATAATAACATAGTCGAATTCGTTCACATGGCTAACTTCTTCGCGTGCAGCCGCCAATCGTCTGTTAATCACATCTTCATGATCCTGGTCGCGTGCCACAAGCCGCTCTTCCTGCATTTTACTCGATGGCGGTAAAATAAAAATTCCAACAGCATCTGGGAAAAAACTACGTATCTGCGCAGCGCCCTGACAGTCAATTTCAAGTAGCACATCCTGCCCTGAATCCATCGCCGCTTTGATCCATTTCTGTGACGTGCCATACCAGTTACCATAGACTTCAGCGCTTTCTAAAAACTCACCTTGAACTTGCATCTGTTTGAAACGTTCTTCACTCACAAAATAATAGTCGCGCCCATCCACTTCAACCTGCCGCCTTGGACGTGAAGTATAAGAAACTGACAATTTGATTTGATCATCCTTTTTTAATAATTCTTTAATAACACTTGTCTTCCCTGTTCCGGACGGTGCACTGATAATAAACAAACACCCTGCTGTCATAAACATAATCCCATGATATTCAGGTTTCAAAAAACACTTATCGTGAATGCAACGCAGTAACCACTTGAGCCTTTAATGTCTTAATCAATCTCATTTCTTCAGATGATATACCTTCAGGCGCTTCATGTTGACGATCAGCATAAAACAGACCGACTCGTTTTTCATTGACCACTAAAGGCAAAACGATAAAACTTCGGGCATCCGACAATAATTTAACATGCCATTCGGGCAACAAGCTACGTACCTTAGTGATTGTCGCATCTGAAATTACCAAGTCGACATTATTTTTCATTGCCAAATGAAATAAATCGTTAGAAGCGGCGAGTGGAAATACAAAACCCTTCTGAAAAACCTGATAATCACTTCCTAAGGAACTACGGGCACGATAACATTTATTCTCCTGATCCCTCAGACACAACGTGATAAAACGAAACCCTAAGCTATTATAAAATGTTTCCAAAGAGAGTGTAATCAGATCGCTCAGTTTGTACTTTCCTGACGCTGTAATCTCAGTGAGATCCTGTACACCCGTTAGTAATAAACTGGCCGCGCTGTATGGTTTACCACTTGGGTAGCGTTGCTCATCTCGTTCTTCCTCGTTTTCATTAAATGCAAATGCCAACTCTTTAACTATCTTCTCTTCGGCCTCATTGTTTAATTCAACTTGCGTCGAACTCATGCCGATTTCCTTTTTCTCATTGGGTGAATTCAGGTTCACATTCAATTCGAATGATTTCGTTTCTTTATTTGCGTTTGTAACCAACAAATCCAGTCGCTTCTTATCCAGATTCAATGCTTTACCAAACCGAGCCAAAAGTGCATCGGCCAATTCCGAGTCCTGGGACTCAGCCGAATTTAGAACCAAGGGCACGGCTTTATCACTAAACTCAACAGCCTGCTGCATCCACTCCAGCCTGTTCTTAGGTGGCTGAAAAGCATTAGCTGAAGAAACTTTCAGCGTTTGGATAATGCTCGCTGGCATCTCCCAGGTCTCAAGTATTTTCTCTACACACTGATCCAAATCAAATTGGAGTACCTGCTTGGCAGCCTGTGCCGGTGTATGCGTGCCCTGCTCCATCAAATCAGCCATATCCCGGTAATGATCGGGATAATAAGCGGCGAGTAACAAACGTCCAAGATTCTTAAATAGTGCCGCAACGGCTACCTCCTCTGCATCATTAAAGCAACTATACCGAGCCAGCTCACGACTCACCATGCTTGCAGCCAACGCACTGACCAATTCATGTCGCACGTGTTTAGCTTCCTTCCCAGGCATAGCGTCGACCAGCATAATTGCCAGCGCACAAGCTTTAACGGTGTTAAAACCAAGTAAAAAAATGGCTTTGCTGACACTGGTGATTGCTTTAGATGAATCGGTACGAAATGAAACTGAATTGGAAAGCCGTAGAACCTTCTGGGTGAGAGAAACGTCCGACAGCACAAAATAAGTCAATTTACGTATTGATTCATCGTCGGAAGAAGAAAGCCTTACAATCTGTGATATTGAAGTGCCTAATGCAGGCAATGCCTGGTCGTTATGGATTGCGGCTAACAGGCCTTTTTCAACTGTATTCGCTTGAGAAGCTTGATTTATTTTTTGAGTTGTTGGTGGAATGCCCTGAGGTATACTGGATAAATCCTCTACTTGTACTGGTTTGGCCATTTTGCCCAACTCCTAAAACATCCTATCGACAAATAACAATAAGCATACCGCAATAAAAACTGCAAATTATTATTAACAAGGGAACAATTACACGGTTAATATCTGTTTATAGCGCATTGGCGTATGCAACTATCGGCTGAATAAGCCGGGAATTAACGGTAAATTTAGGCAATACCACTTTATCAAAATTATACGAACAGCTTGAGCAAGATCATAAATGAAATGATCAGATTGAATCTCAGTAACAATCGGCGCGTCACCTCGCGCCGCTTTGATATTTCTGAAATCCGGTATCCATATATTTATCAGCCTTTTGGTAGATCTATCGTATTACCAAAAGATATCTCGATAATTAATGGATTAAATATAATTTTGAAGCATCGTACCCAAGATAATTCTCTCTATGGGGCAGAATCAAACAGTCACACATTAACCTATAAAACCTCTAATTCAGGCATACTGGACTATTGTGCTTTTGATTTCCTCACCATATCAATAATCTCGTTAAGAGTGTGGATGGTATCCTGCGGCGTCCCACCTTTTCGATTCATAGTCAGATATTGACCATCAATAACAAAAGCCGGTACACCCGTTAATTGATACTGGCGCATCATCTGATTCGAACGGGCAATCTGATTCTGTGTTGTAAATGAATTATATACATTAGCAAACTTTTCTTTATCGACACCTTGCTGCCCTATCCAGTTAAATAAAACAGACTCATCGTTTATATCGAGATTGGCATCGTGTACCGCATGATAAACCCTATCGTGGAGCAGTTCTATGGCATTCATTGTTGCAATGGTATAAAACGTTTTAGCACCAGGTATCCAATTGCTCCTGAAAATTGCAGGAACATATCGAAAATCCACATCATCCGGTTTATTTTTCAACCAATCTTTAATATGTGGATGTAGCTGGTTACAATGCGGGCAGCCATACCAAAAAAATTCAATGACTTCGATACGCGACTTATCCTGGGTCGGTTGAGGATTCTTAAGTACTTTATAATCCTGCCCTACAACTATTTCTGCGTGCGTACCGGTCATGCCTATTAACACAATTCCAGAAAATACTATAATCGCTAACAGTCTGTTCATCTGCATGTTTACCCTCTGTCTAATAATTGAAACAAGTGAAGAAATCACAAAACCACCTCAGCGTTCATCGAACTTTGATAAATTGTGCGTCAATTCCATTTTCCCGTAACATACGATGCGTACTATCGACACGGCTTTTTTGAGTAAACGGACCGACCCGCACACGATACCAAACCCCCTTTTCCGGCAAATTGGCCGATTGCACAGATGCAATTATCCCTAATAATGCTAGCCGGGCTTTAAGTTTATCGGCATCCGCACTGTTACGGAATGAACCAACCTGAAGGTAATAAGAACCTGCAGTCTCCTTATCTCGTTGAATCACCTTCTCCTGCACAGGTGTTTCGATCTTTGGTGATATTGCTGCGGAAGGGGAAATCAATGTGGGTTTTTCAGCGGCTTGCTGCTTTTCAACGACCTGCGGCACATCATACGTCACATCTGATGAACTCTCTTCAGGTAAGATATCGTAAAAATCAAAGCGTGTTTTTTGGTCTTCTTGTTTTGTATTTGCGGTCTGGGATTCTGAGCTGAGACGCTGCTTACCGCCCTCGTCGCTATCAACCCCTTCATAGCTGCTTATCTGAGGATCTGTTAAAAATGGACTCGGCACCTGTTCTAAGTAGAACCAGATACCAATAGCACTCACAATACCCAGTGTATAACCAATAAAAATACCCAAAATTAAAGTAGATTTACTGCTTTTGGATGCTGAGGACTTACGGGATTTATAGTCACGACTCATGAATGTTCCACACCTCTTATAGATAACACCTACATTTTTTCCGGAGCACTGACGCCCAACAATTTCAGTCCATTTTTCAATACAAACTGTACCGCGGCAATCAGCATCAGACGCGCCTCCATAAGCGGAATATCAGACACCAGAAAATGTGTTGAATTATAGTAACTATGAAATTCACTCGCCAGTTCTCTCAGGTAAAAAGCTATCAGATGCGGTGAAAACTCTTGAGCAGCCACAACAATCGTGTCGGGAAAATCAATTAACCGCTGCATTATCGTCAACTCTGATACATGTGTTAACAAACTGACATCCGCATTCATCAACTTTGCCACGTCATCATCCCACTGCTTCAGCACACTACAGATTCGTGCATGCGCATACTGTACATAGTACACCGGATTTTCATTACTTCTCGACTTTGCCAGATCAAGATCAAAATCTAGGTGTTGGTCACTTTTACGCATCACATAAAAAAAACGGGCTGCATCGTTACCCACTTCCTCACGTAACTCCCGCAATGTCACAAACTCTCCCGAACGGGTCGACATTGACGCTTTCTTACCATCGCGATATAGCACGGCAAACTGAACCAATGCAATTTTCAGTTTTTCCGGATTCAATTCCAACGCTTGTAAAGCTGCCTTAACCCGGGGAATATATCCATGGTGATCAGCTCCCCAGATATTAATAACCGTTTCAAAATCCCGCTCAAATTTATTCAGGTGATAAGCGATATCCGAAGCAAAATAGGTATATTGACCGTTCTCTCTTTGTACCACACGATCTTTTTCATCACCGAAATCTGTTGAACGAAACCATACCGCTCCATCCTGCCTATACAGACACTGTTTCTCTTCGAGTAATTGCATAGCATGGGCAACCAGCCCATTATCAAATAATGACTGCTCAGAAAACCAAGTATCAAAGGTTACACCAAACTCCATCAAATCATTGCGGCAATCACCTAATTGCTCAGTCAGCACAAAATTATGAATATACGCATAGTCCTGGCCTAAAATAAGTTTTGCATTAGCAATCAGCTGATCCAACTCCTCGTCCGTGTTTATCGATTTTGCCAACGGATCAGTCAAACCATCGAACAACTGCTCCGGTTGATGTACATATCGATCAACATGCGCCTCATGAATTAGTCGTGCCATCACCTTAACATATTCACCCTGATAGGCATTCTCAGGAAATGGAACCTGTATATTGTTTAAGGCCAAATACCTCAACCAGGTTGAAACCGCGAGAATGTCCATTTGACGACCCGCATCATTGACGTAATACTCTCGCTCTACTGAAAAACCAGCCATTGACAATACGTTAGCAAGGCTTGCGCCAAAAGCTGCTCCCCGTCCATGTCCGACATGCAGCGGCCCGGTTGGATTTGCTGATACGAATTCAACCTGTATGTTTTTATTTTCACCAAAATCACTCACGCCATACGCCATGCCTTGTTGTAAAACTACACTGAGGCAAGCCTGCTTTGCTGAGTTTTTGATAAAAAAATTAATAAACCCTGCCCCTGCAATTTCAATTTTCTGTACATACGGTGATGACGGCATCGCTTCAACCAATAGTGTAGCGATCTCCCTGGGGTTTTTTCGCATTGCCTTGGCTAATTGCATAGCAAGATTACAGGAATAATCACCATGTTCTGCTTGTTTGGTCCGTGCGATTTCTATATTTACATCCGCATTTATTGTTCCGAGCTGATTGACTGCATCTAGCAATAAACCAGACAAATAATCCTTGAAATTGGAAAGCACTGAAGTATTCATTATGAACAGAAAATTTGAGGGTATTGTTTTTATAATTAGGTTCCGATTTGTCAAATATTGTAATACACGCTACCCAACTTTGTCTGTGCGGATAACACAATACTCTCAGTTATTTTCCACCAGTAGCTTTTCGGGAATACTGCCGAAATGTTTCAAAAAGACAAATTCCTGCACTGACCGACACATTAAGGCTTTCAATATTTCCTTGCATGGGGATGCGCACTAGCTGATCGCAAGTCTCACGTGTCAAACGCCTCATACCCTTGCCCTCAGCCCCGAGCACCCAAGCAATTGCGTCATAAATTTGAAAATCGTTGAGGTCCTGTGCGGCATCATCTGCTGTCCCCACTATCCAGATATCACGTGCTTTTAGCTGCCGCATTGTACGTGCGAGATTAGTCACTGCAATATAGGGCACAGTATCCGCAGCGCCACTGGATACTTTATGTACAGTTGCATTCAAACCAACCGCACGATCTTTAGGTGCAATCACGGCATGAACACCAAACGCATCGGCAACACGAAGGCATGCACCTAAATTATGGGGATCTTGAACACCATCCAGTATCAACAATCTGGCCGGTTCTGTTAATGTATCGAGAATATCCTCGATATCGATAAATGCTGACGCCGCATCAATACTGGCTACTATGCCTTGATCGCAACGCCCTTTTGCAATTTTTTCGAGTCGGCCGTGATCACACAGAATCACCCTAACTTTACATGATTCTGCCAATACAGTCAGATCTTTAACACGATGATCACGGCGTCCGGCATCAATGTAAATTTCTCGAATGCTGCCTGGGTTCTGTCTTAAACGGCTGGTAACTGCATGGAAACCATAAATAAAACGTAAAGCTGACATTTCTTCTCACTAAAAACTCAAATAAGAACATATATACAATCAGAATCAGGATTTTTATCTTTTTTTATTTGGAGTGTTTAACCATTTTTTTCTTTTGTTTTCCTGTTTTTGAAGGCTTATTCAAGATAAAATCTATTTTACTGGTTTCTAAGTCAACCCGGACCAGCTTTACGTTTAACGGATCGCCAATTCTATACCGTTTACCACTGCGTTCTCCCAGCAAACATTGCTGTGCAGCATCGTAATGGAAATAATCACTTGGTAACTCTGATATATGGACAAGACCCTCGACATACACATCACTTAGCGCTACAAATAACCCAAAACCGGTAACGCTACTGATTATTCCTTCAAAGGTTTCGCCTATTCTATCTCGCATAAAAAAACACTTGAGCCAGTTCTCCACATCGCGAGTCGCTTCATCGGCACGTCGTTCCGTTTGCGAGCAATGCCGGCCTAACTCATGCCAGTCGCCAGGCGTGTACTGCTCACCATTAAGTACCGCCTTAATGGACCGATGTACCAGCAAGTCTGGATAGCGACGAATAGGAGAAGTGAAATGTGTATAAGCATCGTAAGCCAAACCGAAATGACCACGATTATCGGGACTGTACAGCGCTTGGGGCAAAGAACGCAACATCATCATCTGCAAAAGATTCTTGTCGGATCTGTTTTTTATTTTATTTAGTGTTTTTGCATAGTCACTGGCTTTTGGTTTATTTTTACCTCCTAACTGCACACCAACTTCTTTAAAAAACTGCCGCAGCGCTTCTAATTTGTCTGTAATAGGGTGTTCATGAACACGAAACAGCGCTTGATGCTGATATCGCTCCAAAAATTCTGCTGCACACACATTTGCAGCAAGCATGCACTCTTCAATTATTCGGTGCGCTTCATTACGCTGAACTGGTTCAATCTTATCAATTTTACCCTGGTCATTAAAAAACATCTGTGTCTCAATCGTTTCAAAATCAATTGCACCACGTTTTTTGCGGGCCTTTAACAACATTCTGAATAAAGCATAGAGATTTCTCAGGTCGGGCAACAATTTAGCATAACGTTTCGCTTCTTTACCTTTTGAATGAGCGAGTATCGCTGCAACGGCCGTATAGGTTAACCGCGCATGCGAACGTATCAACGCGGGATAAAATGTATAATGGGACCGCTCGCCCCGCTTATCGAAATGAATTTCGCACATCATGCACAACCGATTAACTCCAGGGTTAAGTGAGCACAGTCCGTTGGACAAGGCTTCAGGCAGCATTGGGATTACCCGCTGTGGAAAATATACTGAATTACCCCGGTTAAATGCCTCCCGGTCAAGTGCATCACCGTGCCGGACATAGTGCGCAACATCGGCAATGGCAACATACAATGTATAGCCATCCGTGTGCCGTTCACAATAAACTGCGTCGTCGAAATCGCGTGCAGTCTCACCATCAATCGTCACCAACGGCAAATCCCTCAGGTCACGTCGTTCAGTATGCGCTTTCTGCAGTACACGGGTAGGTAACTGAGCCGAAAGTGTCTCAACATTGGTAGGAAAAATATGGGGTAAATCATGCTTACGGAGCGCAATATCGATCTCCATTTCAGGATCAGCATAATCACCGAGAATCTCGACAATACGGCCAATTGGCTGCGAATGCTTGCTAGGTTGTTGGATAATCTCAACCGTTACCACCTGACCTGCATTAGCATTCAGTGAACTATCATTTGGAATCAAGATATCCTGATTAATACGCTTGTTCTCCGCCACTACGATCAGCACACCATGATCCTGATGCAGCCGGCCAACAACCTGCTGATTAGTATGCTCAAGCACCTCCACGATTACCGCCTCACGCCTTCCGCGTCTGTCAATCCGTGTTTCCCGAACCAGCACACGGTCACCATGCAACACCTTATGCATTTCTTTGGCCGGCAGAAACAAATCTGCCTCTTCCGCATCGGGAATTAGAAAACCATAGCCATCTGCATGACCCTGCACTACTCCTTTGATCAAATCCAGCTTCTCCATTACGCAAAAATCACCTTTGCGGTTACGGAAAATCTGTCCTTCACGCAGCATTGCCGTCAACCGGCGTGCGAACGCATCCTGTTCATGCTTTTTAATTCCGAATATTTTTTGCAACCGATTTTCCGTTGTCGGAATACCTTCCTGTTTAAGGATTTGCAATACAAATTCACGGCTAGGCAAGGGATGAGCATAACGTGCTTTCTCCCGTTCAAAAAAAGGATCCCGCTTTCTCAGTTGACGCTGTTCCTTAATTGACAAAATAGTGATTTCCTATAGAATGTGGCACTCTTTTCTATTGTGCTGAAACATTGTCAGTCACATTGCCCAGATGGCGGAATTGGTAGACGCGCATGGTTCAGGTCCATGTTCCTTCGGGTGTGGAGGTTCGAGTCCTCTTCTGGGCACCATCCTCATACGCCACTGTTATTGTTGAATTATTCTAATCTATTTTCGGAGAAAGATTGAATATAATTATACAAGTCATTGAATAAAAATATAATTATTACCCAAATTCAATCCTGTTAACCCTCTTCAACTCACTTTCTTTCTTAGTTGTCGTCTCATCATTTTGATGAATAATTTTGCATTACAGTCAAATTGCCACATAATTCGGCGACTTGTTTGTTCACAAAATTAGGACTTACTCAGATTTACACGAGCCAGTCTTGACGGTGGGATAAAGAATAAACATGAATGCCATCTTCACGCTCCCGTTCCCAACTTTGATCATAAGCTATTTGCAAACGCACGAAGAAATACCGGCTTTCTCATTCACCGGATTATTGAATGTCTGCCGCGTAACACCTAATGATTTAGGTCACACTGCCACCGTCAGATACTGGAAGGTTTACGAGGTGTAGAAAATAACGGTATGAACCCTACAATCTTAATCATAGCCAAAACCTGACATTAACCTTCAGGCCCTTACTGCCTATGAATAGATTATAGGGTTGATCGGTTTTAAAAAATTATGCAGTAATTAAATTTCCAGATGCTTCCAGAGCATCAGCGCTATTTAATCCGGTAACACCAACGAGAACAGCAATTTCAGTAGCATTACCCACACCATTTCCATCCGCATCGACAAATACGCTTGTCGAAAAACCGTCGCTTTCAAGCTGAACAAAATCACTGACGCTATTTTGAGCGGGGTTATAATCGCTCAGTAAATCAGAAACATCCAACTTATCCCCGCCTGCAATATTAAGATAGATTTTATCTATGCCATTATCACCTTGCCGAAAGATAAAAGTATCGACCCCTGCGCCGCCGATAAGCGTGTCCGATCCGTCACCACCATAAAGCGTATCGTTACCGTCACCGGCATCCAGATAATCAATACCGGCTCCTCCATGCAAATAATCGTTACCACCGCGATAATCGTAAAGACCGTCATTACCGCTGCCGCCAAATAACCGGGAATGGCTGCTGCCGCCAAGAATGGTGTCATTTCCCCCAAGTGCGTGCACAGAATGATAACTACCCGCATTATAGAGATAGTCGCTGCTTTCCGTCATCAGTCGGATATCCGCATTAAGTAATGCAGACAGCGTCTCACTGGTAAGACTGCCTATCTCCTGCGCGCTTAAACTAGATAGCACGGCATCCGCGCCTTCGTAATCGGCGTTCTGCACAAGTGTTTGCAATGTATTGTCTATATCGCCACCGTTATCTGGATTCGGTGTTGGGCCTGGTGTGCCTGATCCGGATGATAGCTCAATCACATCTTCGATGCTTACACCTGAAGTACCATAGAGAAGCGCGATTTCAGCAGCATTACCCGAACCCTGGCCATCAGTATCTACAAAAACATGGGTTGAAAACCCGCCACTTGTCAACTGAATAAAATCATGTATTGAATCCGTTGATGGATCAAATCCAGACAGCAGATCGGAAACATCCAGTTTGTCACCCTCAGCGACACTCATGTAAACTCTGTCGACGCCCATATCGCCCTGTCGAAAAATAAATTTATCCGTTCCAGCACCGCCAATGAGCGTATCTGCCCCATCACCACCATACAAAGTATCGTTATTATCACCGGCATCTAAATGATCATTGCCGCTGCCACCCTGTAAGTAGTCGTTACCACCACGATAATCGTATAGTCTGTCGCTGCCACTGCCGCCAAATAACCGGGAATCGTTACTGCCGCCCTGAATAGTGTCATTGCCGCCAAGGGCATGCACAGAATAGTAGCTCCCTGCATTGTAAAGATAATCCCCACTTCCCGTCATCAAACGAATACCCGCATTAAGTAACACAGATAGCGTTTCACTCGTAAGGCTGTTTATTTCTTGGGCGCTTAAGCCAGCAAGAACGGCATCTGCACCGTCATAATCACCATTTTGCACAAGTGTTTGCAGTGTGTTATCGACTTCACCACCGCTGTCTGGATTTGGTGTTGGTCCCGGTGTACCCGAACCGGTAGCCGGATCAATCAGATCGAGCTTAACATTTCTGTTGCTAATGCTGACCGGTTGCGACCAAGTGCTGTAGCCACTCGCCGAGAAACTAACCGTATAATTTCCAGAAGCCAGTTCGAGCGAGTAGCCGCCAGCCGGTCCGGTCTGGGTCGTAAAAATGGAGCCCGTGGTATTATCCAGGGCAGTAACCGTAAAATTGCCCAATCCTTCATTAATGTCGTAACGGCTATCATTGTCATGGTCGTCAAATGCAACACCGGTCAAGAACGGGTTTGATGCGGTTTGCGCAAAGTCCTGCGTAACATAAATACTGTCGTAACTGATGTAAAAACCGACTGTAAAACCGATACCGACCTCTTTGAAGTTATTATTCAGAATATTGGCTCGATGCCCGGGTGATCCCATAAAGAAGGAATGAACAAGGTCGATCTCATTTAGATAACCTGAGGGAGGACGTAAGCCCATGCCCGCAATATTTTCTCCATAATAAATCGCATTTCCTGAAAACACATAACCCGCATCAATCATACGATCATAGGGACTTGAACCTCCAGCACCAGTATGAGTCAGGGTATCGGTTTGATCCATCCACGCACTGTGATCCTCTGCGGCGTCATTTAGTTTGCCGTTAAATGAAAGAGGTTGGGAACCAACCTTTGCACGTTCGGCGTTGAGTGTTTCCAAAATAAGTTGCTCATAGGCATTAGCCAAAGACATCTAAAGTTACCTCCAATTGGTTGTAATGTAGGAATAAAAATTCTGAAATCGGGCATTTCCCGAACTTAACCTGCTGACGTTTGTAAAAATTGATATAAACGACACTATTAATGTCAATTATTTGTTGAAACCGACTGATGTTCTTATCCCGTGAAATAGTTATACGTCACCTGTAATAGTTGTTTTTTCTGATGAGAAAACTGCGTATACGCATATTGAAACACGTTATGAGTGGCCGGTAATTAATGAAATTACGCTGTTAATTGTTAATTGATATCAAGATAATGATTGATGTAAGAGGTTTTTATTCACTACTTTATTTTTGTCATTATGGAACTGAATACCAAATTTCTAGACATCCATATCATTTAATTCAACAAATGATTTTCGACTTTCCATATTCAGGGGCGAACTTAATGCTTCATATTATCATTAAACAATATATTGCTGATTTATAATCATAAATTATTTTTCCAGATGTTGAAATCGTGCCGATTTTATCATTACAAATCTGACAATTCCATTACAACTCATGCCTTTTTTGTATCTTCTTAAGAAATAACTCACAATTCGGCATTAATTAAAAGATTACACAATATAGAATTCATTTTATAGTAGGCGTCATAAAAATGAATTTGACATGAGCCAATGTGTAGAAAACCGGGCAGAAATAAGTTTACAAGGCGTGAGTTTATCAAGAAGTCCAGCATCACAGCAGCAAGTGTAGCATTGATAGTTAACGCCCCATTTGTGTACACCAAAAAACGCACGACACTGAGAGTGCTTGGCACACATGTTACCCTCCAGGAACCGCTACGTATTCGCGCCCAAAAAGAACTGGATATCGACATTATCTTTGAACCAGGCGGTAGTGCGGAAGTCTTGCAAAAAGCGTCAAGCGACCCTGAATCTTTTGACCTTTATGAACAATGGTCAGACAGCATGAACGTACTCTGGCGCTCTGAAGCGATACAACCCATAGAGACAGAACGCCTTACCCACTGGCATGAAATTAACAATCTCACCAAAACAGGGCAACTCACAGAAAACGCTAAAACCGGAGCGGGCGATGCGCCACATAAATTACTTTTTGTACAAAACGATGGCACCTTAGGCAGCAAGGATACGGGGAAAATAAGCTTTTTACCGTATGTCCACAACGCAGACTCATTTGGATACGACACGCGACACATTGCAAGAGGCAGACCCTATGAAACTGAAAGCTGGGGCTGGCTTTTTGACAAGCAACATCAAGGCAAGGTCGCGCTGGTAAATGCGCCAACTATTGGAATTTTTGATGCTGCACTGGCCGCGCAAGCGAAAGGATGGATGCATTTTAAAGAAATCGGCAACATGACGCGCGATGAAATAGACCAACTCTTTACGATCATGATCGAACTCAAGCAAAAAGGACATTTCAGCGGTCTTTGGAATTCTGTTCCTGAATCTGTAGAGTTCTTTGATAGCGGCCGTGTCGTCATCGCCAGTATGTTTTCCCCAGGAATCTCTGCACTGAATGGCCGCAATATTCCTGTTGTCTATGCTGCACCCAAAGAAGGCTATCGTGCTTGGCATGGCGTCATGTGCCTATCGTCTGAGACAAAAGGCTATGCCAAAGAAGCCGCTTACAAATACATGAACTGGTGGTTATCGGGCTGGCCAGGCGCATTTATCGCCAGACAAGGCTATTACATATCCAACCCCCAACGTTCGAAAGATTTATTGACCGAAAACGAATGGAATTACTGGTATGCAGGCAAACCGGCCAACGCACCACTTAAAAACACGCAGGGTCAAATTGCGATTCATCCCGGAGAAATCAGAAATGGCGGTTCCTATGAAAACAGATTTAGCAATATAGCAGTCTGGAATACAGTTATGGACACTTACGAATACAGCTTACCCCGCTGGCATGAATTCATTTTATCGTAGCGTATATATGACTTTGCCACTCTCAGAATTTACCATTCATCGACAAATCCTAATTGGGTATATTCCTGTGTTGGCCATTCTGTTTTTCCTAGCCTTTTCCAGCTTTCATCACTATAAAAAATTTGACGACAGCCTGCAGCAGCTCCGGGAGAATAAAAAGGAAAATCTCATTTTTATTGAAAATGAGAAAGACATTCTGGAGTTACAGCGCAACGTTCTCGTGTTTTCCTATGTGGGATATCAGGGTGTATTAAAAAAAATCGATTTTCTTCAAAACAGTTTAAACAAGAAATTTGCGCTTGTTCAACCTATCGTCCAAAAGGATAAAGAAATCAACGATCGCTTGAACCGTATGATTAACCACTACGATCATTACAAATCAGGATTCAAAGAAGCCGTAAAACATAAACAGAGACTAAAAGATTTAAGTGATAACTACCTTCAACCACTTTTCTCCAGACTACAGAAGACTCTGGATGAAGTCGATGTCTCTCTAGTGCAGCAAAACCAATATGAGTCAGCTTATGCTATCAGCAATATCAATCATAATCTTACTCAAATCAACAATAATATAGACGTCATAACACATTTTCCCGATACGACCTTGATCCTCAAAGTTCGAACGTTACTATCGGAAATCGATCAGCAAACCAGCGACCTAGAACGCACTATAAACGATGTCCAGCTTTTCGGTCAGATGAGCAATTTTCAAAACGTTCTTGAAGAATACCGAACGGTATTCAAAAAAATTATTAGAACCAGCCGCTCTTATATGCATCTGGTAAACGTTGTTTTGGCCGGTAAAGCAGCGGAAATCATTCAATTGTCGAATGAGCTTTACCGACTTGTGGCCGAGCGTTCCGAAATTCTGGAAACGCGAATCAGTACAGATTTACAACACTCTCATAATCAATTTCTTTTTTGGTCACTTCTTGCCGGATTCCTGGGAATTGCATCTTCGGTCATTATCGCCAGAGGTATTGCTAAGCCAGTGAGTGCCATGGCCACAACATTCTCACAGCTGGCGATGGGTAAAGCAAAAGATATTGTAATTCCCGGTCAGGACCGGAAAGATGAAATTGGACTCATGGCAAAAGCTGCTGATAAGTTTAAGGCTATGGCAATCAAGCTTGAAAACCAGACAATAGAATTGGAAGAATTTGCATACAGGACTTCCCACGATTTACGCTCCCCACTAGTATCATCAATTGGCCTACTGGATTTCGCGCAAAAAGCCATAGACGATAAAAACTATGACCAGGCAAGTAAAAGCATGGGGCTGGTCAAAAATGCGCTAACAAAACTGGAAACGCTCGTAAGAGATCTTTTAGAACTTACCAAGGCCAATCACATCGATGAGGATAAGCAGGAAATTAACTTTAAAAATATTATTAACGAATCCCTCGAGAAACTTTCCCATATGGAAAATTACGACCGTCTTGATATTCAAACCAGCTTAAAATTCAAAGATGCATTTATATCTCAAAAAAGCAGAATAGTATTGATTCTGGAGAATCTTATTTCAAATGCAATCAAATATCAGGATACCGGTAAAAACAGCTCATTCATAAAAATTTCGACGTATACGCAACGTGATAACATTATTCTCGAAATCGAAGACAATGGTTTGGGCGTTCCCGAAAACTTACAGAACCAGATGTTTTCAATGTTTAAACGCTTTCATCCTAGAGTTTCATTTGGTTCAGGCTTAGGTTTGTATATGATGAAAAAAAGCGCAGATATTTTAGGTGGAACTATTAAATTCATCGGCACCAATCAAGGTTCAATATTCAGGCTGATTATTCCAAAAACATAACACAAGGAAAATAAATCATGAATATTTCTTCCATTATGATTATTGATGACAGCGAGGCTGATCAGTATTTAACGCAAATCACCATTGAGCAGTTTGATCCATCTATTGACATCTTGTAGGCTTATGATGGCATAGAAGCCCTCGAAGTGCTCGAGGAAATGAAAACACCACCCAGCTTAATTCTTTTAGACATTAATATGCCGCGTATGAACGGATTTGAGTTTCTGGATAAATATTGTATCGATGAACAACAAACCCGGGTTATTACCATGCTAACCTCTTCCGCTCAAAAACAGGATATAGAAAAAGCAATGCAATATAATTGTGTTCACAAATACTCACTCAAACCATTAAAAGCAGAAGATTTGAAGAATTTAAAAAATTCGTTGTAATGATTTTAGATATTTAATGCCAAGCAACAATAGGCCAATAGCCCTTTATATTACGCATTGGGTATTTTACTAACTACCGGCATGCATCACTGCCGTAATAAAACCGATTCGAGGAGACTGTAACAAATTCTGTGTAACTGTTTATCATTAACCCCGGATATGGGAAAGGATAAACAGACGATGAAGAACAAAGAACTACAAGCGATAGCTGAATTAGCGGCG
>JAUIIB010000005.1 GCA_030431985.1 Gammaproteobacteria bacterium
ATTTCGCCAAAACATTTTTACGCAATGCCTTGACGGTCTCCCTGGCAATGATATGCGCACCGACTGCAGCTTGTACTGCAATATCAAACATTTGCCGTGGAATCAATTGGCGCATTTTCTGCACAAGCTCTCGTCCACGGTGTTGACTACTACTGCGATGGACAATTAATGACAATGCATCCACTTTATCACCGTTAATCAAGACATCCAGCTTAACCAAGTCTGAAGCATTGAACGCTTTAAATTCATAATCCAGCGAAGCATACCCCCGGCTTACCGATTTGAGGCGGTCAAAGAAATCTAAAACCACTTCGTTTAACGGCATTTCATAAGTCAGCATAACCTGCTTACCCATATATTGCATGTTTTTCTGATAGCCCCGCTTATTCACACACAGCGTTATCACCGCACCGACATATTCCTCGGGCACAAGAATTGTCGTTTGAATCATCGGTTCACGAATCTCGGCAATTTTGGACAAATCCGGAATTCTCGACGGATTATCGATTTCAATCACTGCGCCGTCTCGCATTAGTATCTGATAGACAACGGTTGGTGCCGTCGTAATCAAATCCATGTTGTACTCTCTTTCCAGGCGCTCCTGAACAATATCCATATGCAGCAACCCCAGAAACCCACAACGAAACCCAAACCCAAGCGCTTGAGAAGTCTCAGGCTCGAACTGCAACGCCGAATCATTTAGCTTTAACTTTTCTAGTGCAGCGCGTAACGCATCATATTGATTGGATTCTACAGGATAAAGCCCGGCAAAAACCTGCGGTTTTATCTTCTTAAAGCCCTGCAAAGGCTTTTCCGCCGGATTTTTGACCGTTGTAACGGTATCGCCGACTTGAGCGGCATCAAGTTCTTTTATGCCGGATATCACAAAACCGACTTCACCGGCCCTTAGCATGTCTTTGTTCAGCGACTTAGGGATAAATACACCGACCTGTTCACAGGGGTGAACGCCTTTACTGGCCATCAGTAAAATTTTGTCGCTCGGTTTGAGTACACCGTCAATAACACGGACTAGAATAACAACACCCACATAGTTATCAAACCAGGAGTCGACTATCAGCGCTTTTAACGGTTTGTCCGGATCGCCTGTCGGAGGCGGAATTCTTGCAACAATGGACTCCAACACATCTTCTATACCTACACCTGTTTTTGCACTCACATGCAGAGCATCCTGGGCATCAATGCCAATTACATCTTCAATATTTTCAATGACTCTATCAGGGTCTGCAGCGGGCAAATCAATTTTATTCAAAACAGGAACGACTTCCACACCTTGTTCTATTGCCGTATAGCAATTAGCAACGGTTTGCGCTTCAACACCTTGTGATGCATCCACAACGAGTAAAGCACCTTCACATGCAGCCAATGACCGCGACACTTCATACGAAAAATCAACATGGCCGGGCGTATCAATCAAATTCAGTAAATAGGTTTCACCGTTTTTCGCCTTATACTGCAACGCGACCGTCTGCGCCTTGATGGTAATGCCTCTTTCACGTTCCAGATCCATGGAATCCAGAACTTGATCTTCCATTTCACGTTCGGACAAACCGCCACAAAATTGAATAATACGGTCGGCCAGCGTCGATTTGCCGTGATCAATATGGGCAATAATTGAAAAGTTTCGGATATGCTGCATTCGGTTATTAGGAAAGTTGATTGACGCAATAAATTAGAACAATGAACCCCTTGAAATCGGGTGACGGATAATATCAATTATCTGCACTATAGCAATCAAGAGGCAGCATTCTAACGAAATTTGGCAAGATAATCATCTAGCAAGGATGTATTCAGATGATATCGACATATCTCGCGCCGATCAAAAAGCGACATCAAGACAGGTACTTTGTCATTAAATTGCTTAATCAGTTCCGGGCACGAGTCAATATCAATTACTTTAAAATTAAATGATACACGCTCTTGGTACTTACCAAGTGCGTGTATCATTTGTTCACAAAGATGACAGCCTTCACGGCTATATACAACTAAATCCGCCGCTGAATCAATGTTTGCCATTGCTTTAAACAATCAATCGACATCTACCAATTTCATAGTAATAAAAGTTGTAAAATCACCCCGTTTGATCAGTAATGCAATATTGCGTCCTTCTTTAGCCTGATTGAGCAATCGGTTGAATTGCTTGATATTCTTAATATCTTCGCTATTAAATCCGAGGATGACATCGCCCTGACGGACACCGGATTCACTCGCAATACCGCGTTGAACGCCTTCTACCAACAAACCATTTTCAACATCCAGCTGCTCTTTCTGCTGCTTCGTCAATTCGCTCAATACCAGGCCCAGGCGGTTAGATTTTTCAGTTTTCTGATTTTTCTGGCTAAGATGTTTCACATCCGCCTCTTCTCTCGGGATTTCACCGACTTTGAGCCGGATATTTTTAGTCGCGCCATTCCGCCAAACTGTAACGTCAACTTTAGAGTCAGGCACAGTATTGCCGACGATACGTGGCAAATCAGCCGACGTCTCAACCTCTGAACCATTAAAGCTCAAGATGATGTCACGTGCCTGTACCCCCGCAGCATCAGCTGGTCCGTTTTTTTCTACTGACACAACCAATGCACCGCGAGTATTGGGTAATCGAAATGAATCTGCTAATTCTTTTGTAACTTCTTGTATCATCACACCGATTCTTCCACGCCGCACCACTCCCGAAGTTTTTAATTGGTTGGCAATGTCCGTGGCAACGTTAATCGGGATAGCGAACGACAGTCCCATAAATCCACCGGTACGGCTATATATCTGTGAATTAATACCGACCACCTCACCATTCATATTAAATAACGGCCCTCCGGAGTTACCCGGATTAATAGCGACATCAGTCTGAATGAACGGCACATAGTTTTCCTGTGCAAGTGACCGGCCTTTTGCGCTTACAATACCTGCCGTTACACTGTTTTCAAATCCAAAAGGTGAACCGATGGCAACAACCCATTCACCGACTCTGAGATCATCCGGATCGCCTGTTGTTACCTTTGGTAAATTTTTAGCTTCTATTTTGATCAATGCTATATCAGTTTTTTTGTCTCTGCCAATCACTTCTCCCACAAATTCACGTTTATCGTTGAGTCTAACCGTGATTTCACCTGCCGATTCAACAACATGTGAGTTGGTCAAAATATAGCCGTCTGCACTAATAATAAAACCAGACCCCATTGATCTCGGCTCAGATTTTCTGGGTGCAGAGAAAGGCTCCAAATGCCGCCTAAAGAATTCATAAAATGGTGAATCCTTGGGTAAATTAGGCACTTCAGGAAACAGTTGTGTCACAGCATCGCGCTGTGCCTGAGTCGCACTGATATTAACAACAGCAGCACCATACCGATCCACTAAATCAGTAAAGTCAGGTAACTCTTTGGCCTGAACTGCAGTAGCTCCAAAAGCCATACATAACACAAATAATAATAACTGACGTAAACGTGTCATCCTCAACATCCCCAACATCATTAAGCAACAATCAAAAAAATTAACTACTTACTATATATTGCTGATTCAATTAACCAACATAGCATAGTTGTCTATAAAGAATAATGCACGGAACCGCACATTTAAAGAATTCATAACTATTGAAACAAGACCGCATCCCCAATCATTTGAATTGTGTTAAGCGGCACTTCACCCACCACGGTAATTTTATTATTATCCAGCTCGCGTACGTAAATATTAATCGCTCCCCGGCTGGAATAAAACCCGGCCTTTGTAACAGGCCCATCTTGTTCTATGGGTTCAATAAAAATCGATACTGATGCCAATTCATCCGATAGCACAATCTGATCAACCATTGCACTTTTTCCCGCAAGCTTCCGTTTCATTTCAGCAATTTTCACAAAGCCACTCGGGATGTTCTTCAATCCCCACCCTAATTCACCATCATCGAGTACGACAGTCTTTAAGTGAACTGTTTTCCAGTTCTGAGCCGCCATCAATTCTGAGTTAAGTGAATCGTCATCAATTTCGCCACCAATCTCCAATTGTGAAAAAGCAAACTGCTCTACAACATCATCTCGATCCACTGTTGCAGCCTTAAGCAATAACCCGCTATCTACATCTATCCAGAATTTATGACCATAGCGCAGGTTATCCTTAGGCATAAGTTTCACAAACTGTGTATCGTAGCCTGCAACACGGCCTTGTTTCTTCGTTTCAACCTGATAATTGTCGTAAACTTTTTTAGAGAGCTGTGATAACAGATCGGGAAAAAATTTTCTCAGCCACCGCTTTTCAGTATAGATTTTTTTTTGGGCCGGTATATAACACCTCATTTCATCGTTATGACGAAAAACGATACGAGCCATACCATCTAAAGTTTCAATTTTTTCGTATTCGCCCCGATGGTCAACTTGATGCGTAATCCGGGACGTTTCCATGTGTTCCTTGGCATAATACACAAAGGTGCCGTGATAGTTCAGATGCCGCGGTGCCTCGGCAACTTCTTGCAACCAATCAAAAGCTGTCCGGGTTGACTCAGGCTGATCATCAGCAAATGCAATTTGTTGAGATATCAGGATAAAAAACAGTATCGGAATAACTACTTTACAATTCTTCATCTACCATATTTATCGTGGAGATCCGTCACTGGATAGATATAAACTGATTGACCTTGTCGTGCCGCTTCTGGCGGAAGCTCATCGCGATAATTCTGAAAATTATGATAGAGAAGATATTGATCCATTTCATCTACTGAGACATGCGGAAATGTCGTTGCTGTATTAGGATGTGAAACAAATAGCGGCGCTGTCGATCTTTCAATACCCATTTCTTGGTGATCCCGGGATTGATCAGCCACCTGGATGGGGTGAGATTGCTGATAAACATCATTCATAGCTAGCCATGCAGTAACCATTGCTACAACAGACGCCGCCGTCGCATAAGCAAAAACCTTAGTTTTTCTATAGATGGGTTTGCCAGGATTAGGCTTTAAAAAAACAGGCTCGGATTCGAGTCGCTGTTGAATGCGTTGCGTTACGTCGGTGAGCGGCAATTCCGGTTGCCTTATATAGTCGCCAATTAAATGATAAGCTTCCCAGTGCTGTTGTAACTCGTTGTCACGCTTAAGTGATTCGATTGTTTCTTGGGCATCCAGATTTGTTAATTCACCATCCATCAATTCGGATACTTTATGCTTCACTTCACCACCTCTTATCTTTACTTGTTCCCAGCAATGGACGCAATTGATCAGAAATCGCCTCTCGTGCTCTAAAAATACGTGAACGGACAGTTCCTATGGGACAATCCATAATATTGGCAATTTCCTCATAACTTAAACCTTCCATTTCTCTCAGTATGATCGCCGTTCTTAGCTCTTCAGGTAATTCTTCCAATGTGCGATTAACTGTTTGAGCGATTTGCTTGCTCATCAGTTCACTTTCTGGTGTATTCATTTCGCGTAAGACACCGCCTTCTTCATAATTCTCAGCTTCTTCGCTATCCACACCATGTAACATGGATGCTTTTCTACCTTGAGATACCAAATAATTCTTAGCCGTATTGATACCAATACGATACAGCCACGTGTAAAAAGCGCTATCTCCACGAAATGAAGGCAGCGCTCTATATGCTTTGATAAAAGCTTCCTGCGCTACATCTTCGACTTCTGCCGGATCGCGCACAAACTGCGACAGCAATCTTGTCAACTTACGCTGATATTTTGCCACCAACAAATTAAACGCTTGTTTGTCACCACTTTGTACACGTTCTACCAGTTGTTGATCGACTTCACGATCACCCATTCACTTGATCCTTGTGCATCGACGCCTAAAAATTCTCAATTTTGTGACTTTGATTTAAGTCAGCGGGATCAAGTATACCTATTCAAATGGATCACGAAAACCGATACGCTACAATTTCAAAAGACAATTAATAAAACAGATAAGTTCATTTATTGACGATTATTACAAAATTTGTAAATAATGTCTTATCATAAACAGCCCGAAATCAGCGCTACTTCTCGGATTTGATCACATGATCACATTAAGCAATGACTGTAAATCAGTTTACCCCGAATAGATTACAGTCGGGTATTTGACTGTTCATCAAATTGATGAAGCGCAATAGTCGGTTGTGGATTCCATCTTGATTTACGATAATCTGCAATCACGTTGGTAAAAATTCCCCCTCTCACAAAAAAATGTGCCGTCAAGCGAATGTATCTTGGCTTTAAAGCAGCGACGAGATCTTCAAGTATCTGATTAGTAATCGCTTCATGAAAGGCTGCTTCATTACGGAATGACCAGACATATAATTTAAGACTTTTCAATTCCACACATTTTTTATCGGGAATATAATCCAAGATCAATCTGGCAAAGTCCGGTTGCCCTGTTTTTGGACACACACAGGTAAATTCGGGAATTTCCATATGTATCTGGTAATCTCTTTTGATACAAGGATTAGTAAACGTTTCCAGTTGTTTATTGGGTTTAGTCGGCATTCAACATTCTCTACTTAATTAATTCAGTTACAATTAACACTAATTTACTGACTGATTGTATACAATTTCAGGCATCGCTAGACATACCCATTGATTCTCCGTTAATTATAACTGCTGCTCGAACTAGCATATTGAAAATTGCGCCTTACTAAAATTAAACTTGCAGGCTTTAAATCATTTGTCGATCCGACTGATATCCCGATCACACATGACTTAATCGGTATCGTCGGGCCTAATGGGTGCGGCAAATCTAATATTATTGACGCCGTCCGCTGGGTATTGGGAGAATCAAAAGCCTCCGCACTGCGCGGTGAATCAATGCAAGACGTCATCTTTAACGGAACGACTCATCGCAAGCCTGTCGGCCGCGCCAGCGTCGAATTATTATTCGACAATAGTCTTGGTAAGACCACTGGCTCATGGTCCAGTTACGCAGAAATTGCAATCAAACGCATCGTCCAACGGGATGGGCATTCAAATTATTACATCAATAATATCCACGTCCGACGGCGGGATGTCGCTGACCTGTTCCTTGGCACGGGCGTTGGTGGCCGCGGCTATGCCATCATCGAGCAAGGTATGATCTCACGTATTATTGAAGCAAAACCACAGGATCTAAAAAGTTTTCTCGAAGAGGCCGCAGGAATATCCAAATACCGCGAACGAAGACACGAAACAGAACTGAGACTTGCCGACACACATAAGAATCTAGTTCGAATTGAAGATATTTCAAGTGAACTAAAAAAACAAATTGAGCATCTTGAGAATCAGGCTAAGACTGCAATTAAGTATAATTCACTTAACCAGCAGCTTCAGGAAGCACAACAAATTCTCTGGTTAAAGCACCGAATGAAGGCCGCCAACGAACGAATAGCCGCCGAAAAAGAAATCAAAACCTTGGAACAAGCGCTCGAAACAGAAATCCACCAGATTCAACTCAATAAAGAACAACGAGAAAAAGAACGTATTCACGAACAAAATTGCGGTGAGGAATTACATGATTTAGAGGGACAGTTATACAGCCTTAAAGCTGAAAAATCCCGTATTGAGCAAGAAATTCATCAATTTCATAAAAATAGCCAGCAACTCGATCATCAAATACAGGATTTTGAGAAACAATTGACACGCAACCGTCAACTGCACAGTACCGCAACCCATAATCTCCAACATTGGTCTTCTGAAAAAGAAAACGCTCAGCATTTATGCCAGTCCATTATTGATAAAACTCAAGCCGAAAAAGAGAAATTGCCTGAATTGGAAAAGGAGCTTAACCGGTATCAACAGCTATTCGATACTGAGCAGGAAAAGCTAATCGCAATAGAGCGCGCCGATAGCTTGGCAAAAGCACACATCGAACATGCGAACAAAACGATCCAACAGCTTGCGTCACGTAAGGACCGTTTGCAACGCGAACACGATTCATTGGCCACAACATGCTCCGCAAAATTAAAAGAAGTTGAACGGGAATTAGAACAAACCAAACAACAGTTTATTCAGACTGAACAAAGCCTGCACCAAACAGAGTCGGCTTTTAAGCAAAAAAGTAGCGAAAAAGACAGCGTTACATCAAAAATTCACGAACTGCAGAAGGCACTATCGCACTTGCAAGCTCAATTCAACGCCCTGGAAAATCTTCAGCAAAGGATTGAAACCAATGATGCATTAAAACAGTGGATTAATAAGCAGAATCTTGGCGAAACACCACGCTTGTGGCACCACATACATATTGAAAAAGATTGGGAGAACGCGCTTGAATCCATTTTGCAGGAACGGTTGAACAGCCTCGGATTTCTCACGCTTGAGACTATCGCTGCATGGAAAGACGATTTACCACCCGGTAAATTATCAATCCTCGAATTTCAACAGGAACAAAGTTTAACCGATAATAATCGCTCTACCAAATTTCGAGAATGGAAAACACTGGCGGAATGTGTAACCTGCGATCACCATGGCATAAAACATATACTCGCTGAATGGCTCAAGAATATTTATATTATCGAGCACATTCAAGATGGCTTACAACAAAGAAAACTGCTAGCGTTAGACGAACAGTTAATCACTCGTGAAGGACATATCGTAACTCGAAACAGCGTTCATTTTCATTCTCCTGATTCTCATCTGCATGGCGTACTATCGCGGCAACGAGAACTTAATTTGATTCAAACTAAAATACAAACACTAGAAGCGCAACAGGTAGATAAACAGGCGATACTGGCAGAGATCACGACAAACTATGAAAAATTACATCAAACCGTATTATCGAATCGTGATAATCTACAACAACTTACACAACGACAGCACCAACTTCAGCTTGAAAAAACAAAACTTTCCCAAATCGATGAACAAACCAAACAACGCAAAAACCTTATCGCGGCAGAACTAGAAGAGATTAACCAACAATTATTATCTGAAAATCAACAAAAAACACACACAGAGAAACAATCCGAAAACCAGGCCAGTCAAATAGAGGTCCTTAATGCACAGGTTCATGCCAATCGCGCCAAACTCGATTCTGCCAAACAACACTTAAAAGACCAACATCAAAAAATTCAGGACTATAATAAGGAAATTCAAGAAGCCATTTTTAATGAGAAAATATGTCAAAATAAAATCAATGATATAGAAAATTCATTAGTGCAACTTGAAGAAGACAGCACTCACTTATCAACCAAACGTGACAATACGGTTATTGAAAAAAACAAACTAAACGATGCCACATTAAACTCTCAGCTACTCGACTGTATCGAACATCACAACAAACTCGAACAAAATGTTACAGATAGCCGTGAACAGCTGGAAGCAACACGACATCAGGTACAAACGATTGAAAACCAATTGATGGAATCTGAGCAGAAACAATCATCCATTCGTGAATTATTAAATAAACTATATCTAAAAAGACAAGAGTCTGATTTGCAAGAAAAAAGATATGCAGAACAGCTTTATGAAAAACAGGCGGACGAAAACAAGCTGATCTCTCAAATTGATAACAAAAGCACGACTGATGTACAAGCCGAAATCAATACACTCACAAAAAAAATTACGGCAATGGGAACCGTGAACCTTGCTGCCATTGATGAGCTTGACGCATCGCGACAGCGAGAGAGAAAATTAGATGTACAGATACAGGACCTCCGTGAAGCAATGGCACTACTTGAAAATGCCATTGAGCAGATCGATCAAGAAACCAGAAAACGATTGCAGGAAACATTCCAAACCGTCAATCGTAATTTAAACGAAATATTTCCGATCGTTTTTTCTGGCGGAAAAGCCGAACTCGTGTTCTGCGATGGTAAGATACTCGAGTCGGGAATCATACTTACAGCACAGCCACCCGGGAAAAAAAATAATTCTATACACTTATTATCCGGTGGCGAAAAAGCACTCACAGCTTTATCGCTCATATTTGCTTTATTTCGTTTGAAACCGGCGCCATTTTGCTTGTTAGATGAAGTAGATGCCCCCCTTGACGATACAAATACTGTGAGATTCTGCGAACTAGTAAAAAAATTATCACAACAAATACAGTTTTTGTTTATCAGTCATAATAAAATTACGATGGAAATCGCACAACAGTTAATCGGTATCACAATGCAGGATCAAGGAATTTCCAAAGTTGTAGCCGTTGATATTGCAAGTGTTGTAAACCCGGACGAGCAAAAAAATATTGCATTCTCATGAGCGGCGATATCAATTCTTAAAATAATAGTTATGAATCGAGATAGATGGTAAAGGGACTAATATGGATTTATTGAATTTGAGCGATTTACAAATCAGTTTAATCATTATCGGTTTCATTTTTATTGTCGGTGTCGCTATCTTTAACTGGATACAACAAGTACGCGTTCGGCGCAAAATCGAATCCACCCTTGAGCACCAGCATGATGATGTCTTGTTTGAAAAGAAAAGCGACCATCATGCAGCGGAACCGCATCAAAGAATAGAACCACAATTTGACAAAACTGCTTTTTTAAACAATACACCTGAAACTGCATTGTCCAGTCAGCCAGACAATTTTTCGGACCACGAGCCTGTTCCAGAGCACAGCGCTGCGACTGAAACTTATGCCGAAAAAGATACTTTAGAACCCACTGCCGATGCATATGACGAACAGTCCAACTATATCGTCACTGTAGTTGCAGATGACACTATCCCTGATACCGAATTGAACCAGATCTTGCAAAGAAAGTACGACTTTGGAAAACCACTTATCTGGTTGGGTAAAACAAAAGGGTCAAATTTATGGGAAGAAATCATCAACGGAACTAATACTGAAAACATAAATTACACAAAACTCAAGGGTTGTTTGTTACTCGCTGATCGATCCGGACCAATTGGCGAAATCGATTTATCGAAATTCCGTGATACAGTACAAGACTTCGCCTCACAAATTGGTGCTACCGCAGAATGTCCCGATATCGTTTCTGCACACGAACAGGCTATTCTACTGGATAAATTTTGTGCCGAAGTAGATGTAATGATTGGTATCAATATTATCAGTAAAGACAATGGCGCGTTTGTTGGCACAAAAATTAGAGCATTAGCGGAGGCATCCGGCCTCAAATTTGAGCCAGAGGGTTTATTTAAATACCGCGATGAGAACAAGCATGTACTGTTTTCTTTAACTAACTATGAATCAGAGCCATTCATGCCTGATAAAATGAAAACGATTACTACACATGGGGTTACGTTTTTGCTGGATGTACCGCGAGTTGCCAATGGAGAAAAAGTCTTCGATCAGATGACTCAATTGGCAAAAATCTTCTCGAATACGCTTGGAGGTATTATGGTGGATGACAATCGAGTTCCGCTCAGTGAAAACGGACTTGCTAGAAGTAAGCAGCAACTCGTTAATATTCAAACATCGATGGAAAAGAATCATGTCGTTGCAGGCAGTCTGAATGCATTGCGGTTATTTAACTAATAACATTGCTTTAAACAAAGATAATCAACATGGAGAAAATTCATGAGCGAGGATTCTCAAAGAACCTTTTCACCGATTGAAGTTCAATTGGAGGCCGGCAAACAATATTATTGGTGTACTTGTGGTCGTAGTCAGTCACAGCCATTTTGTGATGGATCGCATAAAAACACAACCTTTGCCCCCAAAACATTTTCCATTGATGAGAATAAATCCGCATGGCTTTGTACTTGTAAGAAAACGGGTAATGCCCCATTCTGTGATGGCACGCATAATAAACTGTGAGCACGTAGCCATTGTATTGTAGAAATCACTGGGTTTTTGATCCCCACTGGATATTTATGAAATCAGAACTCAAGCTTCTAGCGGAAGAAGTGGATCGGCTCATTCACTTGTACCGGGATTTACGTAGCGAAAACACAAAACTGCGCCACAAGCTTGCAATAACCAGTGCTGAAAACGAAAAACTAACACAAAAAATCCACGTTGCCAGCAACCGTCTGGAAACACTTTTAAAACACCTACCTGACCATGAATGATGAAAACATTTTAAAAGTCACAATCATGGGACGTGAGTTTAGTATTAATTGTCCCGAACATGAACGTGATGAACTGCTGTTAGCAGCAGATTTTTTAGAAAATAAAATTCAAGAAATTAAACTGGAAGGAAAAATAATCGATTCCGATCGCATTATCATCGCAGCTGCGCTCGGAATCACGCATGAATTGCTTATTTTCCGCCAGTCAAACGGTTTTGACATTGAAGAGATTAGGCGTAGAATAGCCGACATTCGTAACAAAATTAATAATGAATTAACCAGCAGCTAATACTTACCGATTGATACTTAGGATCGCTACTGATGCTATATAATATCTTAAGATAGATCGAACAGGTTATCTGGAATTGCTCCCTGCGATGTACGTTATAGGCTGAAATTCTTTGAACCAATTATCAAATGAGGTTGTTGACTATAGTGGTACTGTTGCGCTGACCCCTTAGGGGTTGCCTGATGTACTCGGAAAACGACCACCTTGAACCTACAGGTTCAAGATGATGGCCTGGCGGCATTCGCGGGGAGCCCCATTTTCCTACTCTGAATTCAAGAACAGATAGCAAATATTAATGCGAAGCTATCTCCCATTCTTCAAACCTCATGGTATTTCTTTTTGACATCGGACGTGTATTACTCGATTTCGATTTTGAGCAATCGCTCAAAAAACTGTTACCCCCCGGAACCCCAAATGCAGCCCAAGTCATCGAATGCATATTAGGGCGCAAGGATTCACTGGAAGCCGGATCAATTACACCGGAGGATTATACAGACTGGGCTCTTAACATTTTGCAAAATAACGTCAGTGCCTCACAATTTCGTGATGCCTGGTGCGATATATTCACAATTAACCAACCGATGTGGCAGAATATTTACGAGCTCAACGCACTCGGTCATCGGTTAATTTTAATTTCTAATATTAGTGCAATCCATTGCCCCTGGATTTTTACGGCCTTTCCACAGTTCTCAAACTTTGAGGCATCAATATTGTCATTTAAGGTTCGGGCGCTAAAACCACAAGTTGACATTTACCAATTTGCAATCCGGAATTACGATTTGGTTCCTGAAGAAACACTATATATCGACGATTCACTTGAAAATATCCAAACAGGTAAGCAATTAGGATTTAAATGCTGGCAATATGATATAAACAATCATGCCGACTTTGAGCAATGGCTGCAAGATACATTGAATACCTGCGGCCAAAATCAAGAATAAAACCATACTATCGCTAAAGAAAATAGTAATAGTTGCTTTTTCATAATTTAACATCGCATAGGCAGTAATCGCACACACTTCGTTATCCTCCTGCAAGCTTAAAACCTAGGCTTTTGGGCATCTCTACACAATCCACCCCGAATAATTCGCTGCAGTAACGAATATTTGCTTATGCTAATAATTTACATCCTAACGTGTAATGCAGTATCTCCAAATCAAAATAGATCAGAAAAATCTTTATTAATGTCTACTTTTGTGCCAAAAGTTGCTCAATAACAGATTCTTTCTGAGGAGTTTGGCCAAAAGAAACATCCTTCAACTGACCTTTTCGGTCAAACAAAATAGCGGAAGGCGTACCTTGTAGTGAAAAGCGTTCAAATGTTTCCGCTTTCATCACTTTTTGCTCAAAAAAGGTACGTATCTGGCTTTTAATCGACTTTTGCTGATCTTCTGGTAAAGTACCGAATTGCGCGATTAACCGATGAGCATAATTCAACACGCGCTCATCTGTAACCGGCTCATTATCCGGTTCTATTCGATCCATACCTACTGCAAAGGGCAGTTTCCACGGCAATTTCCGATCAACTAACAATCCACGCTGATTCAACGCTCTGAACGTCTCACCGATCACTTCCCCTGAATCTATTAACAACTGTAAATTATCCAGTGTATTTTTATCATAATCTTCAAAAGCTGTTGCAAGACCGATAATGACAAGCCCCTGATTATGATACTTTTCATGGAGCCCAATCGCATTTGGTAATGCGTACATAAAACAGCCGGGACAATTGACCTGGAATACTTCAACAAGTACAACAGAACCTGACAAATCATCTAATTTAACAGGCCCTTTATGCACCCATGTATCTACAGCCACATCCGATAGACTTAAATTTTCCATTTGTGCTTACCTGTTAAGTGGAAATTTAATATAGCGTTAGAGTAAGTCTTAATCACTCAGAACGAACACCGATATTTCTATCACAAACGATAAAACGCAGACATTTTAAGCACGATTCATCTCAAACGTTTAATAACACAAACTCTATTCTATCATGCCAGTTTCCCAGATAATCCATAGGCCGTCAGGAAAGGATTATTCAAATGGATGGCGTAATACAATAGTATCTTCACGCTCTGGCCCCGTTGAGATCATGTCAATGGGAGTTTCACAAATCGCTTCAATTTTTTTAAGATAGTTTTGAGCGGCTTTAGGTAATTGATTAAAGTTTTTGATACCGCCTGTGCTTTCCGGCCACCCCGGAATCTCTTCGTAAACAGGCTTACACTGAATCAAATCGTCCGCACCCGTAGGCAGCGCGTCAGATTTTTCACCATTATTGAGTTGATATCCGGTACAAATTTTTAATGTTTCGATGCCATCGAGCACGTCAAGCTTGGTAATACATAATCCCGTAACACCGTTAATCTGTATCGAGCGTTTCATTGCCACGGCATCAAACCAACCGCAGCGGCGCGGTCTTCCTGTCGTCGAGCCAAATTCATGTCCTTGTTCGGCCAAGTGAAGACCAACGCCGTCCTCCAGCTCTGTAGGAAATGGGCCGGAACCGACCCGTGTCGTATACGCTTTAGTAATGCCCAAAACATATTGCAGCAGCTGCGGTCCGATACCACTGCCTGTAGTAGCTGCGCCTGCAATACAATTGCTCGACGTAACGTACGGATAGGTGCCGTGATCGATATCCAGCAATGCCCCCTGCGCACCCTCAAACAGTAGATTGTTGCCAGCTTGACAAGCACGATATAACAATTGGGGTACATCGGCTACCCACTGTTTTATTCGCTCTGATTGGGAAATAGCTTCATCTAATGTTTTTTGGAAATCAATTGTTGCAGCACCCAAATAATTTTTTAAAACAAAATTATGGTAATCCAGCATCTCACCCAGCTTATCCACCAAGCGGTCTCTACAAAACAAATCCTGCAAACGTATCGCTCTGCGTGCAACTTTATCTTCGTAAGCCGGCCCAATACCACGCCCCGTTGTACCTATTTTATCAACTCCCCTGGCGCGCTCTCGCGCATGATCCAGTGCCGTATGACACGGCAAAATGAGTGGGCAGGCACCACTGATTCGCAAACGGCTGGTTACATCGACTCCCATTTTTTCGAGCATGTCAACTTCTTTTAACAGTGCCTCGGGAGAAACAACAACACCGTTTCCGATGTAACAAATAACGCCGTCACGAAGAATCCCGGACGGAATCAAGTGTAAAATGGTCTTTTCTTGACCAACAACCAATGTATGACCAGCGTTATGTCCCCCTTGGAAACGCACAACACCCTGAGCATGATCGGTTAACCAATCGACAATCTTTCCCTTACCTTCATCTCCCCATTGTGTACCAATCACGACTACATTCTTAGCCATAGCATTAAATCTCAAAATCTATTTTAACCACTTATTAAAAACCGACGACATTATGTTGTTATTACATCAAAGATAAAACTGTCGCTACACTTATTATTCAGCCCTTTCCTTATCGGTCTTCGCTGATGAAGTCCAGCAACAGGAAAATATAATCAGTCTATCTTTCGCTCATTTGAATCGACAGATCAAATTTTTTCAATAATCCAATCACCCTCTTGCATGACAAGCTGTCTGTCACAATTCATCGTTGTCTCCGGTTGTTGAGGCAATTCCATAATGACAATATGCCCCTCACTACGCAACTGTTCAATTTTCATCGCTAACGCCTGATTTTTCTGCATATAAGGTGCACGTATGGCGTGTGGATAAGATTTTTGCTCGACAAGCCTTGCCAATTCTCTTAAATCCATACTGAATCCGGTTGCAGGTCTGGCTCTGCCAAACGCTTTACCAATTTCATCATACCGTCCCCCCAGGGCAATAGCGTTTGAACAGCCACGTGTATACGCAGCAAAAACCATTCCGGTATGGTAGTGATAGCCCCGCAAATCAGCCAAATCAAATGCAATCGTATCAACAACCTCCTTAAGTTCCTGACTAACTTGTTCGAGCTGATCAAGTGCAAAGGTAATCTCGGAATGTGCCGGTAATTTATTTTTAGCGATGTTTAAAACCTCAATACCGCCATAAAGTTCTGTTAGTAATAATAGTGACTCATAGGTTTTCTTACTCAGTCCGCTGCAAATTTCTCTCAAGGTTGAAAGGTCTTTTGCCTGTAGCACAGCAAACAACTCAGCTTCCATTTCGAGTGAAATGTTTGCATTTTTAATGATGCTCCTAAAAACAGTCACATGGCCCAGATCCAAATGAACTCGATCCAGTCCTGTCACCGACAAACATTTCAGCATCAATTGCTGGATTTCTAGATCACTTTCCACACCTATATGACCATAAAGCTCTGCACCGACCTGAAATGGTTCGCGTGTTTGAGTCAAACTTGAGGGAACAGTATGTAACACACTGTTCGCATAACAAAGCCGGGTTATCCCTTCGCAATTCAAAAGATGTGCATCAATTCGCGCAACTTGTGGCGTCATGTCTGCACGTAAACCCATCATTCGACCACTTAACTGATCAATTACTTTAAACATTTGCAAATTCATATCACTACCGCTGCCGGACAGCAATGATTCAATGTATTCCAACAATGGAGGCGAAACCTGTTGATACCCATGAACTTTCAAGAGATCGATAATACGCCGCCGCACTGTCTCTATATGCAGTGCTTCAGCAGGCAAAATGTCCTCAATATACTCTGGCAGCAACCAATTACGCATGGTTAGAAATTATAGAATAAGCACAATGAATGATGATTAACTTACGATTAGAAACAATGCCAAGCCGATTATCATGGATGTCAAGCCTATAAATCGAATTTGTCCATCTTGAACATCAGTCAGTTTCCGAAAAGTCTCACGCCAAAGACGCGGTGAAATAAAAGGCAACACACCTTCCAAAATCAACATGAGTGCAAATGCCATTAGAAAAGTTTCTAACATACAACATTACTCCTCAATAAAGCCTCAACCGCAGACACCTTTTAATTAAAAGTCCGATATAAAAAGTACACAATGTTCTATATAAAACAGAACCAACTTTAACGGGCGTTCTTTTCTATGGATAAGCAGAAATTCAGGTAGGTAAACTCAAACAAATAACCGAAGCTTAATTATTTGATATTTCAGATGCGCCAAGTAATTCTGCACAGTTAATATAAGTCTGTGCAGAACACCTAGCCCTATCTGTACAAAACGATTAATTACTTACTGGACTCTTAAGAAACTTAAAGAAATCGGAGCTTGGTTCCAGCACTAAAATATCATTTTTATGTTTAAAGGAGTTTTTATAGGCATCCATACTACGCCAGAATGCATAAAAATCTGAATCTTTTTCAAAAGCTTTTGCATAAATTGCAGCAGCTTCTTGATCCCCTTCACCCATCGTTTTCTGCGCGTCACGGTAAGCTTCAGCAAGAATCACTTCACGCTGACGATCTGCATCCGCGCGGATCTTTTCTGATTCCGCCGCACCAGTTGAGCGTAATTCATTTGCCACACGCTTACGCTCGGCTTCCATTCTACGATAGACCGATTCGCTCACTTCTTGAGGCAAATCCACCCGCTTTAGGCGAACATCGACCACTTCCACGCCAATAGTCCGCGCATCCACATCGGCCTTCTGGCGCATGATTTCCATAATCACATCTCTTTCACCCGACACAACATCGTGAACCGTTCGATTACCAAATTCGTCACGCATACTCGCATTAATAGTCTGAGCCAGCCTAATTTGTGCCAGGCTTTCATCTCCGCGCACACTGATATAGTACTGCTTGACATCAACAATACGCCATTTCACAAACAAATCCACAAGAACGTTCTTTTTTTCCGATGTAATAAAACGTTCTGGCTCCTCCGCATCCATTGTCAAAATACGTTTCTCAAAGAACCGAACATTTTGCGCAATAGGGATTTTGAAATACAAACCAGGCTCAGTTTTTACATCAACAACTTCACCAAGTTGAAACAGTATGGCTTGCTGTCGTTCATCAACAATATAGATTGCAGAAGTAGCCAGTAAAAAGCCCACCAATACAACACCCATCAATACCGAAGTAACGCTTTTCATTTATCTCATCTCCCTTTCACGTCCACGGAACACTTCACGTGACCGAGCGTTGCTACCGCCAGACATCGTTTCTTGCGACATTGAAGGTTGCATCTGCGTTACGGACGATGGCACAGGAGCAGAACCGCTCATTCCAATTAATTTCTCTAGTGGTAAGTACAAAAGATTACTACTGCTTTGCTGGTCAATCATAATTTTGCTGGTATTTGACAGAACCTGCTGCATCATATCTAAGTACAAGCGCTCACGCGTTACCGCCGGTGCTTTACTGTATTCTTGAAGAATTTGATCGAAACGGCTGGCATCACCCTGAGCACTGGCAATAACGCGCGCCCTGTAACCCTCTGACTCCTCTATCAAACGTGCCGCATTACCACGAGCTTTCGGAATAACGTCATTGGCATAGGCCTGTCCCTCATTTTTTTGACGCTCTCTATCCTGACCCGCTTTAACCGCATCATCAAAAGCCGCTTGCACTTGTTCAGGTGGCTGTGCATTCTGCATTGTCACTCTACTAATCGCAATACCAATCTGGTAACGATCTAAAATTTCCTGCATCAGTACTGTTGCCGCCGATGCAACTTGCTCACGTCCCTCGTACAACACATAATCCATCCTGCTTTTACCAATAATCTGTCTGATCGCAGTTTCTGCTGCTTGGAGCACAGAATCATCGGGATCACGGTTATTGAATAAGAAATTCTCCGGATTGTTCAAGATATACTGCACTGCGAATTGAATATCGATAATATTCTCGTCATCAGTTAGCATCAAGGATTCCCGCAACACCTTGCTTCTAACATTATTTCGATAGCCAATTTCGACGGTACGCACCTGGCTTACATTAACAATCTCAACGGTTTCGATAGGATATGGTAAATGCCAACGCAAACCTGCAGGGGTCGTATCAACATAAGCCCCAAAACGCAAAACAACACCTCTGTGGCCTTCATTGACGATATAAAATCCACTGGCAATCCAAACAACGAGCAATAAGCCTAAGATTAAAATGATGCTGCCACGACTGTATGGCTTCGGCCCATTACCACGCGAGTCTCCGCCATCCTTACCACCATTTGAACCAAATATACTATTGATTTTCTTATTGACATTACGCAGGACTTCATCCAGATCAGGCGGTCCAGAATCGCCTTTGTTCTTTCCCCATTGAGGATCATTTAAACCCATAACTTTTCCTGTCTTATTTGTTTAAAATATAACTCAAACTGCCGCATTTCTAGGCTTTACCTTACTCTCATTAAAAGGGTTATCGTCTATTAGCTCAGATTCTTCTTTTAAAACAATTTCAGACAAAGCCTGTCTTATCAAATCCAACCCTTCCCCTGTTTTTGCACTTAGACGAATCCGCGATATTCTACCATACTCGTTGCGCGTATAGCCCACGACACTTGTAGACAAATCACTTTGATCAATCTTATTGAATATCAGAATTTGAGGAACTCGATCAGCGCCAATCTCAGTTAATAATTTATTAACCTCCATAATCTGCTCGTCTCGATTAGGGCTACACGCATCAACAACATGAAGCAGCAAATCCGCTTCAATTGTCTCTTCCAACGTGGCACGAAATGCCGCGACCAAGGTATGCGGTAAATCCCGAATGAAACCCACGGTATCAGAAACTACAATCGAACCACACTCCGGTATAAATAATTTTCGCGTAGTCGTATCCAATGTTGCAAACAACTGATCTGCAGCATAAGCCTGCGAACGTGTTAATCGGTTAAATAAAGTTGATTTTCCAGCATTGGTATAACCCACAATCGATATGGATAACACTTGAGAACGACGCCTTGAGCGGCTCTGGATTTGGCGTTGGCGCTGAAGACCCTTTAGCTTTTCCTTTAATAATTTAACTCGCTTTCTCAGTAACCGACGGTCAGCCTCGAGCTGCGTCTCACCAGGGCCACGCAAACCAATACCCCCCTTTTGGCGCTCCAGGTGAGTCCAACCACGCACTAGACGTGTTGATAGATGCTCTAGCTGAGCTAACTCGACTTGTAATTTTCCTTCATAACTTTGAGCGCGCTGCGCAAAGATATCCAGTATCAAACTAGTACGATCTATAACTGAGCAATTTAGACGCAACATCAAGTTACGTTGTTGCACCGGTGTTAAATCGTGATTAAAAATCACCATATTTGAACCGGTGTTCGAAATAATCCGGGCAATCTCTTCGGTTTTTCCAGTACCTACATACGTAGTTGGATCGGGACGTGCACGCTTACCATCGACAACGGCCCGTACCTTTATTCGATCACTTGTTGCAAGTTGCTGTAATTCCTCCAGACGCTCTGCATTACTGCCGTTACCTAGGTCCAGACTAACCAAAACAGCATTATCTACTCTTCGGTATCGTTGCATGCCTGATTGTTCAGGCATTAAGGATCTCTCGTTTCAGGCGTTTCAATTGGTAGGGTAACTGCTCTTGCAGGTACAACCGTGGAAATAGCATGTTTATATACCATCTGTGTCACCGAATTTTTAAGTAGTACAACATATTGATCAAACGAATCAATATGACCTTGCAGCTTAATACCGTTCACTAAATAAATTGACACAGGAATATGTTCTTTTCGCAGCAAATTAAGAAACGGATCTTGCAGTAACTGCCCCTTGGTACCCATGCGTTGCTCCCTGTTCTAATTATTGGTTGTAGGAGTAATGACTCTACTTGATTTCAAAAATGCAAATCCAGTATTCGGTTATTCTTTTTTAGAATACTTGTCTTTATTAAGTCATGTGCCTTAAATCAATTAAAAACCTTGCTCAACAAAAATAATTTTTGGCTGCCATCTACTGCTTTGTTGTAGGTTCAGCTTAAACCAATATTGGTTTAAGCTGAACCTACAACAAATTATAGTTTACTTCCCTTTCTAAAACAAACCCAACCTATCGCGACCTAAAAGGGTTCCGGTCTTGGCGTATCATTGTTGGAAGGAGGAAGAATCGGCAATTGGATTTCTGGCTGCTCGCCTGTAAGCGTTTTCAAAAAAGCCACGATACTATCGACTTCTTTTTTACTAAAATCACGATCGAGCTGCACTTTTCCCATTATTTTTACCGCTTCCTCTAATGTCCATACCGCACCATCGTGGAAATAGGGATAAGTTAATTCAATATTACGTAACGTTGGCACTTTAAAAACATTCAAATCGGTATCTTTACCGGTAACAGCTTTGCGGCCTTCAATTTTACTGTCTGTTTGGTAAGGATGATAAACGCCAAATTTCTGATACGCCAGTCCACCAACCGCCGCACCGTGATGACAACCTGTGCAACCACTGCTCTTAAACAAACGATATCCCTCAAGCTCCTGCTTGTTAATTGCATTCTTATCGCCCTCAAGCCATTGATCAAAACGGGATCCAGGTGTAACCAGTGTATCCTCAAATGCGGCTATTGCTGTTGTAACACGGTCAATATCGATTTTATCGGAACCAAATGCCTTTTCAAATTTTGCACGGTATTGAGGGATCGAATTTAAAACGTTAACAGCCAGTTCGTGGGTAAAAGCCATTTCGCCAGGGTTTGCAATCGGCCCACCCGCTTGCTCTTTCAAATCTTTTGCGCGACCATCCCAAAATTGCGCCAAATTCATACTTGAATTCAATACTGTTGGTGCATTAATTGGGCCTTGATGCCATTTATGACCAACTGATGTCGCAATGTTATCCGTGCCGCCCATGCTTAGGTTATGGCAGGAATTACAGGATATAAAACCTGACTTGGACAATCGCGGATCAAAATACAGCATTTTACCCAAATCAACCAAATCAGAGTTTTGTGGTGTAACTGCCTTAATCGGTTGTATCGGTTCGTTAGCTGCCGATACGTTGATCGAGGTGACCATCAATAGCAGCAAAATCACCAATGTACGTATCATCATCGATTTTCTCCCTTATATATTAAAAACAACGGCCGAATTAGGCGCAGCCGATTCGCCTTATAAACATCCACAATGAAAACTAACAAAAAAGGAGCAAAGTTGCTCCCGGTCTTCTGGTTATGCTCTAAATAAACCCATAGTAAATATGGATAAAAATAATAGATTTAGCGTTCATAGAATAATTGATGTTTATTTGCTGGATATCCGCCCAGTATTTGCAGACAAATGTTTCGACAACTCAGTCAGTGCCTGTTTATACACATCGCGTTTAAACTCGACGACCGACTCCAGTTCGACCCAATACTGGTTCCATCGCCATGCATCAAATTCCGGGTGCGCTGTACTACGCAGAGACACGTCACTATCCCTTCCAATCAAACGCAACAAATACCAGATTTGTTTTTGTCCCTTGTAATTTCCACGCCATTCACGCCTGATCCATTTTTCAGGAACCTCATAGCGAAGCCAATGCCGCGTTCGCCCAACTATTTTCACATGACTAGGCATCAACCCAACTTCCTCAGCTAATTCACGATACATGGCCTCCTCAGGACTCTCCCCTGATTTTATTCCACCTTGTGGAAACTGCCAGGAATTCTGTTTGATACGTTTTCCCCAAAAAACTTCATTCTTCGAATTCAACAGAATAATACCGACATTTGGGCGATACCCGTTACGGTCAATCATTTACACAATCCATTAGCCCTATTAAACAGTATGGATTTTTTCATAATTCGCCCAAGATTAAAAGTATCATTCAAATAAAATCGTGATCTGATCTAATGAACTAAAGTTTTACATCATGGTTATCAAATAAAATAACACTCAGTCTAATCGCGCTTAAAATAAAATTTCAATGTAGAATTGCTACCCTTTTAATCATAATGGAATCTGGCATGCGCGTCTCGCAATTTTTTATTTCTACGCTTAAAGAAGCTCCAGCAGAAGCCGAGCTAGTCAGCCACAAATTAATGTTACGGGCAGGATTGATTAAACGGCTAGGCAGCGGTTTATATACATGGATGCCGCTAGGTTTAAGAATTTTACGTAACATCGAAAATATTGTTCGCAAGGAAATGAATCAAAGCGGCGCAATTGAATTACTGATGCCTGCAGTGCATCCTGCCGAGTTATGGCAAGAAACCGGAAGATGGGATGTTTTCGGCCCACAAATGCTGAAAATAAAAGACCGGCACGATCATGATTTCTGCTTCGGCCCCACCCACGAAGAAGTCATTACAGATATTGTCAGAAGAGAAATCAATAGTTACCGGCAATTACCACTTAACTTCTATCAAATACAAACAAAATTCCGCGACGAAATTCGTCCGCGCTTCGGCGTCATGCGCGCAAGAGAATTTATTATGAAAGATGCCTATTCATTTCATACCGATGCGGAAAGTCTGGATAAGACTTACCAGCTGATGTATCAAACGTATTCCCGCATCTTTTCCCGCCTTGGATTGAATTTTCGCGCCGTCTCTGCAGATCCCGGTGCCATTGGCGGCAGCGGATCGCATGAGTTTCATGTATTGGCCGAATCGGGAGAAGATGCCATAGCATTTTGTCCCGACTCAGACTATGCCGCAAATGTCGAGCTTGCCACATCCAAGCTTCCGGATCGCGTCTCTGCAGAACCAGCAAATACAATGCAAAAGGTGCACACCCCTAATCAAAAAACTATCGCCGAAGTAGCAGATTTCCTTAAAATACCGCGCCATCAAACGCTCAAAACACTCGCTGTTACGGCAAACAACAAGTTTTATTTATTGTTGCTTCGCGGCGATCATCAACTTAATGAACTCAAAGTCCGAAAAATACCGTTTCTGGCTGACTTTGAAATGGCAGATGAAACAACAATTTTAAATGAGACCGGATCGAAACCGGGTTTCATCGGTCCTGTGGGACATGCCATTGAAATTGTTGCAGACTCGGCAGTAATGGCGATGGACAATTTTGCTTGTGGCGCTAACGAAGCTGACTTTCATTACATTCACGTTAATTTTGGTCGTGATATTCAAAAACCTAAGCATATTTATGATATTCGTAATGTCTCCCCCGGTGATTTATCTCCAGATGGTAAAGGCACATTAGAAATCTGCCGCGGCATTGAAGTCGGTCATATTTTCAAATTGCGCGCCAAATACTCTGAAACCATGAAAGCGAATTACTTAAACGAACAGGGAGAAACACAATCTTTTGAAATGGGCTGTTATGGTATCGGTATTTCACGTATTATCGCTGCTGCAATCGAGCAAAATAATGATGACAACGGTATTGTTTTTCCCGCTGCTATGGCACCGTTCCAGCTGGTTATCGTTCCGATAGGCATGCACAAAAGTGAACAAGTCCGGTCTGAGACCGAGAAACTGTACGACACTTTATTGGATGCCAACATCGACGTATTGCTAGATGACCGCAACGAGCGGCCCGGTGTCATGTTTGCCGACATGGATCTAATTGGCATACCCCATCGCATTGTCATTGGTGAGCGCGGATTAAAACAATCCTGTGTTGAATATAAGGGACGCTCCGATCAACACGCAGAGACTATTGAGTTGAACAAAATCAGCGCATTTATTACGGCAAAGCTATGTACTTCAGATTGACAATCGTTATCTTACTTTTTTTGTATTCAGCCACGGCTTTTACCAATCAGCAACGCTACGAACGCCTCATTCTGAGTACTCAGATTTTTACACAAGCTGTGATCAACGACACAGCGGTAACCCATCAAGAATATGTAAAACTATCCAACGATCAAGCATGGTTAGCCGTAATGAATGAACGGCTCAAGTACTTTAAGCCCGATCAGAATGAACGGAATGCTTTCTTACGTACTGTTTTCTATGAGGCAACACGCGCAGGTTTAGACCCGCAGCTTATTCTGAGTATCATCCAAATAGAAAGCGGCTTTAGAAAATACGCCGTATCACATGCTGGGGCACGGGGATATATGCAAATCATGCCTTTCTGGGTGGACACCATAGGCGATACTAACCACAATCTGTTTCATTTGCGCGTCAATCTACGATATGGCTGCATGATATTAAGACATTATCTAAACAAAGAAAATGGCGACTATTTCCGCGCTCTGGGTCGCTATAATGGCAGTCTTGGACAACCCGAATACCCACGGCTTGTGTTCAAAGCATGGCGAGACACTTGGTATTACCCCGGTTCTACTGTATAGCACATACCCCCGGGTCTTTACCGTTTATTAATAAAGTCCTCGATACTCTGTCGTGTTACTAGGCCTTGCTGCCGCGCAGCAGGGTTACCATTTGGATCAAAAAAATAGGTACTGGGTAGCATTGAAATATCGTCTAACTGAGAAGCAATGCGCCTGTTTCCCAATACTGTCGGATAGCTAATCGACATTGCCTTGACATAGTCCATTACGCTATTCGGATCCGAAAACTCCATCGCCACACCAATAACCATAATATCACTACGTTCTTCATACAAAGCAATCAGATCGGGAATTTCTTTCAAGCAAGGCGGACACCAAGTCGCCCAGAAATTAACGATAACCCATTTTCCTTTGTAGTCTGCCAGCGTGTGGATTTTGCCGTCAGTATCCTGCAACTGGAATGCTTTGGCTTCCACAATCAAAACCAGCATGATAATACCTATAGCACTACACAAATACTGTCTCATCATTTGTAAAATTCTGCTGCTGACAATCCATATTCAATTAAACCTGAGGGTGCGCCCGTTCCATCTTACTGTGCAGTTTATTCAACGCACTTAAATAAGCTTTTGCTGAGGCCACAACAATATCGGTATCCGCACCGTGACCATTAACAATACGATCGGACTTTTGCAAACGAACAGTAACTTCACCCTGAGCGTCAGTACCACTGGTTATATTGTTAACCGAAAATAACTGGAGTTGCGCGCCACTGGATAATAATTGTTCAATCGCACAGAATGTTGCATCGACCGGGCCGCTACCTTCCGATTCAGCCTGCATTTCACTGCCATTGTCCGATATGACGATACTGGCGTGCGGAATCTCACCAGTTTCACAACGAATACCTAACGACACCAGGCGGTACCGTTCCTGCAGCACAAGCACTTCATCAGAAACTAATGCATGCAAATCTTCATCAAAGATTTCATGCTTTTTATCCGCCAATTCCTTGAATCGCTTAAAGGTATGATTAAGCATTTCTTCAGATTCCAGTTCGATACCCAACTCTTTTAAGCGAGTACGAAACGCGTTACGCCCCGAGTGTTTACCAAGCAACAATTTATTTGCTCCCCAACCCACGTCTTCGGCACGCATAATTTCATAGGTCTCACGGTGCTTCAGTACACCATCCTGATGAATCCCCGATTCGTGGGCAAAGGCATTGGCCCCGACAATTGCCTTATTCGGCTGTACTGGAAAACCTGTAATGCCTGAAACAAGCTTACTCGCCGGAACAATATGTTTGGTATCTATTCGGGTATCGCAAGGAAAGTAGTCTTGGCGTGTACGAACCGCCATGACAACTTCCTCCATGGATGCATTACCAGCACGTTCACCCAACCCATTAATAGTACACTCAATCTGACGTGCACCATTCATAACTGCAGATAATGAATTTGCCACCGCAAGCCCAAGATCATTATGACAATGAACCGAAAAAACCGCCTTATCTGAATTTGGAATGCGCTCCCTTAACGTGCGAATCAACCCACCGAACTGCTCCGGCATGGTATAACCAACGGTATCTGGAATATTGAGCGTTTTAGCGCCTGCATCAATTACTCTTTCAAGTATTTTGCATAAAAAATCAATATCAGAGCGCCCAGCATCCTCTGGAGAAAATTCGATATCATCGGTATATTCACTTGCCCATTGTATTGCTTTTACTGCCTGCTCGATCACTTGATCCGGTGACATGCGCAGTTTGTTTTGCATGTGGATCGGCGAAGTCGCTATAAATGTATGAATACGTGCGGCACCGGTATTTTTTAACGCATCTCCAGCACGTCTAATGTCCACTTCCATTGCACGCGCTAACCCACACACTACACTTTCTTTAACCGATTCAGCCACGGCCCGAACTGCTTCAAAATCACCGTCAGACGCTGCAGGAAAACCCGCTTCAATAACATCCACACCCATACGTTCTAGCTGCCACGCAATACGGACTTTTTCTTCTTTTGTCATTGAAGCGCCAGGACTTTGCTCACCATCACGTAACGTTGTGTCAAAAATAATCAATTGATCTTGCATTTTATATGCTCCATTTCTGGAAGAAAGATTGAATCGAAACAAAACCCTCTGTAATTGAATCGACGGGTTTCGAATTTAGAAATAAAAAATGGAAAGAATGATAAAAAATTAGCGCGCAAGGCGCAGCAGAAGCAGCAAATTTTCTAGCAATGCTGTCAATTTGGCGGGAGAAAAATAGAATAAAACAGATAAAGCAGTCATAGTGCTTCAATATAAACAGTTTTTCTAGCTTTTGCAATAGGTTAAGATGAACTTATGGTGCTGGAGTATGAGATTCACTCTTCTTCTTATTCTTAATAAATCGCCACAGTTTGATCAAGTAACCCGACATCGCATAACTTGTAAACAAGAAAAATAAAACCACAGGTGGATGACTCGGAATCAAAACAAAAAAGAACAGCACTAATAATAGAATAGTAAAAAAAGGAACCCGCTTTCCAAGATTAATATCTTTTCCACTGTAAAAAGGGATATTACTTACCATGGTCAGACCGGCAAATAAAGTAACAATCAGCACCAACCATTTAATTTCCGAGCCCGACACTTGAAAATCCAGCATTACCCACACCAGTCCCGCTATTAATGCAGCAGCCGCAGGACTTGGCAAACCCTGAAAAAAGCGTTTGTCTATCACATGGATATTGGTATTAAAACGCGCCAATCGTAGCGCAGCACATGCGCAATAAATGAATGCAGTAATCCACCCTAATTGCCCCATTTCCTTTAGCGCCCATTCATACATGATCAGTGATGGTGCAACGCCAAACGAAACCATATCAGACATGCTGTCGTACTCGGCGCCAAACTCACTTTGAGTATGCGTCATTCTAGCCACACGTCCGTCAAGACCATCGAGCACCATCGCTATAAAAACAGCAACCGCAGAGTGCTCAAAATTACCATTCATCGCTTGAATGATGGCATAAAAACCAGCAAACAAAGCTGCAGTTGTAAATAGATTGGGTAACAAATAAATACCACGGCGACGTAGGCGTGACCGTGCAGCAACAGGTTCCGACTGTGGTTCAGACATTACATTTTACCATTCAATAATTCAGTGGTCTTTTGTTGATATTCTTGAATCATAAAAGTTCCCGCAATGCTGAGAATCAATTAAATAATAAAATATACACACACAAATAAAAAATTAGAACAGTCGTATTACCTTATTAACCTTATTACTTTACTCTCCAAGCGTAGCAAGAATCGTTGTTGTCGCACGCACCTTATCACCGATATTAACCTTGATTTTCGTATCGAGTGGCAAATAAACATCCACGCGGGAACCAAACCGTATAAAACCAAATCGTTGTCCGCGTGACAAGTGGTCTCCGGGTAGCACACTGCACAAGATGCGTTTGGCAATAAGACCCGCCACCTGAACGCAAGTCACATCAGAACCGTTATCTGCTTTAATCCACAGCGCATTACGCTCATTTTCCAATGATGCTTTCGGTAAATCCGCATTGACAAATTTACCAGGAAAATACCATTTACTTTGCACGCTGCCATCAACCGGACTACGATTCGAATGTACATTAAAAACATTCATAAACACACTCACTTTAACCGCATCGCGTTCTAAGTAAGGATCAAACACTTTCTCAACAGCAACAATTTTGCCGTCCGCAGGCGACAATACAGCGTTAGGAACTGAAGGTATCTCTCTCGGCGGATCCCGGAAAAATTGTAAAACAAAAACGGCTATTAGCCAGAAAATTAACGCCCACGCAAAACCAGCAATAATATTCACGACCAATGCGGTTAAACATGCAATCGCAATATAGCGCCAGCCTTCCCGGGCAATCAATGGATGCGGGTAATTCGACATATTTCGTTTCGGTAATGTTAAATACTGAAAGGACAGTTTTGATCACTCAAAGCTGCTTTAGTTCTTGCCTTGGTCAACCAGCTGATTCTTTTTAATCCATGGCATCATACTACGTAACTGAGTACCCACCTGTTCAATCGGATGTTCTGACGCAAGACGCCTGCTTGATTTCAGCATGGACGCACCAGATTGATTTTCGAGTATGAATTCACGTGCATATTCTCCGGTTTGTATCTGACGTAGAATCTTACGCATTTCAGCGCGTGTTTCATCCGTAATAATGCGCGGCCCCCTTGAAATATCGCCATATTCGGCATTGTTTGAGATTGAATAACGCATATTGGCAATGCCGCCTTCGTAAATCAAATCAACAATTAACTTAACTTCATGCAGGCATTCAAAATAAGCCATCTCAGGCGCATATCCTGCCTCAACCAGTGTTTCAAAACCGGACTGTATCAGTGCTGTTAGACCACCACATAAAACGACTTGTTCTCCAAACAAATCGGTTTCCGTTTCTTCACGAAAAGTGGTTTCAATAACCCCACCCCGGGTTCCACCATTCGCGGCAGCATATGACAAAGCCACATCCCGAGCCTGACCTGACTTGTCCTGGTGCACTGCGATAAGAGAGGGTACACCGCCACCCTGTACGTAAGTTGAACGAACCAAGTGCCCAGGTCCTTTAGGTGCAATCATAATGACATCCAGATCTTCACGCGGCGATATTTGTCCATAGTGAATATTAAAACCATGCGCAAAAGCCAATGTCGCTTGTTGTTTTAATCCGGGCTCAATTTCACTGGCATAAACAGAGGCCATTTGTTCGTCGGGCAGCAACACCATAACCACATCCGCATCTTTTACAGACTCAGCAACTGTTTTGACATTGAGTCCCGCTTTTTCGGCTTTATTCCAAGATGAGCCGCCTTTACGCAAACCAACCGTTACCTGAACGCCGGATTCACTCAAATTGTTAGCATGGGCATGACCTTGAGAACCATAACCTACAATGGTTATTTTTTTATTTTTAATCAGGGACAAATCTGCATCTTTATCGTAATAAACTTTCATTCTTTTCCTTTAAACTTAAAACTTAATTGAAATCAAAACAGCAATGCACCGCTTTACATACAATTTGATCACGAAACGTTCTATATCGATTTTGAATAACTGATCATTATACCTTTAAAGTCCAATCTCCGCGTCCGATACCAGACGCCCCGGTTCTGACCGTTTCCAGGACAGTACTACTATCCACTGCGCCAATAAATGCATCCAGTTTTGAACTGGTCCCCGTCAGCTCAATTGTGTAGGATTTGTCCGTCACATCAATAATACAGCCACGAAAAATATCGACAAGCCGCTTAATTTCATCGCGATCAGCACCAACGGCTCTGACTTTCACCAACATAAGCTCGCGTTCAATATGGTTGCCATCGCTCAGATCAATCACTTTGACAACTTCTATCAATTTGTTGAGTTGCTTGGTAACCTGTTCAATCACCTCATCCGAACCTGACGTCACCAAAGTCATACGTGACAACGTTGCGTCTTCCGTGGGTGCCACAGACAGCGATTCGATATTATAGCCACGCGCTGAGAATAACCCTGCTACGCGTGACAAAGCACCCGCTTCGTTTTCCATTAATAAAGAAATAATATGTCGCATTTTTACACCAGAATCATTTCTGAAAGACCCTTACCACCCGGCACCATTGGAAAAACATTCTCAGTCTGGTCAGTAATAAAATCCAAAAATACCAACTGATCTTTCAGCTTAAATGCTTCCTGCAACGCACCCTCCACGTCTTCAGGTCGTTCTACTCTTATACCCACATGGCCATAGCTTTCAGCAAGCTTGATAAAATCGGGAAGTGCATCCATATACGATTCGGCGTAACGATTGCCATGAAAAAATTCCTGCCACTGCCTAACCATACCCATGTAACGGTTATTTAAATTAACAATTTTTATTGGCAACCTGTATTGTTTACAGGTCGACAATTCCTGTATACACATTTGAATACTGGCTTCTCCGGTTATGCAAGCCACTTTACTTTTTGGATTGGCAAACATAACTCCCATCGCTGCCGGTAATCCAAAACCCATAGTGCCCAATCCACCGGAATTGATCCAGCGCCGAGGCTTATCAAATTTATAAAACTGAGCCGCCCACATCTGATGCTGCCCTACATCGGACGTTACGAATGCTTCGCCTTTAGTCACATCATAAAGCTTCTCAACAACCAACTGAGGTTTGATAATGTCACTTTCCCGGTTAAATTTAAGACAATCCCGCTCACGCCATAAATCGATCTGTTTCCACCATTCATCTAATGCTTTTTCATCCATTTCATCCTGACGCTGTTTCAGTAATTTCGTCAGTTCCTTCAATACATCGGGCACATTACCGACAATCGGAATATCGACTTTTACGCGCTTTGAAATCGATGATGGATCAATATCAATATGGATAATTTTCCGATTCTCATTGGAAAAATGTTTTGGATTGCCAATGACACGGTCATCAAATCGTGCGCCTACAGCAATCAGTACATCACAATACTGCATCGCCATATTAGCTTCATAAGTACCGTGCATTCCCAGCATACCGACAAAATGTTTGTCCGTCGCAGGAAATCCACCCAGTCCCATTAACGTATTGGTACACGGAAAGCCTAGCATACGGGTCAAATCAGTTAGCAGTTTTGCAGCATCACTCAAAATGACACCGCCACCGGAATACACTACCGGCCTTTTGGCACTCAGAATCAGATCGACTGCTTTTTTAATTTGTTTCGAATTACCCCGGATAACCGGGTTATAGGAACGCATCGATAATTTCTCAGGGTATTCGAATACGATCTTCTGCTGCGTCACATCTTTGGGTATGTCAACCAAAACCGGACCGGGCCTGCCGGTCGCTGCGATGTAGAATGCCTTTTTTATTGTTGTGGCTAATTCATTTACGTCACTGACAAGCAAGTTGTGTTTTACGCATGGCCGGGTGATACCCACCGTATCCACTTCCTGAAAAGCATCCAGCCCAATAGCATTGGTCGGCACTTGCCCACTGATCACAACCAAGGGAATCGAGTCCATATACGCTGTCGCAATACCCGTCACGGCATTAGTGACACCAGGGCCCGATGTTACCAATGCCACACCTACTTTCTGACTGGATCTGGCATATCCATCCGCCGCATGAACCGCAGCCTGTTCATGCCTGACAAGAATATGTTTTACTTTATCCTGTTTGAATAATTCATCGTAAATAAACAGTACCGCCCCACCTGGATAGCCGAAAATACATTCAACGTCCTCTTCCTGCAGGCAGCGGATTGTGATTTCCGCCCCGGTCAACTCCTCACTCATGCTGTTTACACCCTAAGATTAAATAATTATTATAATTTGTTATATGCTATCCAAACAGCTGTAATCGCTGTTAATTTCCTGTACCACCCACAGTCAAGCCATCAACACGCAAAGTTGGCTGCCCCACGCCAACCGGCACACTTTGCCCTTCCTTACCGCACGTGCCGACACCAGGATCCAACGCCATATCGTCGCCTACCATGGAAACGCGCGTCAATACATCCGGCCCGTTACCAATCAACGTTGCACCTTTTACCGGATAAGTGATTTTACCATTCTCAATCCGATACGCTTCCGCCGCTGAAAAAACAAATTTTCCACTGGTAATATCCACTTGTCCACCACCAAAATTAACAGCATACAACCCATCCTTAACAGACGCGATAATTTCTGCAGCTTCCTTATCACCATTGTGCATGTACGTATTTGTCATACGCGGCATGGGAATATGGGCAAATGATTCACGGCGGCCGTTACCCGTTACCGGCAAATTCATCAAGCGTGCGTTTAAATTATCCTGCATATAATGCTTGAGTATCCCGTCTTCAATCAGTGTCGTACATTGTGCCGGATTACCCTCGTCGTCAATATTCAGCGAGCCTCTTCTATGTGCAATCGTCCCATCGTCAACAACGGTAACGCCCCGAGCTGCAACACGCTGACCGATCCGTCCCGAAAAAGCCGAACTCCCCTTGCGGTTAAAATCACTTTCCAAACCGTGTCCAATCGCTTCATGCAACAATATACCGGGCCATCCACTACCCAGCACAACCGTCATCGTGCCCGCAGGTGCGGCACGCGCCTCCAGGTTGATCACCGCCTGATGCACAGCTTTAGCCGCGTAATCATGTAACAACTCATCAGAAAAATGACGATAATCGAAACGTCCACCGCCACCTGCAACACCCTGTTCACGGCGACCGTTTTCCTCCACAATAACCTGTATCGACAAACGCACAAGCGGCCTGACATCCGCCGCAAGCAGACCGTCATTTCTGGCTACCAGAATCACATCATATTCGCCAGCCAGAGAAGCCATAACCTGAATAACACGCGAATCTAACTCACGCGCATATTTTTCCAATCTTTCTAGTATCTCTACTTTCTCCGAATCACGCAGACTCAATATGGGGTCTTCGGGTGAATACAGTAACGATTGTCTCTTGATATCGGCGTTTCCATTCACCTTTACCGATTTTCCCGTACCCTGACTCGCGATTGCGCGCGTTGTTTTGGCCGCCGATTCTAACGCCGTCATACTGATATCATCAGAATATGCAAACGCCGTTTTATCCCCGCTGATTGCGCGAACCCCCACGCCCTGTTCGATATTAAAACTGCCGGATTTAACAATGCCCTCTTCCAACGCCCAACTCTCTGAACGACAATGCTGAAAATACAAATCCGCATAATCTACATCATGCTTCAAAATCTGGCCAAATACCTGCTGTAACCCGGTCTTGTCAATATCATAAGGCGATAACAAACATTTATCGGCTATTGTGTAAAAATCAGATGATTCAATCGTTGTCTCGATACTCATTAATTATTCGTACTCATGTTAAAACTGCCAAGTTTACGATGCCTCAAAGCCGGTAAGCTGTCGCGCATGCGCGCCTGATATTTAGGGTCCAACTGTGCCACGACCGTACCGGCACCGCGCGGCAAACGCTTTACAATTCCCCCCCAGGGATCAACGATCATCGTATCGCCATTTGTCTCGCGTCCATTCACATGATAGCCGCCCTGCGCCGGTGCAATAACGTAAGCTAAATTTTCTATCGCGCGGGCTCGCACCAATATCTCCCAGTGAGCTTTACCCGTAACCGCAGTAAATGCCGCAGGCGCAAGAATAACGTCTACATCACCCATTTCGCGGTAAAGTTCCGGGAATCTGAGATCATAACAGATCGAAAGCCCGATACGACCAAAAGGTGAATCCAAGGTGACGACACGGTCCCCGGCCTGGATAGTTTTACTTTCCGTGTAATTTTCCTTGCCCATGCTCAATCCAAACAAGTGAATTTTATCGTATCGCGCAACCTGTTTCCCATCATCGGCATAAACCAGGCAGCTATTGTAGACTTTATCCGGGTCTGGAGATACCAAGGGGACAGAACCACCTACCAGCCATATGCCCAAACGCTTAGCAGTCTCGCCCAGAAAATGCTGTATCGGACCTTCACCGGGATGTTCCACAACCTGCAATTTGTCGGTGTCCTTCATGCCCATAACACAAAAATACTCAGGCAAAACAACCAACCTTGCATTCTGAGAAACCGCCTCTTCAATATGGCGTAACGCTTCTTCTAGATTTGCATCAACACTAGGCCCCGACGCCATTTGTATAGCCGAGACTACAGGCTTGTGTTCATAACTTGGTGCAAATTCAGCGTAATTTGCTGAACCGTTAGATTTACTCAAAACTTAACTATACTCCGGCAATAGACTTTTAGATTGTTAGATTCTATCTTTTTCCTGTTTTTATCCGCCGATACCAACCGACCCGATAGCTTTGACCACCGCTGACAATACCGGCCATCTAAATGACCGTGGTTCATATCATGCCAAATGATAATTCTAGCATTTACTCTGACGTGATTCTATTTGCAAATCGATCAGTTCCTACAAAAAGGCATCGCAAAGAATCCATATATAACACATCATATTTTCATCACCTTATCATCATTGGCTGATTTACAATACATCATGAACACGATAACTCCGGCTCCGGCTATTTCATCAATGACATTCGAACAGGCAATCACGTTCAGTCGCTACATCCAGCGCGCAATTGTCAGTGATCCGTTACAGAAAGAAATACTTCAGCAGCATATGGCACATCCTTATCAAAGAACCGAAATGCTGGATTTTCTGCTGAACGATACTCAGACAACGACCCGTGACGAGACCACCTTCGACAAGCAGCTACGGCAACTGCGCAAACAAGTTTTTTTACGGCTAGCTCTACGCGATATTAGCGGGCATGCCAATCTTGAAGAAGTGATGCTCACCATGACCGATCTTGCGGAAGTGAGTATCAATTACGCACTCAAACACCACAAACAATCTCTCACCCGGCCGGAACATTTCGGCACACCCATCGGAAAAGACAGCGGCCTGCCGCAACAGTTACTGGTCGTTGCCATGGGTAAATTAGGCGGACGGGAGCTCAACGTCTCATCGGATATTGATCTGATTTTCGTCTATCCCGAAGATGGCGAGACAAACGGTAAGAAATCGATTTCAAATCACGAATTTTTTGGGCGTCTCGGACGAAAACTTATTGCCAGCCTGAACGATTACACCATAGATGGATACGTTTTCAGAGTCGACATGCGCCTGCGTCCGCACGGTGAATGCAGCCCCCTCGCCATCAGTTTTGACATGCTGAATGAATACCTGAAAACTCAGGGACGTGAATGGGAACGCCATGCATGGATAAAAGGCCGCGTCATCTCCGAAAAAACACGTGCGAAAGACGAGTCGAAACTGATGGAACAGATTGTTCAACCTTTTGTGTTTCGTAAATATCTTGATTTCAGCGCCTACGAGTCAATGCGAAACCTGCATACACAGCTACGTAAAGAAGTGGAACGGCGTGAAATGCACGATAATATCAAGCTCGGGCCGGGCGGTATTCGTGAAATTGAATTCATCACGCAGGTTTTCCAGTTAATACGCGGCGGTCACGATGTCGATCTGCGTATCCGTCCGACGCTTGACATACTCAAGCGGCTACTGAAAAAACAACAGCTTCCCGTACAAACTGTAACGGAATTGATTGACGCATATTGCTTTCTCCGCAAACTGGAACACCGCCTGCAATATCTGGACGACCAGCAAACGCAGACACTGCCTAAAAACCCGGAAGATCAGCAATTAATCTCAGCCGCGATGGGTTTTCAGGATTATGCCCATTTCACACAACAACTTGACGTACATCGCATGCAGGTATCGCGTCATTTTGGACTGATATTCGCCGCCCCGAAAAAATCGCCTACGCATGATATGCTGTCGCACTTGTGGCAAACACATACTGAAGATACTGCACACAATGAAGCCGCAACGACACAATTGACCACTCTGGGCTTTGACGAACCCAAAAAAATTTCCGAGCGCGTACAGCAATTTTATCAAAGCCAGTTTTATTTGCAGCTCCCTGAAATTAACCGGAAAAAACTTGATATGCTCGTTCCGGCTTTAGTTGAAACGGTTGCTCAGTTCCCGCCCGTAGAAACCACACTGGAACGCATGTTGAAATTGCTCGAGACCATCAGTTCGCGGGCGGCATCTCCGGCATCTTATTTGACATTACTACTGGAACACCCCAACACACTGCCGCGCATCGCTAAACTTGTCAGCATCAGCCAATGGGCAAGCGACTACTTGGGCAGACATCCTATTCTGCTCGACGAATTTTTACGCCACCATGAGCCTAATCCGTTATCGGACTGGAAAAAAGTCAAAATCGAGCTTATCGACCAACTCAATCACGTCAACAAACCCAAAAGTGACGTAATTGGGTGGCAAATGGACCATTTACGTCACTTTCAACACGCGCAAATCTTTAAACTGCTGGTCAGCGACCTCGAAGGCGTGCTAAAACTCGAAACATTAAGCGACCATTTAACCGCGCTGGCCGATCTGGTACTGGAAACCGCACAGAGTCTCGCCTGGAACGCACTCAAAAAGCGGCATCAAAATGAACCGCGCTTTGCTATCGCCGGTTACGGCAAGCTGGGCGGCAAAGAACTCGGTTATGCCACCGACCTCGATATCGTTTTTTTATACGATGATGATCATCCTGATGCCGCCAAAATCTACACAAGACTCGCACAAAACATCAATGCATGGCTTGACACACACACCTCTGCCGGCTTGCTCTACAAAACCGATCTGCGGCTGCGGCCGAATGGCAGCAGCGGCTTGCTGGTACACTCAATGGACGCATTTACGCAGTACCAGCACAACCAGGCCTGGGTATGGGAGCATCAGGCACTGACACGGGCACGTTGCGTTGCCGGCGATCAAGCGGTCGCGCAGGCCTTTGAAACAACACGACAGGAAATTCTGCGCAAAGAACGGGATGTCAAGCAGCTCAAACAGGACATTTTGTCCATGCGTGAAAAAATGCGCAACGCGCACCCCGAGCAGACCGATCTGTTTGATATCAAACACGACCGCGGCGGCATCATCGACGTTGAATTTATCGTACAATTCCTGGTTCTCGGATATGCTCGCCAATATCCTGAACTCACCGGTAATATCGGCAATATCGCGTTACTTAAGCTCGCATCGGAACTCGGTCTTATCGCAACTGACAAAGCGGGAAAAATCCGCACCGCATACCGCGAGTTCAGGCGCGTTCAGCACCGCCAACAGCTCAACAGCGGCGGCGATTTAAGCGGCACGTCAACGACCGAAAATATCCTGCAAACACTCGACCCCAACGAAACCGAACAACTCAACGAACACCGCCTTGCGGTAACCGCACTCTGGAACGACGTATTCAGTAACTAAATAACGAAAACAAAAAACTGGCACAGTTCCTGCTTAAGATACAATACACACATTGTGTGGAATAACTTACTTTTAGGAGATTAAACATGCATAACGCACAAAAAGGTTTTACATTGATTGAATTGATGATTGTTGTTGCCATTATCGGTATTTTGGCAGCTGTGGCGATTCCAGCTTATCAGGACTATATTAAAAAATCTGCTTATACCGAAGTTACCGGCCAAATGGCACCGTATAAACTAGCCGTCGTTGAATGTTTCAATGTTACTGCCGATTTAACCGCCTGTGACGCAGGTGCTAATGGCGTCCCTCCTGTACCAGCAGCAAGTAATGCTAAAGCTTTTAACTCTCTCACCGTAACTGATGGCGTAATCGTAGCTACCCCAAATGCATATAAAGGAATTTTAGCGGCGGACACCTGCACGCTTACCCCTACGATTGCTGGCAACCGCTTGACCTGGGCATATTCTGGCAACTGCGTCACCAAAGGCTACGTTATTAATTAAAATGTAGGAAGCGAGCACCTCACTTCAAACGGGGTGTTCGCGATTGTAAGGATAAATGCAAACTCACGACTGCGAAACTAAATAATCAGACAGCATCTCTTGATTCTCACTTTCCTAATCCACTAGTACACGCGGAGAACAGTCCTTGACAAGCAACACTCTCGTAATTATTCCTCTTTTGTAACACCATATCTACTACTCGACGGAACTTAAGCTTGTTTTTCCATAGTTTTACTTTTACCACGCAACCACACTTGATTAAATAAAAGACATACCTCTTGCTCTCTTCATTCTTTTAATCTAATTACCCTCCCAACCAACAAAATAACAAAAATTTCTTTTTTCCGGCTAGAATATACAAATGCTAAAGCTAAACTTGCATTCTCTATCCAACATCATCCGCCCCGAAATCCTCGAATTAAATGCCTATCACGTGCCACCCGCAACCGGCATGATCAAGCTTGATGCGATGGAGAATCCGTACACGTTGCCGCAAGCCCTACAGGAAGATATTGAGCGGCTGACTGCACATACGCCAATTAACCGTTATCCCGACCCGAGTGCGACTCTATTAAAGGCGACGCTGAGAACAGCATTACAGATTCCGGATCGAATGGACATCATGCTCGGCAACGGTTCCGACGAGATTATCCAGATCATCGCCATGGCGGCGGCCCGGCCCGGCGCGGTACTCATGAGTGTCGAACCGGCATTTGTCATGTTTCGTATGATTGCGACATTCGCCACCATGCAATATGTCGGCGTACCGCTGAGAACGGATTTTTCACTGGACATCGACGCTATGCTGGATGCCATTGCGCGCCACAAGCCCGCGGTTATATTTCTCGCCTACCCCAATAACCCGACCGGCAATTTATTTGATAAAGAAAATATCATCAAAATTATTGAGGCCGCTCCAGGACTGGTTGTAATCGACGAAGCCTATCACGCGTTTGCCGATGCCAGCCTCATGGATAAACTGGCGCATCATCCCAATCTGTTACTGATGCGTACGCTATCTAAACTGGGATTGGCAGGATTAAGACTGGGGTTGCTCATTGGCCGCACCGAGTGGTTATCCGAATTTGAAAAACTGCGCCTGCCGTATAACGTCAGTGTATTGACACAATTGGTTACTGAAATTGTATTACAGCACATGGATATATTAATCTCTCAGGCCGAACACATCAAAGCGGAGCGTGCCCGAATGCTGGCACAGCTCACGGCAATGAAATCATTGGCGGTGTTTCCATCCGACGCCAACTTCATCCTGTTTCGCGTTGACCATGCAACGCACTTGTTCGAAAAACTGAAACAACATGGTATTTTGATTAAAAATCTTGATCGTTCGCATCCCTTATTGGATAATTGCTTGCGCGTTACCGTTGGCACACCCGATGAAAATACGCAATTTCTCGCCACACTGGAAACTTTATTGCAGAACGAAACTTAATAGAAGTCTAATATTCATTAACCTAAACACCCTTCAAACAGTCTCACACTATGCGTCAGGCCCAAGTCACACGTAACACACTGGAAACCCAGATTACCATCGATCTCAATCTGGACGGAAAAGGCTCTACTGCCATGAAAACCGGCATCCCTTTTCTCGAGCACATGCTCGATCAGATTGCTCGTCACGGCATGATCGATTTTGACATTACCGCAAAAGGCGATTTACATATCGACGCCCACCACACTGTTGAAGACATCGGCATCACACTCGGCCAGGCGTTTACCAAAGCCTTGGGCGACAAAAAAGGCGTACGCCGTTACGGACATGCCTATGTACCGCTTGATGAGGCCTTGTCGCGTGTCGTCATTGATTTATCGGGACGCCCCGGTCTGACACTCAACGCTGATTTTGTGCGCGCCCGTATCGGTGATTTTGACGTGGACCTGATTAATGAATTTTTCCAGGGCTTTGTCAACCATGCATTGGTTACCGTGCATATCGACAATCTGACTGGAAAGAATGCACACCATCAGGCTGAGACGATTTTCAAGGCATTCGGGCGTGCATTACGCATGGCACTTGAACACGATCCCCAAAGCGCTGACAGTATCCCGTCAACAAAAGGTACGTTATAAACCGATTTCTTTTTTAGCCAGTCATGACTGACATTGCCATTGTTGATTACGGAATGGGTAATCTGCGCTCCGTCCATAAGGCGCTCGAACATGTCTTACCTGAACACACAATCGTCGTGACCAGCGACCCGCACGTCGTTAATCGTGCAGACCGGGTAGTCGTCCCCGGCCAGGGTGCCATGCCCAATTGCATGCATGAGCTGAATCGCCTCGGGCTGCACGATGCCGTCGTTGACGCAGCCCGTAAAAAACCGTTCCTGGGTATTTGTATCGGGCTGCAAATGCTCTTCGAAGCCAGTGAAGAGGGCCATGTCAATTGTCTGAATATTCTCCCCGGCAAAGTAAAACGTTTCCCGCCACAATCCATGGTTACAACCGACGGACAAAAACTCAAAGTACCGCACATGGGCTGGAATCAGATTGCCCATACCCTTGAGCATCCCATCTTAAAGAACATAGACAGTAATACGCGCTTCTATTTTGTACACAGTTATTATGTCGACACGGCAGATACAGCTATCGTCGCCGCACAAAGCCACTATGGCTTTCCATTTACCTGCGCAGTTGCCAAGGACAATCTTTTCGCGGTACAGTTCCACCCTGAGAAAAGTCATCTTGCCGGATTGACGCTTTTACGCAATTTTGCAGAATGGACACCCTAAAAGAAAGCACCATACTTCTAAAATCGCACATCTTGTACATATAAATGGTACGATTCTTTCATCTTATTTTAACTGACTGGTTATGCTGATTATTCCTGCGATTGATCTTAAGGACGGACATTGTGTACGCCTGAAACAAGGCGTTATGGAAGATGCAACTGTATTCTCGGAAAATCCGGGTGAGATGGCCGCGCATTGGCTGGATCAGGGAGCACGCCGGTTACACCTCGTCGATTTGAATGGTGCCTTTGCCGGTCAGCCCAAGAATAAAAGCGCGATCCAGGAAATTGTGCAGGCGATTGACGATCAGATCCCGATCCAATTGGGCGGCGGCATACGCGATCTCGATACAATAGAATGCTATCTTGATGAAGGTGTTTCGTATGTCATTATCGGCACAGCAGCCGTCAAAATTCCAGGTTTTCTGCATGATGCCTGCAATGCTTTTCCTGGCCACATACTGGTCGGCCTCGATGCCAAAGAAGGTAAAGTGGCTGTTGACGGCTGGTCAAAAGTAACCGGACATGATGTCATCGATCTGGCGGTAAAATTTGAAGACTATGGTGTTGAGGCAGTGATCTATACTGATATCGGCCGCGACGGTATGCTGAATGGCGTCAATATTAAAGCGACCGTTGAGCTAGCAAGCAACCTTACCATCCCTGTGATAGCGAGCGGCGGCATTACCGATCTAGACGACGTACAAACACTCTGTTCGATCGAGGCTGAAGGCATTATGGGGGCGATAACCGGCCGCGCAATTTATCAAGGCACACTTGATTTTAAAGCGGCACAAATACTTGCCGACAAGCTCTCCCAAAACAAGCCGTTCTGATGACACTTAACCCTACCCGGCTTTTGCGCTCTCCCTTATTTGATATTCTTTTTGTATTATAAGTTTTAACTGTATGGGACTTGCCAAACGTATTATTCCTTGTCTTGACGTAACCAACGGACGTGTCGTTAAAGGTATCAACTTCGTTGAGCTGCGCGATGCGGGCGACCCGGTTGAAATAGCGCGCCGTTACAACGAACAGGGTGCAGACGAATTGACATTTCTCGACATCACCGCCAGTTCGGACAACCGTGATTTGATTTTACACATTATCGAAGACGTTGCATCACAGGTTTTCATTCCGTTAACTGTCGGCGGTGGAGTACGAAAAGTTGAAGACGTGCGCCGATTACTCAATGCAGGTGCTGATAAAGTCAGCGTCAATACCGCTGCTGTTCTGAATCCGCAACTCGTAGCGGACGCATCGAGTCATGTCGGCTCTCAATGTATTGTAGTGGCGATAGACGCCAAGCGTGTTGAAACCAAAACTGACGAACCGCGCTGGGAAGTTTTTACCCATGGCGGACGAAAAGCAACAGGTATTGAAGTCATTCAATGGGCCCAAAAAATGCAATCGCTTGGCGCCGGGGAAATTTTATTAACCAGTATGGACAAAGACGGCACACGAAACGGTTTCGACATCGAATTGACACGCGCCGTATCCGATGCCGTGGATATCCCGGTTATTGCCAGCGGTGGTGTCGGCAATCTGGATCATCTGGTTGACGGCATATTAAATGGCCACGCCGATGCTGTTTTGGCCGCCAGTATTTTTCATTACGGCGAATACACGATTTCTCAGGCTAAACAACGTATGGCCGAAAACGAGATTGAAGTACGTTTGTAGTGATAAAATAATTTACTAGAATATTTAGGATCTAATTTATCATGGCCGCAACATGGCTCAATGAAATCAAATGGTCGGATGACGGGTTGATTCCGGTAATTGCGCAAGAAGCGAGCAGCGGAACCGTTCTGATGGTGGCATGGATGAACCGTGAAGCATTGAATTTAACGGTTGAAAAAGGCGAAGCAGTCTATTGGTCCCGCTCCCGGAATAAGCTCTGGCATAAAGGTGAGGAATCCGGTCATACACAAAAAGTAAAACACATTCATTTGGATTGTGATGGCGATGTTGTACTGTTAAGCGTTGAGCAGACTGGAGGTATTGCTTGTCATACCGGTAGACACCATTGCTTCTTCAGAACATTGGAAGGCAAGCAATGGATTACGACATCCCCGGTTATTAAAAATCCGCACACAATATACAAAACATGACGCAACCAACTGTACTATACCGCCTGAATGAGACCATAGCAGCCCGCAAGCAGGCTGATCCCGACAGCTCTTATGTCGCCAAATTGCTACAAGGAGAGCACGATAAAATTCTTAAAAAAATAGCGGAGGAATCCGCTGAGACACTGATGGCATCAAAAGATGGCGATAACCAGCATGTTGTCCGGGAAGTGGCCGACCTCTGGTTTCACTGCCTGGTACTGCTCGCCTATCATGGATTGACGGTGGAAAACGTGCTTAATGAACTGGAGAAACGTGAAGGCGTATCGGGGATTGCCGAAAAAGCTTCACGAAACACAAATAATTAAGGGTAAATGCAAAATGGATGAACAAAACGATTGCATTTTCTGCAAAATCGTACAAGCAGCGATTCCGGCGCAAAAAATATTTGAAGATGATGACGTTATCGCTTTCAACGACATCAATCCTGTAGCACCCATGCATTTTCTGATTATTCCGAAAATCCATGTTGCTTCACTCATGGCGTGTGAGGAGCCCCATCAGCAACTACTTGGGAAAATGCTATTATTAGCACCGGCACTTGCGAAAAAACAGGGCTGTACCGATGGTTTTCGTACAATTATAAATACTGGCACAGTGGGCGGACAGGAAGTCTACCATTTGCATATCCATGTTATCGGCAGTAAAAACCGTCTGCCCGCCATGATTCATAAAAGCCAGTAATAGATAAAGGAGACAGTGATGGGTACGTTTAGTATTTGGCATTGGATTGTTGTATTGGTCATTGTTGTTTTAGTTTTCGGCACCAAGAAACTGCGTAATCTCGGGCATGATCTTGGAGGCGCTATCAAAGGCTTTAAAGAAGGGATGAAAGATGCGAATACCGAAAACAGCGCTTCTGACGATTCAGGCACAGGCAGTTTAACATTTGATGATGATCGAAACAGCACGGCCAATGTATTCGAGGAAACCACTCAGAACGCTAAAAACGAGAATCATAAACATGAATCCGCTAACGACACTAACGAAAAACCTTGACCTGGCTTAACTCAAACAAGCAGGCAGTATTAACAATGATATTCGTTGCACTGTTTACTGATACGTTATGACATACCTAAACCGTCTACAGGTAAAACGGACATGTTCGATATCAGCTTTTTCGAAATCATAGTCATATCGATGATTGCATTAATCGTTGTAGGCCCTGAGCGACTACCCCATGTTGCGCGAACACTTGGCCACCTGATAGGCCGATGCCGTCAATTTGTTTATAGTGTTAAAACAGATATTCATAACGAAATGCGCATGGAAGAGCTGAAAGAAATGCAGCACACCATGCAGGAATCGGTTCATTCAATAGAAAATTCCTTGCAAAAGGAAATAAATGAAATCAAATCAACAGTGCCGCCGACATCACAGGAAAAAGCGACCGACACCCCCGCTTCCGTCGATTCCAAACAACCTGAAACCGATGGTCACATAAAAAACCAGGGTTCCGAGCAACCAAAAGTATCTGACAATGATCCGGCCTCATCGCCTTAAATAGAGCAGCCTGCTGCATACGCCAATCATCAATATGTTGATTATCATTACTGTCGTTAAACCAAAATGACTATTGAAGGCTCTCTGCTGTCTCATCTGGTAGAACTGCGCACCCGGCTGATACGTGCACTAGGCGGTTTATTGATCGGTTTCATACCATGCGCATTTTATGCCAGAGAACTTTATACTATTCTGGCACAACCGCTCTTGGAAAAACTGCCGCAAGGCGGGCAAATGATTGCCACAGACGTAGCCACACCTTTCTTTGTGCCAATGAAAGTCGCCATGATGCTCGCTTTTGTGATTACTTTGCCACACACGCTTTATCAAATCTGGGCATTTGTCGCACCCGGGTTGTACACGCACGAAAAACGCCTTGCATTGCCTTTGGTCTTTGCAAGCAGCCTGCTGTTTTGCTTTGGTATGCTATTCGCTTATTATGCCGCCTTACCGTTAGTATTTGAGTTTATTACCTACTTCGCACCGGACGGTGTCGCGGTAATGACCGATATCAATAAATACCTGAACTTTGTGCTCTCCATGTTTATGGCATTTGGCGTGACCTTTGAAGTGCCGGTTATTGTACTTGTGCTTGTCAAAGCCGGTATTATCTCGATTAAAAAGCTTAAAGAAATTCGTCCTTACGTTATTGTTGGATCTTTTGTCATTGCAGCGATTGTGACACCACCAGATGTCATTTCCCAGTTCATGCTCGCTGTACCGCTATGCCTGCTCTATGAGACCGGCATCATCATTGCAGCCGTATTATTCAAACAAAATAACGATACAAACAAAAATACCGCACCGGCGCACTCTGAAAACGACAAACATTGAAACTAAAAAAACGTTTCAAACTCTAACTTAGTTTTACCGTTAATTGATTAAACAACCGGATAATCAATGATCTAAGCGGAGATATGGCAATGGGGTATTTTAAAACTCACTTAATTCAATTTGCACTGATTGGCATTACAATTTCTTTTGTCAGCGATCAGGTTTTGGCACAATCAGCTCAAACAAACACGCAGCTCAATTACATGCCACAGCCTGGCGTACAATTACCTATACCCAGTCCTGAGTCCCAATCAGGTTTCAATACGCCGCCTAGACGTATGGAGCGCACGGGAACCGCGATCAATGGCGCCAGAAACAGTGTCAGTATCAAAAGCACCGATGCAGGAATTATCCATTATCCACCCGCTGTTTCTGCCATACCCCGTCCCCAGCATGATTTGAGTGCAATGCATAGACACTCTCAATCAAACTGCATCAACTGTGGAACAATTGACTTTATACGCATTATCGATCAAGAAAGACTATTTGACGCGGTCACCAGCGGCGTTATTGCCGGTACGGTGATTCGTAAAATGAATGGCAACAGCACACACTCCCTTACATCGCGGACAACATCCTCAATACCATATGGGTATTCGCATGAATAACGGTAGCCAACACATTATCAGCGCGCCAGACGCTTCTCACCTGCAGCAGGGCGACAACGTTCAACTTATTGACAACGTCACCGGACCAGATACAAGGCAGTAATCACATTCACTCTCATACTTGATTTTCAATTCTTGGTCACCATATGATAGAGGCGGAGTGCAGGAAATGGAGTTTTAATAACAGCAGCATCTACCCGATGACCCCGCCAAGTTATGAGAAAAAAGGATTACTGCAATGCACCAACACATCGAATTGCCAATCGAAGGTATGACTTGTGCGGCCTGCGCATCTCGAATCGAAAAGAATTTAAACAAACTACCCGGTGTTCAGACCGCGGTTAACTTTGCCAACGAAAAAGCACAAGTGCACTATGACGACAGTCAAACCAAGCTAAATACACTCATAAAAACGATTGAAAAATCTGGTTTCAACGTCTCACCCCAAACAACACGATTACAGCTATATAAAATGACGTGTACGGCTTGTGGAGACCACATAGAGAAAGCACTTAATGCACTTCCTGGAGCCAATGCAAAAGTAAATGTTTCTACTGAAACAGGGCAAATTCAATATATTTCCGGTTTGACTTCTCCCGATCAGCTCATTGCAGCAATCAGAGAAATCGGTTACGACGCCAATATAATCGGCGAAGCTAGCCACGATGAAGAAAAGGCGCGCCGTCTTGCTACATATCAAACAGAGCTACGTTGGTTTTGGATTTCTGCAATACTGACACTACCGCTGGTGTTACAGATGGGCGCCATGTTTACCGATCACGACATGGATGTTTTGCCGCGCTGGCTACAATGGTTGTTGGCAACACCGGTGCAATTCTGGATTGGCAGACGTTTCTATATCGGCGCATGGCATGCACTGCGCAGTGGCGGTGCAAACATGGATGTCTTAATTGCGCTGGGCACGAGTATGGCGTATTTTTTCAGTGCCGTTGTAACAGCATTCTCATTGGACCAGCATGTCTACTTCGAGGCCAGCGCTGCGATTATTACACTCGTTTTACTCGGCAAACTGATGGAAGCACGCGCAAAAGGCAAAACCTCGGAAGCAATCGAAGCATTAATCAAATTACAACCGAAAACAGCGCATGTTGAGCGTAACGGCCAGATTGTTGAAATTCCAGCCGATCATCTGCAAATAGATGATATTTACATTGTGCGTCCCGGAGAAAACCTGCCTGTCGACGGTATCGTCATTGAGGGAACATCCAGCATCAATGAATCAATGCTCACAGGGGAAAGCCTGCCAGTCAATAAACAACCCGGAGCCAAAGTTTTTGCCGCAACCGTTAATCAGCAAGGCCTGCTTAAATGCCGTGCAACGGATGTCGGAGCACATACTCAGCTGGCCGCGATTATCCGTTTAGTCGAAGAAGCCCAAGGCTCCAAAGCGCCGATACAACGTATGGCCGACACCATTGCAGGTGTTTTTGTGCCGGTTGTTGTTGTCATCAGTATCCTGACATTATGCATTACCTGGTGGCTGACCGGCGCATTTGTCACTGCGCTCATTCATGCCGTAGCAGTACTGGTCATTGCCTGTCCTTGCGCACTGGGACTCGCCACACCAACAGCGATTATGGTTGGAACAGGTCGCGGCGCCCAGGCTGGCATTCTGGTTAAAAATGCAGAGGCACTTGAACATGCCGAAAAAATTCAAACCATCATTGTTGATAAAACCGGGACCTTAACCGAAGGCAAACCCGTAGTAACCGACATCATACCGACAGCTTCGCTCGATAAAACAGATTTCATACAAATTACAGCCTCTCTGGAGCAAGGGTCCGAACACCCTCTTGCCCGGGCAATTATGGAACTCGGTAAAGAAATGAACCTATCACTAAGCCCGATTACCGATTTTATGGCCATTGCCGGCAGCGGGATTGAAGCGCGCCTGGGCAATACCCGCTATATACTCGGCTCACCAGCGTTTCTGATACAACAAGATGCGCAATTAGACGAAAATAAAATCAAAACATTGCAATCGGAAGGTAAAACCGTAATCGTCGTTGCTGCTGATTCAGATCAGAATCCAAACATCCTCGGTTATCTTGCAATCGCCGATCGTTTGCGTGAAACCTCAATCAAAGCAATCAGACAGTTACAGGATATGGGTATTGAAGTCGTTATGCTCACCGGAGACAATGCGATTACAGCCGCCGCGATTGCTCAGTCCACAGGTATTAGCAAATTCCGGGCCGAAGTGTTGCCACAGGATAAAGCAGCAGAAGTCAAAAAGTTGAAAGAAAACGGGCAATTCACCGGCATGGTCGGTGACGGCATCAATGATGCACCCGCGCTTGCCGCCGCCAATGTGAGTTTTGCCATCGGTGCAGGCTCAGATATTGCCATAGAAACGGCCGATATTACTTTGATGCGCAACGATTTAAGCAGCGTAGCCGATGCTATTTCGTTATCCCGGGCAACCCTTAAAAAAATCCGTCAGAATTTATTCTTTGCTTTTGTGTACAATTCACTCGGAATTCCGTTAGCTGCCGTTGGAATGCTTAATCCAGTCATAGCGGGTGCCGCAATGGCTATGAGCTCAGTATCTGTTGTCAGCAACTCACTCTTACTCAAACGCTGGAAAACCGACCAATAAGGAACGAACAATGCAAACAACAACCATTCATATTCAAGGCATGACCTGTCAGGGGTGTGTCAACAGTATAAACACCGTACTCAGGAAATTGCCGAACGTTTATCATGTTGAAGTCTCTCTCGATTCAGGTCATGCAACCATACAACATGACCCGACCCAAACAAGTGTTGATCAGTTAAAAGCCGCCATTGAAGAAGCAGGATTTGAAGCGGTCGAATAGCATTGTAGATGCTCTAACTTCGCAGCACAAGACATTCCACATTCAGATGTAATCTGTACTTCGCCAAATTCAACGTCAGATTCAGCTCACCAAACAAACCTGTGGGCACGCGCTGCTAACGAAGTAATAGCCAACACATCAAACGAGCCGTTGATGACTGTACGTACACTAGCCCGACCAGTTTTTACCATCACCGTTATCGTTTGATGCGGTTTACGAAAAGTCCGTATCGATGGCTTCAGCTGAACGATCAGCAAAGTACAGAACTGAACCAGTAAAATGGTTATGTAGTACATGTCTCAGTCAAATCCCGGCTAATTTCATCCCAAATAATTTGCGAATGAAGTATCGCGGTAAAAGCCATTTCTTCCCTTACCCTGAATTATCGGGTACATACCGGACTACTTACACTTTTCATACTTTCACGCGATACAGTTGTTGAAAATGCTGGCATATCAAAATGAATTGGGATAAATGGCACGATTGATTGCACAGTAAGGCCTGTTACGTTGACCTTGATGTATCGGCATGTCTCGATATCACACCCGCTCGGTTCATAAATCACCTCAACGTTCGCACCCGACAAGAAGCTCGCTTTTTCTGTCATCCTTGACTTAATGGCATCGGCATCACGATTGCAAACAATGGCAATTCGTGCACCAAGACGGGTAGCTTCGGTTGTCGTATTCATCATGTATAAAACGCGCCCCATTTCCGTGATGCCAAACAACAGCGTAAACAAAATAACGGCAACTAAGGCATATTCAATTGCCACTACACCATTTTGCTTGCAACGATTATTATGTGGATCAAACTTCATAATTGCCTCATGGTTGTTTGTTTGAATTGGACCAAATGAAATACTGCTCTCCGAACTACCGAAAAGAACCAACGGATGGAATATAAAATCAAATGTATATCCTCCGGCAATATGTGCTTTAACTCAGTCAATTGTTATTTGGTTGCCAACAACGCTGTTGACGAAAAAACCTCCACCATATCCATTGTCAACCCTGAGACCAGTGAATGAGACACTCATTCCGGTCGACATCTTACACAACTGCCACTTGAACAATCGGTGCATTTCAACATACCGCCCGTTCACCACAACTACTGTGACTAACCCTAATTTCTAGCAAACCAGCATTATGTAATTTTCATTTTTTGATTCAAGAACCATCAATAGCCATCTCTCAATGCAAATAATTTTTTAATGACATGATAAGGAATTACTGAGCTACCGAATTTAGCCCTGATACACTGCAAAACCGCTATCAGGGAATCAAAAAACGGCTTAATTTTAAGGAAGTCTACGAGAAATCTTTCTGTCAATTAGAAGAGATTTAACCTTTTATTTACTAGGGTCTTTGACATTGTTGCGCCTGATAAAATGTCCCAGGTGTGAGGGAAAAATTAGATCATTCCAAATAAGCAACGAACAACGCGAAATGACCCTTCATCAGGTACAACCTACAATGCAGGAACTATTTTTTCCCTGTGGCTGCAGTCGCTTATGTAGAATGACTGCACTGCGTTTCTTTCACCTTACTAGACAATAAATAGTCACTGGCAGTGTGGAAGAAGAAATCCCCCTTATTGAGATTGAAGCTGATTACAGGCATAAACGCCAAAAATTGATCTTTGGCAACACCTCGATAACGCGTAAGATAGGCTTACCATCAGTACAAGTACCTTACATTCTATAATCATAGAACACATTCCAAAAAACAATTGGAATGTAACCACTGTACCGTAGCACTGCACTACAATGCAGCTGTTATTCAAGACATGCCTGATGACTCCGTTTCTTGAGCGTGCGTCGCGCATAGTAGGCAAACCCGACGGCGCTACGCTGTGAGCGCAGTATCCAGTCATGCGCTTCGCGCCCGAGCTCAGGATCAATCGGTTTGATAGCCCCGGCGGACTGCGCGAGTAAATGCATTTTTGCCGCACGTTCAAATGCAATAGCGAGCAGGCAGGACTCTTCAATGCTCGAACAGGCAACCAACAGTCCATGATGCGTCAGTAGAATTGCCCGCTTCGTGCCGATTGCCTGTGCAATCAACTCACCCTCCTCATTGCCAACCGGCACACCCGGCCATTTAGACAAGAAAGCCACATCATCGTAGAGTACGCAGTTGTCCATATGAGAAATGATCAGAGGTTCTTCCAACATACTCAATGCTGCCGTATGTAAAGCATGCGTATGGATAATGCACTGTACATCGGGTCTGGCACGATACAACCAGGAATGAAAGCGATTGGCGGGATTGGCCATACCCTGGCCTTGCAACACTTCCAGGTCTTCGTTGACCAGTAATAAATTACCCGCACAAATCTCATCAAACCCAAGACCCAACCGTTGCGTTAGATAGGTCCCCGGCTGTTCGCCCCGTGCTGTTATTTGTCCGGCTAACGCGGAATCATGACCGTTGTCGAATAAAATACGGCAGGTTAACGCGAGCTTCTGTGCCTGACTGTATTGCGTACCCTGCAAATAGGTGTCCATCTGATCGAAGGATTGTCTGATTAATGTTTTCTTATCGAGATTAAATGTATTGTCATTCATCATGCTTCCGGTTATCTGAATATTGCTGACGATACTTAATGACTGATGACAGCATATCAACTATACGACCTGCTACCAGGGAATTATCTGTCCGTCAAAAGCAAAAAATTTACCAGTATCCGTGTGAATCAACGCATCGATAACATGACGCATGCCCGAAACACTTTTCTCAGTTGAAATCAGTGCGTTTGGACCGCCCATGTCCGTCCTCACCCAACCGGGATGCAATAACGCCACGATAATGCCTTTAGATTCCAAATCTATCGCAAGGCTTTTCATCACAATATTGACCGCTGATTTACTTGAACGATAGACGTAACTGCCTCCACTTCGATTATCCGCCACACTGCCCATTTTGCTGGTTATCGTAACAATTTTTTTTAGTTGACTGCTTGCAATCTGTGAATAAAAAGCGTCCACCATTTTGAAGGGCGCCATGGTATTCACCCTGAATGCATCGGCCCAAGCATTGTAATCAACCTGATGAAAGCTGGTATTACGGGCTACCGGATAGGTGCCCGCATTATTAATCAGCAGATCGATTTTTTCCGCCGATAATTCTTTAGATAATTGCTCAATTTGTTCATGTTTGTCGACGTCCAGCGCACAAATTTGAATCTCATCGGAAAATTGCGACGCAAGCTGGTTTAACTCATTTGAAGTTAACGGATCACGAGTGCAAGCCAACACACGCCAACCGTCAAGAGCATATTGACGCACAAATTCCAGACCGATACCGCGATTTGCGCCAGTGATTAAAACTGTTCTCATTCGATTAATAATTTTAAGTTGTGAATGACTTTTTATGTTACACGCAATTGATGTATTTGCATTCACGATTTATCAAGAATCCCCGGCCTCGAACATGAATAAATTATCCGACGCATCAACTCAGAATTGACGAGAAAATTAATTAATATATTAATAATCAATTAGTTAAATAAGTAACGTACACTGCATTAATGGTCGGATGAACAATGAAATATGATTCAAAGCCTTGTCTAATACTCGCCAGCTAGGGTATAGTTCACGATCTGCCAAAATATGTTCAAGCAGGAGAGCGCGCTAATGACTATTTCAACAAGCGCCGCCGAAGGCGTAACTCCCCGGAATCGCTCAGGCACGGTCGAACATTGTTTCTCCCTGAGAACCGCTTGAAACAGGCAATCTGGAGAGCGTCAGGCTGTCAAGCCTGACCACCGAAGGGGCACACGGTTTTCCCGTAATCTCTCAGGTAAAAGGACAGAGGGGTGAGGTCATTGAAGTCATGGTATGGTTAGTACCATGCAGTATGACTTACTTTAAACACCGGGAGAATAATCCGTGCTAAAAAAAACACCCCTTAATCAAACCCACCGCGAAATGAATGCCAAGATGGTGGATTTCGGCGGCTGGGACATGCCGCTGCATTATGGCTCTCAGCTTGAAGAACACCATAAGGTCCGCCAAGACGCCGGTATGTTCGATGTCTCTCACATGTTGCCGGTCGATATCAAAGGCGAAGGCACGCGTGATTTTCTGCGCCGTCTCGTCGCAAACAATGTCGATAAACTGACAGTTTCAGGTAAAGCGCTCTATACCTGTATGCTGACACCTCAGGGTGGCGTTATCGACGATCTGATCGTCTATTTTTTAACCGACTCATGGTTTCGAATCGTCGTCAATGCAGGAACCGCAGATAAAGATGTCGAATGGATTTGCAAGCAACGCGACACATTTGCACCAGATCTGGAAATCACACCGCGTCGTGACCTGGCCATGGTTGCCGTACAAGGTCCCAGCGCCCGCGCTAAAGTCTGGCAGGTCATTCCGAATTCCCAAGCTGCAACCGAAACACTGAAGTTGTTTCAATCCACATCACTCAATCAGTATTTTATTGCGCGCACCGGCTACACCGGTGAAGACGGCTTTGAAATCATTCTGCCTGCAGATGAAGCGTCCGCATTCTGGAAAGCATTGCATGCGGCAGGCGTTGCTCCAGCCGGACTCGGCGCGCGCGACACGCTGCGCCTTGAAGCGGGCATGAATTTATATGGCCAGGATATGGATGAGTCGATATCACCTTTGGAATCGGGACTGAGCTGGACGGTAGATTTAAAAAGCGAGCGTGATTTTATCGGCAAACAAGCACTATTGGATTCGAAATCAACGCAACAGCTTATAGGATTAATTTTACTGGACCGCGGCGTCTTGAGAAGTCACCAGAAAGTCATCGCTGACTATAACGGCCAGGAAATTGAAGGCGAAATTACCAGTGGTGGATTCTCACCCACCCTGAATCAATCCATTGCCCTGGCTCGAATGAATGCTGGAATCTCTCCCGATACCGAGGTGCATGTGTTAGTCAGAGATAAGAAATTGCGTGCTAAAGTGGTAAAATATCCCTTTGTACGAAACGGCAAAGCGCTGGTTTAATCTTGGGATCATCTTTCAAAAATAATTCTGGAGTAAAAAATGAGCATTCCTACAGATCTGAAATACACCAAATCACATGAATGGGTTAAAACCGAGGCCGATGGCACGGTTACCGTAGGTATTACCGATCACGCCCAGGAATTACTTGGCGATATGGTTTTCGTAGAACTTCCGCAAGTCGGTGACACATTTACACAAAAACAAGAATGTGCAGTTGCTGAATCCGTAAAGGCCGCCGCAGATGTATATTGCCCCATTTCCGGTGAAGTTGTGGAAGTCAACACACCACTGGTTGATAGCCCTGAAAACATTAATCAGGACGCCTTTAATTCATGGCTATTCAAATTAAAACCGAGTAATTCTGATGAACTGGGCGGACTACTTGACGCTGAAGGCTATCAAACCTTACTAGACAGCGAAGAACACTAAACTAACAAGATGTGCGGCAGATAATTGACCGCATATTTATACATTATTTTTAAAGATTTTTTATAATTCGCTATGCCGTTTATTCCACATACACAAGAAGACATTACAGAAATGCTAGCCAGCATCGGCGCTGACTCTATCGAAACGCTTTTTGACGAAATACCTAGTGATTTAAAAAGCGGTCAGTTAACGAAAGTTCCTCCGGGATTGAGTGAAATGGAAATTACCCGGCTCATGATGGAACGCGCCAATCAAGATGGTTTTTACCAGAACTTTATCGGCGCTGGTGCATACGAACACCATATACCCGCTGCAGTTTGGCAAATCACAACACGCGGGGAATTCTATTCTTCTTACACGCCTTATCAGGCAGAAGCCAGTCAGGGTACTTTACAACTGCTGTATGAATATCAAACCATGATGGCTTCGCTGACCGGCATGGACGTTTCGAATGCCAGTATGTACGATGGCGCGACAGCCCTTGCCGAGGCTGTTCTAATGGCAGTACGCTCACACAAAACGTCGCGACGTATTTTAATGCCAGAAACGGTTCACCCGGTTTATAAAAAAGTCGTACGCGCTATTGTCGGCAATCAGAAAATAGACATCGTCGAATTACCTTTCTGCACCGAGGCCGGACGTATTTTACCTGAATCACTCGACAACGATGATTTTGCAGCGCTCGTCATTCCCCAACCTAATTTCTTCGGCGTATTGGAACAAGTCGATGAACTGACCGATTGGGCACACAGTAAAAATATGTTTGCCATTGGCGTTGTCAATCCGGTTTCTCTGGCATTATTAACACCGCCAGGAGAATGGGGTGAGAAAGGTGCCGATATCGCTGTCGGTGAAGGACAGCCGTTAGGTATCCCGTTATCCAGCGGCGGCCCTTATTTTGGATTTATGGCATGTAAAAATAATTTGATACGTCAGATTCCCGGCAGAATTATCGGGAGAACCAATGACCTGGACGGAAAACCCGGATTCGTTTTGACACTCCAGGCCCGTGAACAACACATCCGCAGATCCAAAGCCACTTCGAATATTTGTACCAATCAAGGTCTAATGGTAACAGCAGCGACTATTTTTATGTCTCTACTCGGACCTACGGGTCTTCGCCGTGTGGCTGAACATTCGCACGCCAACACCGTAAGCCTGGTTGAAAAACTTGAAAAAATTCCCGGTGTGGAACGCGCATTCAGTAGCCCATTTTTTCATGAAACGGCACTGAAATTGGCCAAACCTGTCGACAAGGTTCTCTCTGAGCTGAAAAACAAAGGTATTTTAGGCGGACTGAATCTGCAGACACTTTACCCAGAGATGGAAAATACACTATTAATCTGCGCGACAGAAACTAAAACCGCGGCTGACATTCAAAACTGTGTTGAACATTTTGCACAAGCGCTCAAATAAACAATACTGCGCTATCTTATATCGCCGATTTACTACGAACATCACTTGTGTTTGTCTACTATAAATAGTTTATTAAAGGAATAACATGGTCACATTAAAAGGTAATCCAATTCGTATTGAAGGTACTTTTCCACAAGTTGGACAGAAAGCGCCAGCCTTTTCACTGGTAAACCGGGATCTCGCTGACGTTACGCTAGAAAATTACGCTGGCAAGAAAAAAGTACTGAACATTGTCCCAAGCCTGGACACACCGGTTTGTGCGCTCTCTACACGCAAATTTAACAAGCAGGCAAGTAATATGGATAATACCGTTGTACTCATTATCGCCGCCGACTTGCCGTTCGCCATGAGCCGTTTTTGTGATGCAGAAAACCTGGACAAAGTCGTAACACTCTCGACTATGCGTGGCGCCGAGTTCATGAAAGACTACGGCGTTGCCATTGCAGACGGGCCCTTTGCAGGTGTTACAGCACGTGCTGTCATCGTTCTGGATGAATCTGACACTATCGTGCACGCAGAACTCGTTCCAGAAATTGCTGACGAACCCAATTACGATGCAGCGCTAACTGCATTGAAATAATTTCAATAAATCCGAATACTCAATCATGCTGATATTTGAACATGCACGCCCTGGAAGGCGTAACTATTCACAGGCTCCAGAAAATGCCGCTGATACAAGCGGCATCCCGGAGCAATATTTACGCAAAAAACAGCCATTGCTGCCCGAAGTATCCGAAATGGATACTGTACGTCACTATACACGGCTGTCACAAAAAAATTTCTCTATTGATACTGAGTTTTATCCGCTCGGTTCGTGCACCATGAAATACAATCCGCGTGCATGTAATGCACTAGCCATGTTGCCGCAATACATAGGCAGACACCCACTTGCACCGGAAGATACGGGACAGGGATTTATGGCCTGCCTGCACGATTTGCAGGAAATTCTTAAAGATGTCACCGGTATGGCTGGCATTAGCCTGGCCCCTATGGCCGGTGCACAAGGTGAGTTGATCGGTGTTATGATGATTCGGGCCTATCATGAATCTCGCGGTGATTTTGAACGGACAGAAATCATCGTACCGGATGCGGCGCACGGCACTAACCCGGCAACTGCAGTCATGTGTGGATTCAAAGTCGTAGAAATTGCTACCGATAAGAAAGGCAATGTGGACATCGACGCCCTCAAAGCTGCAGTGGGACCGCAAACAGCTGGACTCATGCTGACCAACCCATCCACCCTTGGTGTTTTTGAAGAAAATGTCACCGAAATGAGCCGGATCGTTCACGAAGCCGGTGGTTTACTCTACTACGACGGCGCCAATCTGAACGCTGTGCTGGGCAAAGTAAAGCCTGGGGATATGGGTTTTGATGTCATTCATATCAACCTGCATAAAACCTTCTCTACGCCACATGGCGGCGGCGGCCCCGGTTCTGCTCCGGTCGGCGTTTCCAAACGCTTGCTGCCATTTATTCCCATACCTTTTGTAAAGTTTGAGAACGGTCAATACGATTGGGTCACGGAAAAAGAAGTACCACAGACTATCGGCAGACTCTCTGCTCATATGGGCAATGCAGGCGTTTTATTACGCGCCTATGTGTATGTCCGTCTGCTGGGTAGAGACGGTATGCACCGAATTGCTGAGTTTGCGACATTAAACGCCAACTATTTGATGGCCGAACTCAAAAAAGCCGGCTTTGAAATTGCATATCCGACACGGCGCGCCAGCCATGAATTTATCGTTACATTGAAAAATGTTAAGGAAAAAACCGGTATTACGGCGATGAATCTGGCCAAGCGTTTGTTAGACAAAGGTTTTCATGCGCCTACAACATATTTCCCGATTCTGGTTCCAGAGTGTTTGCTTATCGAGCCTGCTGAAACGGAATCGAAACAAACACTGGACGCGTTTGTCACCGCAATGAAAGAAATTTTAGCCGAAATTCAGGAACAACCCGATCTCGTCAAAAACGCACCGCATACCATGCCGTTACGTAAGCTTGACGACGTCAAGGCGGCACGGGAACTTGATTTATGCTGGAAACCGGAAGATTAGACAAAGAATAATCGAATTTTGAATTATTTCTAAAACCGGTTTTTAACCACATTTAGTTTCAAAACACTGCATTTCCCCAGATCCTCCAAATGGAAGCTGGGGAAATAACTCAGTTGCCTTTAAAACACGCTTCCAATCCACTTTATACGCACTACAATAAATAATTATGCGAACACTTATTTGCGGTTCTATCGCCTACGACAACATCATGGTTTTCCCTGACCATTTTAAAAATCATATTCTGCCTGAAAAGATTCATGCATTGAATGTTGCTTTTTTGGTACCCGAGATGCGCCGCGAATTCGGTGGTTGTGCGGGCAATATTGCCTATAATCTAAAAATGCTTGGCGGCGATCCCATAATGATGGCAACAGTAGGTGATGATATCCAGCCTTACATGAGCCGATTTGAGCAATTGGGTTTGGATAAATCATGTGTGCTTCATGTCAATGACGCCTTTACCGCTCAGGCATTCATAACAACCGATCTGGATGACAATCAGATTACTGCATTCCATCCGGGCGCAATGAATTTTTCACACTTAAATTCGGTCGCTGATGCGGGACAAGTTAAGCTTGGGATTATTGCGCCAGACGGCCGTGACGGGATGTTGCAACACGCCCGGGAGTTTCATGCCGCCAGTATTCCATTCATCTTTGATCCAGGTCAAGGACTGCCCATGTACAATGGTGATGAACTGACCGACTTTATTAACAAAGCTGACTATATCGCCGTCAACGATTACGAGGGGCAATTGTTGCAGGATCGTACCGGGATGAATTTGGAATCAATTGCAGCCAACACCAAGGCACTTATCGTCACACTGGGTGCAGAGGGTTCGATTATTTATACCGACGGTAAACAAATTCAAATTCCGTGTGTCAAACCCACGGAGATAGTCGATCCTACAGGTTGTGGCGATGCTTATCGGGCTGGATTACTCTATGGTATTGTTAACGAAATGGACTGGCAAGCTATCGGGCAACTCGGATCATTAATGGGTGCTTTAAAAATCGCGCAGCGCGGTGGACAAAATCACCGATTTACCCGCGATGAAATCGATCAACACTATTATGAGCATTTCAAAAGCCGGATTTTCTAAGTTAAATTCACACCACCGATTGGTCATACAGCCAATGATTCCGCATTGAATGTATAATCGGCAGATTGAATAAAAACGGATAAAGCAGACATTCATGAAATTGCTAAGCTGGAACATTCAATGGGGTCGTGGCATGAACGGCAAAGTCGATCTCCAACGTATCCTCAAAACGATAGACCAGCTGGATAAATTTGATGTCATCTGCTTACAAGAAGTTGCCATAAATTTTCCTGGTTTGCCTGGTAGCCGGGGTGAAAATCAGCTCGCTATTCTTGCGGACGGTTTACCTGAGTATACTGCAATATATGGCGCCGCAACGGATTTGCCGGATAACAATGGGAAAAGGAGTCAATTCGGCAATGTGATTTTTTCACGCTTGCCTGTGGGACAAATCTGGCGCCACTTATTGCCCTGGCCAGCAGAACCGGAAATTCCAAGTATGCAACGTGCACTTATAGAAATTATCGTCACAGCACCTTTTGGACCGGTACGCATACAAACAACCCATCTTGAATATTATTCACAACACCAACGTATAGCGCAGATTGAGGCAATTCGCCGTTTGCACGTTGAAGCATCCATCATGTCAAACCTTAGTTCTCGCTCCGCTAAACAAAACAGACCCTTAGATGGCTGCCTACGGCCCGCTGAAGCGATATTGTGCGGCGACCTGAATTTTACAGCGACCGCGCATGAAAGAGCGCAAATGCAAGCCCCGTTTGAACGCAACATACCGGCATTCCATGATACACGAACACTGATGTATCCCAATGAACCCCATGCGCCTACAGTCGGTATTCATGCGGTAGATTTTGTTGATCAACCCGAATGTTTTGACTATATCTTCATTACTGACGGATTAAGAAAGCATCTTAAAGCATATCATACAGACCCTATTACGCAGGCATCTGACCACCAGCCCGTTTGGATAGAATTAACATAGTTACCGACATCCATTCAAACAGACGCTCATCTTTGATGCGTCCATACCACTACTCATTAATCACTGGCTCAAACTCACTGCCGGACTCACCTCCACTGTTTCTATTGATATATAGGTTATGCTAGGATTTTAATTCCTCAATCAAACAAGGGAGAACTAAAATGAAAAAAATGATTACAGCGCTTGTTTTGTTGCTACTCTCATCAACCTCAGTCGTTGCATCGGGCCCGTTTGACGGCATTTACGCATTCAGCGTCAATGGATCTGCAGCAGGCTTTGCATCTATCCACGAAAACAATGGTGTCATGATTGCGATAACGCTTGAGCCTTCCCCTTTTGACTCAACCTGGGAAGCGATTCGCGGAACACGCAACGGCAATACAGCCCGAATGAATTCGATTTTTGGCACCGTTAATCTTGAAATTGACATCACATTCAATAGTGATAACGTAACAGGCACGGCTACGATAATATCCTGCAGTGACGATGACGATGATTCATCAAATGACGACGACAATTGCGATATTCCACCCGGTACTGTTTTGGGTCTAACTAAAATTTTTTAAACGTAACAACCCGAACGCGCTATTCTGCAACAAGTGACCAAACGCAGAATATTAAGTAGTCGCCCCCTTATAAAATGCTCAAGCAATTGATATTAATTGAAAATACCAGATAGCGCTATTTATTTATAACGACCAGGAATGTTAAAATTAATGCATATTCCTGGTCGAAATGGTGATACCCGATGCTTACACCGAGTAGAGCTATCCATTAAAGTAGTTTGTTTGAAACAAGGTGTTGAATAGAAACGTACTTTGTCAAGGATGTCAAATCACTGCACCTGGACATTCGGCATTTCCACCATTCTCAAAAAAAGAGTCAAGAGTAACGATCACAAACAATTCGAATACGACAGCAAGGCGTCAATCGCTTGCATCGAAAATTTATGTTTTTGCTTTGTAAACGCGATAATGACTTCATTGACCTCAAATTACCTCTATAACGAATTTAGAATGATTGTCGTTGTCCTGTAATTCACCATCACCATATGCTCAGGCTGCCACAGTGAATCCAAGTTCAAAAAATTCTATACGCGCTTTGATATAAATCACCATTTATTAAAGATGATATATTCAGGTGATAAAAGGTTTTCCATAATGCATATTTAAATATATCAAGGCAAATCTGACACAGTCTACACCCAAAATTTGTCAGATATATTTCTGCCGACGTTACCAGGCACAACATCGTCGACCACGCACAGTGGACTGTTGCAAAAACGATTCTTCTGCGGTGCAGACGCACTATCACGCTGCGCGATCAATCCCAATACCCTTAATAGTTTCAACGTTCAGTGGCGCATGATGAACCGCTGAACATAGTATTTAGTCTATTATCTATATAGAAAAGTTTGATTGTTATCTATAGTAATAGTAGATCATAATTCTGATATGACTATAGTTCAAACCAATAAAAAGTGAAACTGGAAAAAGCGGCGTAGATAAATCCTTCTGCCACTACTCAGAACGGTCTGAACGAACAGATTCTTAGCCTATGAGCATTTGCCATGCCAGTGCCCACTAACGCTCCCAATCCAATTACTATGGCTAAAATAATACTCAATAGACTGACTAAATTCTTGACACCCATGGTCATATTTTCAGTATTAATGGCAAATGCTGTAGCAGATAAACCTATTGGAATGATTGAAAATTTGACAGGGTTTAATATCAATAAATCTAAATTTATGACAAAGTGGGGGCTTAGCTTGGACGGTTGGTTCGAGTCAGGTTTTGCGATCAACCCAGACAATCCAAGTAATCGCTCCAATAGTCCTGTAACCTTTAATGATCGTGCGAACGAATTTAATTTACATGAACTTTACTTAATATTTAAACGTGATACTAAGGCCTCACATGATTCCTGGAATCTTGGATTTCGGGCTGATATGCTTTTCGGAACAGATGCGAGATTTACTCTCCACGAAAATTTTGACGACAACTTATTTTTTAACAACACATCAAAAAAATATCAATTGTCTATTCCGCAAATTTATGCCGATCTATTTATTCCAATCGGAAATGGTTTGACAACCTTTATTGGGCATTTTTATACGATTATCGGAAAAGAAATGATAACTGCACCCGATAATTTTTTCTTTTCACATGCTTATACTATGCAATATAGTGAACCCTTCACACACACCGGCATCTTATCTACATATCCACTCAATAACAATTTTGCATTAACCGCAGGAATCGTTACGGGCTGGGATTCATTTCTTAAACAACCTGTGAATTTCTTAGGTAATATTCGCTATAATACTGACAACAAACGATTTTCTATGGTTGCATCGATCGTTACTGGCCCAACCAGCCATGATAAGAAAGGCAGTCATAGAAGTATGTATAGCCTTGTATTTAATTATGACGTAACCAGCAAATTTCACTATACCCTGGAACATGATTTTGGCATTGAAGAAGATGGTGTAAGAAAAGGAGTAGCCGCTAAATGGTATGGCCTTAATCAATATTTTATTTACGACCTTACCAATGATATCGGTATTGGTTTAAGAGCCGAATGGTATCGAGACGAAGATGGTGTGAGGGTAGCAAATGCAAAAAACAGTTATTTCTCAATAACAGGAGGATTTAACTGGTTCGCCCATCCTGGGCTAGTTATCAGACCCGAAGTAAGATACGACATGGCAAGCTCTAATCCAGTTTATGATTCTAATACGAAAAAAAATCAATTGCTGATATCTATTGATATGATTGTGCGCTTCTAGAGTCTGCTGACATTTTATTTTTGCCACTGCTATCGACTATTTGTTGCTCAGCAAGGTGGAAAAAACACAGTGTAGTTTTTCTACCTAAGCGATTGGTAGCGCCACTAGGTAAAAAACAGTCCCTGCACTGCAGGTTGTGCCCAGAAAACGTCACTCTGCGTTGTTTGTCGCTTGTCTGGAATGGTCAAACCTCTCGCCTCGCGTCTTGATTCATAAAAAACTAATAGCAAAAAAACTGTCAGAACAATATAGAAAAAGTAGAGGCGTTATAAATGATATAGTATTTATTCGGAAAAATAATGAACAATTGCTAGGCTTGATTCTGAATTATGACTAAACTAGCTATCAGCAGCTCATGCTGATCATTTTTACATAACGCAGCTGTATGAATAATGAGCGACACACTGGTACTGGTACACAAAAAGCCGCAATTGGGCATTGGTAAACAAAGGCTGGCAGCACGATTCGGCGCTGAACTGACGGTTCGTGCTGCAGAAGCGTTATTGGCATGCGCACTTGAAGATGCTGCCACGTGGCCGGGACCGATCGTGCTTGCACCTGCAAATAAAAAAGACTGCGAATGGGCTCGGCGGCAAGCCAGTCATTTTTCTTCTCTATCCAAGGTTATCCCGCAGATCGAAGGCAACTTGGGGCAACGTTTGAACGCATTAGACAAAACACTACGCGGACAGGGAATGGAGCGGTTAACATACATTGGCAGCGATGCGCCCGGATTGACCGGACAAGATTATGCGACTGCACGATCACATTTGGATCAAAATGATGCTGTACTGATACCGTCTGTAGACGGTGGCGTGGTGTTAATGGCCAGCCGGCTTGCATGGCCGGACTTGGCTGAATTACCCTGGAGTACAGATTGTTTAGGAACGGCTTTAACAACCCTATGTCGATCTGCGCTAATGACGGTAAGCACGCTGAAAAACAGTTACGACATTGATCAGCCAGAAGATTTTCTACAGCTAGCAGAACTACTTCAGACTGACCGCCGTCCCGCCAGAAAAATCCTGCATACACTTTGCAATCAAATCGCTTCGACTATAAACAATACCCCGGATTGCATCCATGCCTGAGTTCAGTGTCATTATTCTCTGCCATCAGGATGAACAAGCGCTACATCATTTACTGGAACAACTCAACCAGATACCCGGTGGCGCGAAAGAAGTGATTGTAGTTGACGGTGGCAACTCATCAATCTGTCGTGACATTTGTCAAGCCTATCAAGTCCGCTGGTTACCCAGCCAGCCATGCCGAGGACTACAGCTATTGGGTGGAGCCAGTCTAGCACAAGGCCGCATACTCTGGTTTTTGCATGCCGACGCACGCATTTCGCACCGAGCTTTCGCCGCGATGTCAAAGGCAATCAACAATGGGGCAATCGGTGGTTTTTTCAGATTCCGTTTTGACAAACCGAGAAAATGGCCTGCCACATTTCTGGAAGCTGCTATTGCCCTGCGCTGCCGTGTGGGTATTCCCTATGGCGACCAAGGTTTGTTCCTGTTACGCAAACACTACGGTACTGCAAACGGACACGCGCCGTGGCCTTTGTTTGAAGAGGTTCCACTTGTAAAAAATGCACGGCAAATAGGTAAATTTATCGCCTTACGCGAACCCATACTGATCAACCCGCGCCGCTGGAATCAGGAAGGCTGGTGGCGGCGTACCTGGAACAATCGCAAACTTGCGTTAAAATTTGTATGCGGTGCAACACCTCAAACACTGGCAACAAGGTACCAGACTGAAAAAACGATGGCAAAGCAATAGCGTTTTAAAATTTACTGAGTTCGGAGAAAACATATGCAAGAGGTTGTTCAACAGTATTATGGTGAAACATTAGCAGGCACTCACGATTTACAGACTAACGCGTGCTGCACCGATGCGGGACTGCCTGAATACGTCAAACCGTTAATAACAAACATTCATAACGAAGTACTAACACGTTATTATGGATGCGGTCTGGTACTACCCGAACTGTTGGACGGCCTGACGATACTCGATTTAGGTTGTGGTGCCGGACGGGATGTTTATCTGTTGTCTCAGCTATCCGGCAAAAACGGAACGGTTATCGGCGTCGACATGACCGAAGAACAACTTGCTGTAGCACGCCGTCATGAAGCATTTCACCAAAAAGCATTCGGTTACCCATTCAGCAATGTACGCTTCCTGAAGGGTTATATTGAGCAACTGGAAGAACTGAATCTGACAGACTCGAGTATCGATATCGTCGTCTCAAACTGCGTGATTAATCTTGCAATGGACAAGGCAGCTGTCTTACGCGAAATCTATCGCGTATTAAAGCCCGGTGGCGAGCTGTATTTCTCAGATGTTTACAGTGACCGGCGTATTCCACAAACATTGGTCAACGATCCGGTTTTGTATGGCGAATGTTTAAGCGGAGCGTTATATTGGAACGACTTTGTGCCACTGGCGCGTGCACAGGGCTTCATTGATCCACGCTTGGTAACGGATCGTCCGATCACTATCGAGAACTCTGAGCTACAGGATAAAACAGGGAATATTCGCTTTTACTCGGCTACTTATCGGTTATTTAAACTACCCGAACTAGAACTGGCCTGTGAAGATCATGGTCAGGCAGTCGTTTATCGCGGTACTATCCCGTACCACCCCCATGCTTTTATACTTGACAAGCACCACTTTATTGAAACCGGCAAACAGTTTCCGGTTTGCGGTAATACCTGGCGCATCCTGCATGATACGCGTTTTGCAGCACATTTTGATTTTTACGGTAATTTTAATCAGCATTACGGCATTTTCCCGGGCTGCGGAATGGGAATTCCGTTTAATAACAGCGCAACAGACGCACCAAAAGGTGGTTGCTGTTGAATAAATAATTTTTTCGTATCGAAGCTGAATAATAGAGAATACTCGTTTAAATGCGATCACCCGATTGGTATACGACGACAGAAGGAAAGCCGTGCGGTTTTATCCATACCCATACACTCGATGAACTATGGCTACATACTGGTACAGCATGTAATTTATCCTGCCCGTTTTGCCTGGAAGGCTCTAAGCCGGGGAACAACCGCCTGCAATTGATGCGTTTTGACGATGCCAGACCGTATATCGACGAGGCATTGACACTTAACGTCAAGCAATTTTCTTTTACCGGCGGTGAACCGTTTATCAACAAAGACATTATCCAGATTCTGAATTATGCGCTGTCTCACCGTCCTTGTCTGGTTTTAACCAACGCGACAACACCCCTTCTCAAGCGCATTCACCAATTGCGGCCTTTACTCAAGCATAAATATCCACTGCATGTTCGCGTCAGTCTGGATCATTTTGATCCTATTGAACATGATAGAGGACGTGGCGCAGGCATGTTTGCCGAAGCGCTGAATGGCATGCTCCGTCTTCATAGCATGGGCTTCCCGTTATCCGTAGCCAGCCAGATGTTACCCGGCATATCATCGGACCAGGCCACGCAACGTTACGCAGCAGTATTTCGTGCGGCCGGTTTACCCGAAAATCTGCGCCGTATTGAGTTTCCTGAATTTTATCCGCCTGAAACAGTTGTTTCAGCACCACAGATAACCCAAAGCTGTATGCAGAATTATCAGACTGAAGCTTCACGCCGTGAATTTATGTGTGCATTCAGCCGTATGGTCGTCAAACAGCACGATCGGTGCCAGGTTTATGCATGCACACTGGTTGATGACGATGGCGACTATGCACTGGCCGAAACGTTGACCAAAAGTCTGCAGATACCCGTCAGTATGAAGCACCACCGCTGTTACAGCTGCTTTAAATACGGCGCCTCATGCAGTGAAATCAAATAACGAGAGAATCAAAATAACAATGGACGGCTTATGAACAAGCGCTGGTTGTTATTCAGTTTGCTTGGCCTGATCGTTATTTTATTCTTTGCCTTCGATCTTCAACGTCATTTCAGTTTTGATGCACTGAAAGCCAGTCACACAGTATTACAACAAACATACCAGGATCAACCACTCACCATCATCGGTATTTATGCATTCACCTATATCGCTATGGCTGCTTTGTCGCTGCCAGGCGCTACAGTCATGACGTTGGCAGGCGGCGCCATGTTCGGTCTATGGATCGGGGTGCCGGTGGTGCTCGTTTCCGCCACTATTGGTGCCACATTGGCGTTCTGGGCTGCACGTTATATTATGCGCGATGCTGTACAAAACCGTTTTGGCGATCGACTGGAAACCATAAACAACGGACTGGAACGTGACGGCGCATTTTATCTGTTTACCCTGCGTCTGGTACCGGCATTTCCTTTTTTCCTGATCAATCTTTTAATGGGTTTAACCCGAATACGAAGCCAAACATTCTTCTGGACAAGTCTCATCGGCATGTTTCCGGGCAGCTCGGTTTATGTCAATGCGGGCACGCAACTTGCATCAATCAATACCCCTTCCGATATCCTGTCACCGACATTAATATTGTCGTTTCTGCTACTGGCCCTATTCCCATGGCTGGGACGCTGGGGCATCCAGCGCGCCAAAACTCACCGACTGTATGCACGTTGGCCAAAACCGGAATCTTTTGACCGTAATCTGATTATTATCGGTGCAGGTGCTGCCGGATTGGTTACGGCATATATTGCTGCTACAGCGCGGGCCAAGGTAACACTGATCGAGCGCCATAAAATGGGAGGCGATTGTCTCAACTATGGCTGTGTGCCTTCCAAGGCATTGATACGCTCTGCAAGTTTTCTGAAACAGGCAAAGCAATCTGCATCGTTGGGTATCAAACAAGCAAACATCGACTATGATTTTGCCGAAATTATGGCGCGAGTTCAACGCATCATCAAAACAGTAGAACCCCACGACTCAGTTGAGCGTTATAGCAAGCTCGGTGTAGAGGTGGTTAAAGGTAAAGCACATATTACTTCACCATGGACGGTAGAAGTTAATGGCAAAAAACTGACGACACGCGCCATTGTAATTGCTACGGGCGCAAGTCCAATAGTGCCGGATATTCCCGGACTTAAATCAGTACGCTACTATACTTCAGACACCATATGGACACTGACCGAACGGCCTGAACAGCTTGTGGTACTTGGTGGCGGCCCTATCGGGTGCGAGCTAGCCCAGGCATTTGCCCGGCTAGAGTGCCAAGTTACACAGATTGAGCAGGGCGAACTATTACAGCGCGAGGACACCGATGCACGCACACTGATTAAACAAGCATTACATGACGACGGCGTACAGATTCTGACGCAAACACGAGCCGTACGGTGCGAAATTGTGAATACATCAGATGGTGCAATCCCCCAAGTAATTGTGCAGGATCGGAGAGGCAATGAGAACAGTATTCCTTTTGACGCTATTTTGTGTGCGGTTGGCCGGAAACCGCGCACCGAAGGTTTCGGCCTGGAAGCATTGAATATTCCGCTTTCACCACAACACACCATTGAAACCAACAACTGGCTCCAAACGATTTACCCCAATATTTATACCTGCGGCGATGTTGCCGGTCCATACCAGTTTACCCATACCGCAGCCCACCAAGCATGGTATGCATCTGTCAATGCACTATTTGGCGACTTTAAACGTTTCAAAGTAGACTATTCGGTAATACCATGGGCGACTTTCACCGATCCTGAAGTTGCCCGAGTTGGATTGTCTGAAGTAGAAGCACAGTCACGCGGCATTACCGTCGAAGTAACACGTTATAACCTGAACAACCTGGACCGCGCCATTACCGATGAAGCGGCGCACGGCTTTGTCAAGGTATTGACCCTACCAGGTAAAGACCGCATTCTAGGTGTAACCGTTGTCGGCAAGCACGCCGGCGACCTACTTGCCGAATATGTGCTGGCAATGAAGCATGGTCTGGGCCTGAACAAAATTCTTAGCACCGTCCATACTTATCCCACCTGGCCTGAGGCCAACAAATACGCTGCGGGCGAATGGAAACGTGCGCATGCCCCTAAAAGAATTCTACAATGGGTTGAAAAATTCCATACCTGGAGACGCGGCGAGAAAAGCAATTTAGATATAAATAACACAGATCGCTGAAATAATCGCTTGATTTTACTTTATTGATTAAATTGTTTCAGCCCCTCAGTTCGGGTAATACTTCCTCAATCGGTACAAACTTCAGCGCATACCCGTTATTGCACCAACGTTCTCCACGCGGCGGCGGGCCATCACCAAACACATGCCCCTGATGACCGCAGCAACGCACGCAATGATATTCAGTACGGGGCCAGAGCATTTTAAAATCGATTTTTGTCGCAACATGACCTGTAATCGGTTCGGTAAAACTCGGCCAACCGGTCCAGCTCTCATATTTGTGCTTGCTTTCAAACAAGGGCAGATAGCATGCGGCACACAAATAGGTGCCTTCACGTGTTTCATATACCAGATTACTCGATTCAGGCCTTTCCGTCGCTTCTTCAAACAAAATTTCGTAAGCCCTTGACGTGACTAAACCGAACCATTCCTGAGATGGTTTGTTCAACGGTATTACAGGGCTCTCAGCCTCACCCACAACCTGTGAACAACCTGGAAATAACGGCAATGTGGTTGTTATGACAAGGTTTTTCAAGAAGATTCGTCGATTCATATCGTTATATTTATATATCTAATGATAATCCCAGCCAACAGATCCATAGATTGTACGAGATATTGTAAACTATGGATTATCGGTTAATACGATAGTGCAATCACTGTTTCATAGTATTGCACAAAAAACAAAAAGAACTGTACATCACTCATGACGACACTATGACGCATCATTGTTTTGACACGGCCGTTACACTCATTGACGCTGCCAATCGTAAGGATCCGAATACGGAAGTCAGCGACGGCAAAAATTGGCCAAAAGAATTACTCTATGCGCACCGTATGTCGGAAATGCTGGAACGTTTTGTGCCCGAAGCAGATGAAGCCATCAAGCTCGCCGTCAGAGCACAGCATATCCAGCGCTGGAAATCACCGCGCAGTGACTACCCTATGAACCGCAAAGGATACCACCAATGGCGTAATGCTCTGTGCAAATTTCATGCCGACAAGACTGCTCAATTACTGGAAAGAGCGGGGTACAACCAGACGTTCATCACGCACGTCAAACAGGTTGTCGGCAAACAATCACTTAAAACCAATCCCGATACGCAAATGCTTGAAGATGTTGCCGGGCTGGTATTTCTTGAACATTATCTGGCGGGCTTCGCAGCCGATCATCCTGAATACGACGAAACCAAATGGCACGATATCATCCACCGGATCTGGAACAAGCTATCAGAGAAAGCCCGCCGGTTTGTCCAAGCAGGACATGTCAAACTCCCAAAATCAGAGCGTCGTTTGATCAAGAAAGTAATGCCGTAAGTTTCAAATTTAGGCGCACCGGCCATCCGATGACCACTGACTCACGCTGTTCGCTTCATTATTAAATGCGACCTTGGAGAGCAATCTCACTTCGCTGCAGTCATCGCCGGGCTAGGCGCCACTCGTCGACAACGTGTCTATACCCAAAGCACCGCGTTCATTCATATTTGCAAACGACTGCGTATGCCTAGACCACTGTTTTCTTTCACTACGACTAGTCCGCGTTCCCTGCGAAATATCGTCTACCGTTTAATCGGAAGAAATCGATACCGTTGGTTTGGCATACATGGATCCTGTGATATCCAGGCGGACAATGTGCCGCGTCGGCAATTTTTGACCACAATCACGCTCAAATAAAACAGCCGATACTCTGCATCTAGTTTCTCATAAGAAAACGAGTCAACCAATGGCGCTTACATAGCCCGAAACAATCCCACAAAAACCGCAACGAATACCGAAAAACAAATCTATAAGATAGCAGGTTTTTCCCAGCCTTTTCCTTCAACCATTAGATTATAAGACCTGTATTATCATAATATTAGGAACAAGAAACCATTGAAAGCCAATAGTAATTACTAAATGGTGTAACTTTATTAACTTTCAGTTATTACATACGCCACTCTGAAACATTGAGCGATAAATCAAACTGTTGAAGCATTAACCCAGAAAAAATATGAACGCAATTGTGACATCAGCAAGCGAGGAAAACACCCCTGGCTTATCATTTACGGAAATATTGCTGGTTGTTGATTCCCAAGATGAGACACGGCTAAGAGTAGGACTGCCTGGAGGTATCGACGCAACACTCCAACAAATTGATACTGCAACTGTTCCTGAACTCCGTGACCAGTTACAAGTTGCCTCTCTGCTTAAAATAAATGACACCGACGTATTTAATACAATACTGCAAAACGGAATTGACCCCTTTTTAGACACTATTTCGGACGACAGTCAGGTAACTCTGCGCATCTTAACTGTTTTCAATACAAGCAATGGCGACAATGAGGAAATTAGCCAACCCGACCAGCTTACCAAACTAGATGTTGCAATCCTTGGTGCAACAGGTACTGGAGAAAACGATCCAGATTTCCCATTACGCCAGGAAGCACTTGTCCTAGACACACGGGACCTGGAACCTGGCACAGCACTACAACTGGAAAACATAGAGTTTACTGTTGCCATTGGCAATGGCCGTATTATCGGAGGCAGTGGCAATAATTTTGTTGTAGGTGACGAAACCGATCAAGTATTTATACTCGGCGACGGTAGTGACATTCTCCGGGGTGGCAACGGCGATGACATCCTCGGCTCACAAAACGGCGATGATTATTTGTTTGGCGATGCCGGTAATGATTATCTCATTGGCGGTACCGGCAACGATATTTTGAATGGCGGTGCCGGTGATGATGTACTCCAAGGCGGCACAAGTTTCGCCGGTACTATAACGTTCAGTCTGGACGACCAAAATCAAGTCATTTCAAGTTATTTTCCTATAGACCCGGCGCTTAGCGCTTCTGTTTCAACTAACTGGTTTTCGGAAGACCGACGCATTACCAATGATACTCGAGTTACCTTCGTCTATCGAGACAGCGACCAACTTAAAACTATTGCCACACTGTATCAATCAATATCGTATAGACTGCCAAGTACGGAAGAAATGAATCAGCTGAGCGGCCAAAATCTATCGGCTTCACAGTTGGGTGAACTGGCTTTCTTCTATTATCTGGACAACATAAGTACTGCACAAAATCTATCCGACGAAAGCCAGTTAATTGATTTAATCTCTCACGTATGGGGAAATGAATATTTCAGCGCCGACCTTGTTAATTTAGGAATAAATTTTCTGAATAATGGCGGAAACTGGGGCCAAATATTGCTATTCATGGCGACTCATGAAAACCTAACAAGTCGTTTACTCGATACCAATGGAAATTTACGACTAACACAGGATTTAATCATCAGTGAACAAGGGATCTCAACAACAAATGGAAGCGATATTTTAAATGGTGGACAGGGAGATGACATTCTGATCGATGGATTTGGTTTTAACCAATTTAATGGCGGTACCGGATTTGATTCAGTGCATCTCGTCGAAACATTAAATACACATCGGATTTCGCTGAACAATGAAGGTCAAGTTACGATTGAGCGTGATGATGCAAGAGCTGTTAATACGCTAAACGGTATTGAAGAGGTCAGATTTTCTGATCAAACGCTGACAATAAGCTTTGAAAATCTGGATAAGCAAACGTTAAAACATGTTGCTGGTATTGCACATCTAATTGATGACACCACCCCGCTGTGGACGCATCTTAACGAATTTGCACAATCGTCAGCCTTAAACATTACTGAATTCGCGCAACAATTACTTCAGACTGACAGCTATCATCGAAACTGGGCACCTTTGTCGAATCAGGCTTTTGTTCATGAATTGAGCGAAACTGCTTTGGGAGAACCACTCCCCAGTAACAATCTCGAGGCTTTGACCGAACAACTTGACCAGGGTATTACGGATCGAAGTGATCTGTTTGTCACAGTTGCCGGCATGAGCACCTATCAAAACTCAATATTTGACACCGATGGATTAGCATTATTCTGAATACCGGATTAGCCCAACACCCGCGCCTCTCCTGCGGGTAGCCGTGTGGACGTAGTATATGCGTGTGTCTTACAGAAATGTAGATTTGGCTTAAGGCTTAACTACATTGCTACATTGAATATAGGTTACCCAGATACCCCATCCCTACACTTATATCCTCTTCTCAGGCAATGAGCAATGCAGCAAACGATCTAAATGATCCTCAGGTTAAAAAACTTTTGCTCCCTCTTTTTCTAAATTCACACATTACATCAATAGCTATGAAGATTTGTTCACTTAACCCGGAATTTTTTGCTGCATGACTAGGTTGTTCCCCTGATATAATGAAACGCTTGAATAATAAGCGATTGGATTTTCAATCCATAAATTGAAGTACCGGCAAATATACAGATCTGAATTTCATGGAAAATAAATGTTCAATCGTGTTCAATATTATCTTACAGCGCGCACTCTATCGATATTTCTATTGAACTGTTGAGCGGCCAAACGTCAACAAGTAATGCCCAGATGTTGAAGAATCGAGTATGAAAAACGAAAATAACAGCGCTTTCCGTTCAGCGATTTACCTGATTATTTCCTGCGGCATGTTCGTGACCATATCGGTACATGCTAACGTAATCAAGCCCCGCCACAAACCAGAAATAGCTGCATCAGTCCCCGCTGCGAATCGCACCGCAACCCAGTTCGACTCTCAGATTGTTGTACTTGAAGCAGATCACGTTAAGGGCATTTACGAAGATGAGATGGAAGCAATCGGTGACGCAAAAGTGTGTTATGCCGATATGACTCTCACAGCCGACCACATGAAATACTTCCCGAAAACAAAAGACGCCGAAGTTATTGACAATATCTGGTTGGATAGAGAAAAAGATTTTATTGAAGGGGACTATCTCAAGATCAACCTGGACACGCAAGTCGGTTTTCTCACTCAACCAAGCTACACCATGAAAAATAGCGATGGACGAGGCTCTGGAGAAAAATTACTATTTGAGGGTAAAAATCATTATCGCCTCAAGAAAGGAAAATATACCACTTGTCCTATCGACAAAAATGACTGGTTTATTAAAGCAGGTGATCTGGAAATTGACAGTGAGAAAGAAGTCGGTGTAGCACGTGATGTCAGTATTGTTTTTAAGAAAGTACCCATCTTATACACCCCCTGGCTGGATTTCTCGTACACGGGTGAACGCAAAACAGGATTCTTGGCTCCGGTCGTCGGACATACAAAACGTAGCGGTGCCGACCTTGCCTTACCTTTTTATATCAACATAGCACCTAATATTGATGCAACGATCGCCCCGCGTGTTATGTCAAAACGCGGCTTTATGCTTACCAATGAACTGAGATATATTGGATACGGCGTGCAAGGAAAATTCCAGGCGGATGTGTTGCCCGACGATTTCGATAGTCACAAAACCCGTTATGGCGTTTCTTTACAACATTCACAGTATTTCGGACATGGCTGGCGCGGCCGCTTTGATTACAACCGTGTTTCCGACAACCGTTTTCTACGCGATCTATCGAACAATCTGTCTCAAACTAGCCGCACAAACCTATTGCAACAAGCAGGGCTATATTATCATGGCGCCCTGGGTCCCGATGGAACTTTAAATTTATCTGCTATTGCGCAGCGTTTTCAGACGTTACAAGATCCATTTCTACCTCAGGATTTAAATCTGTTAATTATTTCACCCTATAAACGTCTACCGCAGTTGACCATGAATGCTGTCCGGAGAAACATTGCGGGTTTTGATTTGGGTTTGAATACGACATGGACCAACTTTGCCCATTCAGATGATAATCGTATCGATGGCAAACGCTTCACCATATATCCTACTATCAGCTTGCCGATTCGTAATTCCTTCGGGTTCATTACACCAAAATTCGGCTTGCATTATACCCATTATGCATTATCTCAGGCTGTCAGCGATGAAGGCAGCAACCCTGATCGATTAGTGCCTATCGTTAGCCTGGACAGCGGTGTGATTTTTGACCGCAATTTGACCATCGGTGACAATCATTACATTCAAACGCTGGAGCCGCGTGCGTTTTATGTTTACGCGCCCTTTCGCAACCAAAGCTTCCTACCCAACTTTGACTCTGCGGAATCGGACTTCAGCTTTGCACAAATGCTTACCGAGAACCGCTTTAGTGGAAATGACCGAATCAATGATGCAAATCAGATCACGTTAGCATTGACCTCGCGTTTGCTGGAGCCGGCAACCGGTATTGAACGTTTACGCGCAGCCATCGGCCAACAATTCCGTTTTCATGATCGCCGCGTCATTCTCGACTCCTCTCAGGTTACCAGCCGCAGAGCCGATTTCATTGCGGCACTCTCCGGTCGAATTACGCGTGAAATCAGCACCGACGTTAATATCCAGCTTGATCAGCAATCATTACGAACAGAAAAAATTCGGGCCGGTATCAGCTATCGCCCTGAAATAGGAAAGGTAATTAACCTGGGATATCGCTATACGCGAGACGTACGGGAAAATATTGATAATGACGTAACAATCAATCAGCTTAACACTGCCATTAAGCAGATAGACACATCGATTCAATGGCCATTTTTCTCAAATTGGCATACAGTTGCCCGAGTGAACTATTCATTACGTGATGACCGATTACTTGCAGGCCTGGCAGGATTAGAATACATATCGTGTTGCTATAAATTCCGAATCGTTGTACAAAAACTGACGACAGCAACACGCCGGACGACAACCGCCGTTTTTGTGCAGCTCGAATTGAACGGATTAATGAATATCGGCTCCAACCCCTTACGGGTTCTGCAACAGAGTATTCCAGGCTATTCGAGTATTTACTAAAATTGCCAGATTCACTTTCTTACGAAACCACCTTTGATGCTGTGTTTGTGATTATGTCTAAAAAAACGTATCTTGCCCTCATTTCCGGTTTAATTATTTTGCTATCAGAACAACTCTGGGCGGAAACTTTAGTAGACGATTCATCTGTGAGCATGCAGTTACCCGAACATGATAACGGTTCTTCTACAATCCAAGATAATCATACAGAATCAGTACCAAAAAACATCCAAAGTGAGATTGCTATTGACCGTATAGTGGCAATTGTCAATGAAGAAATTATCACTCAAAGAGAACTTGATAATGCAACCCGGTCTGCGGTCACTAATCTTATGCAACAAGGTGTCGAACCCCCTGATCCAGATTTGTTGCAAAAACAGGTTCTGGAAGCAATGATCATGAAATCAATACAATTACAGCATGCTAAAGAACTGGGCATGTCCATCAGCGATAGTAAACTCGACGAAACCATCAGCCGAATTGCCGACGAAAACAATCTGTCATTACAGGAATTTTATTCAGTTCTGGAACAAGATGGCGTCAATTTTAACGAATTCCGCAAGGAAATTCGGAATGAAATGCTCACCGTCAGACTGAAAGAACGGGAAATTAAAAACCTGGTTAATGTCACCGATGGCGAAGTAGACAACTACCTGCGAACTCAGGAGGCTTCCGGATTAGGTAACGATGAATATTTACTCGCACACATCATGGTCAGCATCACCGAACATATGACTCCCGTACAGATTAATGAACGCGCCACCCGGGCTGAACAGGCATTAAAGAAACTGCAAGAAGGTGTGGATTTTGCACAGGTTGCCGCTGAATTTTCAGACGCGCCGAATGCAATGAAAGGCGGTGTACTTGAGTGGAGACCGATCGCCCAAATGGGCCCCACTTTCATGAAACTACTTTCGCCACTCGAAATTGGTGAGACGACACCCGTCGTAAAAAGTCCAGATGGATTTCATATTTTTAAGATACTCGACCAGCGCGAGTCGAATAACCAAATTGTAACGATCAACCAAACCCAGGCACGGCATATTTTAGTCAAAATCAATGAATTGGTTTCTGAAAACGATGCCATGCAGGAAATTATTCAGATTAAAGCTCGTATTGATAATGGAGAAGATTTTGCTGAACTCGCCAAGTTATATTCAGAAGACAGCAGTGCTTCATCAGGCGGCGATCTCGGCTGGCTCTCGCCGGGTAATACTGTCCCTCCCTTCGAACAAGCGATGGATGCACTGGCACCAGGGCAAGTCAGCGACCCAGTTAAGACACAGTTTGGTTGGCACTTGATAGAAGTTATCGAACGCCGCGAGCAGGATGTCAGTAGCGAGCATCAACGCGAAAAAGCACGTAAAGCCATTCGGACCAGAAAAGCCGAAGTCGTTGTTCAGGATATGCTGCGTGCGCTACGTGATCAGGCTTATGTTGAATATCGTATGGAAGACATTTAATGTCCAAAATACTCTATCCGGTTATCGCTCTGACTGCAGGCGAGCCCGCGGGAATCGGGCCCGATATTTGCTTACAGATTGCGCAACATTCGTTACCTTGTAAACTGGTCATTCTCGCAGATCATGAATTGTTAAACCAGCGGGCACAACAACTCAATCTACCCGTAAAACTGACTGACATTCATACAAATCAACCTGCCCCACACCAGCCCGGTTTTCTACAAGTCTGCCACAGCCCAGTTTCTAAACCAGTTATTCCCGGCCAACTCAATTCTACTAATGCGCCATACGTCCTGGACTTACTCAAACGCGCCGTAGCTGGCTGTAACAGCAGCCGCTTTGATGCAATGGTCACAGCACCCATACACAAAGGCATCATCAATGAAGCTGGCATTGCTTTTACCGGGCACACCGAATTTCTGGCCGAATTAACCCAAAGCCAGACCGTTATGATGCTGGTCGGCGGCGGTATGCGTATCACACTTGCCACTACCCATTTACCGCTCAAAGATGTACCCAATGCAATTACAGAACGAAACCTGGAAAGCAAACTGCGTATTATCCACCACGATTTAGTTAGCCGATTTAATATATCCAACCCTCATATTGCAGTTGCCGGACTGAACCCTCATGCTGGCGAATCAGGTTATTTAGGTAACGAAGAGATCGATACAATTATTCCGGTACTCAACAAGCTGCGCGGAGAAGGTTTACAACTTAGCGGGCCTTTGCCAGCCGATACATTGTTTAACCCGGTACAGCTGGAACGCTACGATAGCATTTTTACTATGTATCATGATCAAGGCCTGCCCGTACTTAAACATGCCAGTTTTGGTGCCGGTGTTAATATTACTTTGGGTTTGCCGATTATCCGCACTTCCGTCGATCACGGCACGGCGCTAGATATCGCGGGAACAGGTACAGCCGATGCAGGTAGTCTACTCACCGCAATCGAACTGGCAATTGAATTGGCACATAACAAAGCAATCAGATCAAACTAGACGCTTCAACCCTATGGCTCATAAAGCCCGTAAACGATTCGGCCAAAATTTTCTAATCGACCAACAAGTCATTTCTGAAATTATCGAATATATTCATCCACTATCGGAAGACCGTATCGTCGAAATCGGCCCTGGGCTCGGGGCACTCACCAAACCACTGATCAGTAAACTGAATCATCTCAACGTTATCGAACTGGATCGGGATATTGTTGCACACTTAAAAAGTGAGTTACCTGCAAACAAATTAACGATCTACGCAGCTGATGCAATGAAATTTGATTTTTCAAAACTGGGAAAGAATCTGCGCATTGTCGGCAATCTGCCTTATAACATTTCAACACCGTTGCTGTTTTATCTGAGTGATTTCTCTGCATTAATTCAGGACATACATGTCATGCTGCAAAAAGAAGTTGTCGATCGCATGGTTGCCAATCCTTCTACAACCGACTATGGACGGTTGTCTGTTATGCTGCAATACCGGTTTGATATGGAGCGACTGCTAACAGTTTCAGCGGAGTCTTTCCGTCCCATGCCGAAAGTTCAATCAGCAATTGTATGCATGACGCCACTACATCACCGCACACAAATCGTACTGGATGAAACATTGTTTTCACGCATAGTAGCTGCGGCATTTTCACAACGGCGTAAAACATTGCGAAACACGCTGTCTGCATTTCTAAAACAAGAAGACTTTCAACACCTGTCCATTGATTCTCAATTGCGCGCTGAGAATTTGACCGTGGAACAATTTATTAAAGTCTCAAACCATATTACTGTTAGACAAAACACAATCCACAGATAATTTCACCCACTTTATCAGCATTTTTTCTATCGCGCTCATATTTGAACCACAGGCTTTCACATCAAGATATCAATCTCGTTACTATGTCTCAAAAAAGTACCCGATTTTTATCGCTACGCCACCCATAGGATCTGCAACGTGAATGTCAGTACTCAGAAATACACTAAAAACTGATAATAGCTTATGCTGTTGACTACGCACTACTAACCATTTCATTAATTCCATCATCTCAATAAACCTGACATTAAGAGCACAGTGGCCTTTCTAGTATTTCTTTTCCCGCCCTATATACCCATTTTTTATTTTCAGCGCTTGGGTCTCTTCTGTTGTTCTGCCGTCATGACTTTTGCTGCTTACCATTTAGCCTTTGCGCTGTGCTTGCAATTACCGACTCAGCAATGTATTGCCATCTTACACCTACCGACTTTCAGGCCGATATTTCATCTTGAGCAATTCTCTCTACATTGTATTATCCTTATAACTGATTTCAATCCAACAAAGATGGAGTACCGTTATTATGGCTTACACGGAATACAAAATAGTGCATGTTGCAGAAGGTGGTCTGGGTACAATTATTCTGGGCGCTTCTGGATTGCCGCTCAAAAAGCTGGAGTCCATTCTCAATAAAGAAGCCGCGGATGGTTGGCAATTGGTATTCCAGCTTGTTGAGCAAAAACGTTACATGCTGTTTTGGAAGCGAGAAGCCGTGATTATCACTTTGGGCCGATAAATCCCGTATTTACATCATGATCACAATGACTTCGAAAGAAACTGTCACTGATGAAGAGGAACGTCTACGCAAATGCGTTCGTGCCTTACCCAACGATCAGCGGTTTGCTTTTCATCAGGCAGCAGAAAAACAGCTTAAAGACCCGGATACCTATGCTGCGCTTAATTATCTCTTTATCGCGGGTCTGCATCATTTTTATCTGGGGAAATGGCAGCGCGGCCTATTTAATCTATGTGTTTTTCTGGGGGGCTTAGTCCTGTTATTCACACCGTTTTCCACGCTTGGCATTTGTCTCATTGCAGTCATCAGCATCATTGAACTCAGTGCATTGTTTAAATCGCAGATCATCGTGCAAGCACACAATAATGCTATCATGAAAGAGATTTACCGTAACATCACACAGCACCAACCTATTCGATAATCAATTTTTCTTCCCAATTGCTAGATAATTCCACAAAGATACTGTAGAAAATTTTTACATTACTCCCAAACGACATAGATAAGATTCATTAAACTATTTATAATTCATTATGTTATTTAAACGGCATATAAATTGCTTCCATAGAACTTAGTCATACAGTTGTGACAAATCGTATTTTTGATCAAACGAAATATCGCAGCTGAACACTCAACCATAACATTAAAAAATGATCCGAATGGATTCATAATAAAACAAAAAATATACGCAACCGCGCATCGAAAATAATAAGGAGAACAACTCATGTCAGCAGGACCAGAGCTGCGTTCGTACAGTAGCAACCTCACCCAATCAAATAATAATGTGGGCGATATCCGTGGACTGATCGAAAACATTAATGAAAAAATAGACAGAGTTGAGATGGCCATTGACGCTGTTGATGCCGTCGAAGATAAAGCTGATGAATTCAGTGACACGATTTCCAAGCTTAAACTCAATTTAAAATTAATGAGCAAAGCCGGCCCCTTGAAGCTTTTGGCCAAAGCGGCTGATAAAGTACTCAACGGCGTTCAGAATGTCACTAATAAAGTTAGAGATAAAGCAAAGCAATTAGCCAAAAAAATCGACGATAGCAAGCTCGAAGAAAAGCTGGACGCCGCGCAGGAGAAGCTGGACAGTTTTGATCTCAAGCTCATTGGTGCCCAAAGCCTGCTGCTCAAAAATATCACCGCTGCCGATCAGTTGATAAATGCGCTGGACAAAGCAGATGAATTTGATCCTAACGGTGACCCGGCTGCCCCAGCCGCTGCAGGCGCCGACATCTTGGTGGCACCCCCGAATGATGCAATCTCGGCCGTAAATGCACTTTTTGCCGAAGTTAAAGAAAAAACTCAAGTATTGGATACTTCGGTACCCTCCGCAACTTTCCTGCCAATACTCAGTGTTCGTATAGCCTTCGACGGCATTTCTTCCTCGCTGAGTTTTTTGCGTGGTCCACTCAATGCCGTCTCTAAAGTGCTAAAGCCCGTTGAAGGCATCCTCGATGCAGTGGGATTTATATTCGATATTACTGTCGGGCCGATTATCGATTACATCATGGATACGCTCGGTATCAATCGCGTCATTGATTCGGTTTCTGACAAAATCAACAGATTGCTTCCCGATCCGGATATTTTCGATACTATTCTCGAAGACATCGATACGGCATTCCTGGAAATTGATCCACTGGGTCAATTGGAAGACTATCTGGGTGTAACAGAATGGACAGACAGACTAACCCAGGATGTCGTAGAACCTGTCGGAGACACTCAAACCGGCCCTATCGGAATTGGCACCTTATTGAACGATCCGTTAACGGGTACTGATAGTCATAACCTGCTTTATGGCGCTGGCGGCAACGATACGCTGATTGGCGAATCGGGTATAGATATTCTGGTCGGTGCTTCCGGTAACGATTTTCTGGATGGCGGAGAAGGCAACGATATAGCCGTATTCCGTAACGCTTTTCTGGAGTACGACTATTCTCAATCCGAAGATGGTGAATCAATAACTTTTAATCATCTGTATCCTACCAATCCGAATCAGCTCGACGGTACCGACGAAACACGAAATATAGAGTTATATGTTTTTTCCGACATAGGGCTTACCCCGTCTATCCTGCTGAATAATGTATTCAGAGCATTGCTCGGACAAAATGTGCTCGATGGTACCCAAGACAGGGACATTTTGTTTGGTGGTTCGTCAACAATTACAATTAACGCATTTGGCGGAGACGACATGCTTGCCGGTAGCCCCGCCGGTGGGGATGTTCTCAACGGCGGTCCCGGCGATGACCTGATGGTTTTCACCGGTGGGGAGGATACATTTTCGGGCGGCGCCGGGAATGATACATGGCGGTTTCCGGTTAATAATGATTCCGGCAATCCTAACATTGACGCCGATTTAGAACGCGGCACAATCTTTGCGGGCTTTGAAAATACATCGACACTGTCATCTGTTGAAAATATCGTTGTCGAAGATGACCGTCATGCTTTTCTATTTGGCGATGCCGCTGATAACCGCTTTGTTACACATGCCGACCGCGATCTATTAGACGGCCGTTCGGGTAATGACCTCCTCGATGGCGGAGCCGGTCAAGACATTCTGATCGGCGGTCCCGGCAATGATGTACTCCTGGGTGGAGAAGGTAACGACACGCTGGTAGCTGGCGACCAAACACTAGCCGGAGTCACGAACTATTATGACGGCGGCGATGGTGATTTTGATGCACTCACTTATGCGTCCGACATTCGCGAGGTCGTACAGCGCGAATATATCAACGACGGCCTTCGTTTAAAGGCACGCTCCCAGGAAGCGTCAGGGCCGGTCCGGATTTTCGCTGAAACGGGTCGAGTCGAACGATTGTCTCCCGACGGCGGCACGGTGATCACCACAGATACCGCCGTGAATATTGAACAATTCTCCGGTTCGGATTTCAATGACATTCTGCATGGCGGCTCCGGAACATATACTGAAATCGACGGTGGCGATGGAAATGACACGCTTTACGGTGAACAAGCCGGACGTTATGTCGGTGGAGGTGAAGGCGACGATATTATCTATGCTGGTACCGGCGGTGCTAACTACGACGGTGGCGGCGGCTTTGACACCCTATATTTAACGGAAGTACCTGATGTTCGCTGGCTTGTCCGCATCGATGGCTCGATCGGTTCGACGTTACGCGTATTTAATGCGCTGGAAGGTAATGAACTGGCAACACCGGATGGCAGCCTGCAAAATGAAAGCGGGCCATCAGTTATCGCTTCGGGCAATGTTGAGCGATTTGACGTCTACTTTGCCGGCGATCTTGATGATTATTTTGATATCCGCAGTCAGGGTCTGATCACTATTCATGCTGGAGACGGTAATGATTTCATACGCGGCAATAATGGTGGCGACAACAACCCATCATTTGAATTGTACGGGGAATCCGGTGACGACGAAATTGTTATCAAAGAAGACGGACTGGCTTCAGGTGGTGAAGGTGACGACAGCATTGAAATTGATGCCGGCTCAAGCCATACGGTTCAGGCAACCGGTGATGATGGTGATGATATTTTCTTTATACGTAGCGGCGATGTTGATATAGATGGCGGTGCAGGTCGTGATGCATTGTCGGCAAACCAGCGCAGTATCTTTGCCGGCCTCAACGTGGACCTGCTTGCAGGCACCATTAATACCTTCGACGGCAGTAACTGGTTTTCAGGTACTGTAAGCAACGTTGAAGAACTGATCGGCTCCAATGAGCATGCCGATCTTTTGCAGGGTAGTAATTCAGGTGAACGCTTTATTGGCGGCGGCGGTAATGACGACATTCACGGACGAGGCGGACAAGATGCACTGTATGGCGGCCCAGGTAACGATGATCTGTCCGGGGACGCTGATGATGACCTGCTACACGGCGGCGCAGGTAACGACATTATCAATGGCGGTTCCGGAATCGACACAGCCTCATGGGCGTTTGCCGCTCCAGATGTTCAGCGGGGCGAAGTGGAAAGTTCCAGTTTCGGTCACCTTGATGCCGATCTTTCAGCTGGTAGTGCCACTTTCCGCCTGTTCTCCGGCGGTCAGGAAAACGACACTTTAATCGATATCGAAAATATCATCGGCGGTGACGGCGACGATACAATAAGCGGTGATAATTTCGACAATATGCTGGCTGGTGGTGCAGGCAATGACGTGCTTGAAGGCCGTGATGGCAATGACATACTGGTACTCGATGGCGATGATGACGCCAGCGGCGGCGCGGGTGACGATCGATTTGTTATTGGCCTGGGCAATATGTCAATTGATGGTGGCGACGGTGACGATATTCTCGACTTCGGTACATTAAAAGGTACAATCCGTATTGATACCACGGCTGGAACATACACCGCCGAACTCGAATTCGATCAACCTGTCTGGAAAAGCGATTCAGGTACTGCACCACGCGATTTGAACGGCGTTCAACTCACGCCACAGGATGTACTCGAAGCTGATGCAACTTTCTCCAATTCAACCAATGACCTGGCTCTTAATTCTGTTGTTGAAGGCACAGAAAGCGACACGGATTTAGCCATCGACTTTGTGACGGAAACTCAGGTAGCGTCAGGTACGTTCAGCAATATCGAGCAATTCGTCGCCGGCGCCGCTACATTGATTGGTTCATTCAATGATGACCGATTCGTGGGAGACAGTGGCGCCAACATCTTCGAAGGTATGCAAGGTGACGACTTTATTGACGGGGATAGCGGATCGGATACAGCGATTTTCTCCCATCCAATCGCCAACTATACAATAACACGATCAATTAACGGTGGATTTGAAGTTATAGACACCGTAAACGACGAAGGTAACGACATATTGCTTAATATTGAACGTTTGCAATTTTCCGATATTGGCATCGCCTATGATCTGGACACCAGTGCCGGCCAGGTTGCTAAATTGATCGGCGCAGTGTTTGGTCCTGCACAAGTTCAGAATCCTCAGTTTGTAGGTATCGGTCTGGAGTTACTTGATGATGGCATGACTTATGAAGAACTTGCCGAACTGGCATTACTTGCATCCGGTGCCGACACATCCCAGAAAGTGGTTACACGCCTCTGGACAAACATTATCGGATCGCCACCATCAGATCAACAGGCGCAGCCGTTTATCAACAACTTGGATAACGGCGATATGACAATTGGCGAGTTAGGTGTCGCAGCAGCAGAGACAGGACTAAATGCCATGAATATAGATTTGGTCGGACTCTCTAATACAGGACTGGAATATATTTAATCCAATCAAAGGTGGCATGGTATCTCCACAAATTACAGTGAAGATACTATGCCTCGCCAGCTCGTCATTCCCTAACTCAGCTTCTGCAACTGCTCATCAAGACTGCTAAGCTGGGTGTTAAAACTTGCCAGGCGTTCTTTTTCCTGGGCTACAACGGCAGCTGGAGCACGATCTACAAAGTTCGTGTTGGATAATTTGGCTTCGGACTTGGATTTCTCCGCCATAATTCGTATTATCTCTTTTTTCAAACGATCACGTTCAGCCTCTACATCGATTTCGATTTTCAACATGAGTCTGAAATCACCAACAATAGAAACGGGTGCATCGGCCTCAGGCAGCTCATCCAAAATTTCAAGTTCCGATAACTTAGCTAATGCTACTAGATAAGGTGCATTTTCAGCCAATGTTTGTGAATCTCCCGAAGCCTGCAACGGTACCTTTTGCGCTGGCGATACATTCATTTCGCCACGCAACGCGCGGCACGCGTTGACCATTTCTTTAAGCAATTGAATTTTTTCCATTGCCAAATTATCTATTTTTTGTGGATTGGCAACCGGATACGGCTGACACATAATGCTCTCACCATCTTTTCCGGCAAGTGGCGCAACCGTCTGCCAAAGCTCCTCAGTAATAAAAGGAATAATCGGGTGCGCCATCCGCAGCATCGTTTCCAGTACACGTACCAATGTCCGGCGCGTCGCACATTGTTCCTGTTCTTGTGGACTGTTCAAACGAACTTTTGCCAATTCAACGTACCAGTCGCAATATTCATCCCATACCAGCTCATAGATCTCTCTTGCGGCCAAATCAAAACGATAATTGGTAAAATGCTTTTCAATGGCATGTTCGGCCTGTTGCAAACGGCTGATAATCCATTTGTCCACATCGGCATAAGCATATTCCACACCATCATCCAACCCGGTATCTTTACCCTCGCAATTCATCAGCACGTACCGGGTTGCATTCCACAATTTATTACAGAAATTACGATAGCCCTCACAACGCTGTAAATCGAATTTGATATCCCGGCCGTGTGAAGCCAGACTGGCAAAAGTAAAACGCAACGCATCCGTCCCGAAAGCCGGAATTCCCTTCGGAAAATGCTTGCGTGTCGTTTTCTCGATGGATGTCGCCTGTTTCGGATTCATCAATCCCGTCGTCCGCTTGGCAATCAAATCGTCCAATGCAATACCGTCAATCAAATCGAGCGGATCCAACACATTCCCTTTGGATTTACTCATTTTCTGGCCTTCTGAATCACGAATCAATCCGGTGATATATACTTCTTTAAATGGCACTTTGCCCGTGAAATGCAGGGACATCATCACCATACGTGCCACCCAGAAAAAAATAATATCAAATCCGGTAATCAACACCGATGTCGGCAAAAACGTTTTTAATTCCTGAGTATCATTCGGCCAGCCCAACGTAGAGAATGGCCATAGCGCCGAAGAAAACCATGTGTCGAGCACATCTTCATCCTGCCTAAGATTGTCGTTACCCGACAATTGCTGCGCTTCCTCGAGATTATGTGCAACAGTGATATTGCCGTCTTCATCATACCAGGCAGGTATTCGATGGCCCCACCACAGTTGGCGCGAAATACACCAGTCCTGAATGTTTTCCAACCATTGATTGTAAACATGTGTCCAGTTAGCGGGCGTAAATTTGACATCACCGTTTGCCACGACTTCCAAGCCACGTTTTGCCATCCCTTCCATTGACACATACCACTGGTCGGTTAGCATTGGCTCAATGATGGTGTTGGTACGGTCACCACGTGGCGCCATCAGTTTATGCGGTTTGGTTTCTGTCAGATAACCCTGTATTTCCAAATCGGATACAATTTTTTTTCTGGCATCAAAACGATCCATACCCTGATATTGCGATGGAGCCAAGTCACTGATCTTTCCATCAAGTGTAAAAATACTGATGGATGCCAAACGATGGCGCTGTCCGATTTGGTAATCATTAAAATCATGTGCCGGGGTAATTTTAACGCAGCCAGTACCAAATTCAGGATCCACTTCACTGTCGGCAATGACCGGAATACTACGCTCACACAGTGGCAATCGCACATGCCGCCCAATTAAATGCTGATAACGTGAATCTTCCGGATGCACTGCAACCGCCACATCACCCAGCATAGTCACTGGACGCGTTGTTGCAACGATAATGGCTTCATCTGTCGCAACATGGCCATCGGCCTGCTCAAGCGGATACCGAATATGCCACAATGAACCGTTCTCTTCAGTTGAAACTACTTCAAGATCGGACACAGCCGTCTGTAATACCGGATCCCAGTTCACCAGGCGCTTGCCACGGTAAATCAGCCCTTCACGATAAAGGCTGACAAACACCTCAGTTACAGCGCGAGACAACGTTTCATCCATAGTAAAGCGTTCACGCGCCCAATCGCATGAAGTACCTAATCGGCGCATTTGACGGGTTATCGTCGAGCCTGACGCTTCTTTCCATTGCCATACACGATCCAAAAATGCTTCCCGCCCGAGATCGCGGCGATCGATGTTTTGTTGATCCAACTGACGTTCTACAACAATTTGTGTAGCAATTCCCGCATGATCCGTTCCAGGTTGCCAGAGCGTCTGTTCCCCCCGCATACGGTGATAGCGCGTTAAGGCATCCATCAGCGTGTGCTGAAAAGCATGCCCCATATGCAGCGTACCGGTTACATTGGGTGGCGGTAACATAATACAGTAGGCAGCATTACCTTCTGTATCGTTCGGCTTGAAATATCCTGCGGACTCCCAAACTGAGTACCATCGATTCTCAATCAAATGAGGATCAAAGCTTTTTTCAAGTTCCATGGAATTTGCAATAAGAAAGGTGGTGGTTATTTAACAACGAAACAAAAACTTATTATTATAAAAGAATAAAAACAGAGTTGCGGATTGGAGAATATACAATGCAAACATGCTACACATTTAATGCATGCAATGCAGAAATTCAGTTTTATTGTTCCAGCACAACTTTTTCCTGAACGACAATACGATCTTCCAAAGCATGGACTAAAGCCTGTCTATCCGCAGGCCCAAGATTAATATTGGCATCAATCAGCGCAGCGTCAAGCAACAAGCGTAAAGGCGACAGCTCGTCAAATTGCGCTTCCGATTGCTTTGACCGTAATGTTACGCATTCAGTAAGCACAGGAATCGAATTCTTAACTTCGACTTTTCCCGGTTCGATTGACGATGGGTCGTAATGATAATACTTATCAACTAAGAAATTGAATTTCTCCAATATCTTATCGGTATCTACACGACCAACTGTTTCGGCGGTATCGCTCATATACTTTTCGTTCAACTTATAGATTTAGCTCGTCCAAAAACAGCAAGTGAGAAAATACTCACTACTATACTGACTTGAGTGTTACAGTCAGTGCCGTAAACGCACGGATCTCTAAAGCTAATGATTATCTAACTTATAATGATACACCGTATATCCAGCCTGTTGATAATAACGGTACCGATTGCGAGCCATTAACTTATCATCAGTCGACGCACTCGCAATTTCAATAACCCGCTGAAACGACTCCAAACCGGACGGACATTCATCATGCAGGTTTAACAACATCGGGTATCCCTGCTCTAACACCACTTTATCACTTAAAACAACCGGTGTTTCCCTGACTAGATCCGCATCCTCATGGATGAAGCAGTGCGGCAAAAAACTGGTGGGATTAAAAGTCCAGAGTAGCTTATCCAATTTTTCCAGTATTTTAACATCACCGGTATAAACAATTAAGCATGCACCCTGCTTCACCGCTTTAGCGCACAGTTTGCACGCCACCTGCAATTTGTCCACTGCGCCCGAGTAAAAATAGACTTCGGTCATCCTTGGACCATTTTCTCTTATAACAACGTCATTTATTCGACTCTTTGGCCTGAGTTATCAAAAAGTTCGTCAAAAGGGGCACAGGTCTGCCTGTCGATCCCTTTTCCTTACCTGACTTCCAAGCAGTGCCCGCTATATCCAGATGAGCCCAGTGAAATTTCTTAGTATACCTGGATAAAAAACAAGCCGCTGTAATGGTACCGCCGGCACGCCCGCCAATATTCGCCATATCGGCAAAATTACTCTTTAATAAATCCTGATAGTCATCCCATAACGGCAACGGCCAAACACGGTCTGAAGCATACTCACCCGCACCAATTAACGCTTGGGACAATTCTTCGTTGTTGCTCATCAGACCCGTTGCCACATTACCCAGTGCAATCACGCACGCACCTGTCAGTGTTGCTATATCGATCACCGCCTTTGGATCAAAACGTTCGGCGTAGGTCAGCGCATCGCAAAGTATCAATCGGCCTTCCGCATCCGTATTCAATATTTCAATAGTTTGTCCCGACATGCTCGTCACCACATCGCCCGGCTTGGTCGCGCTACCGCCGGGCATGTTTTCAGTTGCCGGGATAATACCGACCACATTGATCGGCAAATTCATTTCCGCAACGGCCTTCAGTGTGCCAAATACACTCGCAGCACCGCTCATGTCATATTTCATTTCATCCATTTCAGCGGCCGGTTTCAGCGAAATACCACCAGTGTCAAAAGTTACGCCTTTACCGACTAGAACGACTGGTTTTTCTTTTTTACCTTTACCTTGATACTGCAATACGATCAACTTTGCGGGCTGATGACTACCACGGGCAACCGCTAGCAATGCACCCATGCCCAGTTTTTCCATCTCCTTCTTATCCAAAACAGTCACTTTTAGTTTGTACGTTTTAGCAAGCTCCTTTGCTTGCTCTGCAAGATAAGTCGGTGTACAAATATTGGGTGCTAGATTGCCCAAGTCTTTTGTCAGATTCATGCCATGCGCTATCGCAGCACCCTGCTTGAGCGCTTCCTTGCTTGCCGGCAAATCAGCACGATCACCAATACAAATGGTAATTTTACGCAGTGCTTTAGTATTTTCTTCCGGGCTACTTTTGAGTTTATCAAATCGATAGTTGCTTTCCACAGCAAGCTTGGCAAGTTGCATCACCTTCCAGGCACTGTCTCGTTCAGGGACTGGAATATCCGACAAAAAAAACGCGCAATCCGTAGCACCCGTGTTATGTAATGCCCGCAACGCGGTCTGAGTAGCATTAATAAATGCATGATCTTTAAATTCCTGCTCCTTTCCCAAGCCAACCAACAATATTCGTTTACACTGCAGATTCGGAATTTTGTGCAGCAACAGCGCCGTACTCGCTTTTCCTTCCATATCCCCCTGACTGACAATATCCTTAAGATATCCGTCTGAAATCCGGTCTACCTCTTTTGCCGCATCCGTCATTTTTCCTGACTCAAACACACCAACGACGACGCAAGATCCGCGTTGCTTATCCAGGGTTGCTACCTTAATTCCAAATTCCACTGCTTACTCCTTTATCTGACCGTTTATTTCAGCGCCAACGCAAAAAATCACTCGTTTATCTCTCTATTGCTGATCTACAACAAGATTGTACCGCCCTTGTTACAGATCCAGGTTGGCATGAATAGGTAACGATGACATCGCACCAACGAATGAAACATTTTCCAAGGACAATTGTAAACGTAAAATTGAAATACCTGTTAAATTCATTCTCTCCTTACCAAAATAGCCACCAAAAACATTAGTATAATCATGGTTATGACTAACTTAAAAAACAACTTTTATTGCCGTTCGGAAATTAAGTAAATCAAATACAAACATGGCCCAGTTAAGACTTGTTCTGACAAGCATTTCAAAACTCACCATGACGACAAGGAATTAAAGCGCGATGAATGGCATCAACGCTATTGAATTTTTAGGAACTTCACAAATTGCATTTATCAGAGCTTAATAACGCCCCTGAGTATATTTTCTATCCGTATATGAAACAGACTAAATTTCGTTTTAATCATCACCGTAATAACTTCTACCTTGAAATTCTCGGGTGATTGTGTATTAATCCGTGTTAGTTTCCTAGAGGGTGTTGTCGTGATTTATGTACGACACCCCCTTAAGACCTAAGAACAATATAAGAGATATATTGTGAACGACGACCTAACCAAGCGCTTACGGTACTGCACAACACTACCCAGTCTTCCGGCCATAGCGATAAAAATTATTGACCTGGCCAATGACCCGGACACCGACATCGGCATATTATGTGATCATATCGTGTATGACCCCGCTTTATCTGCAAAAATATTAAAAATTGCCAACTCGCCGCTCTATAAAACGCGCAGATCCTCCACTAATGTCCGACAGGCAGTCAGCTTACTGGGAACCCATACCGTTATCGTCATTGCGTTATCCTTTTCCCTTGCAGAATCATTCATAAAAAACCCCGCACCGAATCCCGCTATCGATAACAACCTATTCTGGCGGCGTGCTATAACATCTGCATTAGCCTCCCGGGCACTAGGCGAAAAACTGAAAATAACCAATCTAGATGATTTGTTTTTAATCGGATTGCTCCAGGATATTGGCATTCTAATATACAGTACGATTATGCCAGAGACATACGGCTCTGTTTTCGCATCGACAAACGATCACGACATCCTGATTGAAACTGAACGCAAAACATATGAAACCGGCCACGACGAACTCGGGTATATACTGCTTAAACAATGGCATATTCCCGATAATATTGCTTCAGCCTGCCTGACAAGCCACAATCAACCCGAATCCAATGCGCAGGCGCACACCTTGCACGCCTGCGCTGCGACAGCACGTTATCTGGCCGATTACTTTTTAACGCCCAACAATTCAGAAAAACTCGATAAGCTATCCAAAAAAGCCCGGAGTTGGCTGAATCTTGATGAAAAAACACTCGCAGATGTCATCGATATCATGGCAGAAGGACTAGATTCAGTCGAAGATCTATTTGATATCACCATCATTCAGTCATTTGAGCTCTCGGGCCTCTTAGCGGAGGCCAAAGAATTGCTTACCGTTCACTCGGTCTCCAAAGTAAAAGAGTTGGAAGAAAAATCGTACCGTGATGGATTAACAGGCGCACACAACAGAACCTATTTTGACGAAACGCTTAATCAAGAGTTTTCTCTGTCCCGACAACATCACCTGCCTCTCACCATTGTCATGATCGATCTTGATCATTTCAAAAGAATCAACGATACTTATGGTCACCTCACAGGCGACGGCATGCTTGTCGCTGTAACTCGAACTATTCTAGGGCTGATACGTCAAGACGATACTTTGTGCAGATATGGCGGTGAGGAATTTGCACTGATACTACCTAACACAACATTAGCAGCGTCCCGTTACATCACATGCCGTTTAAAGGAAGCCATTGCAGCCATTTCTTACCAGTCAGAAGACAGCTCGGCCATTCGTATAACGACCTCCATCGGCGTTGCTTCTTACATGGAAAACATGCCTCAATTTCAACAACCGAACGATCTGATAAAGGCAGCTGATTTAGCACTTTATACGGCTAAAAAGAATGGACGCAATAAAATTGTAGAATGGAATGAGCTTTAAGTTTCTTTTTTGAACATATATCAACAAATCAATTCGTTTTATGTATCTTATCATTCAAGGATTAGAAGTCGAGAACAGTGATTTGCGGGCACTTGCAAAACTTGCAGGAGCCAATCAAATTGAAAAAATCTCCAGCCAGGCATTCAGACTTAACAACGTACAACGCCAGGAAGGAATAAGCGATTATTGTACAGAAGCCAGTCTTGATTTTGCATTCGTCACCATGAATCAACGCTTAACCGATTATAAGCTAATCGCCATGGATATGGACTCCACACTGCTAGCAGTCGAATCTATTGATGAAGTGGCCGACATGCACAACATTAAACCTCAGGTCGCAGAAATCACACTTAAAACCATGCAGGGAGAAATCAGTTTTGAGGACAGCCTAACTCAGCGTACTGCATTGCTGCGTGGCCTGCATGAAGATAGGCTTCAAAAGGTCTTTGACGAGCGTATACGGCTCAATCCCGGTGCAGAAATCCTGTTAAACAAAGCCAAAGCGTCCGGCATCAAAACCATGGTCGTTTCGGGCGGTTTTACTTTCTTTACAGACCGTATCAAAGAAAAGCTTAAAATAGATTTTGCGGCCGCCAATACATTTGAAATACAGGATAACAAACTTACAGGAAAAGTCTTAGGCACCATTATCGGCAGGGCAGGCAAAGCTGAAAAATTAAAAGAGGTATGCGATAAACTCGGCATCACCGGTAAACAAGTCATTGCAATTGGTGATGGCGCAAACGATCTCGACATGATGGCTGCAGCTGGTGTCAGCATCGCCTACCATGCCAAACCTATTGTACGGCAGCAAGCCACCTATTCGATTAACCACACCGGCCTTGACAGCGTCATTAATCTGTTTAGTAAACCAAACGATTGACTGTTACCTAATTTAATAATTCGGCTCATACATCAGAGATTGTATATATCCGTCGAGATTTTCAGGCAATGCCTCATGAACTAATCCTTCTTGAATTACCGTCTGGCATACGGATACAGCAATTGCCCTGGATACATCGCGCACATGCTTTAGCGATGGGTATACAGCACCTTTCGCAATTTCAGCGTCCGTCACTTGCCGGGATAATGTTTCCGCTGCAGATAAAAACATCTTTTGAGTGACTCGCCGGGCAGAACTGGCCAGAACGCCCAGACCGATACCCGGAAAAATATAGGCATTATTACCCTGCCCGGGCTCAAAACGAACATTGTTATACTGCACTGGATCAAACGGACTTCCGCTGGCAAAAATAACACGCCCGTCACTCCACCGGTAAGCTTCTTCCGCAGTGCATTCTGTATGTGTCGTCGGATTCGATAATGCGATAATTACAGGCCTTTTATTTACCGTTGCCATCTGACGCACTACCGCTTCGGTAAACGTACCGGCCACCCCTGTCGCACCAATCAATACATCCGGCCTGATACTCGCAATTCCATCAACAAAACTGCATGCTTCATGATCATGAGCAAATTGCTTAATACGTGATTTTACGCTCCCGCGGCTCGATACCACCAACCCTTCTTTATCTACAAACCAGAGTCTTTCTCTTGCCTGCTGTTTACTCAATCCCGCAGCGCAGAAAGCATCAACCATCAACTCTGCAGTACCGGTTGCCGCAGAGCCCGTCCCAAGAAACATAATGCTCAAATCAGAAAAGTCTTTTTGTGTTATCCGACATGACGTATAAACGCCTGCTAACGTCACTGCAGCCGTACCTTGGATATCATCGTTAAAACAGCATATTTCCGTTCCGTAACGTTCGAGAAGCTTAAAAGCATTGGGAGTTAGAAAATCTTCAAATTGAATTAACGTCTTTGGAAATCGATTCTGTACCGCATTAACAAATTCATCGACTATGGATAAATAGGCGTCACCTTTTAGGCGCTCATGTGGATAACCCAAATAAAGTGGATCCTCACGCAATGAGGGATTATTAGTACCGACATCCAGCATTACCGGCATACAGTATGCAGGAGATATGCCGGCACACGCCACATATAGCGCTGTCTTACCGATTGAAATACCCATACCGTTGGCTCCAAGATCACCTAAGCCCAATATGCGCTCTCCATCGGTGACTACAATAACCCGAACATCTTTTTCCGGCCAGTTTTCAAGAACTGTTTCAATCTGCCCGCAATCTTCCGGTGTCAAATAAAGCCCCTGAGGCCGTCTAAAAATATGTGCAAACTCTTTACACGCTTCACCAACGGTCGGTGTATAAACCAGCGGTAATATTTCTTCCATGTGATCAATCATGGTTCGATAAAACAACCTCTGATTACGCTCAAGCAGTGCGTTCAGAAAAATATATTTCTCAATAGCACTACTTTTCCGCCGCATATTTTCGAGTACACGTGCTTTTTGCTTATCGATACTCGATACGCCATAGGGTAATAAACCCCGCAAACCGTTTTCCTGCCGCTCTTGCCGTGAGAATGCGGTTGATTTCGTGCTCACGGGGTTATCCAATAGCGTTTTTCCGTACAAATTACTCATCATAACACTCTGTTTTGTTGAAATTAATCTTGACCAAAAACACCACATCAAGCTGAATTGGGTGTTATCGACTGTTAACCGCATAAATCAGCATCAGGCTGATATTGAACTTTCCAAATACTTCGCACTCGATAAGATGCATTATTTTTGCACATCAATCGATATAAAGTTATCGTGTCAATATGAATTGTAAACAGTATAATTAGAAAATGGTGGATATAATCCTTCGGTATCTAATCATCAAATAAACCGTTTGTCACAGACCATCAGCGAGCTTGCTGCGCGGGTAGTGCGATATACTCCAAATACAAATAAGAGCGATTTGTGTTATTGTCTACCGAAAATGTAACTTAACTTTACTTTATTATTTTATTTATGAGCCAATCTCCTTTCCCTATTCCTAGCCCAGACTTATATACAGAAGAAGAAATATCAACACTTGTCCGCGAATTCTACGCTAAAGCAAGAAAGGATCCGTCACTTGGCCCCATTTTTGAGGAACATGTAATTGACTGGGACGCCCATTTTATTCAAATGATTAACTTCTGGTCTGCTCAATTACGAGGTACCAGCCGTTTTCGTGGCGCTCCAATGCCTAAACATATCGCCCTACCCGATTTATCCGCAAAACTGTTTGAACGTTGGCTAGGGCTATTCAAGCAAACCACTAGAGAGCTCGGTAACGCAGCACTTGAGGAACATGCCAATTTGATTGCCACTTTCATCGCCAACCGGCTTTGGCAAGGCTATCAAATGAGCCATTACCCGGATAAACAACCTGCAGAATTACATAGTTCATAATTATCTTGATCAAATGAGAGAAAAAGCGGGTGTTTCTATGCCTTTTTCTCAAATTAAAAGCAACGTACTCAACTATAAAGTGTCTTCAGCGATGATTTATTGACAGAGAAAACTATTGAAGAGCATTAGAAGCAAAATATTTATTTTCGCTTTATTATCAACACTCATTCCTTCACTTGTGTTGGGACTGCTTTCGTTCCGCCAGAATGAAAAACTCATAAATAACAATGTCAAACGTGAATTACGTATCTTGGCAAGTCATGCAAGCCGTGAGTTGGATGCCTGGATTAATCAGAACATCCATGAAGCTAATTCTTTAACTTCCGCAAAAATTATTATTGATGCGCTCTCAAATGTAGCCAACATTGACAATGGGTACTTTAAAACATCCCCAGAAATGCTAACGCAATATTTGCGTGCGCTACATACCAAACTTGAAACCATTCTGGAACTAACCGTTCTCGACACGAATAAAAATATTCTAGCCAGCAGTTCCAAGCATTTTCAGTTGAATGAACCTTTCCAAAGCAGCTGGTTGAAAGATAGAATCTCACATAATCCGGTCATTTCACCGCCGCAGCAACATGATCAATTTAACACGGTCACCGTTAGCATCGCTTTTCCAATCATATCCTACGATGATTACATTTTAGGCCAGTTAATTCTCACATACGACCTAAAACACATCAAACCCGAGTTAAAAAGCTCACAAAAAACGTTTCGCGGAGAAATTTTATTAATCGATTCAGGCGGCAACGTTTTACTCGCAAGCCATACCGATGTGACTGATTCCGCCCCGTTCAATGCTTCAACGCTGAATTTCCTGAAGAACAATCCTGGAGAATTTATTGCCTTCCAAGATGCCTCTCGTGAAAATGTGCTTGGACTTGCCTATACGGCAGAAAATATACCGGTAACAGTCGTTGCTGAAAAAAGTCACCGGGATGTTTATGCAGCATGGACGGAACAGCGCGATTTATTTTTTATTTTGGTCGGAATCTCAATATTAATTGTGGCAAGTATTGCCATATATCTCGGGCATTCTATCGTAACGCCCCTGCATAAATTAATCGAGGCAACGGAACAGATTGTTAAAGGCAACCTCGATATTCCAATTGCAGAAGTAAAACAACAGGATGAAGTCGGCACGCTCGCACGAATGTTTAACGTCATGACAGAAAAGCTGCGCCAAAGCCAATCCAAGATTTTAGCCGCTAATAAAGCGATGCAGCAGAAAAATCAATTACTAGAAAAATTATCCATTACGGATGGGCTCACCGGATTATTTAATCGTAATAAACTGAATTTGATCATCGAGGATCAGCTACTCAGATTCCAGCGCAACGAACGCCCTTTCTCCATTCTCATGATTGATGTTGATCATTTCAAAGAACTCAATGACAAATTGGGGCACGTTGCCGGGGATGAAATACTTGCAACTGTTGCAAAAAACTTAATGCAATCCATTCGGAGTATCGATTTTGCCGCGCGATACGGCGGGGATGAGTTTATTGTTATTTTAACTGAAACCGCTGTTTCAGACGCGCTGATTACCGCCGAACGTATCCGTGCTCAAACTTCTGAAATTGAATGTAAAGCGATAAACAAGACTATAAATGTAACACTCAGTATCGGCGTTATACAGTCCGAATCAAAAGATTCTTCTCCCACCACCATTATCTCACGTGTGGACCACGCCCTTTACAAAGCGAAACATGCCGGCCGTAACCAGGCTTATGCCATTCAACCGTCGCAAGGTTAGTACATAAAAATTTACAGAACACTATTAGCATACTCAGAAAATCGCGCTACCCCTGCCCAACCTTTTCAGCTTAATCGTCTCTCCGGCCCAATAAAAAAGCCGCTCACATCACGTTCCATCGTAGCTCAAATACCACCTTGAATAATAAGTACTATTTAGTACATAATTTAAGGACAAGAAAACACCGCTAAACACTAAGCGAATAACAACCATTGCACACTAGGCACCTGATATTCCAATGAATTCAAAGACTCTAAGCGCATAAAAATAGTATTATGTCTAAAAAATTGGTCATACGCCGCATGACACGCTCTGAAGTTAACGAACTTGTTGAATGGGCTGCATGTGAAGGCTGGAATCCGGGACTGCATGACGCCGACGCCTTCTGGGAAACCGATCCTGACGCCTTTATTGCAGCCACGTATCATGGCAATTTAATTGGCGGCGGCGCTATTAGTGCTTATGAAAAAACATTCGGATTTATGGGATTTTTTATCATACGACCCGAATTTCGTGGAAAAGGTCACGGTAATGTGCTTTGGCACGCCCGCCGCGATCGTCTCCGTTCACGCCTGGAAACAAATGCGTGCATCGGTTTAGACGGTGTGTTTGAGATGCAGAATTACTACGCCAAAGGTGGTTTTGTTTTTTCGCACCGCAATATACGATTCCACGCCGAAATTCCAGAGAATTATCAATCCCGACCAAGCAATGACACGCATATTGTGCCACTATCATCAGTTTTGCTTGAAGAGATTGAGGCATACGACCGCTCCTGTTTTCCGGCACGGCGTCGGACTTTTCTTAAAACATGGATTACTCTGCCCGATTCACTCGCACTGGGATATAAGTATGATGAAGAGCTCAAAGGATATGGCATAGTGCGACGATGCAAAAACGGCTGCAAACTCGGTCCACTGTTTGCAGATAATGCGCGAATCGCCGAATTATTGTTCGGTCGTCTGGCTTTATTTGCCGCAGGGGGCCCGCTTTATCTTGATGTACCGGAAAACAACCCTGACGCAATGACATTCGCACAACGACATAACATGACCAGCGTATTCGGCTGCGCACGCATGTATCTGGGTTCGCCACCTGTAGTCGCTCACGAACGCATCTTTGGTATTACCACCTTCGAGCTAGGCTGATGAACGAACGCAATTTGATCGGTTATGGTCCCCAGCCTCCAGATCCAAGATGGCCGGGTAACGCCAGAATCGCAATTCAATTCGTACTCAACATCGAAGAAGGCGCAGAGTCAAGCGTCCTTAACGGTGACGCTTATTCTGAAGCATACCTGCACGAATTACTAGGACGTCCCGTGCGAGAAAAGCGCGATTTTAGTGTCGAGAGCATGTATGAATATGGATCCCGCACCGGTGTCTGGCGCATTCTGCAGTTATTTAACGATCGTGGACTACCGCTGACAGCCTTTGCCGTCGGTCAGGCATTGGAACGCAATCCCGAAATTGGTGCTGCGCTCGTTGCCGGCAAACATGAGATTGCTGGACACGGCTACCGCTGGCTGGATTACAGTAATATTCCTGAAAATATTGAGCGCCGCCATATCCAGCTGACTCTAGAGATCATTGAACGGATTTGCGGTAAACGCCCTGTAGGCTGGTACACAGGTAGATGCAGTACACATACGCACCGCCTGCTGTCAGAGATAGACGGTATACTCTACTCCTCGGATGCTTATAATGACGATCTACCGTATTGGGTGAACGGCTCGTCACCCAGCCTGATAATTCCGTATACACTCGTCAACAATGACGCCCGTTATCTACTACCGAACGGCTTTAGGTGTGGCGACGAGTTCTATCAATCGCTTAAAGATGCCTTTGATTTATTATGGCAGGAAGGCGAACAATATCCGAAAATGATGAGTATTGGCCTGCATGGCAGAATCAGCGGGCATCCGGCCCGCGCGATGGCACTTATGCGCTTTCTCGATTACATTCAGGATTACGATTCGGTATGGATTTGCCGGCGCGAGGAAATCGCCGGGCATTGGATTGCCAAACATCCACCTGTGATACGTACATAACTCATGACGGCACTCCTAAGGCAGTGAACCTATTACTCCCTGCATCATTTTCGAACAAATAATTCCCAAGCTGACTGATTACACAGCAGAATCCTTGTTTAGAGTTTTAATAAAATTGGGGGAGTCCTGGAATAATAATGGTAATAAAGAGCCAAGGATTGGCAGCATGGCACGAAACCCATCTTGCGTTATCGTCAAATATAAAAACAAACCGATGCTGCCGGTAAGCAGCACATATTTCATCAGAACCCACTCATGTCCCTGCCGTGCTTGCTCCCGATCTTCCAGCTGGCTGCGCGAAGCTGAATACTCAACAAATGATCTGAAATGTTCGTCATAAACACGTAATTGCAGTTTAAACTCAATCAAACCTTTGCCCAACAGCGAATAAACACCGGGGTGTTCGTGGTGTATAAACTGATCGCACGCCACATGAAACAATGCCAATTGCTCGTCTATCGTCAGAGATTGCCAGATAGCACGATATTGCGGTTGGTAGAAATGATCATCTATCTTATTTTCTATTTTGTCTCCTGAATCAGATTGAGATAAGTTTTTTTCCCGCGAGCTAGGAGAATTTTTTACAGAAGACTGTTTAAACGGATAATATAATCGATTAAATTTCGCACAAAGATAATGCCACCGTGCACGATAGGCACATTCGTTCGTATCCTTCAAATTCAGTGGAAAAACCTCCGGCGCGATATTTGTAACAATATGAACACGTAGAGTTTGATTATCATTTTCCGATTGCATACGATTTTCATGACACCACGCCTGCTTAAACAACCACTCCAGCAAATCGAGCTTCTGCCTGTTGATCTTGGGCTCATTGCTGCGGAAATCAAACTGATCAATAATTATTGTCACTTCCTTTCGATCTTCATCCTTTATTTCGTTTAACTGCGCTTTGATACCGTCCTTCCATACTGTGCTGTTGTCCTGTTTCAGATTTAAATAAATGCACCGTGTCGAATCCGGTGCGCTTCTTGTCAAAGCATTAATATTTTGTGTTTTATCTTGTCCCGGATGGCCAATAATCATTAAATTCGGAGTATTAGCTTGAAAGAGATATTGTTCATCTTTTTTAAGCACATCAAAATTGTTAAAGGGGGGTAACGTTATCAGAAAGGCCTTTTCCAGAATAAAGCGTGGCAGTTGAATCAGCGCGACAAAAAACGCGAGCAGCATGATTATATACGCCACTACCTCCATGCGCAGCATTTTAACTTTTTCCCATTTTTTCCAGTACAAAAAATTCATATGATCATGCACATCGGAAGACACCTTAAAATCAACAGATTTAAACTCTTCATCTTGCGGATCAAAGGGATATTTAATGTCATTTACGCCAATCTCTCTCAGGGTTACATTATGCTTGTACATTTCTATCCGTTGACCCGTGTTGATCCATGACAAATTATCCAATGAGGTATCCTTAATAAGCCCCCAATTGCCCAACGCTTCCTTAATCGGTACAAATGGCATGCTGATACGTTGATAAAGATTATCAAATCCGGATGGATCATCAGAACGATTACTTTTTTTTCCAGATCCATTTTCTTCAAAATGCCAGCGGGTCGTTATAAATAAATCAGGATAAAATCCCATAAGTCCGTGTGTTGTCTGATCACAGCCCGCGGCCTTACTCTTATCTACACCGGAAAAGCCTTTGACCACACATTTATGTCCCTCGGGCAATTCGGGCAATGGACCGGAAGCGCCTTTTAACAACGGTTTGTTCACGGCTTCAAACGACTGTTGCAACTTCAGCATCTCGTACTGAATCATAGTCACCATTTCTTTTTCATAAACGACATTCAGCAATCCGTACGCGGGCAATACTGAAAATACCAATAAAGAAGTACTGATTACCCATTTATAAACATGTGGAAAAGTTAAGCATCGGGATGAAAAATTGATACTGAACTTCATTATCTCCAAATCGTCGAAAAATGCCTTGCGGCCATATCGCAATGCACCAAAACTCGCGACCGGAAGAAACACTAATGAAAAGGCAAGCAACCATCCCGGTGAAATACGCTCATCCCAAAAATCAAGCCGATATATAAGCAATCCAAAAATAAAGAAAAGTATATTTAAAATACAGTATTCACGATAAAGTGATTGACGATTACGGTCCGGCCATAGCGGTATACCCAGGTGAAAGATCCATTGCATTACCAGAAACAACAAGAATACAAGCGCAGTCCAGGATAGAAAAAGCACGCTTGTAAAAACAGCTGTAAATAAAACCAGCGAATCAAGCATGGCTTTATCCCGATAAATCACCAGCGACCAGGGCACATCTTCAAAGCCGATAACGTAAAAAAAACGATCATCACCCCAGTAGCTGCCTTCCACAAACCCTTCCTGGTTTGCGGCAATTAAATCCCGGATCAATACATTGTCATCTGTTTCGATGAAAAAATTTTCGCGCAGATTACGCCTTTTGTCTGAATGAATCATCACCTGCAAGTTCTGATTGTCTACAACAGCAAAGCCTGAACCAGGCGGCATCACGACATCCTTCATCAACGACTGAAGTTCGAATGCGATTGCAACCACCCAGGTCTCTGAGCACTTATTTTCATTTGTATTTTTCTCACAATCTTTCTTATTTTTCCTTTTTTGTTTATCGAGATTCCTCTTCAACGGCCATTTTTTACTCTCCATGGAAGCGACAATTTCGCGCTTTCCACTTCCCCAGGATATGATGGGTTCGAGAAAAAATCGAACCGATGCAAATTTAAATTCAGATTGAGATCGAGGTTTAGATTTGGGTTTGGGTTTGGGTATAGGTTTAGGTAGTTGAATCTTTGTATGCCAGAGACCACTGGGCTGTTCCAGCACTTTGGATACATATTCCCTACCCATCAACGGGACAGCACTCAAATATATCGGAAGTCTTTGCGTACCCAGGGCAATACGCATATTGCCTTCTTGCTTGTTCATCCAATAAACCAGCGAATGGTCTGGGAAGACATTGTCCTTTTCATTTTCCGGTGGCGATCTATACAACATTTCAAATTTATCCAGCAGCAGACAATCCTTCCTCGACTGCGAACACTTTTTTACTAAAAAATAATTTTTAATCTTTTCATCTTCAATCATGAGCTTAGTTAATACGCGTTCGATTTCACCGTCTACCTGCTTCTTAATGTCTTGAGCCGAAGACTTCATTTGTTCTTCGATAATGTCCTTGCGTCCATCCCAGATCACCAGACTCATAAACACAATACATAAAAAACCGACGCTTACAGACATGGAGAAAAACAGTGACAAAACGTGCCACTTTGTTAATGAATCGGTTGGCCTCATCAATCCCAGGTGAAAAAAAGGCACAGACAGTACCAGACCGGCCAGAATAACTACTAACAATATTAAAACCGGCGTGGAAACGGACCAATATTCGGTGCGAAAACGCTTCTCAGCCACAATGCCTACAAGATAAAAATTTTCTTTATCATCAGAAAGCTGAACCGGGTGCTTAAAAATGACACTGGTACCGCCGTCCGGGGCCTGTACATAAAACTTGGTCGCGCCACCGGCCAATGCATTTTTCTTCTTATTGTCAGCCCCCTCAGTATCGAATCTGTCCATCCATGTATCATCGACGCGCTCTATAACGTCGCACCAGCCTCCCCAGGAATACGCGTGGTCGTTTCTCTGAAAAATTACTTTATGGTCGACGCATGTTTTCGATTCTTCAGAATCTGCGGATCCCGGAGGTGTAGATTTCTCCTGAAAAAGGAGCACATCGTCGAATACCCTTGCGCTAAATAATTGATCGATGTACTCGGTAACATCGAGGTCTGCAGTAAGTTCTCGGGACTTGGCTTGAGCCGATTTTTTGTCTGAAGATTGAACTGGTTCTTGGTCAGCCTGGCCGTCAGCTCCACTCTTGAGGTCGAATTTGAAACGTAACAACAGCTTCAACCCATCTTTGTGCCAGGAATATTTAAATGGTTCAGAACCTGAAGACTTCTTTATATCAAAGCCCTGGAGTTCTGCTGCGCAGAGCCTGCGGAAAAACATTTCTGCAAGCAAACGCCTTTTTTTATCGTCCATCAAGTTTGAGGATGTTATTAATCCTTCTCTAACATCATCAATCGATGGAAGGTGTTTGCAAATATCACCCTTATCATTGAGATCTGCCAGAGTTTTCTTCAGAAGTTCGACAATGCTGCCACCATACGGCTTATCTTCTATAGAGAACATCCACTCATCTGGTTTTTTATCCTTCAGGGGATAATAATCAAGACTCAATTCACGTTCCAGATGACGTTTAGAGAGTTCAAATATTTTGTTGTAATTCTTGACCTTATTGGTGACTTCCCCGCTCCAGAGATTGAGCAAACGAAAATTTCTTTGAACCAGATACTCTTCCTTATCAGCCGTTATTTGCCAGAAAATGACACCCAGCAAGAGCAATCCGACCAGCACACCAAGACCGATTTTTTTGGAATAGGTCGGTATATTGGAATCTTTTAGTGCTGCAGAAAGCAAAAACTGAAAATTCGCTTTTTCTAGTAGCATGCCGCAGCCTCCTTTTGGATACAGGCCACCAATCGACACGGACTATCTTGGCAAGCCATAATGGCTGAATTAACTTTTTAGTGTGTCATTTCATGCTGATATAGAAACAAAAATTTGTCTGTGAAAAAAATCACACTATGAAGATATTCTATTGACATAGACGCCAGAGTTTGGTTATTCGTATTTCCCAGGTACAACGCCAATGCGACATGTATGCACTCCTGCAAACAAAGAGGTAATGATCGCCGATCACTCCTAACGTTTGGACGCACACTACAGACGGAGAAACACTCTTTAAATACTACAAACCAGGCTTGAACTAACACATATAACCATTATTATCCCCTGTCTTCACACATTGATAGGCATCCCACGTCTGGCACACTGTTAACGCTATTGCCGTTGCATTGCAATCTGATAAATAAATAGCCAATGCAGGAGAAAATTTATGACTGTGACTGTTGTAGTCGTCATTAGTATTAGTTTGTTATTCGCAGCAATTTTTTTAATTTTTAAAGGAAAGCACTCGAGGCAACTTGCATTCATCGCACACTATGAATTTCCTTCCAGCCTATCCGGGAAGATTAGCAAACACTATCCACATTTGACGCAGCACGATATTGGCTTGGTTTTTAATGCATTGCGCGACTATTTCCATATATGCAACCAGGCAAAAAATAAAATGGTGTCGATGCCTTCCCAGGTTGTCGATGTCGCATGGCACGAATTCATCCTATTTACACGTCACTACCAACATTTCTGTAATAACGCACTCGGCAGATTTCTGCATCACACACCAACTGAGGCAATGACATCGCCAACACTTGCGCAAAACGGCATTAAATGCGCATGGCGTCTGGCCTGTGCAAAAGAAAACATTAATCCACAAACGCCTGTACAACTACCATTGCTTTTTGCTATCGATGACCAACTGAATATCAGCGACGGGTTCAAATATTCTCTGAATTGTCAGGATAAATCCTCACCCAACTTTGGCAGCGATTATTGCGCAAGCCATATCGGTTGCACATCAGACTGTGCTGGGGATTCGGGATCAGCTGCCGATGGGGGACAATTTGAAGGATCGAGTGATTCCGGCGGATGCAGTGGAGGCTGTGATGGAGATTGATTTATAAGAGAGTGTAAAGTTTTCTGTGTAACTGTCTGAGTTAAGTGTAGTCCTTCAAACGGTCTTCGAATTCGATTGTAAATCTATTCAGCGCCTGTTTCCAGTTATGGATTGGCATAGTCCATTTTAGTGA
>JAUIIB010000050.1 GCA_030431985.1 Gammaproteobacteria bacterium
GCTTCTCCGGCGGCATCATCGACCGTTTCACCTAACAGCTGATACTCGCCAACGCCATTAACCCGCATAAGCTGCGTGTGTCCACCTGAAACCAGCAGCGCGATAAAAGGAAATCGAGGTGCAGGCGATGAAAGTAACGGAGACAATAAATGTCCTTCAAGATGATGAATACCCAGCGCTGGAATTTTCAACGTAAAGCTAAGTGCCGCTGCTACGCTGGCGCCAACCAGCAGAGCGCCGGCTAATCCCGGTCCTTGTGTATATGCGATGGCATCAATATGGGCCAGATTGCGTTGTGCTTTTGTTAATACTTGTTTGATGAGCGGTAGGGTGCGCCGGATATGGTCTCTGGAAGCAAGTTCTGGTACAACTCCGCCATATTCATTATGTATTTCAATTTGAGAAAAAAGTGAGTGGCTAAGCAGGCCGAGCTCCGTGTCATAAAGAGCAATACCTGTTTCATCACAAGAAGTTTCGATACCTAGTACGATCATAGCGGCGTGGTTTTTTTGTTTGATTGTGCTATTATATAAAACTTTTTGTCGTGGGCTGCTGGGTTAGTTAGCGGGGTTGTTTTGGAGCCAAGGTTATACATTAAACAGACCAGACACGCAATTCGAGCTTTTCTTTTGTTAATATTACTATTTTTGGAGGGTTTAAGGGATTTATGACTACAATCAAAGTCAAAGAAAATGAGCCTTTTGAAGTTGCAATGCGTCGCTTCAAGCGTTCAATTGAAAAAACAGGTTTACTTACTGAACTTCGTGCACGTGAATTTTATGAAAAACCTACGGCGGAACGCAAGCGCAAATTAGCTGCTGCGGTCAAACGAAATTACAAGCGGCTACGTAGTCAGCTTTTACCGCCCAAGTTGTACTGAGTCAGTGGATACTTGTTTCGATGACTGTGATTGTTTCTGTTGTAAATTTATATTTGTTAAAAAGCTTCTCCGATGACCCTTGGCATGTTTTTGAAACAAATCGTGCTGATGAAAGCGTGTGATAACAATGAGTCTTAAGCAGAAAATTACTGATGATATGAAAGCTGCAATGCGTGCGGGTGATATACGTCGGCGTGATACCATCAGGCTTTTACAAGCGGCTATCAAACAAAAGGAAGTTGATGAAAGACAAGTAATGGACGATGCCGCAGTGATTACGGTAATAGAAAAAATGCTCAAGCAACGCATGGATTCTATCAAGCAATATACAGTCGCTCAGCGAACGGATCTGGCTGATGCCGAGAGTGAAGAAGTTAATATACTCAGCGAGTATATGCCTGCTAAGTTATCGGAAAAAGAGGTTGATGCGCTGGTAGTTGAGGCCTTGGCAGCGGTAGAGGTAAAAGGTATGCAGGATATGGGCAAGGTTATGGCGATATTGAAGCCGAAACTTGCCGGGCGCGCCGATATGGGTCAGGTTTCAGCTGCCGTTAAAGCTAAAATTACTGGATAAAAACAGTAGGTTGGTGTAGATTCTAAACGGTTTTCTTATGTTTGCCCGTATCAATCAGGTATAAACTGATTTGGAACAATGATTCCGCAATCGTTCATTCATGATTTGTTGAGTCGCGTCAATATTGTTGACGCAATTGATCGTTATGTGCCTCTTAAGAAGTCTGGTACAAATTATGTTGCATGTTGTCCGTTTCACAGTGAAAAAACACCTTCATTTTCGGTGAGTTCCACCAAACAGTTCTATCATTGTTTTGGTTGCGGTGCACATGGAGATGCCATTAATTTTTTAGTCGAATATAGCGGGCTTAGCTTTGTCGAGGCTGTACAAGAACTTGCAACTTCTGTTGGTATGCAGGTTCCTGAACAGCAATCTGATGTTCATTCGAACAATGCACGTGCGTCGAATCATAAGTGGAAAGATAATGCGTATACGCTGCAAGACTTACTCAAGTTGATGCAACGTGCTACTCAGTTTTATCGGGAGCGGTTGAAACATTCGCAAAAAGCGATCGACTATCTCAAGTTACGCGGACTTAGCGGAAAAACTGCCGCTCGCTTTGGGTTGGGTTATGCGCCTGAGGATTGGCACAACTTGTCGACGCTCTTTACTGATTATCAATCAGAAAGAACAAAAAAAGAATTGATGCGGGTAGGACTGGTCATTTCCAGTGAGAATGGGCGGCAGTATGATCGATTTAGAGATCGTATTATGTTTCCGATTTTGAATTTGAAAGGTCAAATCATTGCTTTCGGTGGCCGTGTTATTGATCGTGGTGAGCCGAAATATCTTAATTCTCCAGAAACGGATTTATTTGTAAAAGGCCAGGAAGTCTATCATCTGTATTCAGCACGCAAAGCGATACGTGACGCTGGTTGCGCCGTGGTTGTTGAAGGTTACATGGATGTTGCGGTGTTGTTTGAGCATGGCATTGAATATGCCGTTGCAACATTGGGTACAGCCATCACTGCAGTGCATGTCCAGAAGCTGTTGCGTCAGACAGATAAGATAGTGTTTTGTTTTGATGGTGACAGTGCAGGTAAGAAGGCAGCTTGGCGTGCGTTGGAAAGTAGCCTTGAACAATTAGTCGATGGAAAAGCGATTTACTTTCTATTTTTGCCGGAAGGTGAGGATCCGGATAGCTTTGTACGACAACAGGGTAAGGAAGTGTTTGAACAGCATATAGCTCGGGCATTGCCGTTGTCGGAGTTTTTGCTGATGGAATTGACGCGTAATCAAAATCTTGAAACGGATGAAAATCGCGCCAAACTGATCCAGGATGCAAAAGCTTTGCTTCAGCGCATAAAAGCGCCAGCATTACTGTTTATCCTAATAAAACGGTTGTCCGAACTGAGTCGGTTAAATCAGCATGAGTTGGAAGCGTTACTACAGATAAAAAATTCCGTTCCACCAGTACGCGCACCAAAAAGTATAACGAGAAAGCAGCCTGTGTCGCCCTATCGCTGGTTGTTGTCAGTGTTGCTTTATAAACCGCAATACCTTAGCGAATTGGATAAATCGGTACTGGAATTAAATGATGAAAATAACGAAGAGCTGAGCGCATTAAAATTTTTAGTTGAATTCCTGGATGCTCGACCAGACATTGTTACCGGTGAGTCGATGGTTTCAATTCTTACTTATTTCCAGGATAGTCCTTTTCGTGCGCTATTTGAAAAGGTGGAGAGCGATATGCTCAGTTGGGATAATGGAATGGATTTAAAGGCTGAGTTTTCCGGCGCTGTAAATAAGCTGCAAGAAATCCAGCGAAAGAAGCGCATGCAGGAGCTACACAACAAACCTTTAGCACTATTAACAGAAGAAGAAAAGCGTGAACTTAAGCATTTGGCTGCACACTAATATATTTCTTCTTTATGAAAATAGAGCAGATCATAAATAAATGGTTTCTAGCTATTTATTTCATGGAAAAAACAACAATTGCATGGCGATGTTTATCGGTATAAATGTCGTCACGATAGAAATTTGATACAATAAGAAGCTTTCGCCTTCTCTTTAATATTATTTACCTTATTTTGGAATAGCATAATGTCAAAGACAAAATCAGTCGCCACGCGTGAAGCCAAAGCTAAGAAGTCCACTAAAAATGTGGAAGGGGGAAAAGAAAATTCAATAAAAAAGGCCCAATCTCAAAATAATACAAAAGCCGATATAAAATCGGCCGAACCTACAAAAAAAACACGTAAAAAAAACAGTGTGACTGAATCAATAGATAAAAAGGTCGTTGTGCGGGATATCAAATCTAAAGCAAAGAAAACAAAAAGCCGGGTTAGCAAAAAATCAAAAGTTGCCGCGATAGCTGAGCAACTCAATAATCTGGAATCGGCGGCTTCTGGGGCTGATGGCAATTTGCAGATTCAGGATATTGAAGCCAGGCGCATGCGTTTGAAAAGATTGATCGTTTTAGGTAAAGAGCGTGGTTATTTGACGTATGCTGAAATAAACGATCATCTGCCCGATGACATGCTTGATGCTGAGCAAATAGAAGGCATTATCAGCATGATTAACGACATGGGTATTTCAGTACATGACGAAGCGCCAGATGCCGAGACTTTGTTGATGTCAGATGCGGCGACCACAGTTGCCGATGAGGATGTTGCTGAAGAGGCTGAAGCTGCGTTGTCTTCCGTGGATTCCGAGTTTGGGCGCACCACGGACCCCGTACGGATGTACATGCGTGAGATGGGTTCGGTCGGACTGTTAACTCGTGAAAGTGAAATTGAAATCGCTAAACGCATCGAAGGCGGCTTACGGCATATGATTCAGGCAATTTCCGCTTGCCCGCCAATTATTGCAGAAATTATTAAACTTGCAACGGAAGTAGAAAATGACAGGCTGCGAATTGATGAAGTGGTTGACGGCCTGGTAGATTCAGATGAGCAAGAAATCGTTAATGCTACAAATATGATGGGTGAGTCATTAGATTCGGAAATTGATTCGAGTGACATTGACGACAATGACTCTGACGATGATGAGACCGATGACGCTGCTATTGCAAGCGCTGATTTGATCAGACTGAAAACTGATGCATTAAACCATTTTTTTACTGTTCGAGAACTTTACACCGATATGCAAACGGTGCTCGTAGGCAGTGGCCCTCATAGTACTGAGTACCAAAACCTGCAAGAGAAAATTTCAAATGAGCTGATGTGTATTCGTTTTTCGGCAAAAATGGTTGAAAAGCTCTGTGATACACAACGTAGCCTCGTGCGGGATGTTCGGAGCTATGAACGTAAAATATTGGAGTTATGTGTTTTCAAGTCCAAAATGCCACGCAGCCATTTCATTAGAACCTTTCCAGGTAACGAAACAAATTTTGAGTGGATAAACAACGAAATTGAGGCAGATAAGCCTTATAGCCAGGCGTTAGAGCACTATAAACCGGAAATTATTGAGCAACAGCAGAAGTTGTTGTCTCTCAAAGAGATGATCGGTATCTCGATAAAAGACTTGAGAGAAATAAACCGGAAGATGTCGACCGGTGAAGCCAAGGCGCGTCGTGCAAAGCGTGAGATGACAGAAGCTAATTTGCGTTTGGTTATTTCCATCGCTAAAAAATATACCAACAGAGGACTGCAGTTTCTTGATTTAATACAAGAAGGTAATATTGGTTTGATGAAAGCGGTGGATAAGTTTGAATACCGGCGCGGCTATAAATTTTCTACTTATGCTACTTGGTGGATACGTCAGGCAATCACACGTTCCATAGCTGATCAGGCGCGTACGATTCGAATACCGGTTCATATGATAGAAACGATAAATAAAATGAATCGTATTTCACGTCAAATTCTGCAGGAAACAGGGCAGGAGCCAGAGCCCGCAGTTCTCGCGGAAAAAATGGAAATGCCAGAGGAGAAGATTCGTAAGATACTTAAAATATCCAAAGAACCGATTTCCATGGAAACACCGATTGGTGATGATGAAGATTCTCATTTAGGCGATTTTATTGAAGATGCAGCGACCATGGCGCCTTCGGATGCGGCAGTTTATGCTAGTCTCCGCGGAGTTACAAAAGATATACTTGATTCCTTGACACCAAGAGAAGCGAAAGTGCTGCGTATGCGTTTTGGTATTGAGATGAATACGGACCACACATTGGAAGAAGTTGGAAAGCAATTCGATGTGACACGAGAAAGAATTCGCCAAATAGAAGCCAAGGCCCTGCGTAAGCTCCGTCATCCTGCGCGCTCGGAAAGATTGCGCAGTTTTCTTGATACAGGAAATAGTTAATTAAATAAAGGGTCTGTAGCTCAGTTGGTTAGAGCAGGGGACTCATAATCCCTTGGTCGTTGGTTCGAGTCCAACCAGACCCACCATTTTTGACTCAGAGGTACTAAACCCTTCCAAAAGCGTGAATGGAAGCGCTTTTTCGGCGGTTCGAAAGCCGCTATTTTTGCTGTATTGAATTGGTTCGCTAAAAGCAAGTTTTAGGACTATTCTTTTGTGTTCCAGCCTGTCGGAAGCCCAGAGTTTTTGGGGGTTTGAGAGGAAAGTGAGTGCGGTTCGAAAGGTTTCGTCAAATGAAGCCAGCGGACGACCACATTTTGCAATTTTTTCGTCTAATGTAATTTTTTCCTCTTCCAACTTTCGAATTTTCTTCTCGTAGGCTGTGATCAACGTCTGACTGTCTGTTTCTGTAATTCGGTCAAAAAATTGTTCCGTCTTGTGTTCAATTCGGAGAATGTTTTGACGAATAGACTCTGTTTCAGCTTTTGCGCTTTCCCGTCTGGCGTTCCATAAATCTGTAAAAATATCTGCGGATAGCAGAAGCATTTCCTTTGACGGTTTCATTTTACCGAGCAATTGTTCAAACTCTTTTTCCATCTTTTCTTTGCGGATGGATTTTCCCTGTAATGCACAGCCCTTCTGACGGCATAGATAATAGGGATACAGCCCGTTTCTACCGCGTGACCAGCAGGATGTCATGGGATTACCGCAAGAATCACAGGCGACAAAGCCGCGCAATGGAAAATCTTCATTAATATCTTTTCGAACAGGTGCCTTGGCTTGACCGTTCAGACGTTCTTGTATTTTCTGATAGGTTTCGAAACTAATCAACGGTTCATGGTGCCCCTTGACCAGATGAATGCCCCAATCCGGTTTGTCCAGATATCCAGCATATAGAACGCGGGTAAGCAAGTCTTTGACCTTTTGCAAGTGGACAACGCCTTGTCCATTTTTAGGAAAGTGTGGTGAGGCATCTAAAAATCGTTTCACTTCGCCCTGTGACGCAAAGCGACCGCAAGCAAAACCTTCCAGTGCCTTAGCAATAACAGAAGCACAGGGTTCATCGCGCACCAATAACTTACCGTGCTTGGCGACTTTCTCATAGCGGTAGCCGGGCGGTGTACAAAAAACAGAATATCCACCCATCATCCGTGCACGCATACGGTTATATACCTGTTCGGCATTCTTCTCACGTTGATGTGCGGCAACAGATGCAAGGAGATGTTCCACCAACCGACTATCGGAATCATCACCAAACTCAATCGATGGGCTTTCCAACTTGCCGCCTGCGTCACTAATGGCGGTGCGTAAATGGATGTGCGCTTCAATATTACGTGCCAGTCGGCTGATATCGTCAATAACGACAACAAGCTTGTCGGCTCTACGTTTTTTAATGTAGGACAGCATCGCTTTCATATTCGGACGATCCAGCAGTTTTCCTGATAATCCTTCATCACGAAATACGTCAATCACATCATAGCCTTTGTGCTTCGCATATTCCCGGCACCGCGTTTCTTGGCTTGCAAGCCCATGCCCTTCGGTTACTTGCTTAGGACTGGAAACGCGGCAATAAATAACGGCCTGTTGTGTCATGGTGAATCCTCCTACCGATCCCACCGGGTGGCGGCATCTTTTTCTATATGTTGCGCAGTTTTATGATCTTTTGAATCTAGCACGCTCCCTTGTTTTTGCAAAGATTTTCGTTGCTTTTCATCCACGGCCTGTTGAACAGGATGTTTACCAAACGCCACAGAAACAAACTCCTCCATAATCGCATGGATAAAACGAATAACCTTTTCTTCTTTGTCTTTGCCCAACTTAAGTGGCGCGAGATGTTTGCGGTATTTTTCTATATTCATAGTAACTCTCTTCGATACGCAAACCGCAGGGCATGCGCATTCAGCATTAATGACAGGACGAAGTGTAAGGGCATGTGCCGCGACAATTGGGCGGCTGGTGATATACGTTATTTAAAACGCATTGGTGGTCATGCTGATAAAGCTATAACAAATATTTCCTTTTAATGCAAGATTATATTCCTATAATCAGTGCATTACATGCGAATATACGTTTTGGTGTATGAATATTCACCCTTTAATCGCTCTTGTCAGTGTTCTGGCGCTGACTCCGAGGTCTTTTGCCAGACCTGAGATTGTTTGCAGGGGGTTGCTGTCGAGGAGTTCGCGGGCGTTTTGGATATCTTCTTCGCGGAGTTTCAGGGGGCGTCCTAACGTACTACCGCGTTCTCTGGCTGCATCCAGACCGTCCTTAATTCTTTCGCTTAGGGTTTGACGTTCCCATTCGGCTAAAGCTGCGGCAATGACATACAATAATTTGCCTTCCGGTGTTGTCGTATCAAAATCCTGTGTTAAAGATTTAAATTGAATGTCCCGCTTATGCAGCTTTTCCAGTTCGCTCAATGCGTCCAATACAGAGCGAAACGCTCTATCCAGCGAGCACACCACCAGCACGTCACCGGCTTTCAGTTTTTTAATGACTTTCTCATAAACGGGGCGGTGTTTTTTGGTTGCAGAAACACCGTCCTCAATAAAAACTTCATCACATTCGCCTTTTAGGGCATTAATTTGTCGGTCAATCAGTTGTTTGTTGGTAGAGGTACGGATATAGCCGAAACGTTTCATAGAAAAAACCTTTCGCGTAAGCAAAAGGCACAGAAATAAAGGGCATTCATTATCTCATCAGAGTGGACAAAAACAAATGATTTTGTCCACTCGCTATTTTCCCAAAACTGCAAATTCCACATTCCTTATAAAACAATCAGTTAGCAGAAACACAACACGCCGAAAACTGATTTATGAAAATAGTAACAAAATCATTTGTTTATGACCTGTAGCACAAGGGCGTAATTCTGCCCATAAAAAAAGACTTAATCGCTGTCTGAGCGTTGTTTTAGCAGCGTGAAACAATAGTTTTAAATTAATCAAAAAATATAAGGAATATCATGAATAAAAAACGTTTATCAGGCGTGGCTTTTGCCATGCTCTGTGTATATGCCGCTTCGTCATGGAGTGCCATGCTGGATATCAGGCTCGGTACTTTATACGGGGCGAAAGAGGTACAGGTAGGTAATGTTCTATACGATGTTATTTTTCAGGATGGGACGTGTATTAGTCTTTACGATAATTGTGATAACGTGAATGACTTCCCTTTCAAAACACTCACAGAGGCGCATGACGCTAATCAGGCTTTACTGGATCAGGTTTTCGTGGACACGTTGGACGGTCTTTTTGACAGCGAACCGCGCACCACATTCGGTTGTGATAAAGCAGGTAATCAATGCGTAGTCCAAACCCCGATAGGCAGCCAAGCCCCCACATTGCCCTTTGGTGCGAATGATCCGAACGGCACATATGCCTTGTCCACACTTATCAACCATAGAACGGAAAGCAGAGACACCCATACCGGCTTTGGTCAAGGCGTTCGCGCCGCATCGTCGGTCAGCCCGTTTAACCAACCCGTTAACACGGATGGTGTTTTTATACTATGGAGCCGCAGTTCTACAACAACTCCAGTTCCGATACCGGGAACACTCTATTTGATCCTCACCGGATTACTTGCTTTGACGGTTCGGCGCAGTTGGGGCGCTTGAGTATTGGGCAGAAATTTTAACATACCCTCATGAAACGATCTTTTCTGCCGCCTCTGTAAAATTCAAGGATAAACCCTTCGGGTGTCTGCTACGCAAACATCCTTGAGTTTTACAGACAAGGCAGAATTTTTGCTTAGCATGAGGGTTAAGGAAAATTGTGCTCCATCACCCATTGCAAAATTGCAGCGAAAATATTATTGTGATTTTTTGCTGGCACAAAATACTCCCGCTTTCGGTTTGATCTGAAAAACGTACACTTACCACGGGTGGCAAGCTGTGTTTTGTAATACAAAACGCTTGGCAAGGGAGACGTTCCGACACTACGTGTCTGCACTCTCCCGTTGCATCCCTCTCGCCGATGATGTGGTTGCGAGAACAGTAATCCGTTCCAACCTTCACCACACCATCAAAACGTATCTCCGTTTTATCACTCTCAACATGTGGTTGTTGCATCACTTGTTTTACTTCATGCTACTTTGATTTGTCCTTACAAAAGATCTGGGATAGACTTTCTTTCAAATAGATACTGACACCCATCCAAAGGCCTTATATGCAAAGTCGCGTTTTCATCATTCTGAGTATCATATTTATTTGTGCCACTTCTGTGCTGCCTGCTTCCGTATTTGCAAACAATAATTTCTATATGCAGCAACAGATGATGCGCAACCAGCAGATGATACAGCAGCAGCAAATGCGACAACAACAAATGCAACAGCAACAAATGCGTCAGCAGCAAATGCGACAGCAGCAGATGCAGCAGCAACGGATGATGCGTGAGCGCCAACAGCAAATGCAACGACAAATGCAACAGCGTCAACAGCAAGCCATGCGTCAGCGCCAGCAAATGGCAGAACGTCAACGCCAGATGCAACAGCAACGTCAGAAAAATTTACAAAAGAAACAAAGAGCACAAGGTCAAAAAAGAATACAAAACCAGCAGCGTAAGCTACAGTCTGCCAAACAACAGCAAATGCTCAGGCAACAACGCCTGATGAAAGATCGGCAGAAACGCTTACACCGTCTCCAAAAACAGCGTCTTCAAAAACAAAAAGCAGACAATAAAAAGAAAAACTCCCGTGAAACTCTTACAATGGCAATGCTGCTTCGCCAGCAAGCCAAACCGAATTTTGTAAATAAGCAACCCCAAAAAATAAATCAGAAATTATCTGTAAAGCAGTTTCAGCAAAAGCGTCTGCAACAGCAAAAACGACTACGCATCACGAAACAATTCGAAGCAAAGCGCAAGACCGCTCAAACGCGAATGCAGAAAATTCGTCTTGCTCAAAAACAATTTCAGAATAAATGGCGAGTACAGAAAAAACGGCTGCAACAGAAGCTAACTCAGAAACAAAAAAAGGCACAAGCAAATTTTGGTTCCTGTGAAAATGGGGTCTGTAAGACTGGTCAATGTTCTTTCCACGGCAATACTCAAGTTCTAACAAAAAACGGATTTGAATCAATAAAATTATTAGTCCCCGGTGAAGACTATGTTTTTGCACGAAACGAATATACCGGCGATGTTGACTGGAAACTAGTTGTCGCACATTATTCCAATCCGTATCAAGAAACCGTCACGGTTAGCATTCAGGATACAGTTAATGGCGAAATGCAAGAAATTCTTTCAAATCGGATACATTCGTTTTATGTCATTGATTCTGAAATAGGTTCTTCTGAATTAATAGCTGGAACAAACGAAACCGGTCGATGGGTGCAGGCGCAAAACCTTCAACCCGGAGACAAACTGCTGACAGACTCTGGAGCACAATCAGAGGTAATTAATTTAGAGATAAAATCCGAGTATTTGCATGCCTACAATATTACTGTAGATGATTATCACACCTATTTCGTTAAAGGTTCAGCAAACGATAATACCTCGGCTGTCTGGGTGCATAATGAGTGTGCACAAAAATTTGAGAAACGTCTTAGCTCAATAAAAGACGTAGGTGAAAAAGTAGGAGTTGTACGACAAAAATGGCGTGGTATAGCTACACAAAAAGGTTGGGTTAAGCAACGAAAACTCTCAAAACAACATGGGGCTGATATTTATCGTGACCCTAAAACAAAAATATTTTATCGTGTTGATACACAGCATGGTCGAGTCGAGAAATTTAATAAAACTGGGAAAAAACACTTAGGTGAGTTTAATGTAGATTTAAAAGAAGTGCCAGGTAAGGCGCGTGCAAATAGAAAACTGCGATGAATGATGTTTGTTAATATTAATAATTATGGTGAAAGGGCTTTTTATCCAGGAAATGTGCTGAGATTTCCTGCGATGTTACCGTATGAATCAGTTATTGAGATGATGTTTTTCGATTGTCAAGATAAAACCTATCCTTATGGACTTATAGTAACAACAGGTTACAGAGCTGGACTTATATTTAGGCGATTTTCTAGTGAAGCGCTTTTAGAGGGTGTGCATGCAGTTTCAACTGATTGGGTACGAAAAAATTGGGGAAAAATATACGAGGGCTGTAATATTAATTGTGTGATGGTTGCGGACAATTACACTGCTGGCGAGCTAGAATAGCAGTTTCTTCTTATTTCACTTCAATTCCTTCCATTTTCCATCTCCGATTTTGCGGAAGGTATCAAAGCCGGGCATGGTGGAATCACAGTCTTTTTGGGCAGCCCAGGATAAAAGTCGAGCGGCAAAATCATTTGGCCGATTGCTACGCATGCCGCACTCTAAAACCACTTTGTATTCGCAAGAAAAATCAGTTGCAGAAATCTGAAAACAGTCTTTAACACGCACATCAACAATGCGTTCATAACGCGTCACTCCAAAAACTGTGCGGCTGTCACTGGTTACGGCAAAGCTGCCAAGAATTTCTTTACCGGTAGGCGGCGGTATTTCCTTGAAAAAATCAATTCCGTCCGGATTTAACTCTTTCACCATAGTACTGCCGCGTGAATATCCACCTTTTGCTGACAATTCAAACATATCAAGTGCGTCAATAAAGGCGTCCGGATCATCAGACGTGCCGAGTAACATTTCAGCCTGATAGTATAAAGCGGAAGCATAATTTGCTGCCGAGGCCAGTTTTATATATTCGCCGGCTGTTTCTTGATCTCCCGCATACCAGAGCAATCGTCCAAGCTGGAAAAGCTGACGCGCATCTTCGGGATCATTTTCAACAGCGGCGATGCAGGAATCAAGTGCCCGATCAAACACATCAGGATCGACTTCTGTTTTATTAAAATCAATACCAGCGGCAAGTTTTTTGGGATCGTAAGGATCAGCGGCAAGCCGGTCACATTCACGCACACCTGATGCATCCGCTCTCCCACTTGGCGGAGGTTCTATCAGTTTTGTAATATAGTCCTGCCATTGATCTTTGGAAATTGGCTCGGCTTTATCTTCAAAACGTGCCTTTACGTGCAAATTCTGCGCATTATCTTCTTGCAGAATAAATCGGCCTTGGGCACCATCCGCTTCGTCAATACCTAAGACGTAAACATTTTTTTTCTTTGTTTTTTTGAATTCAGAGATGTCATGCTGATTTTCAAATAAATCACAAGCCAGCATAACGAGTGTTGTTTTATCGTTACCCAGATAAATATATTTTTTATAGTCTTGAGCGCGCGCACCTGCATCTTTCAAAATACCTTCGCAGATAGCGCCTTTATTGACATCGAGCGTATCTTCCACAGCATCTTTATAGGCGGCAAAACCTTCAAACTCAGCACTTAGTGCCTCAAATGCCGAAGCTTGTTCTTGTAGCGCAGCAACAGTATCACCTGTAAGCTCTAATGTACTCAGTTCATTCCTGTAATTTTGTAGACCATTCTTTAAAACATTGTCGATATGGCCGGCTGTTGTCGAAACCAAGAATTGCCCTTGATCGGCATAGCCCGCTTCTTCAAATTCACCGGCAAGCGCAAAACCCGTTTCAAGAATTGCATCGGAATCTGCATAATTTGCACCAGATTCCTTAATCATATTGACCGCCAATGACTGAAGTTGCTCTGTACGTTGTGCAATCAGTGGTAATAATTCACCTGATGTCGCTTGAACCTGCATTTTTGTTTTTGGTAAGGCTTCTATTTGTACGGGATCAGGAAAACCGGACACATAGTCTGAAGCCCACGCAACTTCATATAATGGAGCATCAGAAAGATCATCTTTAATAAAAGATGCTTCTTCATTGATCCATGACGCAACATAATTATCAACAAATGAAGTAAATTCGGATGATGGAGAAGTCTTGGTCAATGTGATTGCATCAGCAGTGATTTCCGATACGGTTTTGTCGTCTTCCTCGACAATTTTTGCAATGCGATCTGACCAGTAATCGTTTTTAAGGGATGCAGAAACTTCACTATATACTTTGTTATAGGCCGGAAAATAATTAGGCGCATATGTTTCAATGGTTTTAAGGATATTATTATAGTGCGCCAAGACTTCCTCAAAACTTTCAAATTCTTTGGCCTGATTTTTAAGATACGAGCGAAATTGATCTGTATTCCCGTCAATGACGCTGGCTAGTCTTTTTGCCTGTTTTTCATATACATCAAATTGATATGTATCAGTGATGCCATCCACATGACGAAATGGTTCGAATTGTTCACTAACAGCGCCAAGATGAAAGAATGCTGGATCATAAAGGCTAAAAAATAGAGCGAAGGCCTCCAGTGGTGCCGGGTCGGTTTGCAAACGCCAATCTGTATCCTTGGCTGCATCTGCCGAAAAGACAATTTTTCCATCTGTATATCCAATGAATTCTATCTTGGAAATCTTTGGACATTCGAACCCCAATACTGCGCGTGCCGTATCTGACAAACGCTGTATTGTCTGCGCATCCTGATCAAAATATGCAGCAGAAGAAGTTGTAATCTTTATGGTCGCTTCGGAACCGCATCTATAATCGTTACGAATTGTAAGACGAACCGCATCACCATCAGCAGCCAACTCTCGGTCGGCAGCATGGCCTATACCGAAAGAAAAATAAAGTATGACAGCAAGTACAATGCGCATAACATACAGATTCATGTAAATCTGTTTCTAAATTAAGCTTGTACTTCCCAGCCGGTTGGCCCCTGACATGCGTCTATTGTCTCTGTTTGAGAAGATCCGTCTGCAAGTGAAACAGATTGCTGTATTTTACGACACTCCCGATTTGCAGCTACATCTTCTTCTCCAATATCACTTTCCACTATTAGCGTTTTAGATGGAGCGGGTTGTTCGGATGGGGCGGCTTCCAATAACGATGCATAAATAAAGCCACTGCCGACCCCGTCATGGCTTATCAAATACCAATCTTTATCTCTAACTTTACCCACAACATTTACAGCTTCATTTTGATCTAAACTGCCGACCTTAACGTAGTCCGTTCCCGGCCCACCACGGAGATTTGAGTTTGTTTTGGCGCGGTAGGTCTGCCCGATAATATCTAGCGGCGGTACTTTTGTGATCTTCTTTTTGAGAACCTTTACTTTGACAGGTTCTTGTCTGGATTGAGTGGCAATGACACGGGTTTCTCCGCGTGTATTATTATTCGGGTTTGACCATACATGCGGTTGCCCTGTAGTTATCGTACGCCCGGTTGCTTGCGCCATACGCTGCTGATCTTGTTCATCAAGATATTGTCCAATCTGATTGCCTATTAAGGCACCTCCAACTCCACCAAGGGCCGTCCATAATGCTTTGTTATTACCCCCGAACTGATTGCCCAGAATTGCCCCGATGGCACCTCCAATCGCTGTACCCGTTTGTTGTTTAGAGAATTGATCCACCGTTCCACAACTTGCTAATGACAGAGCCGTGATTACGATTACAATAAGTTTAAATCGAGCTTTTATTAACATGGCGTATGAGTAAAATTGTAGGTAATTAAAATTTTCCCCCACGATTCTACCTCTTAATAGACTATGTTGGCTATCCTAATGATTTTACTCGCACACCTGCATGATACTTTCCTGAAAATCTCAACCAAAAAAACTGGATCAAGTTGATCCAGTTTTAAAAGAAATTAATATTCGGGTCAGAATTCAGGCTCAGGCATATCCATAAAAACATCCCCACTAATCCCTTGCAATACCGCCTCCCATTCCTCTAATATGCAGAAAATCTGGTTCGATAATGGTGCGTTTATCTCCACCATTTATTAGCCCATTGTTATAATTGAATTATTTTCATTATATTTTTTGAGTAGAAAAATTTATATCGACCAACGAGAGTGTAAAGTTTTCTGTGTAACTGTCTGAGTTAAGTGTAGTCCTTCAAACGGTCTTCGAATTCGATTGTAAATCTATTCAGCGCCTGTTTCCAGTTATGGATTGGCATAGTCCATTTTAGTGAT
>JAUIIB010000006.1 GCA_030431985.1 Gammaproteobacteria bacterium
GGGTTATAAATTATTAGCGGATGTCATTGAAGGCATCAAATTCGTTAACGGCGTTAAACAAAATGGAGATCAAAAACAGGTCGCCGCTTGATTCTCCATACACCACATTTGACAATAGCTCTCACAATATTCTGAGTACGCTAAGTTCCTTGCAAGATCACAACATCCGAATTGCTTTAGACGATTTTGGCACGGGATATTCCTCTATCAATTATTTAACGCGTCTCCCCATTAATACAATCAAAGTGGACAAAGCCTTTGTCCAGGATATGTTCGAGGATAACAACAGTCTTACTATAGTCAAGGCAATCATTTCCCTGTCTAAGAATTTGGGCTTTTCTATTACTGCAGAAGGCATCGAAACATTAGCGCAAGCCCAGTCTTTGAAATATCTTGGATGTGATGTTTTACAAGGTTTTTATTTTAGTAAAGGCATCTTTGCGCATGAAATCCCCACTCTTTTTGAAAAACAGTGGTTAATCCGGGCGGTCAACCCCAAGAGTGAGCATGTCGCATGAAAATAGCAGACATCTCCCACCTGAAGATTGATACCTTGTTGCCCAGTCCTAAAGGGGTAGCACTCGCATTAATGGAAGCATGCCAACAAGAAGATATTTCAACTCACGAAATTATAAAACTCATCCAAACTGATCCCGCCCTTTCAGGACGACTGATTCATCGTGCTAATAAAGCAAACCAGAGCACACGCCCCATCTCATCTGTATCTGACGCTGTAACTTGTATTGGTTTTAAAGCAGTCAAACAGCTGGCTATGGGATTCTCACTTATCGATCAATATCATGAAGGTACTTGTAAACAGTTTGACTATCAGAAGTTCTGGTCACGTTCATTACTCATGGGAATTGCTCTTCAAGAGTTAGGAAAATCAACCCGGGTGTGCATGCCAGGTGAACTATTTGCCTGTGGTCTAATGGCAGGTATCGGCTGTTTGGCGCTAGCCACCATATACCCCGTTCAATATTCGGAGCTGATAGCACTGGAAAGTCCTGACACTCCATTGATTAGCCTTGAGCAAAAACACCTGCAAACCAATCATCATGAATTAACTGCCGCTATGCTCATTAGCTTTGGTATTCCAAATATTCTAGTGGAATCTGTTTATTACCATGAAACACCGGCTGAATCATCTTTTTCGGAAGATTCCCGTCCGTACCAAATTGTGCATTTATTTTACATGGCAAAACAAATTGCAGATTTTGGATTAGCCTCTGAGCCGGACCGAAATAAAAGCATTTCCGAGTTGATGCTATTGGGTGGAAAAATTAGCTTGGACACTGATTCGTTTGGCGTAGTCATAGATCATATCCTCGAAGAATGGCAATCATGGGGCAAATTGCTCAATATTCCCGCTGCACAGTTACCACCGTTCAATCAGATAATCAACACCTCCACTTCACGTGTAGCGGAAAATGCTGAAGAAGCGTCTTCACTTCGCGTTCTTCTTGTAGAGGATGACCCATCAAGTCTTGTACTCATGGAAGGCATATTGTCCAGTGCACTGGGTCATACAGTCTTAACAGCGAGTAATGGCAAGCAAGCGTTATCATTATCCATGGAAACAATGCCGCACGTTGTCGTTACAGACTGGATGATGCCGGTTATGGACGGCCTTGAATTGACCCAGGCGCTACGCAACACAGACTGGGGCAAGAATTTGTATATCATCATGCTCACCAGCCTCGAGGATGAAGAAGAAGTCATTAAGGCTTTTGATGCCGGCGTAGACGATTATGTAACGAAACCGATTAATATCCGCGCTTTTCGCGCACGGTTACGCGCAGCCTGGCACTATCGCACACTACAGGAGGCCTTGGAACGTGATCGAGAACAGCTTAAGCAATTTGCTGCTGAATTGGCCATCTCCAATCGTAAATTAGAGCATATGGCATTAACAGATATGCTTACCGGCCTTTCTAACAGGCGCGCCGGCCTGGATAGACTCTCTGAAATCTGGAGCACTTCAGAACGAACCGGCCAATCAATGGCTGTCATGATAATCGATATCGATTATTTCAAGAAAATCAACGACACTTATGGTCATGCAGTTGGTGACAAAGTACTTAAGGAAGTAGCGATAGCTTTTAAAAAAATTGCACGTAAAAGCGACACATTTTTCCGTATGGGTGGTGAAGAATTTATGGTCGTGTGTAACTGCAAGCATACAGATAAAGAATCTTCAGTTTTATTTGCGGAGAGGCTTCGCAAGCAAATCAACATATTAAAAATCAATATAGAAACGGTTGATATTCAGGTAACCATCAGTATTGGTATCGCCCTAAAAACGTCAAACATTACCAACCCGGATCATTTGATACATACAGCAGATATGGCCCTATACACTGCTAAAAATTCGGGTAGAAATAGAGTCTGTATAGCTGTTGACGAAAACAAGCTTACGAGCTGCGGCTCGAATTAAATCGGAATCACCTATTGTTATCAAGATTAATATTTTAACGCGAACTATATCAGTGAAATCTTCTAGGATTGTAAGATACAAAAGTAGTCTGGAAATGGTTAATAACAGAAACGATTTCTTACATATTTGAATTATTAAAACAAGAAAGATGAATCAGATCGAGTGGGAAATAAAATCAAATGCATAGACAACTTAGTCTAATCAAAAGACTGAGAAAGCAATTAACTGTCACGGCGTTAGCATTTGCATTGACAATGCAAATGCTAACAACGGAGACGGTGGCAGGCGATTTACAAGAATATCAGGTCAAAGCAGCTTTTATTTTTAATTTCATTGCATTTACTCAGTGGCCTGAAAATAATGATAAAACAACCGATCTTTGTCTTTATGGGAAGAACAATTTTGGTCGTGAAATAGACGATTTACAAGCCAAATCAGTTAATACCAACACGATAAAAATTATTCGACTGGAGCGTCTCGAAAAAGTTGACGCATGCCAGGTGCTTTTTATCTCCAATTCAGCAGCAAGTGACCTCACCAGTATTTTAAACAAAGTAGCAGGCAAAGCCATTCTAACAGTTGCAGACACGCCTGGCGCAGCAAGCGAGGGGGTCATGATTAACATGCAACTAATTCAAAACAAAATAAAATTCGAGGTCAACCTCAAATCAGCACGAGATGTTCAATTAAACATTAATTCCAGATTGTTGCAACTCGCCACAGAGGTGTTCCAATGATGGCGCAATTGAACACTCGATGTCTCATAGGTTGTCGAATACTGGTGATTATGCTTGCTTGTATTTCGAAGCCTGTCAGCGCTGTGAATTATGCTCAGGGCGATACACAACCACCTCACACCAATGCGTTAATTGATTTAAGTATTGAAGAATTAATGAATCTCGAAGTTACTTCGGCCACCCGAAGCCCCACAAAACTATCCGAGACTGCATCGGCCATTTTCGTCATTACGCAAGACGATATTCAGCGTTCCGGCGTTACCAGTATACCCGAGGCGCTCAGAATGGCTCCCGGTGTTACCGTTGCCCGTATCGGTACAGATAAGTGGTCAATCAGTATTCGCGGCTTTAATGGCCGTTTTGCCAATAAGCTTCAAGTACTGATGGACGGCCGCAGCGTTTACAACCCGCTTTTTTCCGGTATTGCATGGGATCAGCAAGACACCTTCATGGAGGATATCGATCGCATCGAAGTTATCCGGGGACCCAGTGCTGCGATCTGGGGTGCTAATGCAGTCAACGGGGTTATCAACATTATCACCAAAAAAGCGGGCGAAACACAGGGTGTTCTACTGACTGCAGGAGGCGGCAGTTTTGAACATGGTTTTGTGGGTGCGCGCTATGGCGGAAAAATTAACGACAAGACACCTTATCGCGTTTACGCAAAAGGGTTCACACGCGATCATATGACAGCGGTTCAAGGTGGCAATGCCAACGACGAATGGCATAGTACAAGAGGTGGCTTCCGGGTGGATCATAGTAACGAAATCGATCAATTCACGTTACAGGGGGATATTTTTTATAACTCATTGGGTGACAGGCTGGATAAATCCTTGCTCAGCGCACCCATCATTCAGGCCGAATCTGCAAGAGGTAACAGTGAAGGTGGAAACATACGTTTTCGCTGGGATAGGACTCTGTCAGAAAAATCGTCCGTTATGTTTCAGACCTATTATGATATTGCCGATTACCGGGTCAACACCTGGGCCAACCTTCTGTCAAAAAGCTTTGATCTGGACTTTCAGCATCGTTTCCCATTATTTGACAGGCATGACATCACATGGGGCGGACACTACCGCCTTTATCACACTAAAGTTCGGGATACGGAGCTGATAAGTTTAAATCCCCGTTCACAAACCAACCATCTCTTTGGTGCATATATTCGTGATGAAATTACCTTAATCCCTGAGAAACTTAAGCTGACTGTTGGCTCCCGGTTCGATCGTAATGATTTTACAGGCCTGGAAATTCAACCCAACGCACGAGTAATATGGACGCCGAATGCACAAAATTCAATATGGGCATCGGTTTCCCGTGCCGTGAGAACGCCATCCAGGGCTGAGAATGATATACATCTCAATGCTCAATCTTTGGAAAGAATACCCGGGTCCGCCAGCTTTATACCTTTCCCGATTCTCTCTCAAATCTCTGGCTCACACAGTGTTAATTCAGAAAAGTTGTTAGCTTACGAACTGGGATACCGGCATCAGTTTTCGCCTAGACTATCTGTTGATTTAGCCGCATTCTATAACGACTATAGTCATCTACGCGATCTTTCTTCTGGCATACCGTTTATTTCTAACGATCCTATTACGCATTTAATACTGCCTGTTAATATTAATAATAAAGCTTCAGGATACACTTATGGCGTGGAAATGTCTGTCGACTCGCGACCGCTTGATAATTGGCGGCTTCAATTAAATTACAGTTATTTACATATGCATATTAAGGCAGATTCGATACTACGGGGTTTCGACCCGACAACAGGCAGCGCGGCCAAAGTAGCCCCCCAACATCAAATTTCATTGCGATCGAACTATGATCTATCTGAAAAAATACAATTCAACCTATGGATGCGCTATGTCAGTAGTGTTGATTTTTATAATATTCCCGGTTACATCACAATGGATACAAAACTCTCATTTAAACCTGTGAAAAATGTTGAGCTATTCCTGGTAGGACAAAATTTGTTAAAACAAAGACACAGGGAAACAGTATCTGATTTCGTCCCTTCAGTAGCAACATATATTCCCCGGGGTATTTATGTGGGCGCCAAATGGCGTTTCTAACAGATAAAATCACTCTTACGGAAAAACGCACAATCGCCCAACGCTTGGGAATTTGCTGGTTTCCATACCGACTGGTTTCAGGAGCATCGAAAAATTGTTTCGTGCTGAAAGCGGAATCGAAAATAGACATAACAGACAGTGTAGTCATTCACTTTATCCGAAACATGACTGCTTTGCATATCAACACACGTCTAAGCACATTAACTTCCGATATTCGCCATTGTTTTCAAGTAGTCGTTCCAATGTGATAGAACCTTATATACTGTAAACATCATGAAATTTTTAAACTTAAATAGACGTATATGAAAGGCTATGCGATGAAACCGGTATTTCTGCTTCTCTATATGGGATTAATTGTGCTTGGATTATCAAGTTGCTCGAGTACGACTCCTATTCTTTACCCGAATGCCCATTATCAATCAGTCGGACAGGAAATTGCCGCTCAAGACATCGATTACTGCAAACAACTGGCAAAAACAGCAGGTGCTCATGAATACAACAATCCTGCAGCCAGTAATGTTGCAAGACATACGATTATAGGTGCAGGTGCAGGCGCTGCGAGCGGTGCCGTTGGCGGCGCAATTACCGGCTCCCCCGGCAGAGGTTCTCTGATTGGCGCAACTAGCGGCGCTACATGGGGACTGTTCAGAGGGTTTTTCTCCACGAGCAGATCACGGCCTAGCCCCGCCTTTACCAATTTCGTGAATCGCTGCTTACAGGAAAGAGGATATGAAGTTACCGGCTGGCAGTAAAACAAACGCAATTGTGCATAACGCATGACGACACTCTCCAACGAAACCACTATACGCACAGTCAACAATCTTACACAATAGATAAAGAAAATAATAATAATTCTCATTTGCGCAATATTGATTATGATATTAAAATTTAATGGAGTTTAATTCACCGTCGGCAACGAGGCCTGTAACGTAGAAAGGAATTTATTATTCATAGGAGTCTGAAATGAATATCAAACTCAACACAATTCTAATCGGTTTACTCTTTTTTTTCCTGCCATCCACGATGGTTCATGCAGCCATAACCGGCGCTGCAGCTTCTGAAAATTTCTTAGGAAAAATAAGCAGTGATAATGAAGATCGCCCTGGCACTATCTTTACAACAAGCGATCATTTAAGCGGATCAATTAGCTTCACGGTGGATCCAGTTGATGTTGGGCAAGTGCGGCCACTTTACCTGGCTGCCAAATTTAATGGCAAATGGTATGTGTACGATAATACTGGCAACTGGAAAACCTGGACTCAACAACTACACGATCTAACCCCGTTTACAAGCCGTGCATTAAAACAACTGGAAACCATTGACTTACCTCTGGATTATGCCAAACAGGAAGGGCAATACGCCATATTTGCCGGTTACCTGAATAGTGCGGATCACATCATATTTAATAAACACCCCGTATCATTCACGGTGTTTGATGAAAGTAAAACTGGACTACGGCGATTTTCATCATCCGCAATGTTGGAGCAATTTCTAAAAGAGGGTTTACAAGTTCAAACACGTTTAAACACAACGCAAAACAATCTATTCTTTACTGACGATTTGGTTTGGACAACGACCGGCACTATATTTCAGGCCGGAACAGAATCGGCTGCCACACATTTTTCTACAACAAATATCCAGGAAGCAGGCGTAGAAGAAGCAGACAGAATAAAGACGGATGGCACGACAGTGTATATATTGAATCATTGCGGCATGGACAATCCCACTCTGCCGGTTACAGATGAAATTGAACCACTTTCCACATCCATCCCCTTCCTACAACCGCGATCATGTCTCACTACTTCAGCGTTTACGAATAGTTCAGCCGGAACTCAAAAACTAAGTCAGATCGCGCTAAATGACAGTCGCTATTTTGATAAGCTCTATTTGGTAAACAGCCAGACAGACAATCAGTCCAGCTGGTTAATTGCCGTCGGACAAGCTCATGTCGGCTTCAACGACTGGCACAATCCATGGCGCTGGCAATCGCAAAAAACGGAATTACAGTGGATTAATGTAGACCATGCCGCCTCACCCGAAATGATGAACCTTGTAACGCTGGATGGCAGCCTTGTTGCCAGTCGGAGAATTGACCGTACCTTATACGTGGTTACACGTTTTACACCATGGATACAGGATTACAATAATTTTCCCATAACAGAAGAAGAATTTACAACCAACGAGGCCCTGCTAAACAAAACAGGCCTGCCGGAATTATTACCCACCATAACTATCGATCAACAAAAATTTGATCAACTGGTTGCAGCCGAAAACTGCTATTTACCGCCAGTCTCCGAAGATTTTTCACCAGATCCATCCATTATTACGATTACGGCAATTCCGATAGACAATCCTGACGAGGTACAATCCACCTGCATTGTCGGCAGTTCTGAAACCCTTTATATGTCGCCTGAAAGCCTTTATCTGGCGACAACACAATTTCCATATCAAAGATTTTTTGTCGCAAACCAGGCAAATATTACAAGTGATGAGCCTATTTTCAATACCGAACATAAAACCGAGATTCATAAATTCTCTGTAGACGGATCACAGGTCACCTACCAAGGATCGGGGGAAGTAACTGGCCACCTGGGATGGCATGAAGACAAGAAGCCCTTTCGGATGAGTGAATACAATGACGTACTCCGTATAGCCACGTCTGTCGGAGACAACTGGATGCAAACTGCCAGCACTCGATTATCAACACTAAAACTTTCACCGGACACCGCTCAACTAGAAATACAGGGTACTTTGGAAAACCTGGGAAAACCCGGAGAACATCTTTATGCATCACGCTTCATGGGCGATCGAGGTTATCTGGTCACGTTTCGTGTAACCGATCCATTATATACTCTCGATCTATCTGATCCTTCAGCACCCGAAGTACTGGGCGAACTGGAGATTGAAGGCTACTCTGATTATTTGCACCCAATTAATGAGAATTACATCGTTGGAATAGGCAAAGACGCCATTCCCGATTCACAATCAGACGATCGTTTTGGGCGTGGAGCTTGGTATCAAGGATTGAAACTGAGTCTGTTTGATGTATCCAACCCCAATCAACCGGTCGAAGTTAATTCAATTGTACTCGGAAAACGGGGCACAGAATCGGATGTATTGTATGACCACCACGCACTGGCATACCTTCCACCAAATGACATGCGGGGTGCACGGCTAGCGATACCCGTTCGACTACATGAAGAAACGCCGTCTACAGATACCGGTTTCTTGCAACCCTGGGCCTGGTACGATCACACGCATACGGGTTTATACTTGTTTGATATTGATGTTGAGCCGAATGAAAAGGGAATTAAACAACGTGGTGAAATACTTCTCCCCGATACTTCCGATTATCAAACCTATCCAATCCTGACAGATCGCGCGATACTAACCGGTGACAATGTCCATTATATTCATGACAGTAACATTATCTCCAGGAATTGGCTGGATTTTTGATTAATTTCGTCTAGACATTTGCCATCTAGGGCAGATCGCACTCATAGTTAAAGTAAGCGTACCCGCTAACGCGTATGTTTCAAAGCTTCGATAAGTAATTCAGCCACTGCACCGCCGGATGCCGGATTCTGGCCGCTGATAAGCCGTTCATCCTTAACTGCAAACACCGCCCACGGCTGATCGGCTTTCTGGTACTCTCCACCTCGCTTTCTTAACTCTGTTTCCGTTAGGAACGGCACGTACTGATCAAGCTCGGCAAGCTTTTCTTCCTCATTCGAAAAACCGGTGACCTGTTTGCCGTTTACCAGTAATGTGCCGTCCGAGAGCTTGATATTCAGAAGACCCGCTGCACCGTGACATACCGAAGAAACATATCCCCCATTTTCATAAATCCTGCGGCTTAGATTCTGTAGTTCTTCGTTGTCCGGAAAATCCCAGATAACGCCATGTCCGCCCGCAAAATAAATCGCGATATAGTCATCCGGGTTGATCTGACTGGGCTTCGAGGTTGCGCCGAGTTTGCTCATAAACGTATGGTCTTGGTACCATTCCCAATCTACGGGTTCGGCCATTGAAAGACTATGCGGATCAATCGGTGTATAACCGCCTTCCGGGCTTACATAATCTACTTCATATCCCGCCGCCATCACTTTTTTAGCGAAATGGACGGCTTCGCCAAGCCACAAGCCTGTGGCGCGTTCCAGATTCGGATATTTTGAAGTACTTGTTAGAACAATAAGAATTTTTTTGTCCATGGCAATTATTCTAATTTATATTTTTGGTATGTTTTTTCGTATTATTCGATTCAACAAAATTAATAAAACCATCTAAAAACTGCTTGAGATGTGTCTGTACTGTTTCATCAATAATTTTCCCGGATTCATCAAAAACGTTATGGGCTTTGGATATCATAATTTGCCCACCGAACCACGGGCGCATATTTAATCGCCGAAGTACAGGCAACCAGGCAGCCTGAGATAACGCTGTACCTAATCCCCCCATTGTTGCACCAACAACAGCAACTGGACGATTGCTAAAAATACGAGGGATTTCTTTCGGTGGACGCGACAACCAATCTATCGCGTTTTTCAAGACACCCGGTATTGAATGATTGTACTCGGGTGTAGCGATCAACACGCCGTCAGCTGTTGCTACTTTTTCCTGCAAAGTTATTACACTTTGAGGAATACCGTCTGAATTCTCGACATCTTCGTTATAGAGCGGTATATCATTTATAGTAACCACTTCAAATTCCACAATATCTTTGACAGTCTCCGCTGCAACTTGCAGCAAAGCCGTATTATAAGAAGCGGCGCGCAGGCTTCCGGATATGCCAACTATTTTAATCATGAAATCATTTCCTTGCGTCCATTATTTTTCAACCAGCCTCTTCATTAAACACAGCAACCATGTACTCGATAATTGTACGATCTTTTTGCGAAGTATAGCGGTTCTTCGAATAAATCGTATAGATCGTATCGACCCATAGCTTTTCTTAGATGCCCTATTAACAACATTGCGATACTCATGCTATTGGCCTTGATTACATTCTAAAATACAATAATATCTGATAAAGATAATTTATTGTTCTTAATTTAAGAACACTGTTTTCTGGAAAAACCGGATTCTCTAGTGATATAAAAATCGGTAAGCTCTGACTCTTATAAGATCAAATAAAACTTAAGCAAGCTGTGATAACAATATGACTGTTATCACAAGATTAACCAGGAGATGAGCCATGACTATCAATAATTCAAATGTAACTACTAAAAAATTGCGACACCTTCTGCGCAACACAACAAGTCATTGGGTCGGCAATGGTTTTCCCGTGCGTTCGCTGTTTACCTACTCAGAAATTGGACCTCAAATCAGTCCATTCCTGCTATTCGATTATGCCGGCCCAGCCAATTTCCCACCTACTGAAAAACGACTCGGCGTCGGAGAACACCCGCACCGCGGTTTCGAGACAGTCACCATTGTCTACGATGGGGAAGTAGAACATCGTGACAGTTCGGGAGGAGGCGGCAAGATCGGGCCTGGTGACGTACAATGGATGACCGCAGCCTCTGGTATTGTGCATGAGGAATTTCATGGGCAAGACTATGCACGAAAAGGCGGCCCTTTTGAGATGGTGCAATTGTGGATCAATTTACCGTCACAATACAAAATGTCTCAGCCGCGTTACCAAAGTATTGTAAATAGCCAGATACCCGTTGCGCCGTTACCCGGCGATCATGGCGCCGTTCGCGTAATTGCTGGTGAATTCAATGGTATAAAAGGACCGGCACAGACATTCTCTCCGATTCAGGTCTGGGATATGCGTACTGCCAGCGGGCAAACGGTCGATCTCAAATTAACAGCAGGCCATAGTGCAGTGTTGGCCGTCCTGAAAGGATCGGTGAGCATTATTGATACTGGAAGCATCGGCGAAGCAGAAGTCGCGATCTTCGATCAGCAGGGCGATCACATTCGTTTCAAAAGCGAGCAGGACACCACGGCATTGCTGCTCAGCGGCCAGCCTTTAGGCGAACCTATTGTCGGCAGCGGCCCTTTTGTGATGAATACCGCCGATGAAATCCGACAAGCAAAAATGGACTATCTGAGCGGAAAAATGGGGCAGCTGGTATCGTAGCTCATGCTGCCAGCTATTCATATGTTTGGTCAACTGTTTAGCAACTAAAAACCGCATAAACTAGGCTTCTATCCAAACAATACTTTTAACACACCTTATACAAGGGCAGGGAGAAATCATGAGTAATACATATAAATACAATCGTCTTTCCAAAGATAATGCAGTATGCTTACTAGTCGACCATCAATCCGGGTTAATTTCGCTGGTACAGGATTTTTCACCCGGAGAATTCAAAAACAATGTATTGGCATTGGCAGATATTGCCAAATTTTTTAAACTGCCAACGATACTTACAACCAGTTTTGAAGATGGGCCGAATGGTCCAATCGTCCCCGAATTGAAAGAAATTTTTCCAGACGCACCCTATGTTCCACGGCCCGGTCAAATCAACGCATGGGACAACGCAGACTTCGTCAAGGCCATCGAGAAAACCGGTCGCAAACAACTGATTATTGCCGGCGTCGTTACTGATGTATGCGTTGCGTTTCCGGCGTTATCGGCGATTGAGGCAGGTTATGAAGTGTATGCGGTTACCGACGCGTCGGGTACCTTTAACGAAGTCACCCGGCAGGCAACATGGGACCGAATGTCGGCGGCGGGTGTGCAGTTAATGAACTGGTTCAGTGTCGCCTGCGAGCTGCACCGGGACTGGCGCAACGATATTGAAGGTTTGGGCGCACTTTTCTCAAACCATCTCCCGAATTATCGCAATTTGATGACAAGCTATTCCGCTCAAAATAATAGTAAATAACCTTCAGTGCAGCCTTAAACCTAATCAGTTTCTGGCTGCGCTTTTGTCTAAAATGAATGAATCAGCCTTGAGTCCTTTTAGGCATACCACCTTCACGATCATGTGGATAGCCGCGCTGATTTCCAATATCGGCACCTGGATGCACGCCGTCGGCGCAGGTTGGTTGATGACATCACTATCACCAACGCCGTTGGTCATTGCCCTGGTTCAAACCGCAACGACTTTACCGGTATTTTTATTTGTACTGCCTGCCGGCGCACTCGCGGATATTTTTAACCGCCGTACATTGCTGCTGCTAACCAACGGTTTTATGCTTTTCGCTGCATCGGTCTTTGCAGCGCTGGTCTGGATGAAGATGGTAACTGCTGAAGTATTGCTGTTATTTACTTTTCTGCTCGGTACCGGCACTGCCTTTATGACCCCTGCCTGGCAAGCGATGATACCGAAAATGGTTCCCAAGAAAGACCTTCCTCAAGCTGTCGCGCTCGGTGGAATCAGCATCAATCTAAGCCGCGCCATCGGGCCTGCACTAGCTGGTATATTAATCGGGGCATATGGCATGGCACTGCCTTTTGCAGCCAATGCAGCCTCATTTCTTATCATCATCACTGCATTACTATGGTGGAAATACCGGATGCCCATTGTAAATCATCCACTTCCTCCGGAACGTATCGTTTCAGCGGTGAAAGCGGGGGTGCGTTATGCATGGCACAGCCGACCGCTCATGCACACAATGTGGCATGTTCTAGGTTATATGTTTTTCGCTAACGCAGCCTGGGGATTGCTGCCTATTATTTCAAAAAATCAATTTAGTACAGATGCCACTTTTTTTGGACTATTAATGGGCGCAGTCGGCATCGGTGCGATCACTGGCGCGTTGTTTTTACCCAGGCTTAAGAACAAACTGAATGCGAACCAGCTCGTCGTTGCAGGCAGCATAATTACAGCACTGATAATTTGCTATTTTGCATTTGGAAACGACCCTCTGCTCGCCATTGTTGCCGGTTTTATCTTTGGAGTGGGCTGGATACTGGTATTGGCAACGGTCAATGTCTCCGCCCAGCAAGCATTACCGGACTGGGTACGCGCACGCGGTTTAGCCGTGTTCCTGATGGTGTCCTCTGGCAGCATGAGTTTAGGTGCAGCTTTCTGGGGCTGGTTTGCCGGTGCCACATCAATTATGTATGCCCTGCTATCAGCCGGTATTGGTGTAATGGTATTCACCGCTTTGTCATATCGTTTCAAATTGCAACAAGGACAACACTTGGATTTCACCCCATCTCTGCATTGGCCGGAACCCGTTGTGCATGAAAAAGTGACCCATGATGCTGGACCAGTCATTATTCAGATCAGATACAGCATCGCTGAAAAGGATTGCGAGGATTTTTTACGCGCGATTTATCGGCTAAAGGCAGCGCGGCAACGTGATGGCGCATACCATTGGGGTGTATATAAAGACACCGAATGCAGTGGATCTTTTGTCGAACACTTTGTCGAAGAAAGCTGGGTAGCGCATATGCGCCACCATGAACGCGTAACCCGCGCCGATAAGGTATTGCAGGATGATGTACTGGCTTTTCATCAGGGCACGCGCTCACCTGAGGTACGACATTTCATAGCAGCATACCCATCCAAAAAACAGAATACATAAAATGAAAAACACGCTTAATCAACGATGAACTGCCTTTTCATCGTATTACTGACCGCTTTTCTAGCCCTTCCTACTTATGCTAAAGCATCTGATTTCAATCTATATCGCCGGACAGAAAACTATACTGACCGGGTAGAAATATTGAACGTGAGAAGAAATGGCTGGAGTCAGTTAAGGAATTTAAAGAATATGAAGTACAATCCCTCGGCGTTGGGAGCAATACTACATTTCAGGAGTGTACCTTTCGATATGTAACCGTTGATGGTAAAGCGGTATTTACTGCACAAGTAGCGCGTGCGATATGGAGGAATAACAAGATAATCGATGAGCGATTCTATTGGCACCCTTGAAAATTGCCATCTAAAGTATTAGGAACTCACGCGTGAATAACCGATTAAAGTATTTTTCGGGAAATACTGAATAGTGATAGATAATACGATTGGAATAATCAAATTACTTACACATTGCGTGATTTACATTTTTTGGGAAGAATAATGGGCATTTTACAAATTATCAAGCCGCAAGAAAAAGACCTTGGCGGTTTTTCCGTTCGCCGTCTACTACCTTATGCCAAGCAACGCATGGTTGGTCCGTGGATATTTTTCGACCATATGGGTCCGGCAGAGTTTTCTGCGGGTGAAGGCATTAATGTTCGTCCGCACCCTCATATCAATCTGGCTACAGTGACCTATCTGTTTGAAGGCGAAATCCTGCATCGCGATTCTCTGGGCAGCTATCAATTGATACATCCCGGGGATATTAATTTGATGGTGGCAGGCAGCGGTATTACACATTCCGAACGGGAACGTGATGCAATACGCAGTAGTCCGCATCGGCAGCACGGCTTGCAACTCTGGCATGCATTACCGGAAAGCCATGAAGAAATGCCACCGGCGTTTTTTCACTACCCGTCTACCGATATCCCTACCGTTGAAATTGCTGGTGTGATCGTACGTGTGCTAATGGGTGAGGCATATGGCGTTTCCTCTCCGGTCGCCACATTCTCCAAAACGATCTACCTTGAGGCCACATTGCAATCCGGCCAAAGTTTAAAACTACCCCACATTCAAGAGGCGGCGCTTTATGTTGTTAGCGGCGAAGTAAGTGTTGACGATAAACCACTGCAACAGTATCAGATGATGACGCTGGAAAATTGTAGCAACATGACTATCTCGACAGAGCAAACGCCCCAATCAACACGTATAGCATTAATCGGTGGGGAACCACTTGGCGAAAGATATATTTTCTGGAATTTCGTTTCCAGTCGGAAAGAGCGCCTAGAACAGGCAAAACGCGATTGGCGCGAAGAACGTTTTGCCAAAGTACACGGCGACGAAACAGAATTTATCCCACTACCGAATGAACCTGCATAAAAGCGAATCAACACGTCCACAGTTCTTCAAGAGAAATCCGGTGCTTCCACCTTCTTCTAGCGTGCATCTCAAAACCGAGAAACTTTAGGTGCTGTGGCTCAAAAAAAATAACATTATTGATGAGTAATCCCACTGGCATCCCTAATACGCGCCACTTCTGTTTCAATCCAGCTCTCAACCAATCCATTTAACGCATTGGCTTCCATACCTGTTGCATCAATCGGTTCACCAATACTTACGGTAATTTCGCCTGGCTTTTTTATAAACGCATTTCTTGCCCAGAAATCACCTGCATTATGTGCAACCGGTACTACAAGTGAGTTGGTATGGGTCGCCAGCCAAGCACCTCCGATTCGATAACTGCCCTTTTTACCTGGCGGTATACGTGTTCCTTCCGGAAAAATCACCACCCAGAATCCGTTCTTCAACCGATCGCGGCCCTGCTCCACGACTTGATCGAGTGCGCTCCTGCCCGCGCTTCGATCAATAGCAATAGGACTGGTCATAGCAAGCCCCCATCCAAAAAACGGAATACGCAGGAGCTCTTTCTTCAGTACCCAGACCTGTGGTGGAAAAATTTTCTGAAAGGCGAGCGTTTCCCAGGCAGATTGATGTTTGGACAACACCACACTGGGCACACTTGGAATATTCTCTGAGCCAAGTACTCTGTAGCGAAGTCCGCAAATATGATCCAACAAGAATAAAACCATGCGTGTCCAGGTTGAAGTTACCTGGTAACGCGTATGCGCGGAAAGTGGAAAGCAAGCCAACGTAAATAAAGCGTACGGAGGCGTAATAATGACAAGCAGCAGCATGTAACATGCCGATCGCAGAAATGCCAACATTATGCGTATCCGGCAATCACGTCAACCGCACTAGCCAGATCATCGTAAATCAGGGTACGCGGTGGTAATTTATCCTTACTCTGTGTTTCCCGGCCTTTACCAGTTAAAACCAGAACGGGCAAAGCACCAATCGCATCGGCCACTTGCAGGTCGCGTATCGCGTCGCCAATGATCGGAGTATTTTTCAAATCTACCCCATAACGTTGCATAATCTCTTCAAACATTCCGGTCTTTGGTTTACGGCAGCGGCATTTATCAGCGTTGGTGTGCGGACAGAAAAAAATCGAATCAATCTGCCCGCCCGCCTGAGCGACTGCCTTATACATTTTGTCGTTTATGGCATTAAATGTCGCCATATCCAGCAACCCCCGTCCTATACCGGATTGATTAGTTGCAGTAACAATACGATAACCGGAATGCGTCAAACGCGCGATGGCTTCCATACTTCCCGGAATAGGCTCCCATTCATCGGGTGTTTTTATGAATGTCTCGCTACACTGATTAATCACCCCATTATGATCCAGAATAACTAACTTCATCTCAACCGGCCAATTTAGAAAGGTCCGCCACGCGATTCATTGCCTGATGCATCGATCTAAGCAGGCAAAGCCTATTGTTACGTAATTCTGCATCGTCAGTATTGACCATCACATGGTCAAAAAACAGATCTATCGGTTCTTTGAGTACGGATAGCGATTGCAGCGACAACGTATACTGTCCTGACTCAAATGCGCTATCCGCCTGAGGTTTAATTTGCTGCAACACTTCATATAGTGCAACTTCTGCAGATTCCTGTAACAAGCCGTTATTAATTTTAGCGTCACTGCTCATATCCGCCTGTTCACTTTTTTCCAGAATTCTGTGTACGCGCTTGTTCGCCGCAGCCAGACTAGCAGCTTCTGGTAACGCCTCAAACGCACGTACAGCCTCAAGCCGCTTGGGAACATCTTTCAGAACCATTGGCATCTGACTCATTACAGCGTCGATTGTTTGCGCCGGATAGCCCTGTTCGCGTAAATTTCCTGATAAACGGTCATAGATAAACTGTAGGGGTGATTCCGCCGTTTCCGGATATTGATCATCAAATGCCAGACGTGCTTCCTTGAGCAAAAAATCGAGAGACAACGGCAATTCTTTTTCAACCAGCATACGGATAATTCCGAGTGCATGCCGACGCAGCGCAAACGGATCTTTGTCGCCCGTGGGAATTTGCCCGATACTGAATAAACCGGTCAATATTTCAAGTTTATCCGCCAAAGCGACACAAATACCAACGTTGTTCCGTGGCAGCGAATCACCAGCAAAACGTGGCCTGTAATGATCTGCAATCGCACACGCTATCGTTTCACCATATCCATCATGTAGTGCATAGTAATATCCCATAACCCCCTGTAATTCAGGAAATTCGCCAACCATCTCTGTCAACAGGTCGGTCTTGGATAATAATGCCGCCTTGTCAGCCTGATCTGCAAGCATTTCGCCGCCGAGCAATAAAGCAATTGATCGGGCAATCACACGTATTCGCTGAACACGTTCGCCAAGCGTCCCCAATTGATTATGATAAACCACCTGATCAAGTCCGGAGATACGCGATTCCAAGGTTTTCTTGCGGTCTTGATCGTAAAAAAATTTGGCATCGGCAAGGCGCGAACGGATGACCCGCTCATTGCCTGTGATCACAAGACCGGAATCTGCAGGACGGATATTAGAAACCAGCAAAAACTTATTTGCCAGTTTCCCATCCGTATCCATCAGCGGAAAATATTTCTGGTTGGATTTCATCGTCAGAACCAGACATTCCTGCGGCACTTTAAGAAACTCAGATTCAAACTGACCCACCAGTACATTTGGCAGTTCAACCAATGCCGTCACTTCTTCAAGCAATCCATCATCCTGATACAACGTCAGTTTTTCCCGGGCTGCAGCGGCGGCCAATTGGCGGTTGATTTCAGTTCGGCGTTCATCAAATCCGGCAACAATTCCACCTTCTTCCAGCATTTGATGCGCATAACTATCTGCATGCTGTAGTTGAATTTTTTGTTGCTTTGATTCAAAACGGTGTCCGAATGTTTCCCTCCCTGAATTCAAACCCAAAATACTCACCGGCACGACCTCATTACCGTGTAATACCACTAAAGTATGCACCGGGCGTACAAAATTGACGCTTTCCCAACCGTCAGCCAATTGATAGGTCATAACTTTGGGTATCGGCAGGTTACTGATCGCATCGTCTAACGCTTTCTGCAAACCTTCAGTAAGCCGAATTCCGGTCACAACGCTATCAAGAAACAGTGTTTCTGTTTTACCGTCGGCGACACGTTTAAGTTGTGCCACGGCCGAAGCATCTGCGCCCAGAGCAGCCAATTTCTTGAGCAATGGCGGTGTGGGTTGTCCCTGCCCGTCAAACCCGACTTTAACGGGCATGAGCTTTTGTGAAACGGATTTATCCGCTGCCTGAGACGCGACATCAGCGACCCATACCGCCAGACGTCGAGGTGTCGCGTACACGATTTTTTTTTGTTTATCGGTAACGATCAATCCTTGTGCGTGCAGACTTGCTACGATCAATTCGGCAAAACTGTTGCCCAAGTGTTCGAGTGATTTGGGCGGTAGTTCTTCTACACCTAATTCGATCAATAAGTTTTTTTCTGTCATGCTGTTTTTGTCGATATTTTAGATTCGGGCATTTGTGCCACCCACTCCCGTGGCGCCATCGGGAATGGTGGGTCAAGCTCCGCGCGGCTTGAATAATAAGCTTGCGCCACATCGCGAGACAAGTTCCGTATGCGGCCTATATATGCCGCACGCTCAGTCACCGAAATCGAACCACGCGCATCAAGTAAATTGAAAATATGCGCAGCTTTAAGCACTTGCTCATAAGCGGGTAATGCAAGTTTTTGTTTGATCAAATGCTGTGCCTGGGATTCATGATTGCCGAATGCATGAAACAAGAAGTCTGGATCACTTTGCTCAAAATTATAAATAGATTGTTCCACTTCATTCTGATGGTAAACATCACGATATGTCAGGCCGTCTGTCCAGACCAAATCAAACACGTTATCTACACCCTGCAAATACATCGCAAGCCGCTCCAAACCATATGTAATTTCTCCAGTAATCGGTTTGCAATTTATGCCCCCGACCTGCTGGAAATAAGTAAATTGCGTGATTTCCATACCATTCAACCATGCTTCCCAACCCAGCCCCCAAGCTCCCAATGTTGGATTCTCCCAGTCATCTTCAACCAGTCGCACATCGTTTTTCTGCAAATCAAAGCCTAGCTCACGCAGTGAATCCAAATACAAATCCAGAATGTTTTTGGGAGCCGGCTTGAAAACAACTTGAAATTGAAAATAATGTTGCAGGCGGTTTGGATTATCCCCATACCGGCCGTCTTTTGGACGACGCGAAGGTTGAACATATGCCGCTTTCCAAGGTTCGGGGCCGAGTGCCCGCAAAAATGTCGCGGTATGGCTGGTCCCTGCGCCTACTTCAGTATCGTATGGCTGCAAAATGGCACAACCCTGCCGCCCCCAGTATTGCTGCAGTGTAAAAATTATTTCCTGGAAAGTATGCGCGTTCATGAAAAATCAACAACACCATAAAAAAGATTAAGTAGCCGAATTTTACAGTGTTTTGAGTGTGGCGCGAAACACCGATTATCATTTACACACCACAACAAGTCACAGCAGCTTTAATTCACGAGGTTTAAATCACGAATTGTAAAACCACCTTCAAACATCTACTGACAAGAAATTTCCCCGTTCCCGCTCAAATGCAATTGTCAGAAAACGCACACCGACAGAAACTTTAGATTGTTCATTTTTTATATGAACGGCTTCCGCAATTGCTCGAAAACTGGGTGCAACTATCTTAATAATGTCATATACATCGAGCGACACTTCTGATAAAAAACGAGCCCCGCGCGGCGATAAGTCCTGAAGTATGCCTTTAGTTGGTATATCAGGCCAGTAAAGATAAAAATCCAATTCGCCTTGCGCATCAATACGTATATTAGTGCGACGTTTTTGCTTATACAGTTCATCATTGGCGCAAGGTAACGGGCTTTCGCATACGAAGCATTTGTCACTATCAGGATAAGGGCTTGATTGCTTGGTATATGCAGCGTGACAAAAAATACAATACGATGTTGCCTGGCCCAGAATTACAGCGGTCTGATTAACGGAACTTTCATCGCCGGTGCTCTGGTCGGCATTTACCGGCACCAGATTTCGTTCGGAAGATTGCCAGCCACCCTCAAGAAACGCATCGTAGCGCATGCGCGTTACCGGATTTGAAAGCACCATAAATGCCTCATCCATCAATCCGGCATCCTGATAAGGATGTTCCTTTAATGCGTTGTAGCTTGCGGTAATAATATCTGCGGATGCATCAGGCTGTATCTGGAGTACACGATAATAATTCCGCCTGTTCACAGACGCTGCGCCACTTCCTGCGGGGTTCTGAATCATTCCTGAAGCAAATGGACCGAGACTTAGCATATGAATGGGGTGACGTTCTTGCAATCGACGATCATAAGCAGTCCGTTTCAACGGATCCTTAAGCACCGTATAAGCAGTATTTAACAAGCCAACCTGCAAATCCGCAAAATCCTGATCGGGGTGCCCTTTAAGCCTCTCGATCAACACATGATAGTTCGCCTTGATTACTGCCAACGGCGCATCTGGCTGTGCATATAACGTTCGATATAAATTACGCCTTTCTTTCATGAAGTAATCCATTGCTGACAGTTTTTACTATTTTGGACTAATCCTTACTATAAATCCAGCTTAGATTAATCAAATTATCACAGAAATCGACTTCAAAATCAGAAACTGTAAAAACAGCCGTTAACACAATATCTTAGACTTAAATTTAGTCAATTAGTTTCTGATACGCAACAACACAGGCAGGATCAGCATTTTGATTTATAATGGGAATGTTTATCTATTATCGAATGTTATATCGTACCGCAGCATCCAGAACGAAGCTTTCAGAATACCGTATGACTGTATTTTCAAATAAAACCAGATACCTTTTGGTGTTACCGCTATTATTTGTGCTATTGCTTGAGTTGTGCACATTTTCACAACCCACTCTCGCGGGTAAAGATGCGACCAAACCTAATACGTCTACACAACAAAATCCATATGAACTGCCCTCAACTGTAATTCAGAGACTTAAAATCGACGCCGGCTTCGGCTGGGGAATTTTTAGTGGACGCATCTACAACGGCAACAGTGATTATACGATTACACATCTTATTGTCAGTATGGAACCCGTTCACGATCATCATACCGCGGATATGGCACATCACGCAGACAACTCATCACATCAATCCCGCATTCACCAAATCGACATGAACCTAAAACCGCTCACCCACGGCGCTATTTCAATGGCGTTAGATGATGATGTGGCACATGTTCACAACTTCAATTGGAAAGTGCTTCAGGCATTCGGGTACAAGCCTGAGTAGTTGCAACGTCCCTCCACAACTAAGACTTCTGCAATACGGTATCTTGTGCACGCAGTTGCATTTCCGGATAATCTCTACTGCAATGCAGGCCACGGCTTTCATGTCTAAGCATTGCACTACGTACAATCAGATCGGCGGTATCCACCAAATTACGCAGTTCAAGCAGATCGCTGGTTACACGAAAATGGGTATAATATTCATTGATTTCCTCTCGCAGCAAATCAATTCTATGCTGCGCACGTTGCAGTCGTTTCGTTGTTCTCACGATACCCACATAACTCCACATACAACGGCGTAACTCATCCCAATTATGCGAAATAACGATTTCTTCGTCCGCATCCGTAACACGGCTTTCATCCCAATCGGGAATTTCCGGTAATAACACGTCTGAACGGCTGTTAATATCCATCGCTGCGGCACGCGCCACGACCAAACACTCCAGCAATGAATTACTCGCCAGTCGATTCGCGCCATGCAACCCAGTATGCGCAGTTTCACCAATTGCATACAGATGATCTAAATCTGTCCGCCCGCTTCGGTCGGTCAAAATACCGCCGCAGGTATAGTGTGCTGCGGGGACAACCGGAATAGGTTCTTGTGTCAGGTCGATGCCGAGCTTTAAACAACGCGCATAAATAGTGGGAAAATGCTGCTGTAAAAAATTAGCCGGCTTATGTGAAATATCAAGATACACACAATCCAGTCCACGCTTTTTCATTTCAAAATCGATTGCACGCGCAACAATATCACGTGGCGCCAATTCGGCGCGCTGATCGTGCCGAGCCATAAAACATTCGCCATCCGGCAATTTCAACAAACCACCTTCGCCGCGTACGGCTTCACTAATCAAAAATGATTTGGCATGGGGATGATACAAACATGTGGGATGAAATTGAATAAACTCCATATTGGCAACCCGGCATCCTGCACGCCACCCCATAGCGATGCCATCTCCAGTTGCCGTATCCGGATTGGTCGTATACAGATACACTTTGTTTGCACCACCGGTAGCCAGAACCGTATTTTGTGCTGTAATCGTACACACGCGGCCTTTAGACCTGTTAAGCACGTAAGCCCCCAAACAGCGTTTATCTGCTTGTCCAAAATTTTCCGGGATTTTATCGCTTGTTATCAAATCGATGGCGATGTGCTGTTCCAGAATCCGGATATTCCGACAATTACGCACCTTCTCGATCAAAACTTCTTGAACCGCTTTACCCGTTGCATCGCCACTGTGCATAATACGACGCATGCTGTGACCACCTTCTTTGGTTAGATGGTAGCCGGTCTCATGATTGCCGTCCCGAGTAAATTCGACCCCTTGATCGATCAGCCAATAGATAGCCTCCCGCGCATGTTCGGCCACAAAGCGTACAACACCCTCATCGCACAGCCCTGCACCCGCGATAAGTGTATCTTGAACGTGATTGTCGGGCGTATCTTCCCCTGACATCGACGCAGCAATACCACCCTGCGCCCATCCGCTAGCACCATCTTTAAGTGCCTGCTTTGTAACAATACATACCCTTTGGGTTTGTGCTAAATTCAGGGCCAGTGTAAACCCAGCTAAACCGCTACCAATGATTAAAGTGTCGAAATTTTGGTTGTGCATTGAGATTGATTGCGCATGTGGGCTTATTATTAGTGTTATACAAGCCTATCATATCAGACTGTACAATCCATCATACCCAATCAATCAACTACTGAACAGCAATTATCTGTCCGTAACTACGGACAAGTGATTAAATTAATCGAGCCTTGCTGGTGAACACCAAATACTTCATTTTCATTGTCCCTCTTTACCAGTTCAATTGCATTCCATGTTCCACTTAGTGTTGATGGCTCTAATTTTGCGGCAAACGTATCCGTCCAGAACTCAATACCTTCCTCACGATCTGAACTCACAATAGTGAGCTTGATACTGCCATCGGCCAAAACGGCATTACCATGTGCCGCAGACAGCGTATTTTCATAATCAACCGTACCAAACAACGCAAAATACCCACCTTCCTTTTCATATATGCCGAATTTATATTTCCAGTATGGTTCATTCTCCTGATTAAATACCTGCCAGCAAAATTCACCCAAAAACCTTTCAGCAGAAGCATGAGACGAAACAGCCATCAAAAACACACAAGCTAAGATAACACCACAACGCTTTTTAACCATTTTCCTTACCTCCTCCATCTTTCCAAAATTATCTAGGTCCAACCCTATAACACATTTACATTAGCGGATAGAAATTAACCAACTTATTTAAATTCTTAAGACAAGAACTTACACACTATTCCTGAACAGGAGATTAACAGAACTCAAATAAAAGCAATTTTTACAACTCAATATAACTGTTGTATATCGTTATTTGCGAGCAAGACAGTTTTAATTGTACCCAAGTACAATTGGACAACCTGTTACAGAAATATTATATTATTAACAATAAAATATTAAAGTAATGAAAACTAAAATAGTTTCTGATTGCTACATCACTACACCTACAGAGGACATTTTATGAAACGTATCTACATCACGGTTATTCTCTTGTTGGCATATTCTCACGCATCGGCAATATCCATTCAATGGTTGCCACTAGGCACCACAACGGCAGAAGGCAATCCATCGACTTTACTTGGCAACCCTGTACTCGAATACCAAAACGCAGGTATCGGTGGTATCGACTGGGTAACCTCTGGCATCGGTCCTCGAGGCGGTTTGGAAGTCCAGGAGCTGTGGCTGTTCGACGATTCAGCAGGAGGCGTTCCCGGCACAAGTGAGGCGACAACAACTTTTTCCATAGCCAGCAATAGCGTCGGCTTTATGATGAACGGAGATCATAACGACGGGTTCGCCCAGTTTTTTGTCGATGGTGTTGATGTTGGCATATACGATTTGTTTCAAATTGGTCGCAGCAGTTTAGTGGTTACAGGATTAAATCTAGCGGCACACACGCTGAAAGTAGTACAGCTGGGGCTGCATAATCCCGCGTCGACAAAAGGTGATGTTGCAATCTTTGGCGGAGCTGCATTTAATACTCAAGCTGTTTCAGAACCAGCCGTCATGAGCCTTTTCTTTTTTCCACTGTTGTATCTTCTAATCTTCCATAGATTTTTACCACACACTTGTACACAACTTCAGCGCCCTCACGCAATCTAGCGCCCCTTCAGCTTATTTGTACCGGGTTCTTTGTTGACTCGAACTTTGAGAACAACATTGACCCGGAATGATTTCTTTAGACCTCCTCAATCGATACAATCAATCTATACCGTCTTAAATCTCGTATGATAGGTATCAGCAGCTATCAAAGCAAACTGTTTTCAGTACATTTTCATCAAAAACAAATTAACGTAATCAACATCTAATTGTCATAATTTGATGCTAATCTGTATTTAATTTTACGCAAAGGAGAGTTAAATATGGGCATCAGTTTCTGGCAAATCATCCTTGTAGTTATTTTATTCTTACTGTTGTTTGGACGAGGCAAAATTCCAGCACTTATGTCTGATCTGGCCACAGGAATAAAAAGTTTTAAAACAGGCCTCAAAGAAGACGAGCATTTACAAATACCCGACCCAGAAAAAGATACCAAGATTACTGGAACGGAAAAAAACCCTATCGGCAAAAACAACCATGTTTGATTTAAGCTGGATAGAATTAATGTTTGTCGCAGTTCTAGCAATTATTGTTGTTGGACCAAGGGAGTTACCCCAATTGTTTAATTTGGTTGGCCGCTTTTTCGGCAAGCTTCGCCGACTGTATCAAGATATAACAGGAAGTATCCGCCAACTTGAAAGAGAAGTAAACATTGCAGAGGGAAGCACCAGCCAACAGTCAGACTGGCAAAACCTAATGCCTGAACATCTCCGTCATTTACCTAAGGACTTTGTGCCGGGTTCGATACCCGCTGAACAACACCAACAAAGACGCGCACAACGCGAAGCCTTCATCAAATCTCAAGAAAAGAAAAACATTCAGCCTGATTGACGTTTAACTATGCAAACAGAAACTAACGAATTAAATCTGTCAAAAGCACCGCTACTTGCTCACCTGATGGAACTACGGCAAAGAATATTTTATTGCCTGTTGTTCCTATCCCTTGCCTTCAGTATTAGCTATTATTTTTCTGAGGAAATATACCGTTTCTTACTCCAGCCGCTGGAACGGGTTTTCGCCAATGACGCGCGTCACCGGCATATGATTTATACCGGCCTGCATGAAGCGTTTTTTACTTATTTAAAAGTATCTTTTTTTGCGGCATTCTTTTTTACGTTACCGTTAATCTTAATTCAAATATGGCGGTTTATAGCACCCGGACTCTATAAAGACGAACGCAAATCCGCTATGCCGTTGTTTGTTTTGACACCGGTACTGTTTATCGCTGGCGCAATGTTGGCTTTCTATGTGGTTATACCGCTCGCCTGGGAGTTTTTTGTCAGCTTCGAGACACAGGGGAACAATAATCATTTAGCGGTGCAATTAGAAGCCAGAGTCAGTGAATATTTGGGATTGATAACACAGCTGATACTCGCTTTTGGGCTGAGCTTCGAATTGCCGATTTTATTATTGGTTTTGGCAAAAGCAGGCATAATCACTGCTGAAGACCTACTTCATCACAGACGACACGCCGTTGTCGTCGCCTTTCTCATTGCAGCACTGATTACACCGCCAGATTTAATTTCCCAAATAGCCTTGGGCACACCTATCTTGATACTGTACCAGATATCTATCTGGCTGATACGCTGGACATCTGCAGACAAAAAAACGCGTCTACGCCGTCAAATCACACTACCGTAGTACTTCGCTCCTCAAAAAACAATGAATCGCTCATCCGGCCGGAACCGTTGGCCGGTATTAGACGTAAATCTATACCCTGTACGGGATGAATTAGCACGCCAGTTATTCCACCTAATTTTCGATCTTCCTCACACCGTCTTTGTCATTCAAATTTCATCATTATTTCATAAAACTGTTCCAATTCTGTAATGACCCCGAATGTAGACTGAAATAAGAAGCTTTCGAGATTTTACGGCTTCTACAAATCAATATAATACAAAGGAGAAAGCATCGATGACTGAGAATACAAACACAATCACAGAAAAAAACGAATCACAAATTGAGCCGGTAATTAACCGCCGCGATTTCATGAAAGGTGGCACAACAATCGCAGCCAGTGGTGCATTTGCTGCGCTCGCGTCAAAACGTGGAATCGCTGCAAGCTTGCCTTATTCTGATGATTACGGTCCATTAGCACCGGTTGCAGATAACGCAACCGGTTTATATTTATTAGCTTTACCGAACGGTTTTGAATACACCTCATATGGCTGGACGGGACAATTGCAACAAGACAACAACCATACCCCGACGGATCACGATGGCATGGCCGTAGTTGCAGCACGCGGTAATACAATTGCATTAGTTCGCAATTACGAACAATCTGAAGGCGAATCGCAAAAATCACACCCGCGCGGCGGCATAGGCGTTTATAACGACGCTCAGCATGGTGGTACAGGAAATATACTGTTCGATGTATTGGAGGGTAAATTTTTGTCAAGCTGGAACAGCTTGGGCGGCACTGTACGTAATTGTGCTGGCGGTCCTACCCCTTGGGGCACATGGCTGTCATGCGAAGAAACCTTTCATCCTTGGGGTGAAGGCCCGCAGGGATTCAATCATGGCTATACATTCGAAGTACCCGGATTCGGCATTTCAGACGGCCAACCTATTCGCGAAATGGGGCGGTTTTCTCATGAAGCTGCCGCTGTTGATCCTGCAACCGGTATCGTGTACGAAACTGAAGATGCGGGCCAAAGTGCATTTTATAAATTTGTGCCTGCCGGAAAATGGGGAGACTTGAAATCAGGCGGTAAATTATACGCCATGGTTCTTGACGGCGTACCACGCGTCGATCTGCGTGGTGGATTAATTGAAGGTACGGTTTGGAACGTTACCTGGCAGGAAGTACCTGACCCCGATGCGCAAACGACAAGTTGCTTTGACCAAGCGACTGATGCAGCAATTATTGAACGCGGTGAGGGCTGTTGGTACGATCAGGGCAAAATCTATTTTGTTTCGACATCCGGCGGACTGGCCAATCTCGGACAAATTTTTTGCTACGACCCCCGTAAAGAAACAGTAACGCTACTTTTTGAATCAGCCAGCGTAAACGAAGTTGACGGCCCGGATAATATTGCAATCAGTCCTCGTGGTTCTATTTTAATGTGTGAAGATGGCGGTGCAGACCCCAAGCGCCTAGTTGGATTGACAAAAGCAGGCAACACTTTCTTATTTGCAGAAAACCGTATTGCGCTTGACCAGGGTGACCTCGCAACAATTGACGCAGTGTATCCCGGCGCACAGGCATTCTCCTGGGACACTGTCGGCACCTCAACGGATGGATCCGCACGCAGAAGCTTCACCAGTAGAGAATGGGCCGGCGCAACATTCTATGACCGCTGGTTATTCGTCAACATCCAATCCCCAGGTGTAACCTTCGCGATTACCGGGCCTTGGGAAAACGGTGCGCTGTAACAGTGAATACCTAAATAATTCATAACGGGTAACAACAAATATATTACCCATCATATCAAAACAATAACACAACTTATTTTTACGGGAGTTGTCATGAAAAAAATTTTAGTTTTTTTACTTTTTATCATGCTCGTATTGAGCACATCAGCGCATGCCACATTATCTGGAGATGTAACCGGCGGAGGCAATTTCTCTAATCAAGTCGCTACAGATAACGGTTGGATCATCGAAAGCGCCGCCGCAAACGGCGTAGACTTCTGGACGCTAAATGCCAATGCAGGTGACACGGTATCCATCGATATCAGCTCAGTAATCGATTTCGGTATCAGCGTTTACTTTGGATCGGTCATGGATGATCTTGGCTTTGCATTTAACAACAACGCAGACTTTACCGATCCACTGTCCGGTCAATTAGGCACTTATATCGGCGGCACAAACGGTGATTTTGGTGTAGCGGGAAGCCTGTTGAGCCTTATCTTACCCAATGCTGGGATCCATACTATTGCTGTGGGGGGAGATCTCGGATTCGGTGCTTCTGGACCTTTCAATTATGATATGAATGTCAATATCGTTTCAGTCCCTGAAACGGCAACTTTGTTGTTGCTGCTAAGTGGATTACTCGCTTTATATTTTACCCGCCAGAAAATGGAACCATAAATTTCCGGCATAATTTTATATTGCAAAAGCCCGCGTTATTGCGGGCTTTTTAATTTTTCCCTGATTATTTGAACACACCTTAGAAATTTTCTAATTCCAGAATGAGCGTATCGAGTTAAGTATTATCCATGCAAAAGCGCGTTAAAATACTCCATGCGTGCTTAGCTCAGAAAAACGTGTAAAAGCCACACTCTTCTCTGAAAGATAGAAAACACGATGTTATACCTAAATACTAAATAATAGAGTAATTCAACACCCTGCTTTTAGCATTGCACTGGCAGAACAATAGTAGAGGACAATCGAAACACATATGTGTATGTAATAAACCAAATCCACTTATTCTTTCATTGACCGGCTATCCGCCTTAGGTTCAGGCAACGTGATATGCCACATACATACACTACTGCAAAATAATAAAAAGGCACAGAGTTACGATCTGTATTTGACATCAGGCGCTGAAATAACACCCCCCCCCGATCTTGGATACTAAATCACTTGACGATCACTGTCCAAAAAAGGGAACTTAAAAAAGACAAAGTCCCTATTATAACCAGGGACCTTGTATAGTAAATATTCTGCAATCCAATTAAATGAATACTGATAAAATCAAAACATTGGAATGTGTTATATATTAGAGTAATCTACTTCTTCCGCCTACCAACATTCCAAGCAAACCAAGGGCAAGAAGACTAACTAACCCCGGCTCTGGAACAGGGTTTGGCCTGGGCGTGGATACTTCTGCTGTAAACCCTAGATTTTGGAAATCGACCTGCCTATTGTCACCAGTTAAAAAAGCAGTCACAAACTGAACATTCAATGGCGCAGCAAGTACAATATCTTGTGCTAGTATTCCAGGCGAGCTACCTAATGCAGGTTGAACCCCTAAAGTACCTACTTGAGTATTAGAGCTATTGAAAAAAGTGAAATTGATGTTGTCAACATCATAGCTTTCGCTCGTATAGTTCCAGAAGTGTAATGTATTTATATCATATTCTTGACCAAAGTCGAACAGCAATTCTAACCCACCCCCTATATTATCCGCAGTAAACCAGATATGAGTGTTTTGGTTATGGAATTCAGTTGCAGTTGCAGAAGGAGCATCAATCACTTTTTCAATCGTATTGCCACCACTAAATGTATTATTGAAGCTGCCAGGAGAAGTACCTGACCCAACTGCTACACTAATATTGGTATTGTTAAGATAGACTGGCGCTGCGCCAACATATGAAGTTAAACCCAAAATAGCGGCGCAAAGCACTCCGCTATTTATCAATAATTTATTCACAAACCTCTCCTTTATTTTTGATTATTAATTGCTTAGCCTTATCCATAATAGGATACAGACCCTTGTACAGTATAAGCAATAATCATGCCAACAACTCACACTACCAATGTAATCAAAAAATTACATATGATATTGATTACCGCACACGACAAAGTGTAAAAAATATCGACAAAAACAGTCTTGACATGAAGAATCCAAATATTCACTAATGGACAATTACCCTTGCACCTAAAAGAGGAATTTTCCGATCTTGAATTTTTTCGTCTCTCTTTTGCGCTGAAATTGTGACGAAATAGAAGATAAATGGACAGATTTGTTGCCTAACTCTTTGATTTATTGGCGCCCTGAGCACGAATCGAACGTGCGACCTACCCCTTAGGAGGGGGTTGCTCTATCCCCTGAGCTACCAGGGCCCTGCTTCCGCAGCCCTAATTCTACGCTAGTCTTTCCTAATGTATAAGCCACATAGCCTTTTCCGATTAAAAAAACCGTTTTGCATCGTGCCATATTGTGGATACTTGCCGGTCTGAATTGGCAGGACTGTCATAACACGATTTGCCTATTCATCGATGCTACTATCTCGGCTTTATTCATGCTTATGTGAATTTTTACTTAAAAAACGGTCAATACTTGAGATCACTCGCGTTACTCAGTATAGTTTTCGGTTTTATCGATAAATAATTCTGTTTACACAATTATCAGTTATGACAACACGACACTGCCCTCTTTTAATTCTCGGTTCCGGCCCGGCCGGCTATACAGCTGCTGTTTATGCAGCGCGCGCAAACTTAAATCCTGTAATCATTTCAGGGCTTGAACAAGGCGGCCAGTTGATGACAACCACAGATGTCGACAACTGGCCGGCTGACGCTCTCGGTGTGCAAGGCCCCGAATTGATGGAACGCTTCCAAAAACACGCCGAGCGATTTGATACCGAAATCATTTTTGATCATATTCATACAGCAAAGCTCAAAGACAAACCGATGGCATTAGTCGGTGATCAGGGCACCTACACATGCGACGCACTGATTATTGCAACCGGCGCTTCAGCGCAATACCTTGGCCTGCCTTCTGAAGAAGCTTATATGGGACGGGGCGTTTCCGCCTGCGCGACCTGCGATGGATTTTTTTATAAAGACCAGGATGTTGCCGTCATTGGCGGTGGAAATACCGCTGTTGAAGAAGCGCTCTACCTGTCCAACATTGCCAGAACGGTAACGCTCGTTCACCGACGGGAACAATTTCGATCTGAAAAGATCTTAATTGACAAACTGATGGAAAAAGTAAAGAACGGGAATATCAGGCTGGAACTCAATTATGTACTTGAAGAAGTGCTCGGAGACGACAGCGGCGTAACCGGTATGCAAATCAAAAACACCCAGGATGGCGACACCAAAACAGTCGATGTACATGGTGTATTTATTGCTATAGGCCACAAGCCTAATACTGATATCTTTGCCGGACAATTGGATATGGAAAACGGCTATATCCAGACCCAGTGCGGCAATCAAGGCAACGCTACGACAACCAACATCCCCGGTGTATTTGCAGCAGGTGACGTACAAGACCATATTTACCGCCAGGCAGTCACCAGCGCAGCCAGTGGCTGCATGGCAGCACTGGATGCCGAGAAATACTTTGATCATCTATCATAACCGGCAAACCTGAATGAAGAAACGAGCAGCATCAAAATGTCCAAGAAAGACGATACAACACCGACCGAAACCAATGAAGATATGTTGTTTCTCGAAGCAATGCAGGATGTATTGCCGCTGACCGCTTCCGACAAAATTATTTCAAAAATAAAAAAACCGTCACCCAGACCCCGGCAGAAAAACTTACATAATCCTTCATCCGACAATGCAAATTCTGCAGAAACCCCTATTCTGAATATCAGCGCCAACGACGAGTGGTTTTTTGCACGCCCTGGGGTATCAAAACAAACACTACGCCGTTTAAAACGCGGTTACTGGCCAATTCAGGGTCGCCTGGACTTGCACGGACTGACACAGGATGAAGCAAGAAAGCATCTGACGGCCTTTGTGAACAATGCGTTACTCAACCAGTTACGTTGCGTACAGATTATTCATGGCAAGGGACTCAGTTCAAAAGACGGGGTTCCGGTATTAAAAATTTGTGTGGGTAATTGGCTGGCCGGACACTCAAACGTACTTGCCTTTTGTCAGGCAGAACCCAAAAAAGGGGGTAGCGGTGCAGTCATTGTTTTACTCAAAGCAACTGATACATAAAAAAAAGAATGGCACCATCAAGCAACTATAGTGAGGGATTTGACTCATGTGGATATCGTTTTTCATATTTTTGCTGACAGGCAGCGCAACGCTGCGCAGAAGGGTTAGCAATTAACCGTTCGAACCCGATTTCCCCGCCGCATTCAACGCAATCGCCAAATTCGAGCTGCATCAAATGTTTTTCCGATATTTCAAGTTCACGCATCTCATTGATTTGCCTGTCAATCAAAGCGGCATCGACATCGGTTAAAATGTTTCTCAAATCATCCGCCTGACTCACATCAAATGTCTCGTCACTATGGACCAGTTCGTTACGAATTTCCTCCCGTAACTCCAGGTAACGCCTATGCAATGCCGATTTAATCTGAGCTAACTGCTCTTCAGTAAAATTTGCCATAATGCCTCAGACTCTCGCTTAGCATAAAGGTTCACGTATTGTAGATCTATTGTATTTAAGTGCCAGACCGCACTGTATTTTTCAGGCGCTTTAGGTCAGAAACGATCTCACCGGAATTACGCTTGGCACTTGCAGACCAATAAATTTTGGCAAATCTGCCAAGCGGATCTATCAGAAATGTATTACGCCTGGCGAACTTAATCATGCCCAAGTTAAACAATGAATGGTAACGGCTCGCAATTTCTGCTGTCGTATCGGCTAACAATGGAAAAGACAAACCAAACTTGCTAGTAAATTTCTCATGACTGCTAACTGTATCCACACTCACACCAACCACCTCTGCGTCGAGCACTTTTAGCGCATCCAGATCGTCACGGAAGGCGCAAGCCTGCTGGGTACATCCCGGTGTATCATCTTTGGGATAAAAATACAACACCAGCCAGTTACCTCTAAAATCCTCGAGACAATGCTGGCGGCCATACTGATCTTCCAGCCTAAAATCAGGTGCTGACTGCCCAACTTTAAGGGTGCCATGCCGGAATAAATTTACCCATACGACAGCACCGAGTATTATCAGAACAATGCAGATAAACATCCATTCCATCTCATACCGCTCCATTTAATCTTAATAGATCGCCAATCATGTTTATATCACTCACTAGTATAGGGTCAATTTAATATAATACAATCCAATGCAGATCGAATTTTTAGGTTGCCCGTTAGATATAACCAAGCTAAATTTGAACCTCAAACCTGAAGGCACAATTGGTATTAACGTACAACAATTTTTCTTTTAGAAACCATGATATACACCCAAAATAGCCCAGCGTTACTAACGATTGGCCTGTCCATGCTAGGTATCTGGTATACATCAGACACAGGCCTGCTCAATCCGGTGTTTGAGTACCTCTCTAGAAGCACGTCTTACCCATATATGGACGAGCTCAAAACGTTGCCGTTTTACTTTGGTTTAATCGCTGCCATAACCGGATGCTGGCACTGGCTTGGGACACACCGACAAGGTCATTTCGATTATTACTCGTCAACGATTGCCGGTGGTATGATGATCCTGTTTATTACTATGCTGATACGCTGGTTCATTGCACCCTATGTCGAGTTCATCGGCACCGACCTGGGAAAAATCGGCAATACAGGCAAATATATTCATGAACTGCTCGGCCTGAACTATGTTGTCCTGGGTATCGTAACAGGCATTATTGTTGTAAATGTTTTCAAAATACCGGAATGGGCGAAAAACGGTATACGTTTATCCCGTCTGGGGCTTAAAACGGGCGTGATTCTGCTCGGCGCACTCTATAGTGCCGCAGAACTCAAAAACCTTGGCGGACTATCGATTATTATGATTGGTTTTTTTGTATTGGGTTCTGTCGGAATAGTCTTATGGATTGGATCCCGCCGTAACATCCCCAATTCAATGGGCGGGGTATTATCCGCCGGCATGGGAGTTTGTGGTGTATCAGCAACCGTGGCCGTAGCCCCTGTCGTTCAAGCAAAACCTGTCGAAATCGCCTATACCATTGGTACCATTTTGTTATGGGGCGTTGGCTGTATGTTTATCTTTCCGATTATCGGCCACTTGCTGGGTATGAGTTATGTTCAGTTTGGCGCTTGGGCCGGCACAGGCATTCTGAATTCAGCTCAAGTCGCTGGAGCCGCATTGGCATTTCAACCTGACGGTATTGAAACGCTCATGGTCGCGGAAATCTTCAATATCACCCGGGTCTTGATTCTTCCAGTCATCGTGCTTTGGCTGGCTGTCTGGTACGTTAAAAAAGAGGGCACAGCAACAACTGAGGTGAATATCGGACGCGTTGTTGTAACAAAGTTCCCGGTCTTTGTACTGGGTTTCATCCTGATGTTTGCATTGTCAACCACAGGCATTTTCGCACCGTCAAACCACTATAAAGGCAAATATTTCGGTAATACACCGGAACAAGGATTCAAACAGGAGAATCTATTAAATAATGCGCAAACCGGGTTACTGAACGCGGAAATACATCGGATAGATCGTACCAGCCACCGTACAGCGCTGGAACGTTTGATTGAGAATGGAAAAATTATGTCGATTGACGATGACAATGCCGTGCGCAGTATCATCAATGCAAAAACGCTATCGGCAGAAGCTATTGCCATTCTGAAAGCCGCGCATGAAGCTGTGCGTCATTCTTCCAAAAAAATTGCGGCGTTTCGAGACTGGATTACCTGGTTGTTTGCATTTGGACTGGTGGGCCTCGGTATGCAGATAACTGTGAGCTCGATGAAACAGGCTGGCGGCGAGCCCGCCATTATCGGCGGAATTGTCGGCTTTTTTAAAGCCACATTGTCGCTTGTTGTTGTCGTGCTCTTTATCGGCGAAACTGTATGAGCCACCCCTAAAACACAACTCAGGAAAACATCATGCAAAAAGATACCGTAAAAACCTTCGAACGTGGTTCGGCATTATCAATTTTCAATAGTGACCGCATGGAAGATATCATTGCATTGATTCTTGCATTCGCACTGGCTATAGCCATTTATTTAAGCTACTAATCCCCTAAAATTGGGGTAAGCATCAATGGGCAGTGGCCTGTACAAACGAATTTTACTAGCCAGTCATGGCACCAAAGGCGCTATAGCTGCAGAAGACAAGACACTACAGATTTGCTCTAATTCAGGAACAATCGACCATCTGATTGTCGTGCCGGAATTCTGGCAAGACATAACAGGCGATGACTGGCTCAATAACGGCGTTACTCGAGACCAGTTCCGTGATTATCTTCAAACTGAACTAGGTCGTGAAGTTGACCAGCAATGCACACGGCTTAACCAGAAAGTTACTGCGTATGCATTCGGTTACCGTAGCATAATTTTATTTGGCAAACCTGACAAAGCGCTCATCCAATGTGCAGAAACAAATGCATATGATCTGGTTGTATTGGGTTCGCCGCGCCCACAGCATTTATCCGGTTTAACGGGACTACATTCCACGATGCTCACAAATAAGACATGGCATAAGCTTCAGACCGACTTGCTTATTGTGCCCTACCCCCAATAACCCGGCAAAACAATGTAGCCATGTCTGCACCACTAAAACCTGATGAGTCACACATATTAAACCCATCTGATAATCAGGATGCCGCGTGGGCGATTCTGCAAACACCGCTAGATACTGCTGAACTCATGTTGTTTTGTCAGAATATTGAGCGGCTGTTTCGCATCAACCCCATGCTCAATTTCAGCAAATGGCAAAAAACTGGCCGCAACCACTACCACTGTGCCGGACAGAACATCAGCCAACAACCGCCATTTGATTTTGAATGTTCATTTACAGTCAGTCCACTACCCAATGGCATTCAGATTGACTACGAGTACGGTTTGAAAACCCGTACCACTTTTGTTATCACACCGCTGCCCGAACAACACACTCGGTGTTTAGCCCGAACGAAACTTACTATTACAGATTTTTACGATGGTTTCCCGGAAGAAGAACGCAAACAACATTTACGCTATGTGGATAAAAGCATTACCACATGGGCCATTCACTTACAACGGTATTTGATTGATTGGCAAAAATGGTCGCACATAGGATTGTGGCGCTGGTACATGCGATACATCTGGCAACCTTTAAAGCCGATGGGACGCCGAATTGTCACAATTTTACTATGGCTAGCCGTTTTTGAAGTAGCTTTAATTTTGTTGGGAGCGACAGTATATTTCCTGGAATATAGGGCGTAAAATGCTAAGCAAGGCCTTATAAATTTATTAGTAAAAAGCCATGGACGAGAACATAAAACCCGTTGATCCGGAAAAAATCGCATGCGTAGTGTGCTTAAAAGAAATTCCCATATCGGAAGCAAAGAGCGATGAAGCCAGCGACTACGTACTGCATTATTGCAGTCTTGAATGCTACGCAGTTTGGAAGAAACAGAACGAGAACGAAAAAAAAGATTAATCGACTTGTGGTTCTTCCAGCTGATTAATCTGCTCGGCAATCCCTTACTGCTCTTCCTTCAACGTAACCATACGTATGGCCGGTCAAGGTGTACTGTTCGACGCGGTCTTTCCAGACTTGTTGGCGCTGTATTATTACTTCATATTTTGGAATGGGCATACTTCCTAGAGAAGCATCTGAAATTCAGGTGCGACGGGTTCAGCATTGCGTTACGACGTAATTCCTGGATCCGTAGAAATTCTACTATACCTCCTGTTGAACGCGTATTAACTCCTTTTCCAATTCAACAACCTTTTACCGTCTCCAGTCCAGCACCGTCATATGAAAAAATCTCATTTACCCCTATGCGTCACCATCATAATCGCTCAAATACCGCCGCAATACCTTGGCCGCCGCCTATGCACATGGTCACCAGCGCATATCGTCCACCGGTTCGATGCAATTCATAAATCGCTTTAATCGATAAAATTACCCCGGTAGCGCCAATGGGGTGCCCTAACGCAATAGCTCCACCGTTAGGATTTGTTTTTTCCCGATCAAAATGCAGCTCTTTCGCCACCGCACACGCCTGGACGGCAAACGCTTCATTCGACTCGATGACGTCCATAGCATCCATTTTAAGATGCGCGCGCTCAAGCGCCTGTTTTACAGCCGGTACCGGCCCGATACCCATAAAACGCGGGTTCACACCGGCATGTCCATAAGACACCAGCCGCGCCATCGGCTGCAAATTGCTTTTCTCAGCCCTTTTTCCTTCCATGAGCACAACCGCCGCCGCACTGTCATTGATACCGGATGCATTACCCGCCGTCACCGTACCATCCGAGCGAAAAACAGCTTTAAGTTTGGCAAGGTCATCAAAATTTATAGCTTCACGCGGATGCTCGTCGATATCGAATACAGTGACGCCACGGCGCGATTTAATCTCAATCGGCAAAATCTGGTCTTTAAAATAACCTTGCTGAATCGCATGAACTGCACGCCGGTGACTTTCAACAGCGTAAACGTCCTGTTCTTCACGGCTAACACTCCATTTCTGAGCAATATGTTCGGCTGTCACACCCATATGAACCCGTTCAAAAGGATCGGTCAATGCACCCACCATCATATCGATTGCTCCAGCGTCATGCATGCGTTGCCCCCAACGTAATGCAGGCAGGGAATATCCCCCGCGGCTCATGGACTCTACACCCCCGGCAACCGCAACATCTGTATCATTGAGCAGAATATACTGACTGGCAGATACAATAGCCTGCAGTCCGCTGCCACATAATCGGTTAACCGTAAGTGCTGCAGTATGTTCTGGCAATCCACCGTTGAGACAGGCAACACGCGCTAAATACATGTCGCACGCTTCAGTGTGAATAACATTCCCGAAGACACCGTGCCCTACTGTTTCGGGATCAATTGCCGCCCGATTAATCGCTTCGCTGACAATCTGTGCGCCAAGTTCAGTCGGCGCGACATCTTTTAACGCCCCACCATAATCACCAATGGCCGTACGTACGCCACTCAATACAAATACTTCACGCATGCAATCTCCTCAGGGTATCGTCATCAGTAATGAGCATTCTGCACGAGCAGATTTTGATGAACATTTGTGAGCAGTACGTTGAGCATAGTTATGGCCACATTCAAATATTTTGAATAAACAGATGCAAAAATCTGTCGCACTACTCGAATTTATTTTTCAGGCAAACAGAATTGTACATAATTCATGACAATCCCCACTAGTCCAACGTATACGGCAGTGTACCGATTTTGAGTTCAGGTCCGCCCGGATTGTGCAAATAAATTTTGCCCGTTGCAACACTGGCTTTTTGAATCACAGCCAACACATCGTAGCCGCCATCTGGCGCAGAAACCGCATTGACGATTGTACCGCAGGATTGGTCTGAAACGTCCGCACAAAACACATCATCGCCGGCGGCAACTGTATTTTCAGTCATCACATGCGCCAAATACATGCGGCGTTTTAGTTTACCAAGATATTGTGTACGTGCGACGATCTCCTGCCCCGGATAACATCCTTTTTTAAAACTGACTCCGCCAATCAAATCCAGATTAATCATCTGCGGCAAAAACTCTTCCTGAGTCGCTGTGGTTACCATTGGAATACCTGCACAAATTTCCCGCCAATGCCAGCAGTCAGTACCGATGGGACTCGCTTTTTCACTTATTTTCTGCCACCATTCACGCGCACGGATTTCATCAGTCAAAATTTCCATCCTGTCCGGCGCATGACAAATAACACTGGCCGTAGTCGAATGCATAGTACACAGCGATGAGTCATTACACGCATCGAGCCCGAAGCCGGTTACCGTCTCTACGAGCATTTTGGCTTGCGGACCAGCAACACCAATTCGTACCCATGCGTCACTGCAATCATCGACGGCAACTCTCGAGCGCAAAATGAACATGGACAATCTTTTTTGTATGGACGCGCATAGGTCTGCGGGAAGCCGCAGCAGCCAGTCGTCATTTCTTTGCAGCACGATGAAATTAGCAAGCACGCGCCCTTTGGGAGTGCAGTAACTGCCATGCCGCCCCTGTTGCGGCTTAACATCTCTGACATCACAGCTCAACTGATTTTGTAGAAATGTTTGTGCATCCTCACCTGCAAAACGTAACAAACCATAATGGGATAGATCAGTCAGGATCGTGCCGGACTGCGCATACTGTAATTCAGCTACGGGATCACCAAAATGAGCGATCTGATTATTTTCGATTGTCGCATTACGATCTAATAAAAAAGTGTACCAATTCTCCTGCATTCTGATTATTTTTTATGAGTCAGTCATAACCGGTGATTATAAGGCTATCAAGGCTGAAAATAAAAAAATGGCCTGTCACGAAATAATTGAATACTTCGTAACAGGCCTTTTATCGTTCTAAAAACCGATCAGCACAACCAATGAAACGCCTCAAAATCCGTATCGGTTATTTCGTCGATTGCTCGATCGTGCAAAACTTACTAACTTACAGGAGATTGTGATTCACATTTTATTTCAGAACAACGGACAAAGAAATTGTACCGAGGTACATGAAAGATCAACTCATCTAAAAAATTGAGAAATTACACTGTTCTTAGGATCGCCGAAACTGATAATAGCGATTAATCAAACCTCACATCGAAACAGAATAAATCGTTGATGTAAAAATTACACAAGAACAATACCATCACGTATTACCACTCCTGATCAGTATGCAAGCAAAAATTTAGTGCAGTTTTATTGACATAAAAACACCAGCATGATCTGACGCGCCAAGCTGATCCTCATCGACAAGATTGTTAAACACCACTCGGCTCTGGAGTACAGCACTAATATTTTTGATAAACAAATAATCGATACGCCTGGCTGAGTCACCCTCATCAAGCGAAGACACACCCACTGTACAATGTTCATCGGCCACTGCAGGATTTGCGCATAAATTCGCTAAAGACCTGTTTACAGCATAGGCGTCGATAAAACCTGCATCAATAATTGTATTGTAAAAACTCCGTTCTTCAGAAGGATCTATCCGGAAGCGGTCGATATTAAAATCCCCGCCTAAAATAACCGGATCTGCTTGCGGGAAAAGCGTTTCTGCCGAATCGATGAATGCCAATAGCGTCTGTAATTGCCCATTCATTTCGGCTGCATTACATTTTGCACATAAATGGGTATTGTAAATGTTCAGATTCCCAAACTCAGGAACATTAAGCCGTGTCATCATGACATTTCTCGGCAATTTAATATCGTGTTTTTTAAATTCCAGTTCAGAAGCTTTGGGCAGGCGCTTAACCATCTTAAAATCAATTTCACATCGGGATAACACCGCATTAGCCACTTCCAGCAATCCAGGCACACCAGTTTCTGGTGCTGTATGTAACTCATAATTACGCCCACGATCGCGCAGCTTTCCCTGCAGATCCAGTGCACTGTTCGCAGTACCCGACAAGAGACCGCCGGCCACTTCCTGTAACAACACAACATCTGCCGGCGTATCAGAAACAAGATCCGCAATGGTATCCAGCCGTGTATCACGTGCCTCGATTTCGGAGAATAATAGATTGATGGTCAAAACATTCAAATACCCACGTTCAACAATGTCATCACACCGGGCCGGTTGAGCTGTACTGTCATGAACAGGAGATAAACCTGAGCAACCCGGCAAAATCCAAACACCAAAAAATAGAACCAGGAACAGCGCTTTCATGATTGACCTCCATTTCAACAACAGAACGTACGGCAGAACCTTTGCAATCTGTACATAGCATCAATGTAAGTGTATAGGATCAATGCTATTCTGAAAACCGCTCGTGTTTACAACACACCCGGAATTCATTTCCTAGAAAACACGTCAATATCAGATAAAAACAATCCGTGAACGTTAAACATCAAGTTTAAGGTAGAATAACTGTGTGGAGGGTGCGCGTACGGATTCAGCACATATTTTTGAATTCTCGAATTCACCGCCAAACCGTAAGACGTAGTGTTTTTTGAATTTGTTACAAAGGAAAATTTAAATGAATATAAAAAAAAGCAGCGCCGTGTGCATGATCGGTCTAACGACAATTTTATTCGGTTGCGGCGATAGTCTTCCTGAAGCCAATACCGTCAATTGTACTGGCAGAGGTCTGGAAATGTCGCTGTCCGAATTCAGAGGTAACGAGACCAAGCGCCAAGAATTTCTAGACCAATGCGAAGCATTGAAGCAGGAATAATAAATACGTTCGCTGTATTCAGCCATCTTCCAATATTTGTTTGGTTAAATTACTACTGTTGTCAGAAATATAGCTGAACGAATATTGGAAAGTATGCTTACAATGTATATCTTCGTGTGAACAATTATTTAGCCTGAACCATGATTTCTTCTAACCTGCCTGAAATTTCCTGACTGAGTTGTGTAATCAGTTTGCTTTGTTTTTTTACAAAAACAGTAGAAGTATTACTTTCAGCTTTTTCTGTGATAACGCTCTTCTGCGAATACAAATCCCGATCATCGGTTTTTCTTCGTATCGTCCACTGTACCGACAGCACAACGTTGCCGTTAACATTGGCGTCGAAGCGAGCCACGTCAATCACTACTTGATAGTCTATTGCTTTGCTATTGCGCCATGGTAGTGATGTCACATAGGGATTATTTAATAGTATCTGAAGATTATGAATAACTACTTGTGTAAAATTATCTTTCAGAGGTTCTGCCCAGCGCTGCGTTTCATTAATCATCACTTCGGAATCCGGGCCCCTAAGCACCATCGCCGATCTATCCAAATACTTCGGAAACTTAACAGGACCCACTCCAATCCGCTGTACTTTATGCATTGAAGACGCCTGGAGCGTTTTAGCCTCAGTTTCCTCAAGACTGCTCAGAATGTAAAACTGGTGTGGCTGCGTTGTTCCGCACCCTGTCAAAAGAAAGCTGGATATACCCGCAACCAGAATGTAGAACATTAATTGAATTCGATTTATTTTCATTGGCTATCCCCTGGTTGTATGCCACGAATCAATGCTTCGGGATGGCGCTCTAAAGTATCTGAAAGCTCACGTACCGACTTGGCTGCACCCACCAATTCATCCAAAGTAGCATGTAACTTATATATGGTTGGCGATTCCGCATTGCTTAATTCGTCAATATTAACGATGACGCCATCAACCTTTGCCAAAGTAAGCTGCAACTCATCAAGAAGCCGATAAACTTTATTTGATACGGGATCAATTTTGGAATCAATATTGTTTATCACTTTCGTAGCTGCCAGCATTGTTTGGTCGATTGTCTTCAGAGCTTTTTCTAAATTATCAATAGATTGATTTAGTTTCGGGTTGGTTACGACATCATAAATTGCCGTTGAAACAGATTCAATGTCTTGAGATATACCGGAGAAATCTATTTCCCTGAGCTTCTTCTCCAGCAATTCCAAGGTAGATGGAATAATAGGCACTTCGATTACTTCGCCGTCACCGTAGTATGTATAGGATGAATTTGGATGGTAATCCAATTGCACGAATAGTTGCCCAGTCAGCACACTTTGCGTCTGTAATTGTGCACGCATACCAAATGTTTCAACCAGTTTCTTGACATTCTCTTTCTCGGACTCAAACTCTTCACCAATGCTCGTTACATTATCCGGATAATATTCTGCAACAACCGGAATGCGGATTTCACCTTTTGTGTAATCATTAATCAGGGATATCGTTTTTACTTTGCCAACCTGGACCCCTCTTAATTTAACCGGCGCCCCAACATTCAATCCGTCGACCGAGCCTTCGAAGTACATCACAAAGTCCCGTTTCTCTTTATACAGTTCGCCACCACCTAAAAGTAATACGGCCATAGTGGCCAGAATGCCGCCCCCTAGGACAAACGCTCCGATGATCGCTGGATTTGCTCGTTTGCTCATTAATCACCTCGGTTTAAAAAAGTCTGCACCTTCGGATTAGACTCATCGTTACGCAAAATATTGGGATCACCAGTTGTCAACATTGTTTTTGTGTCTGCGTCCAGAAAGACAGAATTATTACCAATCGTAAAAATGCTGGCCAGTTCATGAGTTACAATCACCACGGTCATTCCCAGACTGTTGCTAAGCTCTAAAATCAAATTGTCCAGCCGTCTTGAACTAATCGGGTCGAGTCCGGCCGACGGTTCATCGAAAAAAACAATATCCGGGTCCAGGGCAATTGCGCGCGCCAGGCTGGCACGTTTCCGCATACCTCCGCTAATTTGCGATGGATAGAATTCCTCAAACCCCGACAAACCAACCAATGCCAGTTTCAATGAAACTACCTCAGCGATCTGTTCATCTGACAATTCAGTATACTCACCTAATGGCAATGCAATATTTTCAGCCAGCGTTAATGAACTCCAAAGCGCACCGGCCTGGAACATAACGCCAAAACGCCGCTTTAGCGTTTCCTGCTCGTGCGGCTGTGCTTTCCAGTAATCCATTCCATCAATAATGACATCACCCGAAGCGGGTGGTTTAAGCCCGATCAAATGTTTCATCAAAGTACTTTTTCCGCAACCACTACCACCCATGATAATAAACACATCGCCCCGGTTAATTGTAAAATTCAAATCGCGTTGAATAATAAAATCACCATAAGCCATCGTAAGATCACGTATCTCAATATGCGTTTCTGCATTCTGTTGGCTGTTTGGGCCGACTTGATCTGTCTGGTCCATATCAGATTTTCAGATTATGAAAAATAATCGTAAGTAATGAGGCAAACACTACAATCAACAATATGCCGGTAACCACTGCGGATGTAGTCGTTTTTCCAACCGCCTGGGCGCTTCGGCCGCACTGCATACCACGGAGACATCCTGCATAAGCCACCAAAATACCATACACCGTTCCTTTAATCAGTCCAACGTAAAAATGATTGAGAGCCAGAGCACGTACAGTTTGATGATAATATTCAAAAAAACCGATATCAAACACCGTTAAAGCAATTACAGCGCCGGCCAAAATACCGATAATACCGGAATACATTGTCAGTAACGGCATCATCAAAATCAGTGCTAGTATTCGCGGCAACACGAGAAAATCTATCGGGGATATCCCAAGCGTTTTTAATGCGTCAATTTCCTCATTGACTTGCATCGTACCCAGTTGGGCCGCAAATGCAGCACCCGTACGGCCGGCCACAATAATTCCCGTCATCAGCGCGCTGATCTCACGCACCATACCGATACCAACTAAGTCGGCAACAAAAATCTGCGCACCGAACTGACTGAGTTGTAGTGCACCCATATAGGCCAGGATCAGCCCCACTAAAAAACTAATGAGTGATACAATTCCCAGCGCTTGGGGTCCCACCTCCTGGATAATCAAGAAAAAATCAGATTTACGAAACTGGGCTTTTCCAAACACAAAGCGCTTAAGCGATAAAATAGTTTCTCCAAGAAAAAAAACCATTTCTACCGCGCCACGTTGCCAGTCAACAACAGCCTGACCAAATCGAGTAATAAAATTTGCTGATTTTTGTTGTCTGCCATCAGCATGACCGGCAGCTTCGGTGGTTGCTAAATTCAACAAATTTTTTACACCCTTCGGTAATCCGGAATTATCGATATCAATCGACTGCTGCTTTGCATATTTAAACAGCTGCGAGAGAAAAATAAGTAAACTCGTATCCCAGCTACCCAATGCTTCGCTATTAAAAGTCATTTTGTATACTGAGTCCGTTCGTAACGAAGATTTTATGTCGGCAAATACCGGGTGGCCCAATCGTAAGCTCCAATCGCCACTCAGTGCCAGATTCAATTCATCCGGATTATTTTGGTCAATATCGACTTTAGCAGCTACTTCTGCCATTGCAGTGTCTTGCATAAATATTCAAAAACGGATCTCAAATTGGGGCTCTAACTCCAAGCGGTGCGTAGAAAATCTGTCATGCAACATGTCTGAAGGTTGCCTTCTCCGTTCCCCTTGAGTACCAATATTTAATTCAATATTTTTCCAACGTGATTTATTCTCCGGCTTGTCGCCTGAATGGTGCCATTTCCGCGTTGTTTCATCAGTGTTCTCACGTTTCCTGTTGCTACGCTCGAATTTTTTATCAGTCAATCCCTGCGTATAAAATTCATCAGGAAAATCGAGTTTCAGCCTTGATTCCGCCATAACGGTTGACGCCAAAAACAGGAACAATACGACGAAAAGCCATTGCTCAGATGGCGAAAAATTGTCTAGGTCAGAAAAAACCATCGTCATCACTTATGCTTCCAATCAAGCGACTCAAACCAGAATTTGCGCCTGGATGATATCCAGCTGTCAGCGTCCCGGGCCGTAATCCAGGCATTTAAATAGTTCAGCAACTCCTGTTCGTTTTTATTGATCGCCATACCTGCTTTATAACCCACCAAGGGCTCATTGAGCGGGTTATCAATTTTTTCGGGATACTCCAGCGCCAAGTAGCGCGGTATCGGTGCAGAATCAATCCATACGTGAAGTTCACCATCCAGCATAGACTTTCTGACTTCATCGTGGGTATTGAATGATTTGATAGTCGCCCGACCGAACAGTTTCTTAGCAAGTTTTTCAGGAACGGTCTTTGACACGACACCAATTAATACTTTCGGATCATTTAATTCCTCAAGCGATTCAATATGTTTTGTTTTCAATAATGACGCAGCCAAATCAATACCTGAACTGGCGTATGGATTGGAAAAATTAACCCTCAAGGCCCGCTCGGGCGTAATCGCCATACCGCTGATAATGACATCAATTTTTTTCGATTCTAGGGAGTTAATCAACTCCGGCCATTCGATGACAATGAATTTAGGTTCCACACCAAGATCGCTGGCAAGTTGCCTGGCCATCTGTATTTCAAAGCCATTCAGATCGCCGTTATCGTCTTTAAAAGCCCAAGGTTCATACAGTGAAACGCCGACACGCAACACACCGGATTTGACGATATCGTTAAACGCATCCGCATACAACGATTTAGACGCAAAAGAAGAAAATATTAACAGGCATAATATCGAGAAAAAACGATATATCGAGCATTGCCAAATTTGTAAACCCGTTATTGCAGTATTTTTTTCAATTGAGAGCATAACCTAATTTTTATAAAAATTTATGAGGAACAATTCTGTGGTGAAGATTTCTGAGTAATGTAAGCAGCGACCAGACCCGCGACCAGGATAGCAATATAAAACTGACCGAAAACTGCTTCAATTGTCGACAGCGCGCGCGCTGTCGCACCTAGTGGCACGATGTCGCCATAACCCAATGTCGTCAGTGTAACAAAACTAAAGTGTATAAAGTCCTGTAATTTTTCAAAAACGCTATTGTCTGAAGTGATGCTGAACGAATCGGGTATCAGTATATTTATCGTTATATAGAGAAGCGCCCACATCACACCGAGTAACAAATAAATGCAAGCAGCCCCGATAATATTGTTAAAGTCAATTTTGCGCGAATGAATAACCTGTTCAGTGGCTAGAGTAATCGACAACAACAAAAAAATGATATAGCTCGTTAATGACACATAGACAAACAAAATATCTCCGGTAGAAATGGCCAGAAAACTGCCAGCAATACCGAACACCGCCAGAGCGGCTCCCAACAAAAACATACGCGGCTCTTTATATAAACTCCAGACGCCAATCAGTAAAAAAATCGAAAAGGTGAACTCGGAAACGTGGTAAAAACTATTTCCCGTCAAATCCTTCAGTAAAGGCGTTACCAGCAACAAAAATAACAGCCCCGCGAATAAAAAATAAAAATTGTGTTGTTTTAGCGTTGCCATCGATTAGCCTAAAATAATTTAGAAACGAAAATGCTCGACAAAGCTGCAGATCAATCACTTAATCTCCGCTTTATAAAAACTGGCATACAATACTGGCACAATAATCATTGTTAGAACCGTTGCAAATACAAGGCCTGCAATAATCGTTACCGCCATCGCCGCAAAAAAGGCATCAAATACCAATGGAATCATGCCCAATGCCGTAGTAAGCGCTGCCATACTCACTGGCCTTAGGCGACTCACACCCGAATCAATAATCGCTGCCGCCAATTCTTTGTCTTGTTTTTGTAAATTAATTTCATCAATGAGCACAACCGCATTCTTGATGAGCATACCGATTAAACTCAGAATACCCAGCAAAGACATAAACCCAAATGGTTGATTGGTAACGAGCAAACCAATCGTAACACCGATTAATGCCAGGGGTACGACGGCCCAAATAATTAGAGGTTGGCGTAACGAATTAAACAGCATAATGGTAATCAGAACCATCATCAGTAAAAACACAGGAAGCCCCTTTTTCAAGCCTGCTTGCGCATCTGCTGAGTCCTCATATTCTCCACCCCATTCGAGCTCGTACCCTACTGGTAATTCAATCTCTTCAATCTGAGGTTTTACTCTTTCAAACAATTCCGAAGCCTGCCCTTTTATAGGATCAGAGAACACTGTAATCGTTTTTTTACGGTTCCGCCGCATCACGATATCGTCTTCGTACATCACTTTAAATTCAGACACTACCTGCCGCAATGGAATCATTGTATTCGCTGCCGGACTCCAGATTTGCAGATTATAAATACTACTGATATTACTTCGATCAGGCTCGGATGCCCTGAGAATAATGGGTAATAGTAAATCGCCATCCCGAAATATACCGACGTTAGACCCCTGAAAACCCTCAAATAAAGTTGACGCAATATCGATACGGGAAATGCCATTTAAATTGGCCTGCTCTTCGGCAATAATAGGTTTAATGACCTTAACGCGCTGACGCCAGTCCGTCCGTATACCTTTTGCGTCCGGGTCCGCATGATAAATGGCTTTCACTTTATCTGCCAATGCTCGCAACACATCGGGATCGGGACCGCTGAATCGCGCCTGAACCTTGCCGGTACTGCCTGGTCCTAGCTGAAATCTGGAAGTGTACCCGACTATGTCAGGATGATTTATTTCCAAATAATTTTCTATTTCCAACATTAACTGGTCAATCTTCTCTCTTTCTACATCTTCTTTAAAATTGACCAGTAATTGCACATAAGCACTGTTTGGTTTTTCGGGTGTATATGTCAGTAAAAAGCGCAAACCGCCCTGACCGACTAAAGTAGTGATATGCGTTATATCATCTAACCCCTTAATATGAGCCTCGATAAGCTCAACACTTTCCTGCGCATCATCAATATGAGTACCTTGTGGGAACCATAAATCGACTTTAAATTGCGGGCGTGTTGAAGGTGGAAAAAAGCTTTGTTGAATAAATGTAAATCCCCATAGCGCACTGATAAACAGTGCAACAACGATACTAATCGTTGCCGCTTTTTTACGGATGCAGGCCTTTAATATTTTTTTATAATATTGCGTAAATTTACCCGAAGAATCATCAGGCTCTGCTGAATCTTTTGAGGCTTTGCCATCTGTTTGCTTTTTATCGAGAAACATGACGCACAATAGAGGCGTCACCGTAATTGCAATTACCCAGCTTAGCAGTAATGAGACTAGAACGACCTGAAATAATGAACGGCAAAACTCACCCGTGCTGTCATCAGACGTCCCGATTGCGGCAAACCCCAGAATTGCAATGATTGTTGCACCTAATAAGGGCAATGCGGTTTGATTAACGATTTCGATAGCCGCTTCCTTTGCACTTTTGCCTTCATCTACTTTAACCAGCACCCCGTCAACTACAACGATGGCATTATCTACCAACATGCCCAGTGCGATAATAAGTGCACCCAACGATATACGCTCAAGCGCCACGCCCATTGGAGCCAGAAAAATAAAACTGGCGCCAATAGTAAGAAGCAAAACAAAACCAATCAATAATCCACTGCGCATCCCCATAAAAAGCAGCAGCACCACGACAACGATAGCTACAGCTTCAATAAGACTGTTGACAAAATTACTGACAGCGGTAGTGACGGCCTCCGACTGCACGGAAACCATGCCATATTCGATGCCAAGTGGAAGCTGAGCCTCTAATTCCTTAAGACGTTTCTCAAGTGCCGCACCCATGGTAACGACATTTCCACCCGACGTAGTCGATATACCTAGGCCGATAGAGGATTTGCCATCGTAGTAGATCATGTTGGTTTGAGGCTCAACATAACCACGCCGTATCCTGGCAATATCACCGAGATAGACCTGATTTGCATTGAGATTGCTGACTAAGATCCCGGCAAACTGTTCAACAGTCTTGATTTCACCGGTTGGTTCGAGCGCGATAAATTCACTGCCGATTTCAACTTGACCGGCATTGGCAGCCAGATTTTTATAACGCAACTGACTGATTACCGTTTCGGGAGAGATGCCCAGCTTTGACATACGATCCCGATTAAGCTCTACATAAATAGCCTCAGTACGTTCTCCATAGGTATCAATCTTGGCGACATCCTGCACCAATAACAACTCTCGGCGTAAAAAATCAGTGACATCTTTGAGTTCGGCATAGCTGTATCCCTCCCCGGAAATTGCCACAAAAATCCCGTAAACATCACCATAATCATCAAATACCAGCGAAGGTCCGGCTCCAGGCGGCAACATACGCTGAACATCGTTGACTTTTCGGCGTAACTCATCCCATACCTGCGGAAGCGTGGATTTATCATATTTATCCTTGATTACAACAGTCAAAGTTGACAATCCACGCTCCGATCTGGATTCAATCCGTTTGATTTGCCCTAGTTTCTGAATTTCTTTTTCTACGCGATCGGATACCTCCTCTTCTACCTCACTTGCAGTAGCCCCTGGATAAGGGGTCATGACCAATGCTTCTTTAATTGTAAATTCAGGATCTTCCAGGCGGCTCATATTTTCATACGCCAGGAACCCCGCTCCCAACATAACAAACGTCAGAACTAGCGTTGTAACACGACGCTCTATGCAAAATCGGGCAATATTCATCGGTTATTTATACATCTTCTTATCTAAATTGCGTACTTCCATCCCTTCGCGCAAGTGGTGCACGCCGGAAATAGCGACAAGATCGCCGTGCCTCAAACCGTTCAAAACCTGGATATATTTACCAGATAACGTGCCTAATTCAACTTGCAACTGTGAGGCTCTCATCGTTTGAGGATCAATACGCCAAACACTAGATTGCTTTTGATCATTTGAAATCACCGCACTTGCCGGTATTTCAATGATATTGTGCTGATCCTCACTGTTTGCCAAGATACTTAATTTCGCAGTCATTCCGGGCAAAACATAATGGCCGGAAGTATTAGAAAACCGGAACGAGCCAATATAGGTGCGGGTTGTAGGATCAGCAGAGGTAGTATAAGAATAGAGTACGGCGGGGAAATGTTTACCCGGCAAACCACTTATCGTAACCTCAGGCTTCATTTGTTTTGTATGATCCTCATAACTTAAACTAGATTTACTGAGCGCAAAATCTTTCTCCGGCACAGTTACTTCGATTTTCAACGTATCCAGGTCATGCATCAGCAATACCGGCTCTTTGGCCTGAACATTCTGGAAATTGTCAACATAGGTTTCTGCAATTTTCCCCGAAAAGGGTGCTCTCAGATAAGTATCATTTAATGCTTTCTGCGCTTTTTTCAACCTTTCATTAGCGACCTGAATATTCCGTAATGCATTATCCAGATCCGCCTGAGAACCGGCGCCCTGATCAAAAATATTTTTTGCGCGTTTGTATGCTGCATCCATTGCACGACGCTGCGAAGCAGCCGAATTTCGTTCGGCCAGATAATCCTCAGGGTCCAAGCGCCCGAGCAAATCATTTTTTTCTACGTCCTGACTCTCTCTAATCGGAAATTCGATCAGTTTCCCAGAAACCTCAAAGCCGATCTTAACTGTTCTTACCGTAGCCACTACGCCGGAGTATTCCTTCCTCCCACTGCCACCTGCATTCTCTACAGTCATTATTTTGACCGGACGAACAATATCTCTGGACTCAGAAGGTTCATCACCGCAAGCCGTCAAAAATAATATTGCACAAGAAAAAACCAATCCGATTCCGAAACGCATGTGGACTATATTAGGTTCACTCATATTATTTAATTGTAAAATCAATTAGCTGTCTAAAAATACCGCCTTTTTCAGATCCATCAGGGTCTTTAAGCAAATTTCCCCAACTGGTACGCTCCTGCATTTGGTTTTTATTCTGTTCCGAGATAAACGCATTATCCAAACGAATTTCCCACCCACCACCTAATGCTTTATACATAGCAATCAGATTAAGCAATATTTCTCCACGATTACTAACCCAGCGGTCTTGTTGCTCCACCAGCACACGCTCCGAATCAATGACTCTCTGAAAAGTTACTGTACCTTCACGGTACTGAATTCGTGCAATCTCAGTTGAACGGATAGCTGCATGAACACCAGTGTTACGAAATTTATTTTCGGTTTGTGACTCTATAAAAGCAACCATGGCATTTTCAACTTCCTGATACGCTTTTAATACCGTATTTTGATACTCCACGATAGTTTGCTGAAAACGGGCATCCTGAACACGAACATTATTCCAGATACGTCCATAGTTAAGAATATTCCAACGAACAGAAGGTCCGACCGTCAGAAACATGCTGTCCGTATCCAACAAATCGGTAAACTTGGCCGGCCCGAAATCACTTGTTTGAAATCCAATCGCACCCGTTAACGAAAATTTAGGAAACAATTCTGCCTTACTCACGCCAATCAGTGCACTTTGTCTTGCCGCTAAATTTTCTGCCAAGCGCACGTCGGGGCGGCGTCTGAGCAAATCTGCAGGCACGCCTGTGGCAATGGTAAGCGGCACCTCAGGAATTTTTCCATTATCACCTAAAACTTCCTTTAAATCATTTGGCGGGATACCTAACAACACACTCAAGCCGTTTTTTGCCTGTCGTAACGAACGCCGCAAGGCAGGAACCAACGCTTGAGTATTCGACAAATTATATGTCGCTTGTTGTACATCAAGCTCTGTAGTAGCGCCATTGTCAAACCGCACACGCGCCACTCTTAAACTTTCCTGTTGCAAAGCAATATTATTCTGCGCCAAGGCGATACGTTCTTCGAGTGTTCGAATCGTGATGTAAGCGCGCGCCACTTCAGCCGCTAAACTTACCAGCGCATTATCATAATCAGCTACGTTGGCAGCCAGGTGCGCTCTTGTTGATTCAATACCTCGACGAAAACGCCCCCAGAAATCCAACTCCCAGGCCGAATCAAAACCAATTTGTACATTCCTGTAATTGGTGTCCGTCCTGCCCGTAAAGATATTAGGCGCATTGTCACTTAGTTCATTATCGGTAAAAGACCCACGCAACTCTTGAAATTGAGGAAAAAGTCTCCCCACTGCAATACCTAGTTGCGCTCTGGATTCTACAATGCGCAGCCCGGCAACTTGTAATGAGAGATTCTGCTGATAAGCAGTTTGAATAAGCTCGCTTAGTACAGGATCGTTAAAAAATTTCCACCACTCACCCTGTTTTAATGGCTTTTTTGATATCGAAGCACCCGATTGCTGCCAGTTTTCCATCAATGGCGCATCAGGCTTTTTGAAATCCGGGCCTAGCGCAGTACAACCCGCCATGATTAACAGAATCAACAATCCTGCAGAAACGCTACAAATTCGCCCTTTTCTGGCTATTTTCAACCAACAGCTATGTTTAACCAACAGCAAATCCATTCTTCTTGTTTTGATTGACACTTATTCTAATATATACTCGGACAAATGTTTAACAGCGACTACTGCTCTATCTTAATACAATTGTTAATATGCTTTCTACCACTAACTGTAGATGCGGGCGTATGAAATCAGATTAAATGCTGGTGGGTATCGACAATCAACCAATCTACATTTCCATCGGCAGCCGATATCTTCCTGGGTTAAAAAAGTTGACGGCTGGCTCAATATCATAGAGATGCGCGTTAATTCATGATTTTTGCGCCGCCCCATTATTCATCAATTACAAGCACTTCTTTCATTCATTTTTGATCCTAATCATTGCTTTCATCCAAAACCATATGTAGCATCATACATGAATGAAGACAAACGATTTTTTGAAAAACAAAAAGTGAGCAAAAACAAAAAATGTATACCATCAATCTTATCAAAAAAACAGCAAAAATCGTTTTATTGTTGTTATGCACCTTAAATTCAATCACAGTATTCAGTGAAGATGAAATAAGCATTAAGAAAATTGATGCGCCATTTCTAGGCACCAGTGCTGGAGACGACTGGCCCGTTTTCAATGGAACATATGGCGAACAACATTTCAGCGCTCTGGAGGAAATCAATACTACAAATGTAGAAAAATTGGGTCTTGCATGGCATATGGATCTTGATGCTGGAAATACAGTCACCGGCCCTCTCGAAGTCGATAATACCATTTATATCTCAAAAGGATACAGCGTGGTTCACGCAATAGATGCTGTTTCCGGCAAGTTGCTGTGGAAGTATGACCCAGATGTAGCAAAACATGCCGATATTCGCCTTCGTCAGGGTTGGGGATCTCGCGGCCTGGCATGGTGGAATAATAAAATCTATGTCGGCACACTAGACGGTCGTCTCATCGCCCTGGAAGCAAAAACTGGAGATGTGGTTTGGACGGTCAATACGCTTGAAGAAATCGAGAACGGCAGCTACTTCATCTCTGGAGCGCCGCGTGTCTTTGACGGAAAGGTTATCATCGGCAATGGCGGCACTGAACATGCCTCTACCCGAGGTTTTGTTACGACCTATGATGCAGAATCCGGCAAGCAATTATGGCGATTCTACGTTGTTCCCGGCAACCCAAAGGACGGATTCGAAAATAAAGCCATGGAAATGGCTGCCGAAACCTGGCACGGCGAATGGTGGAAAGTAGGCGGTGGCGGAAACACCTGGAATGCATTCACTTATGATAAAGAGTTTGGCCAAATATTGATTGGAACTGGAAATGGTTCTCCCTGGAATATTAAAGTACGCAGCCAGGGCAAGGGAGACAATCTGTTTTTATGTTCGATCGTAGCATTGGATGCCGAAACCGGCGAATACCGCTGGCATTATCAGGTTAATCCCGGCGAAACCTGGGACTACAATGCGTCAATGGATATGCAACTGGGTGAAGCCGAGATCGATGGAAAACAACGCAAGATTGTTGTCACCGCACCGAAAAACGGCTTCTTCTATGTCCTAGATCGCACTAATGGCAAACTGATTTCTGCAGAAAAAATCACCAAGGCCAACTGGGCAAGCCATATTGACCTTGAAACAGGGCGGCCTGTTGAAAATCCGGAGGCCCGCTATCCGAAAGGCACATTCACCCTTTATCCCAGCCCGGCTGGCGCACACAGTTGGTTACCCATGTCATTCGATAATCAAAAAAACCGCGCCTTTATTCCTGTAATAGAGCTCGGCGCGCGTTACGATGACCGTATGGTTGACCTTAAAAACTGGAAACACTTGCCGGGAAATGCAGTTGATACAGCGGTTATTTTAGAATTGGAATATGATAAAGACAGAAAGCTTACCGACCCGATGAGTAAACTGCTGGCCTGGGATATTGTTAAACAAAAGGAAATATGGAGTGTACCGGGCCCCGGATCGTGGAACGGCGGAGTTCTGGCGACTCGCGGCAATATTGTTTTTCAGGGTCAGATAACCGGGGAATTCAAGGCCTATGACGCAGACACCGGAAAGCTACTCTGGTCGTTTGATGCAGGCGACCCTGTGCTCGCCCCGCCAATCACTTATCTGGCCGATGGTAAACAGTACGTAACCGTACTTACAGGTCTGGGAACGAGCATATCCTTCTATGGGGGTTCATTGGGTGCGTTACCGAATTACCGAACCATGAAGCGGCGCGTACTGACTTTTTCGCTAGGCGGCAATGCCGAGCTGCCACCTCGATCTAAAGAACAGGCGCGCGTTGCATTTGACGACCCGGAATACGAGCTGCCAGACACCAAAACCCTCGAAATGGGTCAGCTGATGTTCATGAGTCGTTGCATGGCTTGTCACGGGGATGGCGCTTTGGCTGTTGGTCAGGCACCGGATCTACGAACCTCAGGAATTGTTCCTCTAAAACCTACTTTCAATGCCTTTGTTCGTAACGGCGTAAAAGCCCGCGGCATGCCCAGTTTTGAGGAATTACCGGATGAACAGCTGCATTTAATTAGAGAATTTATCCGATGGAAAGCCGCAACCCTAAGGGAAAATGAATGAAGTTCACTCGCATATACTCGTCATTGCGCTGTATCTTCACAAGCGGAATGTCTCCAACCCTGGAACAGATTCAAATCGTCCTTTGCACCATATCTATGAGATAAAGAAAAGCATATAAAACTGATAATCGATTTTTGAACAGGTGAAAACTATGAATTTATTTTATCGTCGAATAACTAATATATTGTTACTCTTTTTTGGCATGGTTTGCTATGTTGTATCAACTCATGCCGCAACTAAAGAAAATTTTCTTGTTAGGGACACGCAAGATATTGTTTCCCTATGTTCTGTTTCTCCAGAAGACGCACTTTATACACAGGCCATTCACTTTTGTCATGGCTATCTGGTCGGTATTTACCACTATCAAAATGAATTTTACAGTAGGCCGGGATTGACTCCACTGGTTTGTATGCCCGAAGCGGATTCCTCATCAATCGACACAAAAGTTAAACAGGTCCGACTATCCCGGAATCAAACAATAGCAGAATATATTCAATGGGTCAGTGAATATCCTGATTACTTGAAGGAGCCAGTTGTTGATACGGTCATGAAATATTTGATCGACCATTTCCCTTGTAATGACGATTAACAACTCTCGATTCGTCAATAATAAACGATACTTTTTATAGAGATGATTACCATGAAAAAAATTGTTTATCTATTTATATTCATTGTAACAATCAGTTCTTATGGCTGTGCAGGTATGTCTGATACGGATCAAAGGCTATTAACCGGTTCGGCAGGCGGCGCAGCTGGCGGTGCATTAATTGGCGCAATTGCGGGAAATGCCGGAATGGGTGCCGCCATTGGTGCCGGCGCAGGATTACTCGGTGGTTTTTTAACAGACCAGCATAAAAAAGCTGAAGAGCGCGCTTACCGCAAAGGCTATCAAGCAGGGCAAAATCGATAATATTTCGCAGTTTTTTAGTGCTCAGTATTCTGCACTTTAGATACGGGTGAATTCCGAATGAGATTTGCCCGAAATAGTGAAAAAGCGGTCGATGAGACTATCAGCTGGACCTTAATCCCGCACACTGTGTCAGGACAAAGGGTGGCGTCCTATATCACTAACCGTTCACAAGAAAGTGCACGCCTATTCCTGCTATGTACCCCAATGCGATTATGGGTGTCCAGCGCAGGTGTGAATAGAAAGTATATTGTCCTTGTGAGGTGCCCATAAGGGCCACACCCGCTGCCGATCCAACTGCAAACAGACTGCCGCCGACGCCGCAAGTGAGTGTTATCAGTAACCACTGAAAATGTGGCATTTCAGGCTGCATAGACAGCACCGAAAACATCACTGGAATATTATCAATTACAGCGGACACCACTCCCATAATTATATTCGCGGTGGTTGCCCCCCAACTACCATACATTACTCCTGAAGCAAGACTCAAATAACCGATAAATGCAAGCCCTCCCACACTAAACATCACGCCAAAGAAAAATAGCAGCGTATCCCATTCAACTGTACGAACGGCACTGAAAATATTGTATTCAAGTTCGTTAGTCTGTCTTGTTCTTTGAAGATAATAGCTCAAGAACATCAATAATGATAATCCTGTCATCATGCCCATAAATGGTGGCAACCCCAAGAATTGTTCAAACGAAACCGCAAGAAAAATAGTAAATAACCCTAAAAAAATTGCGCGTCTCGCGCCACGGCGCAGTGCCACCTCCTTTTCCAGTGCATCAGGTTGTTGTGCAGGAATTGCAAAGCTCATGATAACGGCAGGAACGACATAAGTTGCAATTGCAGGTAAAAATAATGCAAAGAATTCAAGAAATTCTACCCGGCCGGATTGCCAAACCATTAATGTCGTTATATCTCCAAAAGGACTAAAAGCACCGCCAGCATTGGCTGCGCAGACGATGTTAACCATTGCGATTGAAACAAAACGAGGATTACCGGCCCCAACTGCCATCACAACTGCACCCATTACCAGTGCTGTCGTTAAATTATCGGCCAGCGCGGATAGAAAAAAAGCAATGCCTCCCGTCACCCAGAACAGCTGACGGAAACTTAATCCCATGTTTACCAATTTTACTCTCAACACTTTGAAGACATTTACACTTTCTAGGGCTGAGATATAAACCATTGCCGCCATTAAGAACAGCATGAGACTGCCATATTCATCTAACCCATGAAACACCGCCGAACGAAGTTGCTCGTGATCAATACCGTAATCCGGGGCTGCCAGACCGATAATCATCCAAATCATACCGGCACCAAGCATGACCGGTTTTGATTTACGTAATTGCGTTTTTTCTTCGGTCATTACCAGCAGATACGACAACAAGAAAATAATCAGGCACAAAATAGCACGAGGATCCGAATATAATTCAATAACTAGATCCCGGGGCGAAAGTGCCATGACGATACTTGAGGAGAATACGACAAGATATGCCAACACTATACACTGCAGTATTACACGAATCATACCGACTCCAAAAAGATAAATTGGCCTAAACCAGATTATTGAAAGAATGAAATTGCTATCCGTATGACAGCGTGTCTATCCCTGTAGAAAAGTATTTTTGAATAATAGTATTGAGAATTTTGCGCAAAGCCTCATCATTCTTACCATGTAATTCTTGATAAAGTTCAGGAGCAATAGCCTCAAATTGACTGACAAGCTGAGGATCAAAGTGTGTGCCACTTTTTTCCAGCAATATCTGCATTGTTTCCTCAAAACTAAAAGCTTCTTTGTAGGGCCTTTTAGAAATTAAAGCATCAAACACATCGGAGATGGCAAAAATACGCGCATTCATTGGTATTTTCCCCGATTCCAGACCTTCAGGATAGCCGCTGCCATCATATTTTTCGTGGTGACCACCAACAACATCTTTTCCATTCGCTAACCAGGCAGATCGGCTGATAATTTCAAGCCCTTTCTCAACATGCGTTTTCATGACTGCAAACTCGGATTCACTGAGTTTTCCTGGTTTTAATAGTATTTTGTCGGGTATACCGATTTTTCCTACGTCATGAAGAAACGCACCTTTAATTAACGATTCGATCTGCCGATCTGGCAAGTTGACTTTTTCAGCAAGACGAGTCGCTATAATGGTGACACGATAATTATGCGCATTCGTATCGCTATCTCGTTTTGCGATTGCACTACCGAGTACTTTAAGTGTCTCGATATTTGAGTCCAATAAATCAATTGAAAAATTAGCCAGCTTACGGGTTAGATTAATAATTACAGGATATAAAATTGCGGTTGTTAGCATTACAATCAACAATGCATAAAATACAGCCATGTACGCCCGGCTCTGTAATGTGTCCACAGTTGACTGAGTGAGCAAAAACATCGTTCTCAGATTACCGATCAAGCTGCCGGTTTTATCATATAGCGGCATAATTAGATGAACATAACTGCCATCATCGAGTTGTACGATTTCTTTTAAGACTGTTGTATCTTCCAAAGAATGATCAGATGCAGTATCGACAACATACTGTTTTACATTATCAATATAAGGATAATTGGAATCGTATTTATCAATCAGCACGCCATCATTCAAAGTAGAAATTTGATAAAAAACAAAATCGCCAATAGATTTATTGTAATGAACACTGGATAAGGCATCAATTGCCTGATACACAGCTTGATGTAGCGTAGTGCCGCCATTTTCTAAGTATTCATTTGTTCTTGCACGCAATGTCTCGACACGATCATGAGCCATAATGAGTACATGTTCGTAAATATTATCACTTGCGATGTTATGAACAATGAGCGAAACCAAAAGTGAGAGTAATACTGTAGCGATTAAGATACGCCGCGCTAAAGTCACATATACAAAGTGCTTTAGTGATCTTTTTTTGTTTGAATTCATCTGGATTATTAATCCGGGTCAGTTTGTATAATATACTGTTCTCACGGGCCAAAAGTCGACTGATTCCCTCATTACCAACCGAAACCAGAAACTACCCCGGAACCAATCTACCTAAAAAGCTCAAATTCTGGTGATCCCTGCCTACTGCTTACTTAAAATCCACATAGAAACACGACAATACCTTAATCATCCGGCATCTATCAAACCATTATCACCACACAGAACCATCGCCTTCAATATCACGCTTATCCTTAAGAACTTTTGAGTAGTCATCAATTGATAACTTACCTGAACACCCCATACCGCCGATTAATTGTGTTACGGTTTCATCAGACAATATTGCTGTTTTACCTGCCAGCTCATCAATGCAAAAATACTGAATTACCTTTCTGACATAATAATAATTTAGCTTACTGTTTTTTAACACCTATCCAGCATTACTTCAACCTAATTATTACATACGCCTTGACAAATTTTTGATACCGGAGAATAAGTGGGATGCTTAAAAATACCTTACTGCTAACAGCGATTAGTATCACTATCGGGATCGTCATATGGTCAGTAATTGATAACGCCGGATTGAACCGGCTGGTATCGGGCATGGTGAATATCATGTTTGTTTCCCGCGGATGGTTTATTATGTTAACAGCGAGCATGATGCTGATTTTTTTACTGATTCTCGCATTCTCTTCTTATGGTAACTTGAAGCTTGGTTCCGATTACGACGTACCTGAATTTAGTACGACGAGCTGGCTAGCCATGATGTTTGCCGCAGGAATGGGTGTTGGATTATTGTATTACGGCGCAGCTGAACCATTAACGCACTATGTGATTGCAAAGCAATATTATGACGAGCCAAGGGCTGCCGAAGAAGCCCGATTTCTGACCAATTTTCACTGGGGTTTACACGCCTGGGCAATCTACGGGATGACCGCGCTTGTCATCGCTTATTTCAGTTTCCGTAAAGGCTGCTTAAACCTCATTAGCGAACCGCTAAAATACGTCTTTGGAACAAACAGCATTACCGCTTCAGTCGGCTGGCTGGCAAATTTGGTAACTATCATAGCAGTTGCAATTGGTGTAGCGGGATCTGTGGCAATGGGAGTATTCCAAATTACAGGAGGCGTTCTGCACCTTATGGACATGGATGAAGCGCCACAGTGGATAATTTATGGCATCTTTTCTTTAATGTGCTTATCCTTCATTTTTCCCTTAATGGTTAATCTATCCAAAGGTATGGCGCTGCTATCAAACATCGCACTAGGATTGGCCATTATACTGGTCGTATACATTTTATTGATGGGGCCGACCTCTTATATGCTGGGAGGAATCTTGGGCGGTGTTGGTGAGTATCTTGACCGGGTTATTTTTCAGGGGTTTCAGACATACACGTTTTTCGATGGGCACGTAGCCGATCATTTTAACCAATGGACCTTAAATTATATGGCTTGGTGGCTCGCCTGGGGACCGTTTGTCGGTATTTTCGTCGCCCGGATTTCAAAAGGACGCACCATTCGTGAATTTATTCTAGGTGTGCTGGTTGTTCCTACATTATTTTCGATCTTCTGGTTTGGCACGTTTGGCAGCATTGGTTTTTATGGAGAATTGCGGCAGGGAATTCCAGTCGTAGAATATGTAGAACAACATTTTAATGAAACCATTTTCTTTTTATTAAGTTTTCTTCCCTTTTATAAGGTTACCTCGTTGATTGTTGTCGTCTCCGCTTTTTTGTTTATTGTCACAAGTGTTGTGAGCGCGGCCTTTGTATTGGGCATGTTTTCGACAAACGGTAGCGAAAATCCACCAATACGCATTAGGGTGATCTGGGGAGGTATCCTGGCCGCCTTAAGTCTGATGATGATCATTTCAGACAGCATCGATTCTGTTCGATCTATGATCTCGTTAGGTGCAATGCCATTTGTTTTTCTCGTGCATCTTTTGATGGTAAGTTTGTATCGGGCTTTAAAAAAGGAAAAAATATGATGGCATATACTGAAATACTGGATACATTTTTAAACATTACTGTATTTATTTTCATTGGACTACTTATTAAGCTTTATACAACGACACCAGACAAACTCGACAATCAGCGTGAAGAACAGAATAAGCTTGATTGCAATTAACCTGAAATAGCACCGGCTACTGGAATTTAAACGCTGAATTGTATCTTTCCATTTTTTGATAAAAAGTCATAACCCGAAGACCGCAAGTTCAAATCAAACATGCCGGGCTGATCTCCAGGTTAAGCTACTTCATGAACCGTTATCGGTGATAAAGCATGCTGTAACAACCAGACTAACGGCAGCGTAGGATCAGCATAATTTTCGATGCGGTCTAATAACTGCCGCTTTGTTTTACCTGTCACCACCAGCGCAATCCGCTCACTTCTGGACAGTACCTCGAGGGATAAGCTGACCCGCAGTGATGGCGCAACCGGAGGTGCAGCAACTAGGCAATATTCAGCTATTTTCGGTATACCGTCCAAATCCAGGCCCGGAAATAAAGACGCAATATGACCGTCTTCACCAAGCCCCAGAACTGTCAATGTAAAAGGCTGTGGTAAAGCTTTCAGCCGGCGTTGAATCTCTTGTATCGCTGCTTCGGGTTGTTCATGAGACGTTTTAAGTCCGACAAAATGGGGTTGTTCTTTCAGGCGGTCCAGTAAGCATGTTTTAACGAGGTGCTCATTGGAATCCGGCGATCCGGTATCAACCCAACGCTCGTCACTCAATGTGATGGCGATACGCCGCCACGGTAGCGCTTTAGCAGCAAGTGCCGGCAGATAAATACGCGGTGTACTTCCACCAGGCACGATAAGACTAGCCTTTTCCTGCCGAACCAGTGCAGTAGATAATACTTCAGCGGCATAGTCAGCCAGTCCCTCGGCAAGTATACTGACATTCGGATAAGTCCGACGATGCATTATTTGCATAATAAATCAACCCAATAACCGTTCGAGTGCCAGACTTAATTAACCAGTACGGTCAAATCTGGAACAATTTCTGTTCCCGGTGGAAACGGATTATCATCACCAGGACGTACACGCCCCAGAAACGCCGTACCGTTAATTTGCGCCCCCTGATAATCGGCCATAGCATCTCCGATCATGAGCACCCGGTTCGGCTCAAGCCCATGATCAGTCAAAATTTCCGCAATTAATACGTCTTTCAGTTTCGGTGCACCGCGCACCTGTGTAAAGTAAGGCGTCAGACCGCGTCGATCAACAATCACTTTCAGTTCGCTCTCAGGTGTACCCGAAGCAACAAACAGTGGAATACGTTCGGACTGCTGGCGGATCAGTTCGTTTGCACCCGGCACAGCTTTCGCCGCAACAACAGCTTCCACGACGAGTTCAGAAAAGCGCAAATCCAGAATTTTTTCTTCCTCGGGTGTCAATGGCGGACCTGCCAGCAAATGCTGCTGGAAATAACGAAACTTGTTATAACGTGACAAACCGCCATGCGCAGTATGGTATTTAACCACCTCAGCAACAATGGTCTCACCATGAGCATAATATAGATCTGCAAACGCCTGCGTCTTGATATCGCCGGATTCGGCGACAACGCCGTCAAAGTCAAAAATAATCGCCTGCCAGTCTGCCATCTCAATCATAGATACTATGCCCGGTTATCAGATGAAGCAGGTGTCGCGTCATCGTTCTCATCGGCATGCTCAATATCCTTATGAATATCGCGGAGACAATCCAGCAGACCCTGGCCGAGATCCACATGCTCATTGAGTACCAGCTTGCGGCCGATACGCGGCTGAAAAGCATAGGGTGTGATCTCATAATGATGTATCGAATTTGCCTCATCGAAATGCAACTCCACCGGCCATGGCATGATTTCAGAGATCATGGTCATAACATCCCTAATGCGAAGCTTCTCCTGTCCGGTCAGAATCAAGTGCCGATTGGCGTATTCCGGCTCAAGTATCTGAACACTCATGCGTGCAGCGTCCTCAACATGAATATATTCTCGCATGGCATTGCTACTGCCTTTATAAGTTATGGAGCGATGTTTTATCGCCTCATGCAGCATGCGGTAAATACCGTTACGCTGGTCGCTACGCCGACCATACAGTGAACCATAGCGCAGAATGTTGTACTCAAGCCCGTAACGTTCATGATAAGTTTCAGTGAAACGCTCGGATGCCTGCTTGCTGGCACGGTAAAACGACCCAGACTCAGAGTAAACATATACACTACTGGCAAAAACAAAACGACGCGCATTGGCCAAACGTGCAGCCTCCAGCACATGCGTATTGCCGAGTACGTTGATAGCAGTCGTTTCTATCGGTTTATTATGCGCCTCATCAATATCAGCAATTGCGGCAAAATTATAAACGACATCCACACCTTTAACCGCGTCGATAACCTGCTGGATATCCATAATATCGCCAGTAATCATGTCCTGGCCGTGCTTCAGAAAGGGCGAAGGACTGCGATCAAATAAACGCACCTGATACCCGACTATAGAAAGTGCATCGGCCACATGGCTACCAAGAAAACCACTGGCACCAAAAACGATGGCAGTTTTTCCTATTGGTGTGCAAGCAGCATTATTCGTCATTAATAATGCCTTTTTTAATTAACCCTTTTACTAAATTTTCACCTGCCTCATGTTCCATATTCCGGCGCGCTTCACGTGCGAGTGAGCCTACATGCGAAGACAAAATTAGATTATCACATTCAAGCAGCGGCCCCTGATAAGGTTCCTGTTCGAACGCATCAAGCACAGCCATGCGTAGTTTTCCGTTGTCCAGAGCCTCTTTAAGCGCCTGCTCGTCAATTAAACCGCCACGTGCAGCATTAATGATCATGGCACCGGGCTTCATATGCATCAGTGCCTGCGCATCGATTAAATGATGTAGTTCGGAGCTGTAAGGTGTGTGTAAACTGATAATATCCGCAGTTTTGAGTAATTGTTCCATCGATAAAAGGGTAATACCGGATGGCGCCTGTTCAATATGCGGATCGTAGGCGACAACTTTAGCGTCAAAAGCCTGGCAAAGTCTGGCAACTCGCTTCCCGATATGTCCCAAACCGATCAAACCGACAGTTTGCGCCGCGAGCAATCCCCCCTGGGTACGTGGCCATTCACCCGCTCTTATTAACCGGTCTGTCTGACAAATCTGGCGCAAGCCAGTAAGGATAAACCCTAATGTCAATTCAGCGACGGCTTGAGCCGGCGCCTCTGGTGTATTGAGCACGATAAGACCCTGTTGCTTTGCAGCAGCCTGATCCACACTGTCCATACCCGTACCGCAGCGTGAAATTACCTGTAGATTTTTTGCCGATTGAATCACACGTGCAGTAAGGGGTTCTACACCGGCAATCATTCCGACCACGTTGTCTTGCAACAATGACTCAGCTTCATCTTCGGTAAGTCTGCGGCCATGAGGATTCATGACGAGTTCCAGACCCGCACCGACCAGACGTTGAACCGCAGGGTTGTTATCGGTATCAAAAGAAGATGTGGATATAACGAATTTGTTCATTTTTGTTGGGCTTTTGTATGTATCAGTTGCAAATGACTGCGACAGACGGTATCAAGAATACGAATATCAAGGCTATAACCCAGAAAATTGAACCCGGCATCAATGCGCTGTTGCAATACATCAGGATCAGGCTCGATAACATGAATCCCACCCGGCTTTCGGGCACGCTGGCCCGCTTCCATAATACGAGCAACAACGTCTTGCACATCAGGATGATTCAATTCGCCGGGACGGTCCATGGAACCCGACAAATCATAAGGGCCGATTATATACGCATCAATACCGGGAACACTTAAAATATCATCTATTGCTGCAACTGCATCGATATGCTCTATCATGGCAACGATAACTGCATTCTGCTCCAGCCACTGCCGGTATTCGGGAAAACTTGCACCAAAACCCTGTGCACGGGCAAGGCCAACGCCACGATGACCCCGTGGTGAATAATATACAGCGTCAACTGCCGCTTGTGCATCTGCTGCGGATTTTATCATTGGCACCATAACACCAGTAGCCCCGGCATCCATCACTCGCTTGATTTGATCGGGATGATTCGATGTCAACCGGACAATCGCAGGGCAGCCCTTACCATCCAGCACCTGTATGATTGTCTGGACCTCACTCAGCTCCAGCACGCTGTGCTCCATATCTAGCACCAGCCAGTCGAAGCCTGCTGAAGCCATAATTTCTGCAATAGCAGTATGGCCCAGAGTAATCCATGAACCGATTGTAATTTCTAATTCCGTCAGTTTTGATTTAAGTTGCATCGTAATAAATCTCGCTATCAATACCGGGACAACAACGGATCAGCCGCCATTAACTTGGCTACCCGCACTAAATCCGCTTCAGTGTCGACAGCTTGCGTGTTAAATTCAGTCGGCACCATTTTAACGGTATACCCATGTTCCAGCAGGCGCATCATGTCTATCGATTCGAGCTCTTCCAGCGGTGTTGGCTGTAAATTGGTATATCTAAAAAGCATTTCGCGGCGAAACGGAATAATACACACTTGTTTATGAGCAACCGTATGAGCAAAACCGGCTTTGCTTGGCGTCGGTATTGGCTGGCGGGACATGTAAAGCGCATTTCCCAGTTGGTCCATGACCACTTTAATGGTATTGGGATCAGTGAAGTCGGTTTCATGTTCGATACGACGTACTAAATTGACGCAACCGAGCTTTGGATCCTCCCTAAAAGGATGAACCGCAGCGTCAATCATATCAGGATGCGTCATTGGCTCATCACCCTGCACCATGACAACCAGATCTGCATCTAAATCTTCAACCGCCTCAGCCACTCGGTCGCTTGCGCGTTCATGCGTGTCTGCAGTCATAATAACTGCAGCACCGAAGCCTTCCGCAACCTCCCGGATTTCTTCATCGCAGGTCGCAATATATGTAGCGTCAAGCATTTTACTCAGCGCTACACGCTTATAAATATGTTCGATCATGGGGCGGCCTAACAGTGATGCAATGGGTTTTCCGGGAAAACGTGTTGAACCCATACGTGCAGGAATAACGGCAATTGTTCTCATACGCGACCATGTTAATAATTGTTGTGGATTTGATGTTTCAATACTTAAGTTTACTCGGGTACACCTTTTGAGTGTCCATTATTATCCGATTTCTCTGCAGGTCGGAGCAAATTTATTCCCATTAATCCACAATAACAGTGTCAAAAATTACCCGGGAAGTTGCGGGTTTACGACAGTCTTCAACCAAAACGTCCGCTTCGATACAGCTGGCTGGCAAAGTCGGGGTTGCCCGTGTAGAATTAACGGTCTTTTGACGCACGACAGTTGGCAGACACACAAGCAGGAAGTCCGGCGCCCGACAACCACAATATAGACGCTCCGTTTTCTATTTTTTCACATGTATATTCAAGGGATGAAAGCCCTTTTTTTTCTTCGACATTACAACGACATTGATCACATTACACCGGTGATCTACAAATGGGCTGCATCCGGACATCAATGTGATGTTATCCTAATCGGTTCAGCTAAATTTCTACGCGATTACCGCATTCTTTTTTTGCAGCAACTGAGTAGTGTGCGAGTCGCACATATTCGTGAAGTACTCGGTTGGCGTGACTTTATACACTGGCGCTTGCAGATGTATATGCTGACCGGTAATGTCAGGCGTCTGCCACTGCTTGGAACGCTTGCACGGCGCGCATCGGAACGATACGATCAGGAGCGACGGTCATTGTTATGGCAAAAAACAACTGAAATAGTTTTAAACCGGTGTTTTCAGCAAATGAATGGCGGCGTCATCACATTTGACTGGGTGGAAAGAAACTCGGTGATCAGTGTGGAATGGATTAAAATTCTGATCGATAATGCCCATGCCAGAGGTATCAATGTTATCTCGCTACCACACGGCGACAGCCCTCATGTGAATCAATTAATTCGCCGTGGAGAACGGAAAATAGGTCCGGATACAGTATTTTCGAATGCCAACATTTTTGATTGTCTGGTGGTACCTAACGAATTATGTGCGAAGCGATTCAGGCCGTTTCTCGATGAACAAAAGATTGCCGTCCTGGGTTCACCGCGCTTCTGCGAAGAATGGTTAACCAAACTGGCAGAAATTCTGCCGCCATCACCGATTGCAAGTTCAGAAAGCCGATTAAAAATCGTACTGTTTCTGAGAAAAGCAAATTTCACCACGTTTTGGGAAGAAGTCGCTGAAATCGTACGCATGATTGCCGCCTTCCCCGGCACTGAAATCATCATTAAACCGCATACACGTAGCGGATGGAAACAGTCACTGACCAAAGATGCCAGTATTATGAAACTGCCAAACGTCAGTATTGCTGATGATCATGCGCATTCTGCGCATCTAATGAATTGGGCCGATATAATCATAGATCTGGCCACCTCTGTGGTATTTGAATCAGTCAGGGCAAAACAGCCAGTTCTGGCTGCTGATTACTTGATTGCCGGACGCTCAACCATTGCACATTATTTACCCGAAACAGAAATCAGATGCCGCGATGACGTTTATGAAAAAATCGATCATTTTCTAACTCAAGGCTGCGACAATTTTTATAATGAAACACACCGGCAACAATTCTTTGATGCAATCCTCGATGTGCCTGACAGCAATGTATTGCAACGATATGTCACATTGCTGGAAGAATCGGCCATCAAAATTAAACAAGAGGAGTCGGGACAATAAACATATTAAACAATCTGAATGTTGATAAATTTCTTTAAAAACTGTGTTGTCGCGTTTTATCAGCTGACACGCGGGTTTACCCGCACCACAGTGCGCGGCATACCCATTCGCATCAGTGTCGATCACTGGCGGGTATTCAAACGAGCCAGAACCTACTCCATAAAAGAACCCGACACTCTGGATTGGGTGGATCAGTTTAAACCAGACAGCTGTTTTTTTGATATCGGTGCAAATATCGGCCAGTACTCCCTGTATCCTGCAAAGAAATATGGCAAATTAATCCGCATCTATGCCTTCGAACCACAAAGCAACAATTATTATTCGCTCAACAAAAATATCTATCTCAACGATCTTGCCGAGATTATTTCGTCGTACTGTATTGCCGTTTCAAACAAAAGTGAATTTTCCAAACTATATATTCCAAAATTTATTCCAGGCGGCAACCGCTCGCAATTTGGCAAACAAAACAAGCGGCACATCACTATACCCGCAACGCATGTTCAGGGTATGTTTGGTGTAACGTTAGATGATCTGTGCAGCACATGGGGATTTCCGTGCCCGAATTACATTAAAATCGATGTCGATGGCATTGAAATTCCGATTTTAAAAGGAGCCCATAATCTCCTCAGGGACCCACGCCTCATTTCCGTTATTGTTGAACTGGGTACACCTGAAGAGCAGCAAGAAGCGGTGCAACTCATGAGCGAGGCCGGTTTTCACGTCAAACGAAAATCTACTCGGAACTGGGGGGAAACCTGTTTTATTTTTGAGAAAATTGCACAGTAAGACATATAATATATGTTGTTTTTTTCTCGAGATTAAATTAAGTCTTTAAAAGGCAACTTGTCGGTTAAAAATAGATCTTCTGGCGTTTATTCCAGACAGGCCTGACAATAAAACAACCTAAATATATTTACAGGCTCACGCGGAAAGCATAAGACGAATACAAAATATCGTTCAGTATATTAACCCTAATCTGTCCTTATTCCTCAACTAAGATTTCAGACCGTTTTTGACCAAAAGTGCTATTTGCTTAATTTTTTCGCCAGTTCGCCATGCCTGTACTTTTTTTTCTGCGTCATAATAATGATATTGATCATATCAGCCCGGTCATTTATAAATGGTCTCAATCAGGTCATCGATGCCATGTTATTTTACTGGGCAAGCGTACGTTGATTAATGATTTTCGCATACAGTTCTTAATAGGCCTTGAGGGCGTCAACTTTACTCATATTGGAGACTTGATATCCCGCTTATCTTTTTTTCTTTGGCGCTTACAAACCCTTCTGCTCGTTCGCAGCTCACATATTTCTGTTTTCGGACCCGCCATCCGGTTTCTTACCAAAATTATTGATCATAAAAAACGCCGGATTGTCTGGCGACACACTGCCAGAAAAATTCTGACGCACTGTTTCGATGGACATAAAAAAGGCGTTGTTGTTTTCGACTGGATCGAGCGTAATTCAGGTATCTGTGTAGAATGGGTCGAGGTTGTCATCTCCGAAGCACGTCAGAAAAAATTGGGAACAGTATCGTTACCGCATGGAGACAGCCCCCATGTCAGCCAGCTTATTCGCAGTGGAGAATGGGTCTTAGAGCCTGACACGTCTTTTTCAGCAGCCGGTATGTTCGATAAAGTCGTAGTACCCAACGAACCTTGTTCAAGACGGTTTATTTCACTTATGAACAAAGACAAAATCGAGATACTCGGCTCCCCACGCTATTGTGACGAATGGCTGGCAAAGCTGAAGGAAATCTTCCCACCATCACCGTTAACCCGTCAAACCGATTGCCTTAAGATCGTTCTGTTCTTGAGAAAAGAGCGTTATACAACCTTTTGGGAAGAATTGGCAGAAGTTATCCAATTGATTGCAGCATTTCCTAAAGTACAATTAATCGTCCAACCCCATACACGGGGCGGATGGAAGCAGCCACTGACAAAAAACAAGGCATTGGGAAAGCTGTCAAATGTCATAATGGCGGACGGTACGATACCCTCTGTACACCTGCTGAATTGGGCCGACATCATTATTGATATTGCCACCTCAATTGTTTACCAAGCAATCAAAGAGGGAAAACCCGTTCTCTCGGCAGATTATACGCATGCAGGCCAATCTGCATCTGCTTACTTTATGCCTGAAACCGAAATAAAATGCCGCGATGGTATGTACAAGGCAATCGATTCATTTATCAAAAATGGCACGCATTTATTTTATTGCGAGAAGCATCGCCAGCGTTTCATCGCTGAAATGATTGAAACCAACGGACCAGACGTACTTTCAGGTTATGTCTCGCTGTTGGAAAAGGCGCATAATATCAACACTTGATTGTTTGAAAGCAAAGAACTGTTGTAAATGCCAGAAAACCCCACACAACGACCCATTCTAACTTTAACAACACTTTCTCAACGTGAAATCTTCATTCGATTTTCACTGACGCTGTTTTGTTTATTGTTCTGGTTTAAAGGATTTATCTACTATACATTTCCTATACTTATTGCCGCATGGCTATTAGACACTGATCGACAGAAGCTCAAACAGCTTATACGTGAGCCACTTATTCAGGCGATATTATTTTTATGCTTCAGCCTCGCTATCGGATTATTTTGGAGCAATTTCTCAGGCGACATCCGATTAAAGTGGATAAAATATTTTGCGCTACTTATTTATATCCCCTTTTTCTCACTGTTAAACAAGACGCGCCTGCCGTTGGCTTTCATATCGTTGATAACGGGATATGCTGGCGTCGTATCGTTGGGAATTTACCAATGGCTCGCGGAAAATACCCAGGGCATTCCACTCCTGAATATTTCCTATTTGGGGTTCTCGGCAATGTTAGGGATCGGCGTAATAATACTGGTCTGTTTAGCGGGCAATGTTCGCACCGCCGTGACTCAGCTGCTATTCTGGTCGATGGCACTATTATTATTATTCGTTCAATTTAATCAAAATGGTCGCGGGCTACTGATCGCGACACTGATCGCGGTTATTTGCGTGATTTTTCTACAATACAAAATAGAAATCAAAAAATATCTACTATTAATGGTAATGACAATACTGGTTAGTGCGGCCTTCGCCGTCAGCAGCGATAGTTTCGAAAACAGGTTTGCACTGTTAATACAGGATATTTCCAAGTCTCGGCAAGGGAACTACCGGACCAGCGTCGGATACCGACTAGCCATGTGGGATGTTGGATTGAATGGTATTAGCAAACGACCCTTTTTGGGATATGGTACTGGTACACCTGCAGATTATTTTGAAAAAACCATTCCTACCTATAAGAATGGCATCTATAAAGATTTGCCCGAATTTCAAAATACATCGCATTACCACAATGACTGGATAGAATTAGGTATGCACCTGGGTTTACTAGGTATCTGTGCTTTTGTTTTTTTGTTGAGGAACTGGTATCGTACTTTCAACGAGCATCAACTTCCGATCCTGGGAGCAGGGCTGGTTATGTTTATTTTCTGCGCGGGACTAACCGATACTTTAATGCTTTACAATAGAATTCCAATTCTATTGTTAATATTTACCGCTATGATCGTAAGCTGGAGAAAGCAAATGGCGACACCTCCTAATTGATATTTAATTTTAACCTTGATTAAAGGAGATTAAATATGACCGATAGACTTACTCCGACCTCCGACAACCCCAACTCAGTCATTCCAGTACATCCCGCAATAGAAAGCTATATGCGTGGTCTGGTCAGCAAAACAGACCATCCTGTACTATTGGAAATGGAAACATTAGCTGAACGCAAGCGTTTTCCCATTATTAACAGACTGGTCGGCATTTTTCTGGAAATGCAGGCTAAAATGATAGCGGCCAAGCGGGTATTTGAATTCGGCAGCGGTTACGGGTACTCAGCCTACTGGTTCGCACGTGCTGTTGGTGAAGGAGGGGAAGTAATTTGCGCTGATGGAAACATTGAAAACAAAGACCGTGCTAGAAACTATCTTACTTCCGCCGGTTTATGGAATCGTGTAGATTTTCACATTGGGGTAGCACAGGATGTGTTCACTCAGACAACAAGACATTTTGACATTTGTTATAACGATGTCGATAAAGGCGAATACCCCGAAGTGTGGAAAATGGCACGCGAACGCATCCGTCCCGGAGGACTTTATATTGCTGACAACGTATTATGGCATGGACGTGTGGTTGCAGAAACGTATACCGATGTCGCACTCGGTTGGACTGAAGCAATTGTCGAGCATAATCAACTGATATTCGACGACCCGGAATTCGACGCTTATATTAATCCGACGCGAGACGGTGTCATTGTAGCGCGCAGGAAAGATGCACTACGAGATAATCTTTCATCCAATATTGGTTTTGGGACTATTTAGTCATTATCGTGGCGATTTCTTAGATTAATTGATATAGTAACCCTCCTAAGGAAAAGTAAAACAATCATCCTATTAATAAAATCAATTTTGCTTCTCCAGTACGATAATTAGTTGTTTTTAATTCTGAGGATTAAGGAAAAAATATGCAGATTCATGTTTATGACACCTATGTAAAAGCCAAGGACGGGCACATTATGCATTTTGATGTGTTTACTGCGGTTAGAGACGATCAGAAGGCTATAGAATATGCGAAGGAATGGCTTACTTCCATAGATGAAGCAGACGCTGAAGTTTCCACTAACGAATGCAGATTTTGCCATAGCCAAAGCGCCTCTCCTGATGTTCTTGAGGCTATTGGTCAAAAGGGCTATTACATATACAAAATGGAAGGGTGCTCGTAAATTTTCTTTCCACCTAATCTCATTAAAACGCTGAATTTTTTCTATCATCAAATTCGCTTTAATTTGAGTACTTGTAATCTAAGATAAAATTAAGGTTCTTATTATGAGGTATCAACAATTGCGCAGACTGTTTTTTACAACGACCATGGTTTTTCTATGTAGTATTGCAAATTCAGTGCAATCGTCCGAACCCGAATTACTAGGACAGCATGGAGACTGGACCGCCTATACATTCATGGAAAATAACGGAAAAGTCTGCTATATGGTCAGCCAACCCAAAAAGGATGAAGGTAATTACACGAAACGTGGTGATATTTTCGCATTAATTACACACCGCCCCGCCGAAGGCAGTAAAAATGTCTTCAGTTACATTGCCGGTTATACCTATAAAACAGGAAGCGAAGTAACCGTCAAAATCAACGATCAATCATTCAAACTTTTCACTCAGGACGATTCCGCATGGGCATCGGATCAAAGTACCGACAATCAACTAGCTGAAGCAATTAAGCGCGGCAGTACGCTTGTCGTTCAAGGCACGTCATCACGCGGCACACTGACAACGGATACCTTCGGACTGAAAGGGTCATCGGCTGCGCATAAAGCAATTTCTGAGACTTGTGGCGTCAACTGATTCACAACACAGCAATTTTAGAGCGCCATTAATTTACTGGCAAGGTATTTCATGAATGATAAAATAACGATTTACCAAAAACCGACTTGCAGTAAATGTCGAGGAACGCTGGCGATTCTTAACGAAAGTGGCCAGGAATATGAATCTATCAATTATTACGAAACACCGCTGACAACCGATCAATTGCGTGAACTAATTCACAAGCTTGGCCTAACTGCGCGTGATGTCTTTAGAAAAGACGAATCTGCTGCACGCGACCTCAATCTGGATACACTTTCAGATGAAGACTTAATCGAATTGATGATTGGAAACCCTGATTTGATGCAAAGACCTATCGTCGTACATGGCGACAAAGCAAGAATATGCCGTCCTCCGGAAAATGTCAGGGACTTGATATAGTGGTAATTTTCTTCTAAGCAGCTCTTTCTGAAAAATCGCACAATATTCTAGATCGAATCTTGTGCGATTTTTTGATGCACACTCAAGCTTATATTATTTTGCCTCTGCCTGTTTATTTAAACGCGCAGGCAGTTTCTCGCGAATCCGTGCAGATTTACCCGAACGATCTCTCAAGTAATAAAGCTTCGCACGGCGCACATCGCCCCGGCGTTTGATTGCAATGTTCGCAATCAACGGTGAATAGGTTTGAAACGTTCGTTCCACGCCCTCACCACTGGATATCTTGCGCACAGTAAATGCAGAATTCAATCCACGGTTACGTTTTGCGATTACAACCCCTTCATAGGCCTGCACCCGTTTACGATCTCCTTCAACAACGTTAACATTGACGACAACCGTATCACCAGGTGCAAAACTAGGTATTTCCTTATCTAAGCGACTGATTTCTTCAGCCTCTAATTGTTCAATGATATTCATACTATGTCCTATTCACCATTTATGTTTACCCGTACCCAGTTAGCAGAGTACTACCCTTTACATGATCTCTTAAATGCATCCAGAAGCATTGTTTCCTCTTCCGTCATCCCTTGCATCTCCTTCAACTCAAGTAAATCGGGACGCTTAAGCCAAGTTTTTCCCAAAGCCTGCTGTAAACGCCAACGACGTATTTGAGCGTGATTGCCTGATAGTAATACTTCGGGCACCCTGCTGTCACAATATTGTTCAGGTCTTGTGTAATGCGGATAATCCAACAATCCATTTACAAAAGACTCCTGCTCGGCCGATTCGGGATCACCCAACGTACCTGGAATCAATCTGACTACACTGTCGATCACAACCATAGCCGCCAATTCACCACCCGACACTACATAATCGCCAATCGAAATTTCTGCATCCACTTGGCGCGTTATCACGCGCTCGTCAATACCTTCATAGCGCCCGCAAAGCAAAATAACACCCTGTGATTGGCTCAATCTTTCGGCCATACGATGATTGAACCGCTGCCCCTGCGGGGTCAAATAAACAACTTCTGTTTTATCAATACCCAGAGTGCGTTGCCGGTCTCTGGCATTCATAATGGCTGTTTCCAACGGCTTCGCCATCATGACCATTCCAGGCCCGCCGCCATAGGGACTGTCATCCACTGCGCGATAACTGTTTTCACTAAAATCGCGCGGATTCCAAAGATTTAGCCGGAAAATGCCATTCTTATTTGCCTTTCCCGTAACACCATACTGCGTGATCGCATTAAACATCTCTGGAAACAATGTGATAACGTCACATTCATAAGGCATATCACTCTACCTTAATAATCCAATTCCCAATCAGCAATAATTTGGGCACCGACCAAATCAACATTTTTTATTACTGTCGATTCTATGAATGGAATTAATATTTCACGCGCATCCACAACAGACTGCACACGTAACACATCATTCGCACCGGTTTCAAATAAACCAATGACCGTTCCCAGTTTTGCTTCTCTTAAATTAACGACCTCAACACCAATCAAATCTGACCAGTAATAACCGCCTTCTCCACTACTCGGCAAATCGGGTAATTGAGCACGCGGTACAGCAATTTTCAAACCTTTGAATTTCAGCGCCTGATTCCGGTCATGACACGCCTTTAGCTTAACATCCAATAACTCGCCATGAGCGCGCCCCGTTTCAACCGGCACTTCTATCCAATCGCTATGCGTTTCACCCAACCACCAGGATCCATAAGCAAGCAACCCATCAGTCATCTCAGTGTATGGATACACTCTGATCCAACCACGTATGCCATAAGCGTTGATCACCTGCCCCATAACAATGAGGGGCACATCACCACCGTTCTTATGACGCGTTTTCTGCTGATGTTCCTTTATTTGTTGCGGCAAATTGTTTAAGTAATCTTTTTACTGTACTCGATACCTGGGCACCCTTCGACCGCCAATGATCAATTCGGTCAGTATGAACCCTCAGCGTTTCCTCACCACCCGTCGCTCTCGGATTATAAAATCCGACGCGCTCGATAAATTTGCCATCACGCGCTTTGCGCGAATCAGCAACAACCATATTAAAAAAAGGACGTTTCTTCGCACCACCACGTGCCAATCGTATAATGACCATAATTATTTTTTGTAACCTACCTTATGCCTTATGAAAACCACTACCAACAGTTTCAACTATCTCAAGCGGACGCAATAAAAATACTACTGATTTCATGCAACATTAAATTGTACATGTTTCTTTGCCATTCAGGCAAGTCCGGATCATAAAACACATACCGTATTTCTACGGAACCAAGATCATCATATGATTTGTCATAACGACGCTGATCCAATAAAAAACGCTATGACAACACATATTTATCCACTCGGCCCGTTTCTCTCAAACACCCGACAGTAATCTAGAACGTGCGGCGCTAGCAATGATAGAATTCAGATGATAGTTCATCTTCAAAAACAGGAAAATACTATAATGATCGGGATACTTGTTGTAACACACGAACACCTTGGCGATCACTTAATCCGCTGCGCCATTCACGTGCTTGGAGAAAAGCCTGAACAATTATTGAGTCTTGGCGTTTTTGTAAAAGACGATCCGGATGACATGCTGATCAACATGCGCGAATACGTACAACAGCTCGACAGGGGAGATGGCGTGCTGATTCTTTGTGACATTCTGGGCGCCACACCGTGCAACATTGCTAGCCGACTGATTGAAAATGGACATATTGCCTGTATTGCAGGCATTAATCTGCCAATGTTGATCAGAGCACTGTCCTATCGTAACGAAACCTTAGCTACCGTTGTCGACAAAACATTAAGCGGCGGTAAAAACAGCGTTACGGAAATTTCTGCAACAGGAACCTGTCATGCAAACTAAAGAAATCGAGATTATTAACAAACTCGGGCTACATGCCCGCGCATCGGCCAAGCTCACCAAACTGGCCAGTCAATATCCGTGTGAAGTATGGGTAACCCGAAAAAACCGGCGCATCAATGCAAAAAGTATTATGGGTGTTATGACACTTGCCGCAAGCAAAGGTACTACAATACAGATTGAAACTTCAGGCACACAGGAGGCCGAGGCCATGGACGCCCTTATTGCACTAATCGAAGATTATTTCGGAGAAGGCGAATGAGTTTTATTCTGCACGGCATCGGCGTATCCAGTGGCATCGCGATTGGGCACGCTCATTTGACTGCCCCGGCAGCACTTGAAGTCGTGCATTACCTGATTCCCAAAAATCAGGTCAGCAAAGAAATCAAGCGACTGAACCAGGCATTTGAAACTGTGCAAAAAGAATTTGAGGCGCTACACGCCTCAACCAAGAGTGGAATCGCACTGCCAGAGTTCAGCGCTTTTCTTGAGTTGCATCATATGATTCTGAACGATCCAACATTAACAGATGCAACACGTGACATCATTGCTCAAAACCATTGTAATGCTGAATGGGCGCTTGCCCAGCAAAAGAATGCCTTACTGACACAATTTGAAGCAATTGACGATACCTACTTGCGCGAGCGCAAAACCGATGTCGAACAAGTCGTTGAAAGGATACTCAAAGCATTACTCGGGCATCCCGGATACCGCCCGCCATCCGCAAAACATCTAGGTGATCACATTCTGGTGGCACATGACTTGAGTCCCGCCGACATTATGCAATACAAACCACATCAGTTTATCGCCTTTCTAACGGATATCGGCAGTCTGACATCACACACCGCCATTGTCGCCCGCAGCCTGAACATTCCTTCAGTCGTAGCATTGCACTATGCGCACCAATTGATTCTGGAGGGCGACACGCTGATTGTCGACGGTAATCAAGGTGTCATTATTGTCAATCCCGATAAATATGTTCTCGACGAATACCGTTTGCGTCAAAGCCAACTGGAATTGGAAAAACAGAAACTCCAAAGGCTTAAAAGTGTTAAAGCGGTTACACTTGACGGCACTAAAATAGACCTACACGCCAATATCGAATTACCGAGCGATCTCGAACAAGTCAAGGAAAGCGGTGCGACCGGCATCGGCTTATTCCGGAGCGAGTTTTTATTTCTAAACCGCGACAACCTGCCCGATGAAGAAGAACAATTCGAGGCTTATCGTACCGTAGTCACTCAAATGAACGGTATGCCGGTAACCATTCGCACATTCGACCTCGGTGCCGATAAAAATCTCAAACATTCCTCACAGATTGCGGCAAACCCTGCACTCGGGCTACGTGCTATCCGACTGAGTTTGTCCGAACCGCAAATGTTCCACACGCAATTACGTGCAATTTTGCGCGCCTCCAAATACGGACAGATCAAGATTCTGATACCGATGCTATCCAATGTGGCGGAAATTAACCAGACCATGCATTTGATAGAGCACGCTAAACACACATTGCGCGATGAAAATATCGATTACGATGAGCACATTCAGATTGGCGGCATGATCGAAATTCCTGCTGCTGCACTTAGCCTGGAAATTTTTCTACAAAAACTCGATTTTTTATCAATCGGAACCAATGATCTGATCCAGTACACACTTGCAATAGACCGTGTCGATGATAATGTAGCCCATCTTTACGATCCGTTTCATCCCGCCATAATATGGCTAATTTCACGCATTATTCAAACGGCCAACCGGGCAAAGAAACCCGTTTCAATCTGCGGTGAAATGGCAGGCGATACTCAGTTTACGCGCTTGCTACTGGGCATTGGACTAACACAGTTCTCTATGTATCCTGCGCAATTGTTGAATATCAAAAATCACATTCTTCAAAGTAATTTACCCGACATCTGGCCTCTCGCGCACAAAATCATACGCACATCCAGTCCAGAAAAAATACATACTCTGCTAACCAAGCTCAATAGTTAATCATCAACGGAAAACCCGACGAATCCAGACTTTTTAACGCTATAATGATTGTTTTTCCATTGTTTCGCGGAATTTTATAGATCGCACCGTCAACCTATGCAAGATTCGAATTCAGTCGGCATCGTAACGCCACAATACATGTATATCGACAAGCCAATTCAACTGAAGAGTGGTTCGGTATTAGACAGTTACGACCTGATTTATGAAACTTACGGCGAGCTAAATGCCGACCGTTCAAACGCCGTTTTGGTGTGTCACGCGTTATCGGGCAATCATCATGTCGCCGGCGTTTACGCAGACAAACCCAAAAGTACCGGGTGGTGGGACAATATCGTTGGGCCAGACAAACCCATCGACACCAATAAATTTTTTGTCATTGGTATGAATAATCTGGGCGGCTGCCACGGTTCAACTGGCCCGGCAACCATAGATACTAAAACAAACAAGCATTATGGCGCCAATTTCCCCATCGTTACCGTGGAAGACTGGGTCGAAACGCAATCTCAACTGGCAGAAAATCTCGGTATTCATCAGTTTGCCGCAGTTATCGGCGGCAGCCTGGGCGGTATGCAGGCATTACAATGGACGCTGAATTATCCCGATAGAGTACGCCATGCGCTGGTTATTGCCGCCGCCGCAAAACTGACCGCACAAAATATTGCATTCAACGATGTCGCCCGTCAGGCTATTCTCACCGACCAGGATTTTCATGGTGGGAATTACTATGAACAAAACACTTTGCCCCGGCGCGGATTGCGGCTGGCTCGTATGCTTGGACACATCACCTATCTATCCGATCACTCCATGGCGTCAAAATTCGGGCGCGATCTCAGGGACGGTAAATTCTCATTTGGTTATGATGTGGAATTTGAAATCGAATCGTATCTACGCTATCAGGGAGACAAATTCACCGATTTATTCGATGCTAACAGCTATCTGCTGATGACCAAAGCACTGGATTATTTTGATCCGGCCAATGCGTATAACGGCAATCTGACAGCCGCTTTCAAATCAATCCAGGCCAGCTTTCTGGTACTGTCATTTACCACCGACTGGCGTTTCTCGCCGGAACGCTCACGGGATATTGTCAAAGCATTGCTCGATAACAATATCAACGTCAGCTATGGCGAAATTGCATCAGCACATGGCCACGATTCATTTCTAATGAACGATGCGTATTATCATCAACTGGTTAGTGCTTATATGAAAAATATTGAGGTTTAATCGATTACCACTTATGGCAGCAAAGACTACAGCATCAACTACTGAGACCGTAGCATGGCGTCCTGATTTTGACGCAATTGCAAACTGGATTAAACCGAACACGAAAATTCTGGATCTGGGCTGCGGTGACGGCGCTCTGCTTAAATACCTGCAACAGGAGCGCAGTGTCTTTGGTTACGGTGTTGAAATTGATGACAAAAACGTTTTGAGTTGTTTACAAAACGGTATTAATGTTATCCAAAACGACCTGGAGTCCGGCCTTTCAAGCTTCGCTACCGATTCGTTCGATTACGTCATTTTGTCTCAAACGCTGCAGGCCATGAAACATACCGAGGACATTCTTCAGGAAATGCTTCGCGTCGGCAGAGAAGGCATCGTATCATTCCCCAACTTCGGCCACTGGAAGAACCGGCTACAGGTAATCTGCGGCCATATGCCCGTCTCCGAATCCCTGCCTTACCATTGGTACGACACACCCAACATCCACCTCTGTACGCTTGGCGATTTTGAAGAACTCTGTCATCAATGCCACGCCAACATTCTTGAATGCCGCGTCATGAGTGGTGACCATCAAGTCACAGTGTTACCTAATTTGATGGGAAAACTGGCATTTTACCGGTTCGAACGACAAATGAAGTAGAGTTGACAGCATGGTTTCTTCTGCGGATACTACATTGCGATATTCTTCGAGAGGACATTGCAAATGGGCTTTAAAGATGAATTGGCGTATGTTGAACTTGTTAAAAAAGACGTTACTTTTGGCCATTTCATTAACCCTGATACAATCCGTAGCGAACCGGACTGCACCGACTTAATCCAGAAATACCGCATCGCCGCCCAAAAACGCGAATGCGATTACACCCAGCATCGGCAGCTATTCTCCAACCATCATCCATTTATCGACTACGTCGAAAAAATAGTACAATGCCCGCACCCCAATATCGAGCAATGTACACCCAAATATTACGCTGACTTAATATACTACCTGCATTGTCAACCTGAAATCCGTCATATCTGTGAGGTGGGTGTTTTTCTCGGCGGAGGCAGCGCCTACCTTGCACAGTTTGCCGTCGAACGGAACCTGACATTGGATCTAATTGACCTTAACATCATGTTTCTCGGGTACACCTACGAGCGCATCTTATCTATCATTCCGGAAGCTGCGGCTAATATCAGAATTTTTCACGGCGACTTTCCAGCTTATATCGATGCCGGACATCTCACCAAGCAGCCAAAGCAAACTGTGTTTGCACAGTTTGACGCTTCCCACCGCTTCCCGGATGTTGTCAAAGACATGACATGTATTGGTAAAAATCAGGCGCAGTTTTATGCTTTTGCAATCCAGGATACCCATTTACGCAGCAAACTGATTGAAGCAGAAGTATTTGTTGATTTGGCTGTACAGGCGGTCTTTGGGTCACGCATGAGTTATGTTGAAATCGGCACCCAAACAGGTCCTAAAGCATACAATTTTCCCAATAGCGAATGGATGCTCTATACTCGCCCTAATGCGCCTGAAGGTATACTGCTAGAATTGAATCGGAATCAACCTGAATATTTTGGTAATTAATTTACTTGTCCTTAAACGTTTGCAGAGACACTGCGCTCCCTTCAAATCGCGCCTGACCTGCCAGACCAACCAGAAATAACACCGGCAGGCCCAACAATGCCGTTGCAATAAAAAAATTTTCATAACCGTACGCATCGACAAACTGGCCACTGAAACCAGCGACAAATTTGGGTAGCAACAACATGACCGAACTGAATAGTGCATATTGTGTCGCCGAGTAAGCGGTATTGGTTAACCCCGACAGGTAAGCGATAAACGCGCTGGAGGCAATACCCGCAGATAGGTTATCCGCCGAAATAGTAAACACCAATCCGCTGACATCATGACCGCGCCCGGCTAGCCATACAAACAGCAAATTGGTAGCTGCAGACAATACTGCACCGATAAACAATGTACGCATTATGCCAATGCGCGCAATCAGCAGACCACCAACAGCCGCACCCAGAACCGTCATAAGTACCCCGTAGACTTTTGAGACCGTCGCCACCTCGTCCTTGGTATAACCCATATCAACATAAAATGGATTACTCATCACACCCATCACCACATCGGATATCCGGTACAACGCTATCAGTGCAAGAATGACCAGTGCCTGTTTGCCATGCTGCATGATGAAATCCCTGAACGGCGCGACTAACGCGCCATACAGCCATACCAAACTGTTTTTCAGCCGATCGTTCAGGTGCCAATTAGCGATCACCTGACGTGCATAATGTTCATTCTCGGACTGCAGCACATTAAATGGCGTGTTTGGTTCACGAATAATCAATGTTGTGACAATCCCAATACTCATACATCCTGCCATCACCAGATACGCAAACCGCCAGGGTTCATAGTCATAGGTTGCACCAGACACATCGACGGCTGATGCGATCCACAATACACCGGCAGACGCCAGAATCATCGCCACGCGGTAACCGGCCTGGTAAGTTGCCGCCATAGCGCCCTGCAATTCAAGTGCTACCGCTTCGATGCGGTAAGCATCCAGCGCAATATCCTGAGTCGCGGAGGCAAATGCAACCGCGAGGGCGAAAAATACCATATGCGACAGATTAAGCACAGGATCAGTCATCGCCATACCCACCAGTGCTGAGGCAATAACAATTTGCGAAAGCAACAGCCAGGCGCGCCGCCTGCCTAGCAAATGAGTCAAAACCGGCAACGGCATACGATCGACCAGCGGCGACCACAACCATTTGAAGCTATATGCCAAACCGATCCAGCTCAGATGCCCGATGGTCGCGCGATCGATACCTGCTTCGCGCAGCCAGAATGATAATGTGCCCAAAATCAACAACAACGGCAGCCCAGCGGAGAAACCCAGCATCAGCATGCCCAGCACACGTGGATGCGCATAAATCTTCAGCGTTTTAATCCAGTCAGAGGCCGTATTGGGTTTCATCATTGCGCGTCGTAATGAATAATCAATGGTGCATGATCCGAAAATCGTGAATCCTTATAAATAGAGGCTCGAGTGGCTTTACCGGCAACCTCAGGTGTGGCAATCTGATAATCGATGCGCCAACCGACATTCTTGGCCCAGGCTTGACCACGATTAGACCACCAGGTGTATTGATCCGGATCGGGATTGAGCCGGCGAAATACGTCGACATAGCCGATCTCATCGAAAACCCGCGTCAACCATTCGCGCTCCTCCGGCAGAAAACCGGAATTTTTCTGATTGGAACGCCAGTTTTTCAAATCAATTTCCTTGTGTGCAATATTCCAGTCACCACATAGAATAATATCGCGTTCACTGTTAATTAATGCCTGCAAAAACGGATAAAAATGCTCCAAAAAGAAAATCTTGGATGCCTGGCGGTGATCGCCACTTGATCCAGATGGTAGATACAGCGAAATCACACTTAAATTGCCGAAATCGGCCTGAAGGAAACGCCCTTCCTGATCGATTTCCTCGATGCCGATACCTTCAACGATGTTGTCCGGCTGATTGCGGCAATAGATGCCGACACCGCTATAACCCTTTCTTTGGGCACAATGAAAGTAACTGTAATAACCTTCTGGCGCAATAATTTCATCACTTAGATCGGGCAACTGCGCCTTGAGCTCCTGTACGCATACAATATCAGCCGCCTGTTCTGGCATCCATTGAAAAAGGCCTTTTCTGGCAGCGGCGCGCACGCCGTTAACATTCAGCGTTATAATCTGCATATTTAATTGTCACCAAAAATGTCCGATTTCAGGCAAGCATTTATCAAATTTGCCATTGACCGTAAGGTACTCTGCTTCGGCGAATTTAAAACCAAAGCGGGCCGTTTGTCGCCTTATTTTTTTAATGCCGGATTGTTTAACGACGGCGATGCACTCCGGCAACTGGGTCAATTCTACGCGAAAGCTATCCTCGCTGCTGAGCTTCCGTTTGATATGCTGTTCGGCCCGGCTTATAAAGGCATTCCGCTGGTTAGTTCAATTGCCATTGCGCTGGCGGAGATGGGTCATAATTATCCCTTCTGCTTTAACCGCAAGGAAATCAAAGATCATGGTGAAGGCGGCATACAAGTCGGCGCACCGTTGACGGGCCGGGTGCTAATCGCCGACGACGTCATTTCCGCCGGTACATCAGTACGTGAATCCGTCGACTTGATTACCCACGCAAACGCCACACCGCGCGGTGTCGTCATCGCTCTCGATCGTATGGAGCGTGGTACGGGGGAACTGTCTGCGGTACAGGAAGTTCAACAGACGCATGGCATACCCGTGGTCAGCATTATCAATCTGAATGACCTCACGCATTATCTGCAGACCAGCAAAAACAACGCACATCATCTAAAAGCTGTTGAGCAATATCGACAAAGGTATGGCGTCAGCTGATTGAGGGAAGTCTGCAGACTGTACGGATGATGGAACAAACCATTAACCATCAAATAATTCAATTCGTAATAACTTGGCCATTGCCACATTTCCATATGATAGGGAAAGATTATTCTATGTATTTACGCAAGAACTATCTTCGTATTTACTGCTGATACAGCTTCAGTTTCACAATTTGGCTTAACAAACTGAAATGTTTGTCCAGTGTATAAATCAGGACGTTATTGTCCATCATGTACTGCGCAAATAACCAATCCAACCGATTGATCACCCAGTGCTTACATTAGCCGCAATTGCGCGGTGTAGTTTGATAGGCCACTGTGATTTCTGTGCTTCTTCGTTTAAACAATTTACCGGTAACGACAATTAATGGCAACACAGACCGAGCTATCGCGGTACAATTTAATAGCGCTTAACGAATACATCAGAATACATCAGCATTTTTGACTACCCTATAACCGGGATCTAATTGTGGATATTGATACACAATTAATACAACAAATTACAAAACAAGACCGCCAGGCATTGGCTCAATTATATGAGCGGCATGTTATGCAAATGCTCGCCGTTGCGGTCAAAATTCTTAAGTCGCAAAAAGATGCCGAAGATCTGATACATGACGTGTTTCTTGAAATTTGGAACAAGGCAGGAGATTTTGACGCTTCGCGTAGCGCGGTACGCACTTGGATTCTAATGCGCGTTCGTAGCCGGGCGATTGATCGATTGCGAAGCAGAACGCATAGACAAAAAGTGTTTTCCACGGATAGCTATGACGAAGCCGAGCTGGTTCAAACCGGTCCGTCTCAGGATCAATTAGCCGAGTGGCACCACGCGCGTTCTGCAGTCGAACGCCTGCCCGAGACACAATATAACGTCATTGTATTGAGTTATTTTGAAGGCCTAACCTGTACTGAGATCGCTGAACGATGTCAAATACCGGTGGGAACAGTCAAATCCAGATTATCTACTGCAATACAGCACTTGCGTTATGCGCTGGAATCGAGGCGGGAGAAAACACATGCCCAATGAAGATAATAAATTGGCCGAATTCGCATTAAAAATTCTCGATCCAGAAACCGAACAGGCTTTACGAGCCGAGATCGAGTCGTCCGCATCCAGTCGGTCGGCATTACGGGAAATTGAGGATGCACTAACACTGCTGGCCGATGCTGAACAACCCATCGCTCCCTCAACACAACTGCGTGATCGTGTACTGAATGCCTTACAGCGCGAGACACGCTTTGCCGGTTTCGCCGAACGGCTGTCTGATTTCTTCAACTTGCAACGAGAGACTATTGAGAAACACCTATCAAGCCTGGATCACGTGTCAGCGAAAACATGGCAAATCGACGCGTTTCCCGGCACACACTTGTATCATTTAGATGGCGGGCCGCTTATCGAAGCAAACGCGGACTGCGGCTTGGTTTATGTCGAACCTGGTCAAAAAATCGCTACGCACCGCCACTTGGGTGAAGAACACTCATTCATACTTCAGGGTCAACTTAAAGAAGACAACGGTGCTATTTTTTATCCTGGTGATTACATGCACCGGTCGGCCGGGTCGGTGCATGCGCTTCAGTCTGTGGGAAACGAACCACTGATTTTTGCCGCGATATTAATCGAAGGCCTGGAATTTATTGACGAATAAACTTCAAACGAAAAGCAGCTTGGAGTTTTAATATCCGGATTGCTTGTCTATTTTTAAAAACCCGTTAATTAACCACTTCGGGCTCGTTTTTCGAGCAAAATTATCGGCGTTCTTGTTGCTGTTTTTGTTCCTTGGATGTGCTTCAAACGGTTCGATCTGAATCAAATCTAAATGATCGATAACGGAATGTATTAGCCGTGGCGGGAATCGGCCATTTATTTTAAGTGTTCAGAAAATACCCTAGGTTTGCAGGTTAGCTGATTCACATTATGACGAATCATTCGAAAACGCAACACGGAAGAATTGACTTCAATACTAAAAGCGCAACAGTCGTATGGCATGCCGATGATCGGCATTATTAATTTAAACAATCTGATGCATTATCTACCGATAGACAAAAACTATGTGATCATTTGACCGTAATAAAACCAAAACAACACTTGTGTCAACTTGTTTGAACAGCTGAGACAACTACCCGCAACTCCCGTAATTACTACTTAAAACCACTCAATACGGATGCAAGAGCGCACACAATATTATCCCCTGGATGGTCGTGGCCTCAGCTTTTTAATAAAGATACTCTATTCTGCCGAAGCGACCAACTCATCCGTAACCGCAGAACTTGAAGGACCAGGCGAAACCGTCTCCTCCTTATTTGAGGTATATGATATACAACCACTCAAGGCCAGTAGAGCAAATGTAACAATTAATAATTTTAAGTTATTCATTTTTTATCCTTATTTATCCTCATTAAAAACCCAATACGAAAGACAATGATTAATCCGATATAGACTTATACTTCCACCAAGAGTTTTCGACTACACGCAAAATAATCACAAAAACTACTACTATATAACTGGCTTATTTCATACAATAATAGCTTGATAACTATTATCTAAATATAATATCACAGTTGCCGTGACCGGCTTACATTGTGATCGGGATTAGATCATCTTGTAGGTATAGAAATATCGGAAATTTGCACTGTTCTCATTTTTACCATTTAATACAATGTCTCTCACTCATTGGCAAATCCAAGTAGCTTTACACAACTACATATCGGCCAAAATCATGCTGGGAAATAACCTTCCATGTCATAATATCTGAAATACGATTCCAAGCTCATGAATTGATTTGGGCACTTCTCATCCACACAATATTTAAGGAAAACTATCGTGAAACAACCGTTTAAAGCAGATCTCAAAGCGATACAAAAACGCGCACGTGAAAAAATGATGGATGGTGCGGTAACAGATGCCTATAAAGCCGACCGCAAACAGGTTATAGCGGTTTTGAATGAAGTGTTGGCTACGGAAATTGTGTGTATATTGCGGTATAGGAACCACTATTATTGTGCAAAAGGCATCAATGCCGATCCGATTGCTCAGGAATTCCTGACCCACGCCAACGAAGAACAAATGCATGCGGACTGGGTAAGTGTGCGTATCAATCAACTTGGCGGCACACCGAATTGGTCGCCGGAAGGTCTCGCGACACGTTCGCACGCTAAATATGCAGAAGGCGACACACTAAAAGAAATGATTAAGGAAGACCTGGTCGCCGAGCGGATCGCCATCCAGACCTACTCCGAAATTATCCGCTGGCTGGAAAACGATGATCCGACTACACGCCGAATGATTGAAGACATTCTCAAAGAAGAAGAACATCATGCAGACGACCTCGCCGGCATGCTGGAAGAAATGGACTAATACTGCACTTATTCGTGTCATGTCTTAGTCAATAACAATAAATTTAGATAAAAAGATATGGTTCCCTATATTTATAATCTGCCGATGCTGAAAGAGTTTTCTCAGTGTGTTTATGTTGAGAATGGCATCCAGGCTGAGGAAATTCAAAAAATCAATTCATATTGGGACAACCAGCGTAGCGAACAAGCCATTATTGAAGGTGGAGCAAAGCCTGTCGATGAAGCGCTCAGAAAAACCGCTATTCTAGGTCTGGAACATAATGCCACACATCAATGGCTCTACGATCGCATTTCAAAATACGCCATTCAGCAAAACAACGAGCGATATTTTTTCGATATCCGGGGTATTTTTGAATCGCTGCAACTCATGGATTATGGCGCGGGCGACTTTTTCGACTGGCATCTTGATTTTGGCGGCGGCTTTTCATCGGTGCGCAAATTAAGCGTGACCGTTCAGCTTTCCGATCCGAACGATTACGAAGGCGGGGATTTGCAGTTTATGAGTAACAAGGATATTGTCAGCGCACCCAGAACGCAAGGCACCGTGATTATCTTTCCATCTTTTGTGATTCACCGTATCGCACCCATTACAAAAGGGCAAAGACGGTCTATTGTCGGCTGGATTTCCGGCCCGCCATATCGGTAATCGATTGTTTCATGGTTAAACCACTCGCTTAATATTGCCTAGTTAGCCTGATCCAACGCCGACAGGATATACGGATAGACGTCCTTAAAGGCATTTTTACCGAGAATACAGTCGATGTGCCCATAATTAGGAATGACGTGACGCGCGTAGCTTTGCGCACTGTTAACTTCCACCAGTTTATTGAAACTGCGCTCGGTTGACTCAGGCAGGTAACTTGCGTTCTCAGCCCCATGAATAAAAGTGACCGGCATGTTCAGTTTACTCCAATGCGGCATATATGCATCCCCGCCTTCGACATTCACAATCTGTTCTTCGCGCGCACAAAGCGCCAAGTGCTTGAAAATATCCATACTGCAGATGCCGAACAATTCATGCAGATTATCATGCATAAGGCGGTTTAACTGATCATGCTCGTAGAGCAACGCATACATAAAACTAATGCGGTGGCATACAGCGCTAGAACAGCGCTCCTCAACATCGAAATGCTGCAAATTAAGCGCTTTGTCGTAAAGCTTATTCAGCCAGCCGCTTTTAGTATCGGCATATGCAGTCGCCGAATCGACGCCGATTGCATCGAGTAGCGCAGGCAAATGAAGGCCTGCCTTCGCTTTAACAATCGGCGCAACAACATGATCTGGACCGATCTGCGACGCCACCACCGAGCGAACATGCTGCAAGCCACTCATCAAAGCCATAAATAATGTCGTTGATCCGGCGCAATGTGCAAACGCCTGCACATCAGGCTTGCCGGTAATATCCATGATGGTTTTGACCGCTGCCGGATAATCGTAGCGGGCGATATCATCAAGTGTCCAGCCTTGTTCGGCGCTAGGCAATTCAATACTAATGCGCATTTCCAACAGCCAACAGTCATAACCATTGCTATACAGATATTCCAACAGATTGGTGTCAATGGTGTCCGTTGTGAATATCCGACTGGATACGCCAACGCCATGTACTATCAGCAGCGGGCCTTTATCGCCGCCTTTATAACGTGTCAACCGCAAAGGCACACCGTCCACTGCGTTAAAATGATGAACTTCCGGCGTACCGACACGCAACGTACGTTTTTTACGCGGCGGCGCGGCGGCGTCAAAATATTGCGGCGGAACTAAAATTCCGCCATAAATATGATACAGGTCACCGGCAAAATAAATCCCGAAACGGACAATAGCCTTTAACCGTTCAGCCATAGATTGCGTCCCAGTAGCATCGATGGTGGTAATCTGGCGCAAGAAATCAAGCGGCTGGATGTAGAGCATTCCACGTCCTTTAACCGATGCCGTATCGTCCGCACCATCATAGACAGTGATATACAGCTGCGTGGTATCCGACCAAATATCGATGCCTGGATCATTATGAATGATTTTATGCCCTTCAAAAAACCACGTCTTACCGTCCTCGGCATGCATCTGGAAACGGTACTTCATGTATTCCTGTCCAACCCGGTCGGGATCACGCGCAAACAGATTGAATACACCTTGTGTAACAGTCAACGGCGATGCAGATAATCCAGGCGCAATAACCGTACCAACCATGCCACCATTATATTCACCGCCCAGTTCGAGCAACGCCTCCACATCGGCGACACTGACAGTCAGTGTAAAATCCAAGCTATTGCCATCTGCCTTGCCAAACCTCACCGCTTCTTCATAATCGTCGTTTTGCGCCCACCAGCCGCGCATGGTTTCGGTAAATCGCACGCCGACTGCGCCCGGTGCTGCCTCACGTGGCTGTGAAGGACTGGTAAAGTCATAGATGTAGCCTTCGGCCTCGGCCATCAACTCCATGCCCCGCTCGGCTAACGCAGAAATCGTCAATAGCGGATTCACACCGACCGAACGCGGTACGATGCTACCATCCAGCGCATACAACCCGTTATGAACCGCCGTACCCGATGCACCGCTAAAAACCCGGCCGCGATGATCGACAACGCCTGATTCTGCATTCTTGCCCATGCAGGAACCACCCAGTGGATGAACCGTAATCAGGTCGTTATTGAGTTCTTTCGTCCAGATAGGGTTATGTATATAAGTACCGCCATTGGCAGCCGTGACCTGCTCCATAAAATCGTTGTCACGTGTAAAAACAGGTTTGTCACCCACGCCCGGCCAATCTACATTGATGCAATTATTATTCAACACCAGACGCCCGTCGGAATCGTCGTGGCTCATAATCAGATAAACCTGTGTGTTATGAACGGCACCATGATAAGCACCACCTACAAGACTCTCCAGTACGCGACTATGCTCCTTGATTTCATCGGTAAATCCGGTATCGGTATCTTCACCGATCAAGCCCGCCGCCGTGGCCATCAATCCCGGCAAGATACTGCTCAATGCACCGGGCAGGCTGCCTTCTTCTAGAATCAGGCCCTGCTCCAAATCGGGCGTAGCACGATCGTCAATCATGGTAGTAATACATGGACCTACGGGGTCGATTTCACCCACCGGCATATTGCCAAAACCAATGGCATTAATCGGTACATCGTTATTAAAGCCGAACCCAAGCACATCGCCGTTTGATGAAAAATGCTCGCCCAGCTGATCGGACAACGGCAACCCTCTCTCCTTGGAACGTAACAAGATTTCCGTCGTACCCAGCGTGCCGGCTCCCAGGAACACCTGATCGCAACGCAATACGAGATCGGGCGCATCAAAAGCATCGCGCCCGACCTCCATGATCTGGCAATGTACCAACCAGTCATCGCCATCTTTTTCCAGCCAATGTACAGCAACCTGTGTAAAAATTTCAACGCCGTTATTCCATGCATCCGGCAGATAATTCATCAGCGTGGTATTCTTTGAACCATAGTTACACCCGGAAACGCAATCACCACAATAGGTACACGCCGGTTGAAACACACCGGCTTCATTGACGCGATCCTCAAACGTGACATTAATCGGCGGAAACGACAACGGCCGGTTGACCGCCTTGGCTGAACGCTTTTGTGCTTCCACCTTGGGCAATGTCGGCACGCCCGTTTGACCATCGGGAAAAGGATTTGCACCCAGCATGGTTAACGCGCGGTCGTAACAGGCAGACAAGCGCTCACTATCCTGGCAAATTTCATCGGGCCAGCGTGGATCGTCAAAAACACGTTTGTCCGCCTTCAGCGCAACATTGGCATTAATCAGCGACGTGCCGCCCAGACCGCAACCAACCATAACATTCATGTCATTACCGGCATACAGATTGAACAATCCTGTGTAATCACCGATATGTTCGTCATGTAAATTAATCTGGAACTCTTTCCCCGCCTCGAACAACGTATTGGGATACTCACCGGTTTGAATTTCCCGACCGCGCTCCAACAAACATACCTCCAGCTTACTGCCGTCACCTCGTTTCATTCTTCCCAGCCGGGAAGCGGCTATACCACCGCCATAGCCCGAACCAATCACAATTGCGTCATACCGTTCTTTCATTTTGTTGCGAGGTGAGGCTAGGCGTTTCATTTATCGTCTCCATCAAAAATTAGACACAGAAATGAAATCAGCAGAAGCGGATTGTCTAACTGATCGTATATGCCGAGGTTAAGCAATATTAATTCCAAAACATGTTTTAAACAAATGGTGAAAACCGATTTAAAACATCAACACATGTAAAATAGATTTATGTTGTGTGAAATCATGTACTGCAAAATCTTCTAATATGCAATTTTTACCCAAACGACACAGGTTTCGTATAATAAGCCTTTTGACTTTCGATCAATTCGACATGACGGCATTTGTACATTTCTCAAAAACAATCTTCGTTAGTTTCCTCATGCTTGTTCCATTGATTGTGCAGGCTAATCCAGTGGCCTGCCTCAACACCAATCTCGGCAATTTTTGCCTGGAATTGCTTGAACGTAGGACGCCTCAGACAGTCGCAAATTTCCTCAGTTATGTGAACAGCGGTGCATACAACCAAAGTATTTTTCACCGCAGCGAACCGGGGTTTGTCGTTCAGGGAGGTGGGTTCAAGGTTGCGGACAGTGATAGCGGCGCACAAGTTTCACCTGTCAGCACCTTCGAACCGGTAGCTAATGAGTTCAGCTTATCCAATCTTCGGGGAACGGTAGCTATGGCTAAGCTACCCGATAATCCAGACAGCGCGACCAGCCAGTGGTTTGTCAATCTTGAAGATAATACAGGCCCACCGGCATTTTTGGATACTCAGAATGAAGGTTTTACAGTTTTTGCAAAGGTCCTATATGACGGCATGATCATATTCGATACAATTGCCGACCTGCAGCGCGTCAATTTTGGTGGTGCGCTGTCGAGCACGCCGACCGTTAACTTTGATGTCACGCAAACACCGCGTGTGGAAAATTTTGTGGTCATCAACAATGTAGACTTACATGATGTGACTGCGGTGTTTGAAAATGGCGCGCTGACGTTTGCGGTTGATATCGGTAACAACAATTTTTTTGAGGTGCGCCTGCAATTGGTTGCTACAACACCCAAAATTGTGTTTGAACTCGATACGGAAGCAGTAACGCCGCTCACTAACGAATCCTCGGAAATGGCAATATTTTCTGCACAAGAGGGTACACTAATGATTCCATCGGTCATGATCAATGAAACCACGCAGGTCGATAACGTGCTACTGTCATTGTCGACACGCGCTCAGTTACAGTTTACATTGATCAGCTTTGAGCAATAATATCGGCCAGTTTAACACTGATTAAAAAATTGTCTTATTCTTTGTCATGTTTTCTTCAGTTAGTGGAATATGACAAGATCAATCAAGAGAAAATGCCTACTACTCTATCTCTCATGATGGTCATACCATTGCGCTTATTGATCTGAGTCGAATAGAGAAAAACAGAAATACTTTAGCTGCTACCATGTAGGGACTTTTGACGAACTAATCCTCACGCCGCTAGGACAATTTACAGAAATTCCATTGGATCAAACGTCGTTACGAATGTCTTTCTTGTCAGCTAGTGAAGCAACACTCATCATTATTTGCGATGCTTGCATAGCCATACCATCGAATTTAAAGAAAATTTTTGGAATACCAGAATTCTAATATGGCTGCGTCACTTATCGAGCTTGATGAAAAAACAGTGGAAGAGCGTCATAGAAAATCAGGCTGAGAAAATCAAATCAGACGAACTAAAACAGTCACATTTTTCTATCAACCCTCTGTCCAAATTTATTAGATGACGTACATCAAGAAGGGTTGCCACGCCGTCACCGCCCTACCATATCGTTCTTGACCATGAGGCAGAACAACATATTTGACCAAAAAACAGCTAATTTTAAGATCGCTTCACTCACGCTTTTTTAATGCACTCATCGCCGCGCGGCTAGGATATTGATAGATCGATGATGATATTTATAAGATCAATTTGTATACAGGCTGGAAACCATTCCTGCGTGAACGGTGATATTCACCTGAAGCCCTCTTTCCACTCTCGAGCTGGTCAGGAGACTTTCTTATGAAAGAACTGGTTAACTTTTCGATGAAAGTTGGGGAGCTTTCAGAGAATACGACAGGAAATTGTTGGATCAACCTCTTCCGGGCTGCCACCGCATTCGTCAGAAAGAGTTGTGTCAGGCAAGGTAAATGTATGTATTCCTTCTGTACCGATAACATGTAACTGATATTCCCCTGCTTCCAAGCGCTCAACATCCAGTTGAATGACTCGTATGAATGGGAGCGGTACTTGATCACATACCTCATCGGGTGCCAGGGGTTCCTGGGTAACTTGAACCTCAAACAGATTGCCAATTCTACGCTGATTTATCTGTCCTAATCGGCCGCATGTGATTTCTCCAGTAATCGTTGACCTAACCGTAATTGGCACAGTACCAGACGACTCAAATACAAACGGAGCAGAAACAAGATCTATTTTAGGTATCGCCGTTTTGTCTCTTGAATTAAAATCCTGTAAAGTCCATGCGTTAAGCTGCGGGTCGAATTGGAACACGACATCCTGATACCGGCCGACCTGACCCGGCACGTCAACACGCGGGATAGTCAAAGTGCCATTCTGATAGCTATAACTGGGATAGCCACCTGGGTTGCCAGTGCTCCCAGTACTCTCTGATTTAGCCAAACCTATATTCAGGAACAGCAATAATATTAGAATATATTTTAATAAATCTTTCATGACGTTCTCCGTACAGACAAACAGAGATTTATAATTTATTTTGGATGGATAAATGTGCGAGAACACTATTTTTATCCATCCATTTTTCGATGATGACAATGAAATAAAGTTCCTTACCACCGTTGCGGAATAAATCGAGATGTTGCGCCGCTCATTGTTGCACCACCTGGGTCTGTAACAGTTCCAATGACCCCGGTATTTCTCAAATCGGCATAAGCCGGTGCCGCTGTTGTCAGGTTATCGCAGAACGGTGCGGCTGATTGACAAGCCAGCGCAAAAATACCGGATAATATCGCTGTTGAAAGCGATGTACCGTTGGCTAAAATGGGGCTTCCATTCTGGTTGAGGGTTGAAATACCAAATCCCGGTGCGAAAGTGGAAACATTCGTTCCCGTGCGTGAATCAGGATGTCTCTCATCTTTTCCATGAGAGAGAATTTTATCTTTTATAGTACCGCCGACAACAAACGCTTCCGGGATGTGGGTAGGTGAAAAGTTGGCAGTGTTGCAGCCATCATTTGCTGCAGCAACAACGACAATAATGCCATTGTTATGTGCTGCTTTAACTGCATTATCTAAGCCTGAATGATATACAGGGCCACATCCGCCCGGTTGAATACCGTTACTCAAGTTCACAATCGTTCCAGCCGGTGTATTGAAAGCGATCCAGTTGAGTGCAGTAACAATATGACTGAGCCGTACAGGGTCGTTATTCAAGGGAAAAGTACAACCGGCAGTTACTTTTGCAATTTTCAGACTAGCACCTTTGGCTACCCCTTTGGTGTTGCCTGCAATAACACTGGTAATAGCTGTACCGTGTCCATTACAATCAGCACCCCACCATGAAGGTGTCGGATATCCACCAGAATAATTCACATCCCAGACGATTTGGGCGCGTCCGCCGAATTCTGCGGCTACTTGAGGTATTCTCAAGTCCAAGCCGGAGTCCAGCACATATATTGTGCGCCCTGCCCCTGTTTTATTGTAATTATAGGTATTATTGAGCGTTGGTGTCATCGTAATGTCGTCAATCCGGTCTAACGCCCAGCCAGGATTATTTTGGGTGGCTAACAGTGTTATGAGTAAATCTTGCTCGACATGTTCTACCCTTTCATCCTTACGCCACTTTTCGGCTTCTTCGGCATCCATCTTGACGTGTATGGCGTTGATTGTATCGAAAATAGCTAGGACTTCCCCTTGCAGCTCCATCGTTGCCGCTAAAGTTTCTTTACTTTGTCCGGTGCTGTGTTCGCCGAAAGGAACATTTTCTTGACCGCGTTTTGACTCATCCGGTTGCTCGATTAAGGAGCTATCGTCAGCATCTTGATTAAAAACGGAAGCTTTCTTGAATCCGATGATGTAGGAGTTTTTAATAAAAAGATCGCCATTCAGAAAGGCTTCTTCTGTTTCCTGAGTCAGTGTATCTTCTGCGTTGGCATTAATTGAAAAAAAATTGTGACGAATGCTAAAATTAATGCTGCAAATTTAGTCTTAGAATACATATAGACACCCTAGGATATTAATAATAAAGAATCTTATGAGACAAGTGTTGGTTGATACTTTATTGTACTTATATGTCCAATTATAATGGTGACTGAATATAAAGTAAAATTACATCCCAATGGCGGTCAACAGAAGTTAGCTGTCTGTTTGAGGAAACCAACCAAAACTCCCCAACTTTTGGGTAAAAGTTAAGGAGTTTACTAAACCCTGTAAACCCAATACCACGCCGCCCTACTCCATAATGGAAAATATCGGAATCATTGTTTGTTTACACTCGGGATCAATACCGCCTATCGTGCCAATGAATTATTGTCCATCACGGTAGAACAAGTGCTTTCTATACAGGCTGGCGATACACTGGAATTAAAACAGTCAAAAAATGATAAGTACCGCAGGGTTGTGATTAACAAAACCGCCTATGAAGCTTTGAGGCTGTATATCGAGAATGACATGGCATTACAACGCCGCATGTCTGAGAAGAATGCGTCCCTGTTCTACTCGCAGCGCGGGAATGTTTTAAGCGTACCGACATTGACCAACATGGTAAAAGACTGGTGTTTTGGTGCTGGATGCAAAGGCAGGAATTACGGCTCGCACACGATGCGCAAGACATGGGGTTATTGGCAGCACAAGCGCGACGCTCCCCTGCCCCTGCTCATGGAAGCCTACGGCCATGCCACGCAACAGCAAACACTCGCTTACCTGTGCATTCAGGCCGAAGATATCAAAAATATATACAGTATGGAGTTGTAGAGCAATAAACTTTCGTTGACTATGTTACCTATAAATGGTAATTGTTGGTAATACATAAAGAGACTAAGATCATGGGAAAAAACACGAGCATTTCACTAGGCGATCATTTTGAAGGGTTCATTAATGAGCAAATCATGCAAGGTCGATATGGTTCGGCCAGCGAAGTAATCAGAGCCAGTTTGCGGCTGCTTGAAGAGCAGGAACAAAAATTTCAAGCACTGCGCCAAGCCTTAATCGAAGGTGAAGAAAGCGGCGAGAGCACACGGTCATTCAAGGAAATTGTGGAAGAAGCAAAAGCGGAAATTCATGGCGGGTAAATACACGAAATCCAAAAAAACAGACCAAGACATTAAACGCCTTACAAAACGTAGTATTGCCGATTTTGAGGAACAACAGACGGATAAGTATCTGGCTGGTCTGGAGAAGTGCCTACAATTACTCGCCGACAGTCCTGATATGGGTCGCGCCTGTGATGAACTTCGTGAGGGGTATCAGCGTCATGAATACGAGAGCCATATCGTTTTTTACCGGAAGCGGAAAAACGATTATTTTGAGAGTGTAAAGTTTTCTGTGTAACTGTCTGAGTTAAGTGTAGTCCTTCAAACGGTCTTCGAATTCGATTGTAAATCTATTCAGCGCCTGTTTCCAGTTATGGATTGGCATAGTCCATTTTAGTGA
>JAUIIB010000007.1 GCA_030431985.1 Gammaproteobacteria bacterium
CTTTGCGGGTTCGGTGGGTGACATAATAGTCTGAGAAACTCATGCTCATTTCATTAACCAACTGATTAAAAAGAGTATTATAACATTCCGTCCTATTGATTAGCCTCCTTGCCGTGCAAAGATCTCCGTCAGTTAAATGATGAAGAATTGGCAAAAGCGGGAGTCAGCCGGGACTTGGTAAGACTCTCAATAGGCATTGAAAATATTGATGATATTCTCTGCGATATCCACCAGGCCTTGGATGTTGCGGCAACAGGTTAATGGTTAGTCGACGGTCCAGCGAGATAAAATCGGCAAAATTTAATGGATGCGGATCAACAGTTCATATAATAGGCATTCTCTAAAGAACAATTTAATCATCCTGTGGAGGATTACAAGCCGCTTCCCATTCTGCTGCAATGATGCTATCCGGCTCGACTTTTTTCCACTCTTGAGGCTGATTGTAGGAGCGCACGAGTTCTCCCCGCTCCATATTCCAGCTAAATAATTTGAATGCCAGTGTTTTTACGTGCTTGACATGGCAGTTATATTTACGCCGGATTTTTTTGGATAAGTAATGAACACCCGTTTCTTCCTGTTCTTGCGCATAGTCGATCAGCACCCACATTTTAACCTGATCTTTTGCTCTGAGCGCAGACGTTAAATCCACATAAACGACAAAGCCGCCTTTGCCGTTGCGCTCGTCAATCTGAGTCCATTCAGCAAGTATATCCATACTCAAACTCAGCAACACTATAAACAATAGCAATTTCTTCATCAGCACTTTATTAAATCGGTTTATCAAAATCTGTTATTTTTAACAGAAACATTATTTCATAAAAATCATGAATGCGTGGTATCTTAGTCAGCCGATATGTAGCAGACGCATGCAATATTTTCACTTTGAGTGATTAATGGCCCACCTGATATGCGTACACAATCAACTTATTAGCCGACTACTTTGCGCATAGTATCGATCTCTGAAACATTGTAATCACAAACCGTCAACCATGCTAATTGATGAATTGCAATCGACACTTGAACGCCATAAGCAATGGCTGGTGATTACAGGTGCCGGTGTCAGTCTCAACTCAGGAATTCCGACTTACCGCGATGACAATGGAAACTGGTTGCGCAGCGACCCGATCAGGCATCACGAATTTCTTCAATCTGAAGACAAACGAAAGCGCTATTGGGCTCGGAGTGCAGTTGGATGGCAAGCGATAGTGCATGCACGCCCCAATGCCGCTCATTTTGCGCTTGCAGTGCTGGAACAGCGCGGGCATATCGCAGGTTTGATTACGCAAAACGTAGACCGATTGCATCAAAAGGCCGGACATCAGAATGTCATTGACCTGCACGGACGTCTTGACCGGGTGCGTTGTTTAAATTGCGGGGAATATGAAACACGCAGCCAACTTCAAATTCGCCTGCTGGAACGCAACCCTTTTTTGAAAGCGCTCACGGGCCAGTTAGCACCCGATGGCGATGCTTTGGTTGAAGATTTGATTACCAAACAGGTTGCACTGGTTAACTGCTTATCATGCGCAGGCATTCTCATGCCTGACGTGGTCTTTTTTGGTGGCGCAGTAGCGAAACAGGCCAGTCTGGACGCCATGCAATTTTATGAACACAGTAACGGCGTATTGGTAGTCGGTTCGTCAATCATGACATACTCCGGCTTCCGGTTCTGTAAACTGGCAAAACAGGATGGAAAGCCACTTGCCATCATTAATCGGGGTAAAACGCGTGCTGACGGCATTGCCGACTATAAAATCGAACAGAACTGCGAATCGGTTTTATCTGCTTTAATCGACAATAAAAGCCATGCACACCATTAATCCCTTGCTCATCACACAAGCTTTATTTAGCGAGTTTAACAGCAGGCTTCTTCGTAGCTGGCTTTTCTTCGACTGATTGCTTTTCGGATTGCACCGGCATCATATCTTCTGAAAAAAAATGATAACAGTTGCGGCCGTGATTTTTTGAATAATACATGGCGATATCCGCATATTTCACCAGATCATTCGGCTTCAGCCCATCTGACGGATATATGCTAATACCGATACTGGCGTTGACATTGATCTCATGAAAAGATAAACAAACGGGTTCGCTCATCGCACTGCTAAGCTTTTCCGCTATTGTTGTGGTATCTTTTAAATTCTTAATATCTTCGGTGATTATCGTAAATTCATCACCGCCCAAACGGGCTATCGTATCACCTTTCCGAGTGCAGCTTTCAAACCTGCGGGCAACCTGGATGAGCAATTCATCGCCGGCATCATGACCCAGTGTATCGTTAACAAGCTTGAATTTATCAAGATCAATCAAAAACAGCGCGACCAGCGTTTTGTTTCGGCTCGCCCGAATAAGCGCCCTGTCCAGCCTATCCCGAAACAGGCCTCGGTTTGCAAGACCAGTCAAACTGTCATAGTTGGCCAGATAAACCAATTGCTTTTCATGATTTTTACGCTCAATTGCATAGCCGATCGATCTGTTGATTAAATGGCCGTCACCCTGCCCCTTTATTAAATAATCCTGGGCGCCCATTTGTACAATCTGCAAAGCGAGCTTTTCATTTTCATTACCACTCAGCACCACAATAGGAATACTCGGATCATGATCTTGAATTGATGTAACGGCTTTAAGGCCGCTTGCATCAGGCAAACCCAAGTCAGTCAGCACGATATCAAAATTCCCCGAATCAAGAAATTCAAGCCCCTGCCTTAAAGAACTCGCGGACTTGATGACATACTTATTCGGGCATGCGGCATTTAACTGCTCGTCAACAAGAAAACTATCGACGATATTATCCTCAATTAATAATATGTTTAGCTTCACAGTTATAATAATGAGTTGAGATTAAACAACATTTTATCCGCCACCAATGCCATTCTGACAACATGATAAATATAGAATAAAAACTTATGCTCAGCGCTTTAATCGATGAAAAAATATAAACAGCACTGTAGCAGAGCCTATGACACCAGCGCAAGTTTCCGTACGGTCTCGCAAGTTATCCAAATGCTGTTACGTGCACAAAAACAGCAACGCACGCCGCCTATCGGTCACCACAGTAACCTGATTCTTATTTAGCTACCCTTTTCTGGTGCCGGTAAAGTGAAAAATATACTGGCGCCTTCATTCTCGGCTGACTCTATCCAGATTTTACCGCCATGGCGATTGACGATTTTTCTCGCCAGCGCCAGACCGGCGCCAATACCCGGATACTTTTCTTCGACATGAAGCTTTCTAAAAAGCTGGAATACTTCTTCACAATATTCCTCAGCAATGCCAATACCGTTGTCTCTAATCTCAAATAAAATTCTGCCGTCGTCTTGTTGTTGAGCAGTCACAGTTACTTCGCGTGATGCATTCTCATCATGAAATTTCAATGCATTCTCGATCAAATATCGGAACAAATGATGACATTGGCGGGCATCGACCCAAACCGTTGGTAATGCATCATAACGAACGCAAAACCTGTGCTCAGCGAGAAAATTAGGCATATTTACAAGTGCCTTTTCCAGTACTTCCTTACTTGACATTTCTTCAAAAGGCATGCCTTGTGTATTGATACGGGAGAATTCCAACAGACTGACCTGCATTGCATCCAGTTTTCGCAGAGAAAGCTCAAGAAACTTGACGTATTGCCGTTCCTCATCGCCAAGATGCCTTTGCGTTGAATCAATCAACAAACGTGTAATTTCTTTGATATGTCTGATCGGCGCACTCAGATCGTGGGAAACAATATAAGCATAATCCTGGTATTCTTGCTTAATTTGGGCAAGCTCACTATCTGAATTGTCTTCGTTTTTCATTGATGGCATACTGAATTGAGGCTATCTTGTTGGGTCGTAAGGAAGCACGACAACGCTAAACCAGAAATTTTCTATTGCCGACACAATTTCATGAAATTTATATAAGTCTACAGGTTTTACGATATAGCTGCTGGCTTGTAAATCGTAGGTTTCTGCAACATCTTTTTCTGCTTTTGAACTGGTTAGAATGACCACAGGAATACGACGCAGAACTTCGTCAGTTTTAATTTCCTCGAGTACCTGCTTACCGTTCTTTTTAGGTAAATTGATATCCAAGAGTATAATGTCGGGTGTCACATAGTTCTCGTATTCCCCGCGTTTAAACAGCATATCAAGCGCGGTTTCTCCGTCGGGAGCAACATGGATATGATTCGCGATTCTGGCTTTTTGAAAAGCTTTCTTAGTTAAAAACACGTCCCCCGGATTGTCCTCAACCAGGAAAATTTCTACGGTTCTTGCATTATCGGTCAAAGACATACCGTGCCCTTTATTGTTTCAATTTGGGTAATGTGAAATAAAAACAGCTTCCTGTACCGTATTTTGATTCTACCCATATCTGCCCATGAAAATTCTCCACTATCTTTTTACAAATCGCAAGACCAATTCCTGTGCCTTTGTATTCATTTTTATGATGCAAGCGATTAAAAATAACAAAGATCTGCTCAAAATATTCTTTTTTGATGCCAATGCCATTATCGTGAACACTAAAAGCCCAGTGGTCATCATGCTCAACAACACCAATATGAACCTCTGGCGTTCTATCCGGATGCCGGTATTTTATCGCATTCCCCACTAAATTCTGGAGCAACCGGGAAAATTGAGTAGGATTGGCATGAATGACAGGCATATCGTCCATGGTAACGCCAGCCCCGGAATTCAGGATTCCAGTTGACAGATTAGACAACGCCGAATTAATCATAGTCCTGCTATCAAATGTCTCAAACCCCATATCATCGGCACCGATCCGCGAATATTCAAGAAGATCTGAGATCAGGTCCTGCATACGGATAGCGCCATCCACAATAAATGTCATATATTTTTTTGCGTCGCCTTCCAATTTATCGCCGTATTCCTCATCTAATAACGCAGTAAAATTAGCAACCATACGCAACGGCTCTTGTAAATCATGTGAAGCGATATAGGCAAAACGTCCCAGCTCCTCATTGGAACGCATAATTTCCTCAAGGGCGAGTTGCGAGTCAGTTACATCACGCGAAACACCCAAGATAAAAACATCATCATTACTTTTGAATCGCGTTCTTTTTGTTGACAAAACACGTTTTTCTCCACTCGGAAGTAAAATTGTTTCTTGTGCCTCGCTGACGCCTCTGCTGAAAGCCTGCATCTCTTTCTCCACAACCAATCCCAAAGATTCAGGTACAAACGCACTTTTTGAGGTCTGCTCAACTCGCTTTTTGTCTTTATCATGAGGGTAGGTATTCCAGAAATTATCGTTAGCCATAACAATACGAGAGGATTTATCCTTGATGAAAACAGCATCTGGAATCTTATTAATCACCAAATCCACAAAGCGTTTGCTCTCCTCTAGTTTAAGGTGAGCACTTTTGTAACGTTCAATCAAAAAAGCAGTGATCCAGACCATTACAATTGAAAGTGTACGATTAATATAAACGGTCAATAAATCAACATCGCCTGAACTCGATGCAAAATATCCCAGAATAATCAACAAAGTCGAAATCGAGGCTAGAATAAAGGTTGATTTAATCTGTCCATACCACCAGCTATAGAGAATTAATCCCACATATAGTATTCCCATACTCGCACCCAGTGGCATATATAAATCTAATGAAAGGATGACCAATACCAACAAGATTGGCACACCCAAGTACTGTGCCAGGTTTTTTCCATTCCATATATATGCAATTAATCCAATAGCCAGCACAACAAATCCTGATGCCGTATGAATAGCCATACGCGTTAATTGCGCCCATCCATAAGCTCCGGTGGCGCCCTGCATATAACCTGCTATCGCTATAAGCCCAAGCGACAAAACAAAAAATCCTAGAAACTCCCCTACAAGACTCTGCTTAGCAGTCAAAACGAAATAGTTTGAAAGTAAAATAATGGCAAATCCATACAATAAAAAGCAGAGTGCCGTATTGGGCGCCATTCGCCCCGGATGTGAAGTGCGGGTAGTAATATAAGGTTCCATCATTAACTGATCGATCCCCAGTTCCAATCCAAAAATATATTGCAGCAAGGTCAACAACCCGACCAGCGCGATGACGCCGCCACAACCAACGGCTAATATTGTTTTTCGAAAGATTAAAGCGGCAAGACCGATTCCAGCCAATAAAATTCCCAGGGCTGTGTTATATTGCATGGGTGCAAAGTATGGCATTACCTGAATTAACGTTTCGTTATGCGCATACCAGCCAATAAGTACGGAACTTCCCAAACAGATCGTGATAAGACTACAGACAAAAGAAAAAGCACCCAGCTTTTTTCTGAGAAATAACGGCATGTATTTATCCTTCCGAGGCCAACAACGTTAGTGCATAACTACCTGTGTCATTAATGACTGCATAGATTTCTGAGTCCGCTTACAAACGGATTGACAACCACACACTTGTGTTATCGGTACTATCTACAAAATTCTTATAGGTCTGTTTCTAAAAATCCTCCTATCCCGTATTTTTCGAGTTTACATGAATAAGTAACGTTTATAATTAATTTTGGAACCTTCAGACTTAAAACCAAATATTTAACCAGATATTGAGTCAGACGTTACAAGAACGATACCCAAGCCATCATGCCCTTTACTACCTACGGTTTGAATAACGGTGGTTGTAACACGCGGCTCGGTCGCTACAAGTTGGTTAAATTGTCTAACACCCTGTACACGGGTATCCGGGCTGTCTGCGTCAATAACGGCACCTTGTCTAACGACGTTATCGGCTATAATGAGCGTACCTTTCCTGGCAAGCTTCATTGAATATTCAAAATACCCCGGATAATTTTCTTTATCGGCATCGATAAATATCAAATCAAACGGTGATTCCCCTTTCTCAACCATATCATTCATCAAATAAAGGGCAGGTCCAAGCTTAATCTCGACCTTATCCTGCAAACCGGCGCGTTCAATATTTTTCTGTGCCGTTTTGGCACAGTTATCGTCAATTTCAAGGGTCACGAGTTTTCCACCTTCAGGTAACGCTTTAGCCATCCATAATGTACTGTATCCACCGAGAGCACCGATTTCTAAAATGCGTTTTGCCTGATTCAATTGAGCCATAATATATAGCAACTTTCCCTGATTGGGTGCCACTGCAATCGGGTCCAGGCCGGCTGCATCACTATCCTTTAGCGCCTGCGTTAAGGCCTGATCCTCCGGCAGGAAGAGTCCATCAAAATAATGATCAACAGCGTTCCATAGTTCTTGAGACATATGAAATTCTCCAAATTTTTAAAAACATATTATTAAGCACTGAATACTTCAGTAATTCTAGAATCCGCATCGGGAAGGTTTGAACAGTAATTCATCTGCAAGTAACCAATAGCGTCAAAGCAAATCATTTTTGAGCACAGCACGGAAACGGATGGTGCCATCACGAATCTTCTGGATTGCCTCATTTGCGGTTTTATGCGTGAATTCTTCAATAATCGGCCTGACGTCATATTTAGCTGCGAACTTCAGCATGGCCCGCATCTGACTGCTCGAACCGATAGGTGAGGATGACAACGTCAAGCGGTTAAACATCAGCGGCATAAGGCTGAAGTTATCCACTTTCTCAGGTACACCGACAAAGTGAAGCGTACCATACGGGCGCATCAGGCCCACATAATGATTAATATCGATAATACCGCCGGAAATACAAAACAACAGATAATGAAGTTTGCCCGCATGAGCATCCATATCTGCGGGACTGGACGAATCGATAAAACCGGTAGCACCTAACGCTTCACAGAATGATCGCTTACCGGTACCACGAGAAACAGCAAAGGTTTCAGCACCCATTTTTGCGGCAAACTGAATCGCCATATGACCCAGCCCGCCGATCCCGACAATCCCAATACGCCTATCCTTCAGATTCCAGCTCTCTCCAGCATATTCGTACAACGGCGCAGCCACGGTAAGACCGCCGCACATCAGTGGTCCAACGTATTTTTCCTCATACCCTTCGGGAATTTTAAAAAGATAACGCGAATCCGTGCGCAGGTGGGTCGAAAAACCACCGTGGTGAACATGCACCCCGGTCTCGTCTACGGTATTTTCAAAATAAGTAAACTTGCGATGAGGACAGAGGTTGTCAATTCCTGCCTGACAATTTTCGCATTCACCACAGGCCTGCGCCTGAGCACCAAGACCGACAACATCCCCCACTCTCAGATCGCTGACGTCTGATCCCACCGCAATCACATGGCCAACGACTTCATGACCGGGAACCAGCGGATAACGTGACAAACCCCAGTCGTTGTCGATCATATGGATATCCGTCGCACAAACACCCGTGTACGTCACACGGATATCTGCATCAAGCCCTGCCAACGGCTTCGGTGGATACTGGTAGGACTCAACTTTTGCTTTGGCCTCTAAAGCTGCCATCGATGAAATTTTCTCCGGTATTTGGTCTGGCATGTTTTACCGTCCTTGTATTGGATACAGTTATCAGTTTACGTATATTATTATGAGGCGCAAAATGTTTTACGCGATTGCTGGTCGAACAGAAACGGATGCCAATGGACTGGAACAAAGCATCATCGTTGACCTGATTGTTGGCTGCAGCAACCAACTTACCGGTAGCTCATGTGCGTTTTGACAAGAATAAGAATTCCCTCTGACGAGAACCTCATTCCAAGCCCGAACACAATCTGAAATCGTGCTTTATTTCACCCCTTCTTTCAAACTGGCCATAATAAAGTTGCTAAGGTCGCCATCAAGCACGGCCTGCGTATTGCCAGTTTCAACATTGGTTCGCAGGTCTTTGATACGCGACTGGTCTAGCACATAGGAACGAATCTGATGACCCCAGCCAATATCGGTTTTTGAATCTTCAATATTCTGTTTTTCTTCGTTACGTTTGCGCAGCTCGGCCTCATACAACCGGGATTTCAGCATCGACATTGCTTCCGCTTTGTTTTTATGTTGAGAGCGCCCACTCTGACACTGCACGACGATATTGGTAGGTAAATGGGTAATACGCACTGCGGAATCGGTTTTATTGATATGCTGCCCGCCCGCACCTGAAGCACGAAACGTATCGATTCTCAAATCCGCCGGATTGATATCGACTTCAAACGATTCATCAACCTCGGGATACACAAAAATGCTGGCAAACGAAGTATGGCGCCGGTTACCGGAATCAAACGGCGATTTCCTCACCAGGCGGTGAATGCCGGTTTCCGTTCTGAGATAACCGTAAGCATATTCACCGCTGACTTTTAAGCTCGCACTTTTAATACCGGCGACATCGCCGGGCGATTCCTCAAGCACTTCAACGGCCAGTCCCTGTCGCTCACAGTACCGCAGATACATGCGTTCGAGCATGGAAGCCCAGTCTTGCGCCTCGGTACCACCCGAACCCGACTGTACATCAATGAAGCAATTGCTCGGATCCATAGGATCCGAAAACATGCGGTGAAACTCGAGCTTTGCTACCGTATCTTCTAGCGTCTCAACATCGGCAACAATACTGTTTAACGTGTCTTCATCAGACTCCTCTTTGGCCAATACAAATAATTCTCTGGCATCGCCAAGCTGATGCTCTAGTGACTCCAACGTCAACACGACATCCTCCAGCATTTTCTTATCGCGACCGATTTGCTCGGCCTGCTTAGCATCGTTCCAAATAGCAGGATCTTCGAATAACCGGGTAATCTCTACAAGTTTTGTTTTTTTGTTATCGTAGTCAAAGATACCTCCGCAAGTCATTTGCGCGGATATTGAGTGCTTCGAGCTGTTCGTCCAATGCATTGATTTGTTCGGCTTCCATCGGTTTCCTGTTCCTTATCGTTCAATCATTCAAAAACCATATTTTAATCCGAAAGGCTGAACCATGCCTATGCGATCTTTTTACATGGTCAATCGATTAACGTTCCGGCGACTGCCATTATTGATTAGAATACCCGGACATTGACGATTTTATATTCAACCCGATGCCGAATTATTTTGCACTTCTCCCTGCTGCCGGATACGGTTCTCGCATGGGCCAACACACACCCAAACAATATCTGACCCTGGCCGGCAAGCCAATGATTTACCACGCGATCCGAGCATTCTTCCAGTCTACGCACATTAAACGCATCATTGTCGTCCTATCACCCCAGGACCCTGAATGGGCAAAACATGACTGGCAGACATTTTCAGAAAAATTAACCGTGTTATATTGCGGCGGTGAAACGCGCGCCGACAGTGTGTTCAATGGCTTGAATACCGCCGCCGAACAATGCGCGATAGATGCTGACGACTGGATTCTGGTTCATGACGCAGCGCGACCATTACTTACGCAACAGGCGCTCAATCAACTCATTGAAACACTCATCGATGACTCCGTCGGCGGCCTGCTCGCTGTCCCAGTGGCCGATACGCTTAAACGCGGCAGTCCGGATGCGCGCGTGATACAGACCGAATCCAGGGAGCAACTTTGGCAGGCGCAAACACCGCAGATGTTTCGACGCGCCATGCTGCTGAAAGCACTACGAATGGTAGAAAAATCGAACATTACCGACGACGCCAGCGCAATTGAAGCAATGGGCCATCATCCCAAACTGGTACACTGCATAGACGATAACTTTAAAGTCACTTACCCGCAGGACCTGGCACTAGCAGAACTTATCCTGCACAATAGGAACAAACCATGAATACCTTACAATCCATTCGCATCGGGCAAGGTTCAGATGTACACCAGCTCGTTGAAAACCGCGACCTGATTATCGGCGGCGTCACCATCCCTTATGAAAAAGGGCTGTTGGGACACTCCGATGCTGATGTGTTGTTGCATGCCATCTGCGATGCATTACTGGGCGCGGCGGCACTGGGTGATATCGGCAGACATTTTTCCGATACCGATGCAAAATATAAAAATATCGACAGCCGTGAATTGTTACGCAACGTCCACCGGTTGTTGGAAGGAAACGATTTTCGCATCATCAATCTTGATGCCACCATTACCGCACAAGCGCCTAAAATGGCGCCCCATATACCAAACATGATTGCCAATATTGCGCAGGATTTAGACATTGCCGAGCACTGCATTAACATCAAGGCCAAAACCGCTGAGCATTTGGGTCCGATCGGACGAAAGGAAGGCATTGCGGCGGATGCAATCTGTCTGATTCAGCGTAACGGATAATGTGGCTCATACAACTGCAGGAATCATTAAAAAAACGAGAAAATGGACACAGCGCGATTGTTTTTTGCAATTCAGCCTGATAATGCCATACAGGCAACACTGGGTGATATTGCAAAACACCAATCCCGTCAATCAGGTGGACGTCCTGTTAAACCGGAAAATATTCATCTGACTTTATTGTTTTTGGGCCAAATACCTGTAGATCGAATCGAAATCCTCAAGGCCGCATCGGGCAACTTTGCCGCACAAGCATTTGAACTGACGATACAGAGAACTCTTTACTGGAAACGCAACCAAATCATTGTTGCATCTGCCGACCCTTGTCCGTCAGCGCTTTTCTCACTCGAAAATGCATTAAAGACAGCCGTTCACGTTGCAAAATTTTCGTTTGACGAACGCACCTTCAAACCGCATATCACATTGGTCAGAAAAGCAAAACGGCACACAGCAACTGATTTCCAAAACCCGGTTCGATGGCAGGTAACAGAGCTGCAATTAATACAATCTATACAAACTGAACGGGGTATGCGCTACCATACACTTCATCGATGGCAGCTTGGCTGACAGACTGCTAAAATTATAAAATCAAATATTCGCCCGGCAATCACCCCCTGGAAAATGGATAGCGTACTCGCCTTCGACACCTCAACGACCTATTGTTCCGTAGCATTGCATCATGATGGAGAAACCTTTCAGGATGAAACAGATGCCGGACGCCGTCATTCAGAGCTATTGCTGCCCATGACGCAAAACATCATGAATGATGCCGGACTGGAGCTGACTGATCTCGATGGCATCGCATTTGGTGCTGGACCCGGATCATTTACCGGGCTCAGAATCGCCTGTGGCGTTGCACAGGGACTGGCTTTCGCCACAAATTTGCCAATTATCGGCATCGGTACGCTTGAAGCAATTGCCGAACAGCAGATACATAACCGCGTCATCGTCGCTATGGACGCACGAATGGGTGAAATTTATCATGCAGCGTTTGTAAAGCAAGGTGATCGCTGGCGGATCGCCAGTAATCCGGCATTATGTCAGCCACAGCATGCGCCTGCTTTGACCGGGTCTGAATGGATTGGATGCGGCAGCGGTTTTGATTGCTATGATCAGATTTTATCGGAGCACTATGGTTCAAATCTGTCAGATATTCAATACGGTTGCTATCCCCATGCAAAAGAAATCGCACAGCTTGCTGCCACCAGAAATATCAATGAGTTCCATGCCGACCCGGCATTGGCTTCCCCGGTCTATATTCGCAACAAAGTGGCGCTTAAGGAAAATGAACGATGAACGAAGCCATTCTTCTTAACCCCATTATCCGCGAAATGCATCCATCCGATCTGCAGCATGTCATACGAATCGAACGTGAAATTTTTTTGTTTCCATGGTCACTGGAAAATTTTGCTGACTCTATCCGTGCCGGATACCTCTGTCGCGTTATCGAAGAAAAAAATAACCTACTCGGATACAGCGTAATGATGCTGGGACCGGATGAAGCACATATCCTGACCATAGGCATTGGCGCACAATGGCAAAAAAAAGGACTCGGCGAAAAGATGCTGCAGTATCTGATACGATTGGCTGATGAAGAACATGCGCAATCAATTTTTTTAGATGTGCGAGAGTCCAATCATGGTGCTGTCAAACTCTATAAGCAACTTGGCTTCGAACAGGTCGCCAAACGCAAAGGGTACTATCCGTCCATGTGCGGACGGGAGGATGCACTGATCATGCGGCTTATGCTATGAATTCACGACACAAAGCCATACTCAAAGAACTTGGTCTGTCGCCGCTCTGGCATATAAGAGAAAAAGCGACGGTTGATCAAACGTTGCAGCTGAAAACTGACGTCGCCACTACGATTGAAACGGACGTACTTAAACAAGCTGGCCGGCAACCTGTTGACATAGGACAAATGGACTGGACACAGCTTTCTAAGACGGTTGCAGATTGCCACGCCTGCCCGTTGCGAAAAACCTGCACCCAAACCGTATTTGGCGTTGGCGACACTAATGCCGATTGGCTGTGTATCGGCGAGGGACCTGGGGCACGTGAAGACGCCCTCGGCGAACCGTTTGTCGGCCAGGCCGGAAAATTACTCGATAATATGCTGACTGCGATTGATCTCAAACGCGGACACAATGTATATATTACCAACATCGTGAAATGCCGCCCACCGAACAACCGCAACCCCAGCGATGAAGAAGCACGGCAATGCGTGCCTTATCTCGAACGGCAGATTGCTCTGATCAAGCCCAAGGTGATCGTGGCACTGGGTAAAGTCGCCGCACAGAATCTGCTCAACAGTAACGGCAGTATTGCCAGCATGCGCGGTAAGATCCACAGTTATGCCGGTATCCCGTTGATCGTAACCTACCACCCGGCTTATTTACTGCGCGCACTGCCTGAGAAAGCAAAAGCCTGGAAAGATCTATGCACTGCTCGCAAGCTGATGCAATCGTTGGAATAATCACGATTCCCTGTTACTCAAAATGCTGTCAGCATACAAGAACGCTCTGTGAAAAATAAAAAAGCCGCCGTGTACACGCAGCTAGGCTTTATTACAAAACGATATACCGGTCACAAAGAAATTTTAAATCCACTACTTTTGTACCTTAATACCATAAGACGATGTCCATTCCATTATTGCCTGGACAATTAAAACTGCTCAACAAATCAAGATCTTTAGGAAGGGAAGGGAAGAGAGAGAGAAAGAGAAAGAAAGAAGGAAGGAAGAAAAATATGAACATTTCCCCCTTCCTTAACTTAGGATTTAGACACTTGCACGGCGTCTGTAAGCGGCACCCAAGCCCAGCACACCTATCCCCATAAGCAACAGTGTAGCTGGCACAGGAACTGGATTAGTGGTTGTTTCTATACGCAGTTTTTGTTTAATTGCATCCTCGAACGTAGTAAAATCGGTTGCATGCAAAGCAAAACCATCGGTGGTAACAACATTGGCTTTATAAAAATCATTGATAAATGTTGATCCGATTGTAATACCATTGACTGTAACCCCTGCAGCTTGTGCCGCGTTACGCGCCGCCTGGGTTGTAGTTGAACTAGAGGTACCATCACCGGAAACATCCATGATCAGATTAGAGCTTTCGAAACCATTGTTTGTGGTTAACGTGTTTAGCGCTTTATTCATACCGCTCGAAATGTTTGTTCCCCCGCCACCAGGACGAGCAAAGTTGTCAAGAATATCGGCAAATGCATTAATATCAGCAGCAGAATCAAGCAAAGTGAACGTATCTAAACTGGTTGTGAAAGCGCTTGACGAAAAAAATACAACGTTAACAGCGATCGCACCTTGCCCGCCACTGTTTAGAATGTTGTTTTGTACAACCGAATCACGAAATGAATTTGCATAGCCATCCATCATCAGATTGTATTCAGAAGAACTTACACTGCCAGATACATCAATCACAAGCGATAATTTTGAATCTACCAGCACCGCAGAAGCCATTGTCGAACACAGCAACAATGGAATAGCTACCAAAACATGTTTATTAAAGAATTTCATATTTTTAGTCTCTCTTATAATATTAATTATTTTAATTTCAAATTGACTGTACTTCTGTACAATCATTTATCAAGCAAGAAACATGCCATACTATCAAGTGTATGTTTTACATGAAACAAATAATTTTTTAGGCTGACTACAAAACACCATTGTAAAGAATTTCGACAAATACACTTCAATTTCCGGAAGCAGAAACAAGCAGCCACATCGTATTTTTTATAATGATTGATTACGGAACTGTTGCTAAATACAGGAAAAATGTAGCTTATGTGGTAAACGATAAGCAACTCCGGTTTGCTAAGCTTGGAATACCGCTCATCAAGCAACCGCAACCCCAACGATGAAGAAGCGCGGCATTGCTTGCCTTTTCTCACAGGCAGATTGGACTGATCAAACCCAAGGTGATCGAGACATTGGACAAAGTCGCCGCACAGATTCTGCGTGACGGTAAATGGCAGCATTGCCAACCTACGCGATAAAATTTACAGTTATGCTGGCATTCCGTTGATCGTAACCTACCACCCGCCTTGTTCACTGCGTGCGCTGCCCGCGAATTAATGCAATCGCTGGAATAAATGTCAGTTTTTGCAAATAAATTCAAGCTTGCGGTACGACCCTGGGCCGCCGATTGTCATCGATAGCGACATAAGTCAATTCAGCCTCAGTCACTTTGATGCAAATCTCATCATCGCCTTCGCGCAAACCACGCTGGGCATATACTGCCACATCGACGGTTATCGACGTCCTTCCCACCTTAATAATTTCAGCAAAAAAACTGACCAGATCTCCGACCAGGACAGGTTGCTTGAATACAAACGAATTAACGGCCACCGTTGCCACACGCCCACGAGCGCGCCGAATCGCCGGAATCGATCCCGCAATATCCACCTGAGACATGATCCATCCACCAAAAATATCGCCCGCGTGATTGGTATCCGATGGCATCGGCACCATACGCAACATTGGTTGTTCCGTTGGTAACGAAATATGAAGCGTTGGATTATCAGTTGTATTAGGCATAGTGTTTGTCTTTTTTCATATCAGATGGACAAATTTTCATCAAGCTAGCTCACCATTTTCCAACCAACCCCGGCTTTCATCCGTTAAGATACGTTTACAAGCCGTATCATAAAGCGCCAGTTCATCATTGGAAAGTACATCACGCCATCGACCATTGGTGCCTTTATGCATGAAAGTCGCAGCACCGCCCTTCCAGAGCTGTCCACCACCCGGTGCGTACAAGTCCCCCTGCTGCTTCATTTCGGCAAAAGAAACGGCCTCAACAATACTATCCCAGGCGTTATCCGGCACGTCTATCTCAAGGAATGCCGCCATCCGGCGAATTTCACCTTCAGTATCCGTCAACATATCGTTGTAGTGAAACAGTTTAATATTAGGTAAATGACGATACGGCCACCAGGACTGCACATGCGACAAATGCGACCAGTACGGCCAGCCGTCACTTTCCCATTCAAACGAACCTCGCGTCATCCAGTTCTTCCAAAAAACATGTATATCTTCCGGCGGCGGAGGCAATTCTTCACCCTGCCTGCCCGACAGATGATTCATCAGCATGAAGACTTCGTCTTTCATACCAGTGTAATGATTCCACAATGACATGAACACATCCCTGGCATCCCGGGTAATATACAAATATTTAATGTTTTCACGATACGGCAACCCATCCAGCGGCAGATGCGTTTTGATAAAACGGCGGTGCTGCTGCGCTTTTAGTTTGTTCAGCACCACCTCGAGCGGAATAACCCGCATATCGAGCCATGGCGACATGTCGAAAGGTGCAGCAGGAAAGCTTCTGTCGGGAAAAAGTAAATGCGCCACGATCGCCTGCGTCCAGGTTGTCCCTGCCTTATAAGACGTTGCAATCACAATATCGTCGTCGCGTGGTTCGAAATAATCCCAGCGCGTACTGTCCATATGGTGATTCTGGTAAATCCGTGTGCGTTGCGGCAAGTTCATGATGTTTTGTATCCCCGTCCTGTCTGAAAATAATAGACAGCTATTGTAAACAACCGATTCGATTATGCAAAAAAACAACTGAGTCCTTATAGTTGCTTTGCCACGTCGCGATTTATTCACACTTGGCTCAAACCATCTGGGTTTTAGGATATATGGTTTTGGAGCCAGCGAACCAAACCCAAACAAGAATAAAAGCATATCTCATTGATAGATATCAATATCTTAATCAATACAAATTATTGACACTCTCAATCGGAGATGATAAATATACCGTAATTATTACGCTTCTTATAATCATTCTCATTTGTTTTAATAAAGATATTTTAAAGAGAAGAAGGAAAAATGACATAGTCGTTCCATCCGATTCAGCATTAATCTCGGAGCTACAGTAATACGCCAAAACACTGGCTATAAAAACAGCGAGGATCTTAAGAAGTCAAAGCGGGCTAAACCCAATAACTTTAGATCACAGATAAAGATTATCGCAGCGATAATTTAAACGAGGCAAACACTAATATAGCCTGTGCGGAGTAGATATGAGCCATTTAATCAGATCGATGATTATTTTACTGTTGTTTCTGAGTACAGCCGTAGCAAAATCAGAGAATTTCAATCGGGCGGGCTATCCCAGCTACAGCTATCAGAAAGGCACTTTGACTATCCCGCGTGTTGACACGCCAGAACAGGTCGGCCGCTTTCAAGACATCGTATTTCGGTATGATGTGCAGGTGAACGCGTGGACGTTGGAATCATTTCAATCAAGAAATAATATTAATTTAGAAGTAGATATTCAAACCATCGTACCTGCTGTGTTTTCAGGTAGATCAACCAAACCCGTTCAAGTCTTCCTACACGTTTTAGGTGAAACTACCTGCGGCCGGATTGGGCAAATTAATCAACGTCGCACGGGCAATCTATTCGAAGTTCAAATTACCAAAGATCCTTTGCAACCGGATGAAACGTGCGATCAAATAGCACGCCAGTTTTTACGCGTGATACAACTGGATGTTAATCGTCTCCCAGCAGGTGAGTATCAAGTAAATGTCAATAACGGCGGAGGATTTCGTTCGTTTACTTTGCCCTTTGACACGATTGTAGCCGATGAATGCGGCGGCAGTCTGGAGATTAACAATGCTGACTGCAAGAGGATGTTTACAGGCGAAGTGGTCGAAATACGAGATGCAGACCAAGGCGACTTTCCCACTTATTATGCTGAAGAAGGTTTACTAGACCTTCCACGTATTGATGTACCTGATCAAGTTGGCCTATACCAGAATGCCATAATGCGATTCGATGCACAGCAAAATAACTGGATGCTCGAAACAGTGCAGCTAAAAAAATTTACAGCAGCAGGCCCTCGATTTATTTTCGCTTACCCAACTGTCATTCAAACAGACTCTCAAATTATTCCATATGTTACGGTACATATACTTGGAGAATACACCTGCAGCGGCATAGGCCAGATTAATCAGCGCCGCACGGGCAATGTGTTCGAAATCCAAGTTACCCATGACTCACTACAACCAGGAAAAGCATGCAATCCAATCACGCAAGTATTTAGGCGAGTTGTGCAGCTGGATGTTGCGCGGCTGGATGCTGGAGAGTATCAATTTATAATCAACAACAAATCTTTTTTTAATAACAATGCTACATTTGGAGCATTCGGCTTTTTTATACCGCCTTTTGACACTCATCATAGTTTCAACGAAGAATGTGGCGGCAGTCCGGAAAATGACGACGATCCTTGCAATATTACCTTATGAAGTCGTGATAACTCATAACCCGTTCACTAAAAATAGACCTGGCGCGCAGCAATAAGAGAAAATTGTCAATCTAGGTTCAAATTTTATAGATCAGTCTGACTAACTATACAATGTCGCACTCTCTCCAACCACCTAAATTTGCACAAAATCGATGCTGGCCTTCTCATGTAAAACACGCGACAATAAAGTAAAAAAACCTTATTTATTTTAATTCATCTATATTCATCTATGGATTCACTATTTGAAGCCGCCAAGCATTGTTTAGACGCCCGGGACATTCATCAAAAACTGCATTCAACAGCACAAACCGCTCAAGCGTGGTGTAACAGCACATTGTCAATCAAATCCGGCCTAGAACCCGAACCCATTGGCGAGCCCGGACGTCCCGAAAAACCTGATCTGGTTATGCCCGGTGATGTTCCCAGGCGTCGCCTGGGTACTCAAGTAGGACTGGTCGCGCTGATTCATGCGGTTGCACATATAGAATTCAATGCTATAAACCTTGCCTTGGATGCCGTTTATCGTTTTCGTAACCTTCCTGCACAATACTACAGCGACTGGATCCAGGTTGCCGCCGAGGAGGCTTGTCACTTTCAGTTACTACGCACTCGCCTGAATGAGCTGGATTACGATTACGGTGACTTTCCAGCCCATAACGGGCTATGGGAGATGGCCATCAAAACGGCTTTTGATCCCATGGTACGCATGGCACTGGTACCACGTGTGTTGGAAGCCAGAGGACTGGACGTGACCCCTGGAATAATCAAACGCTTGCTAGATACCGGGGAAGAAAAAACCGTTTCCATACTCGAAATTATTTTACGGGATGAAATCGGGCATGTGAGAATCGGCTCACACTGGTTTAAATATTTCTGCAAGCAACGCGGTTTGAATCCCGATCAAACGTTTCGTGACTTGCTTGACCGTTATTACACGGGACAGTTAACTGGTCCTTTTCACTATGAGGCCAGACAACAGGCCGGCTTTACCCTAGACGAATTGAAGACACTTGAATGCATTGAAACTCAACACAACGTGTAAACCACGATTCGCTATGCGCTTGAAGCATTCACCATATCATTAATTCGGTTTGCCCACGCCTGCGCTTCAAGCTCAAACTGCATAAATTCTCTCATGTTGAGAAACCCTAATTCAGACAAGTTTGTCGAGACAACCTCAAAATCACCAATCTCGTGCGCCTCAATTAACGCCAGTTGCTGCCCCAAATATCCCCGCCTTGATAATAGGGCATCCGCCATGTCTTTTTGTATACTGAGCGTCTCGACTAGCTCGGACATTTTCATCCCCAGCAACGTGTCAAGCAAAGACAGTACTCCAACCATAAAAGCGCGGTCCTGATGGTTTTTATCATGAGGCCGGTCCGCTATAGCGATAAGTTCAAGTAATCTGCCCCGTACCGAGGCCGTTTGAATGAGCGCATCTGACGTGGTGCCGCCTTTTTGTTTGGCTGAGTAAAGCAAGATCTGCACCCAACGCTGCAGTTGTTTTCGACCCAGTATCATAACCGCCCGCTTGATTGAATTCACTGTTTTAACCGGACTTGTTGCCGCGGAATTAACAACACGTAACAGGTTGTAACTCAAACCGGGCTGATATTTCAACTCGTTCTCTATTTCAACAATATCACTGTCTTTAACAATTAGTAGGAGTAATTTTAGCAACGACAACTTGGCGGGATCGATACGCTTTCCGGAAATAATTTCAGGCTTTGCAAAATAAAAGCCCTGTAATAGATTAAAACCCCGGTCGATACATTTTGCCGCCATCTCCTTACTTTCTACTTTCTCAGCAAGCAGCAACACTGGCCAGCGTTTTAGCTTTTTAATCAGACTGGCCTGCTCTTCGTCATTCAACGCCCCTGAATTAATTCTGACGACGTTAACCAGTGGCAGCAAACGGCCAAAATGTTCTTCAATACGATCGACGTTTGAAAGTGCTATTTGATAACCTTTTTGCTTAATTTCCGAACAGCGCGCGATAATCTCATCGTTGATTTCAACATCTCTTAAGATTTCAAAAACAATGTGATTCTTAGGCAATAAAAAGACCGCATCGCTGAATAAGAACTTGGCATCTACCTTGATAAAACCCCGTCGTTTGCCCATGACATTTTCAATGCCCAGCTGTCCGTATGTATCAATAATGACATTGGCCGATGCTGCGAGATCGTTCGTTACGCTGACTGTATTTTGCTGGTTGGTCCGAAACAATAGCTCAAATGCGACGATATTCTGCTTGCTGTCTAGAATGGGTAGCCTACCCAAAAAAACTTCTTTCATTGTCGATCCAATTAACGGTTACTTAATTTAGTTTCATCAAGTAATAAATACACATATACTTATTTAAAATCAATGTATTATGGTATTAATATCTCACTATTATTGTACATGTAGTCTAACCGACTGTTGCTAGCATCTATGTTCCGTTTAAACAATGTTTATACCGTTAATTTGGCTATTCGACTTAAATACAATTCAGAAGACAATCTGTAGAAATAACGAGACAATGGTTAAGACAACCAATTGCAGTATGATGAGAGCAACAATACGCTGCACATCGATTTACAATGTACACACACAGGACCTGACGCTATGCTCCACAAAAAATAATGAAAAACCGAAAAATTCCAATACTTGAGCCACAATTTGTCCGAATCGCTGTAATACTATTTGATAATTTTCAGTTTTAGCCACCCGCGATGGTCATTCGATCAATCAAAATCGAACCGCTTTGCTTGGAACCTCTGACAATAACGTCGCTCCCTATGGCGGCAATACCTAAAAACATAGATTTCAAATTGCCGGCAATGGTAATTTCCTCAACAGGATAGCAAACCTCTCCATTTTCAATCCAATAACCGGATGCACCACGAGAATAATCGCCCGTCACCGCATTGATACCATGCCCCATCAACTCGGTTACCAGCAACCCTTTATCCATTTGTTTGAGCAAATCGTCGAAGTCCACCGGATTACCATTATCAATGGTCAGATTATGAACACCGCCGGCATTGCCTGTAGTTTGCATACCGAGTTTTCGGGCTGAATAACTACTTAGAAAATAACCCTGCACGACACCGTTTTCAACGATATGGCGCGCTGCCGTCGCTACACCCTCATCGTCGAAAGTATCGCTGGCCAATCCTTTAGGTAAATGCGGCAATTCATGGATGTTGATCGTATCGGGAAAAACCTGCTGTCCCATACTATCCAACAGGAATGATGATTTTCGATAAAGGCTGCCACCACTTACCGCCGATGCAAAATGTCCGATCAGGCTTGCTGCAACTGGCGCCTCAAATAACACGGGAACTTCACAGGTCGCAATTTGGCGCGCGCCGAGACGTGCAACCGTGCGTTCCCCGGCTTTTCTGCCAATCTTATCGATTGACTCCAGATCATGTACATCGCGTGATACGCTGTACCAGTAATCGCGCTGTTTTAAATCACCCTGCTCTGCAATTGCCACACAGCTCGCACTGTGCCGTGAATAGGGATGCCCACCGATAAACCCCAAACTGTTGGCATATACAAATTGTGATTCATCTGTTGAAACACTGGCTCCTTCTGAGTTGGTGATACGCCTGTCAACTTCAAAAGCAACCTGTTCACATTGACGCGCAAGCTCGATAGCCTCTTCAACTGTAAGTATCCAGGGGTGATATAAATCCAAATCAGGTGTTGACTGTGCCAGCAATGCGGCATCCGCCAGGCCTGAACAGTCATCTTCAGCGGTATGGCGTGCAATCGATATCGCTGCTGCAACGGTGTCACTGATCGCCTGTGGCGAGAAATCGGATGTACTCGCGTTACCCCGCTTCTTGCCAATATAGACTGTGACTGAAAGCCCTTTGTCGCGATTGTATTCGATCGTTTCCACCTCATTTTTACGCACGGTCACCGTCTGCCCGAAACCATCAGATACATGTGTTTCGCATGCGCTGGCACCACCACGTTTGGCATGTTCCAAAATATCACGAGTAATTTGTTCGAGTGTCGAAAACGTATTTGAGAATCGGGTATTGGTATTGACAATTGATGATGTATTTTTCATATAAAAGGTGTGAAACTGTCTTACAACAGCGCTTTCCAGTTTAGTTGTTATGTTGATACGATAAAATTTTGTAATACTACTAGCTTTAGCAATGGGACATTATTTATTGCGTTTCAGGCACCATTATCCAGACTGACATAACGGATCGATTGCCATATCGCCCAACCGTTCACAAACCTGTCTGATTAGTTTTGGTAACACATAAGCAACAACCTGCGTCCTCGGCAACATGCCATTTTTGTAGTGTACCAACGTAGCACCACAAGTGGCGAGTGCATCACAAAGATTCTGAGAATCACTGATATACGTTTGGTATAGCACTGTTAACACTCACACTGCAACTGTTGCTGCAAGTTTATCGTTGGCAAATATAATTTAGCTCGATAATATTGCATCAACAGATGATCTGCCTCATATTTTCAGCCGATTCAATCAATGAACTCATGTTTAGTGCACACAAATACCACTACACAACAAATGATTGATGCGCTGCATTCTACCTAGCTTTCTGAAAAGTAATTTGGTTTGTCGGCAACACTCTTCCAATGATAATGCAGCGATCATCCCCGTCAACAGCCAATAATTCTTAAATATCAGCGTATAAATACTATCCGGTTGATCCGTCAGTACCCAACCAAAGTGAAATTCGGGGTTTGATTTACCCAGTAACACTGTAACCCATCCAACGTGCGCTAAAATATCATGGTATAAATAGAGCATATCTGTTGCATGGCTACTCCGCTGCCTGTGACAATTTGGACGGCGCTTTGCTTGAAGCTATATACGCTAACACATGCTATACAGACTCTTTTGTCTGCGTCCATTTTTTCTGGTTAAATGTAAGTCGAAACGCTATGATGTATGAAGCATCATTCTACATGACACAACCTGCATGGAAAATACTCAAAATCATATTGCCGACTGCGACGACAAACTCAGTAAAACCCAGCGCAAACAAGCCATGCATGCTCTGCAAAAAATTGGAGAGCAACTAACGACACTGAACGACCAGCAGCTTAATGCATTGAATTTACCAGCACAATTACAGGAAGCCGTTGATGAGGCGCGCCATATCAATAAGTTCGGCGCCCGTAAAAGACAAATGCAATATATTGGAAAGCTAATGCGCCATGTAGATATTTTACCTATTCAGGAAAAACTCGATACATGGCAACAAGCCTCGCTAAACCAAACAGCCTTGCTGCATCAAACCGAACAATGGCGTGAGCGGATACTTACAGATGTAACCGCGCTAACGGATTTTGTTAATCAATACCCCACCACAGAGATTACCCACATCCGTTTACTGGTACGCAATACGCTTAAGGAGCGCAAAGCAAACAAACCGCCCAAAAGCTATCGTCTGTTATTTCAGGCTTTGCAAGCGATAATACTTCAAGCACAAAATTAACTCTCACCCCGCCCACCCTTGAATTTTGCCGCATCAAGAATGGACCACAAGTGAATCACACCACCAACAATAGCTGGAATAATCAATGCAGCAAAAAAGTAATTGGAACTTACCACAACAAAAAAAAGTAATGCCGGCAATGCCCTACCCTGAACCAGCTGGCCTAAGCCAGGAATCAGAAAACTGCATATCGCAGCAAGCACATTACCTCCGGAACCCTGGGCTGTCATGACCAACAGTAGATTCTTGCCAATTGAATTGAGATAAAGCAAACGGAATAAATTTTCATGAAACTGATATTCAGTAGACTATAGAGACCACCCAGGAGCTATGGCCTCTATCCCATCAGTTTTAGAAATAGAAATAATGATCGACTAATAGCGCGACAAACAATAATGCCAGATACAGAATCGAATAGCGGAACGCTTTCCGAGCCAGTTGATCGCTGTAGTTACGATAAATTTCTATAGCATAGTACATAAAAACAGCGTTCAATGCGGTCGCACCGATGATATAAATCAGACCACTCATTTGTGTAAGATAAGGTAATACCGTCACGAGACACAATATGATGGTGTACAGCAACACATGCAGCTTTGTAAACTGGTCCCCATGTGTTACCGGTAACATCGGCATACCGATTGACGCATATTCATTTTTACGATAAAGCGCCAAAGCCCAGAAATGTGGCGGTGTCCACGCAAAAATGATTAAAAACAGCAATAAAGCATCAGCGGTAATTTCACCTGTAACAGCCGCCCAACCCAAAACTGGAGGCATTGCCCCTGAAGCACCGCCGATAACAATATTTTGAGGCGTTAGCGGTTTTAATACAATTGTATAAATGATTGCGTAACCGACAAAAGTGCCCAGTGTCAACCACATTGTCAGCGGATTAATCCACTCATATAGGATAAATAAACCTATTCCTCCAACGAGCAGCAGGAAGAACAACGTTTCAGGAACACTCACCTTACCTTGTGGCAATGGGCGGCCTTTTGTTCTTGCCATAACAGCGTCCATTTTTTGCTCAACCAAACAATTTAATGCTGCTGCTGCACCTGCTACCAAAGCGATGCCTACTGTCCCAAAAAACAATGCATCAAGAGGTACTGCGCCGGGCACAGACAAAAACATACCAATAACAGCGGTGAAAACAATCAATGACACCACTCTCGGTTTAGTCAGCCGATAAAATTGGTTAATCCGTGATGCTGTTTCATGCCATACTAAACTTGTTGCCATTTCTATTCATCTCCTTGTTGAATGATGAATCCTAATTTCAATTCAAATACTTAACTATAATAATATTTGCAAAAATCTTTTTAAGTACACTGATTAATGCTCTATTTGAGAAACATGCAGTAATCGCTTGATATCGTCACTCATTTTTCGGGGTTCCAGATTCTCAGGAAACCTCAACATGAGGTTTCCTAGGGGATCAATGAGAAAAATATGGTTTCTCTGCCTTTCCTGATTAGGAATGTGATTCAACAGCTCACTATCCTGTGCGTTGACCACCACAGTTCCCTCATAGTCATTCCATAACTGATCGTCAATAGCAACGTCATCATCGACAAGCCACAAACGTTCGATTCGATGCATTTCCTTGTTTTGCATGGTTCGAATCTGTCTCATGTAATAAAGCTTTTGCTGACAAGCGTCATTACAATCACCGGAATCGATAGTCAGCATAACCCACTTGCCGCGAAGATTCTTAATCCTGAAGATTTCATTTTCTCTTTGTGTCACCCCTGTTCCTGATAGTTTCTGAGGTTCTAGCAAATCTCCATAATTTACACTGCCTGGACGATAGCCTGAAAGAAACAATGTGTATGAAGCCACGATCGGTGACAACAACAACACCATGATCAGTATCAGTTTACGTCTGTTGGATTTTTTTGTTGCTTCGTTTGACATTGAGTACTATGAAAATAATTATTGTTGTCGCTGCGAAAGAAAACCATTGAATCGCGTATCCGATATTTTTTGATGCACCTGAGTCCGGCATTTTCCAGTCACGAATCAGTCCGTCATCGACCTGATCCTGCTGTAATACCATAACCGGTTGAACATTAATTCCTGCTTTTTCTTGGAAAAGCTCCAGGTCAAATCTATCCCAAACTTTCTCGGACGCAACTGACTCTGATAGTTCAAGCATTCTAACTTCAGGTGAAACTACAGTCCCTGTAATAACTGCATCTTCTGGAATAGTTTGCACTTCAGGTAATATTGACCGGTCATATCCCATTGGCACCCATCCTCTATTAACCATCACATGCCATTGGCTATTTCCAATTTGGAGCGGTGTCAAGACATGATACCCCGCATGACCTTTGTACGTTTTATTATCCAAAAAGATAGTCAATTCCGGACGGTATCTACCGTTCACCTCAACTTGCCGGTACTGAAAATCCTGTAACTTTACTTTATTGCCCGGTATATTGATGGCTGGCTCTTTTGACAACTGCTCTAGCTGCTCAAAACGCGTATTTTTTTCATCTGCTCGTGACAGCTGCCACTGACCCAGTTTTGAAAAAACCACAACAAAACTGATTGTTACTAACCAAGCCCATAATTTCGGCCTAAATCGGTAGCCTTTAAAAGTCATTGGCCGCGTTGCACACCATTACTCATTACCACGACACTTTTTATTAGCATTCTTTCGTAATTTAAATCAAAGATTCCAGCTAATTACGCCAAATCCACAACTTATAGCCGACGCAATAAAATAGCTGGAATCCCAGTTAAATCAGTCTCTGTATTTACATCAAATACACAAAGATAAACAGACCTAACCAAACCACGTCAACGAAATGCCAGTACCAGGCAACACCTTCAAAACCGAAGTGTTTTTCCGGTGTAAAGTGACCAGCAGCACAGCGGAAGTAAATGACTATCAACATGATTGTGCCCAGGGTCACATGAAAACCATGAAAACCTGTCAACATAAAGAATGTTGATCCATATGCACCAGTATCCAATCTCAAATTTAAGTCATTATACGCATGGACATATTCATAGCCTTGTAAGAACAAGAATGTTAAACCGAGCAGAATAGTTGCCAGCATCCATTTCGTTAAAGCACTGCGACGACCTTCTTTTAAAGCCCAGTGTGCAAATGTGATCGTTACACCTGATGTGAGCAGAATCAGTGTATTAATTGCTGGTAATCCCCATGCTCCCATCGCCGTAAAGGCATCGTATTCACCAGGTCCGGTGGTCGGCCATCCACCTGCATAGCTGCCCCAGAAAGTTTGACCTAGGACATCACTTTCTTCTACCAACCATGGTATAGACAAATTGCGCATATAAAATAACGCACCAAAAAAGGCACAGAAGAACATGACTTCTGAAAAAATAAACCATGTCATACCCCAACGGAACGATTTGTCAACGTCCAATCCGTATTTACCACTTTCGCTTTCAGCCGCAACCGTACCGAACCAGCGGAAACACATATAAAATAAAATTGCAAAACCGATTGCCAGAAGTCCATAGCCCAGCTCGATTCTATTCATTGATAATGCCGCACCAAATCCCAAAAACAGCAAAGCACATGATCCTGTAATCGGATATGTCGATGGGCTCGGCACATAGTAGTGTCCTGATTCTTGACTCATTCCTCTCCCTCCTACTTATAAATTTTCATTCTATTTAACAATCATTTTAACCAGCAACATCAAAATACCTACAAAAAGCATTGCACCAATAATACCGCCAATAATAACCTGAGCCGGCTCTAAATTAGCCGCATCATTTTCAAGATCAGTTTGTTTTCGTATCCCCATAAAAGCTGCCATCACCGCTTTGGCTACCTGTATCGGTGTCGACGTTCTTTTATCCTTACTCATTTAAATCACTTTTCGCTGATAGCAGGCGTACCTGCAGGAAGCTCAAAAAAAGTATATGAAATGGTTACCGTGTGAATTTCCTTGGGTAAAGTCGGTTCAATCACAAACTGTACTGGCATCTGTTTGGTTTCTTTCGGTTCTACAACCTGCTTTGTAAAACAGAAACACTCAAATTTACGCAGATGCTTGTCTAAATAACGCGGACTGTAACTGGGTATAGCCTGCCCACTTATCGCCCGCGCCGAATTATTGGTTATTTCGTACATCACTTCCACTGTTTCTCCGGGATGAATACGTACACTACGTTCCAACGGTTTAAATGCCCAAGGCAATCCCCGGACATTAGCATCAAACTCAATCGTTACCCAGCGTTCCGTATCAACCTCAACTTTTTCTTGAACCAGTGTATCCGGTTGCAGCAAATTATTGATGCCAGCGACTTCACAAAACTTTTCATAAAATGGCACCATGGCATAACCAAAAACAAACATTACGACGGAGAAAATTAACAGCTTCTTCATCACCGTCAGGTTGTTATTAATTTTGCGCTTATTGTCCACTTTTTCTTTCACCAGCTCACAACTTACTGCAACCAACGATTAACAGATTTATTTACGTTTTTTTTCAAAAACTGTTATCCACTATCGCGATGCAATCATTTATTTATCAAATGCCTATTTATAAAAGAAAACACCGATATAAATAACGATTACCAATAACAACAGCGACAATGCCGTTCTCAATTTCTTACGCTTTAAATCTGTTTCATCTGACATATGAATCCCTTTGGTCATTATTTAACAACAGGTGGATTCTCGAAGCTATGGTACGGTGCCGGAGTTGGCAAATGCGTCCATTCCAGCGTCGTTGCACCATCCCATGGTTTTTCAGGTGCTTTTTCCTTGCTGCGAATACACTTGATAACAATATAAACAAACAATAATTGGGTTGTTCCAAATCCGAACGCACCAATACTTGAAATCATATTGAAATCGGCAAACTGCAATGCATAATCTGGAATTCTACGCGGCATACCGGCCAGACCAAGGAAATGCTGAACAAAGAATGTCAGGTTGAAGAAAATCATGGACAACCAGAAATGCAATTTACCCAGTTTTTCATCGTACATATGCCCTGTCCATTTCGGCAACCAATAATAAACACCGCCAAATAACGAGAACAATGCACCAGACACCAGCACATAATGGAAATGCGCAATAACATAATAGGTATCTTGCACTTGAATATCGATTGGTACGATCGCACAAATCACGCCACTAAACCCACCGATCACAAACAGGAAAATAAATCCTATTGCAAACAGCATAGGCGTTTCAAAAGTCATCGCACCTTTCCACATTGTCGCAGTCCAGTTGAATACCTTAACGCCAGTCGGCACAGCGATCAACATCGTTGCGTACATAAAGAATAACTGCCCTACAGCCGGCATACCCGCTGTAAACATATGATGCGCCCAAACGATACATGACAAAATTGCAATCGATGCTGTCGCGTATACCATTGAAGAGTAACCAAAAAGCGGTTTACGAGAGAATGTCGGGATGATTTCAGACACAATACCGAATGCCGGTAAAATCATGATATAAACTTCCGGATGACCGAAGAACCAGAAAATATGCTGGAACATGACAGGGTCACCACCACCTGCAGCATTAAAGAAGCTGGTACCAAAATGACGGTCTGTCAGTAACATGGTTACTACTCCTGCCAAAACAGGCATCACCAAAACCAGTAGATACGCGGTAATCAACCAAGTCCACACAAATAATGGCATTTTCATCAGCGTCATACCCGGTGCACGCATGTTCAGGATGGTTGTAATGATATTAATTGAGCCCATGATCGAAGAAGCGCCCAAAATATGTATCGCAAAAATCATCATATCGACGCCCAACCCGCCTTGTGTAGAAAGAGGCGGATAAAACGTCCAGCCACCGGCCGCTGCGCCACCCGGCACAAAAAATGATGTGACAAGTAGCAGTGCTGCAGGAATCAACAACCAGAAACTCCAGTTATTCATCCGCGCAAAGGCCATATCAGGCGCACCAACCATCAAAGGCACCTGCCAGTTCGCAAAACCCACAAACGCCGGCATAATGGCACCGAATACCATGATTAGACCGTGTAATGTAGTAAATGAATTAAATAATTCTGGCTCGAGAATTTGAATACCGGGCTGGAATAACTCCGCACGAATACCCAAAGCCAGAAAACCGCCCGTGAAGAACATCGTCAGACTGAACCACAGGTACATACTACCAATGTCTTTGTGATTGGTCGTTGTTACCCAGCGCATGATCCCCGTTGGGTGATGATCGCCATGACCGTGATCATGCACGTCTCCATGTACTGCTGCCATAAGTTATCTCCTCTTAATTATTTTCCGAATCTTGTTCTGCGGCTTCGACTGCTTCAGTCTCTGCAACTGCCAAGTTTACCGAATCTTTCATGCTTGCCAGTTTTTCGGCAGCCCATTCTGAGTAGGCATCTTCATCCAGCACTTCCACCACAATAGGCATGTAACCGTGATCTTTACCACACAGTTCGGCACACTGTCCGCGGTAAATACCCGGTTTGTCGGCTGTAAACCAGGAATCACGAATGAAACCAGGGACCGCATCTTGTTTGACACCTAATGCAGGTACCCACCATGCATGTATCACATCATTTGCCGTTAAAATGACGCGTACTTTTTTGCCGACCGGAACAACGACATGATTGTCCACTTCTAAAAGATAATTCTCGCCTTTAGGCTCACGACCGTCCAATTGTGCTTTTGGCGTAGACAATTTACTGTAAAAACTGATGCCTTCACCTTCACCTTGAAGATAATCGTAGCCCCACATCCACTGATAGCCGGTTGCTTTAATTGTCATATCCGGGCTGGATGTATCCTTCATCTCAATGACCGTTTTCGTTGCAGGCAACGCCATCGCTACAAGAATAATTATTGGAATAACCGTCCAGATAATTTCTACAGTTGTACTGTGATGAAAATTGGCCGCTTTGTGACCCACTGATTTGCGGTGTTTCAAGATGGAATAAAACATGACGCCGAATACGGCAATGAATATCGCCAAACAAATCCACATTAGCATGATATGTTGATCGTAAACATCTTTCGCAATCACACTTTGTGGTTCTTGAAAGTTGTATTTAGACCCTATCGCCATGCTTGAATACAAAGCAAGCGCGGCAACTCCCACTCGGGCTACTACTGATTTACTTCTCATATTTCCCCCACATGATTATTACTAATTGTTGATTTCAGGCACACAGCGCGGCTGCTTTTACACATTCACCTGAATCTTCCGAACTTTTGCTCAGCCAGCGTGCGGAAACCATACACCAACGTGTTATCTTGAATAAAATAACGCTCTGATCTACGTCAATTACTTCTGTTCTTTGGCCGAATTTTTTGTTATCCGCAACTTAGATTTTCTGTGTCAAAGATAACCCTTTTATATGCTACTAAAGCGAGCCGAAATTTTAGCACGCCACTTTACCCATAACAAGGGAAAATCATGATTTTTATAGCAATATTCCCCTGTTTATAAAATGGTATTGTCTATTTTGGACCGCAAAAATACCCTACTTAAAACTCAAAAATACACCTTATTTTTTTACAATTTTTTTCAGTTTCGCCGAATTATATCTTCACAAAAAAAATTTATCTTGATAAAGCACAACAATTTACCAAAAAAATTCAATACCCCTTTACTGGAAAGAGAAATATTTTCCTTCGATAAAATTACAATAAAAGAAACAATTTTTAGAAATATGACTTAGCGTATACTTTGCATGTAAATTTCTAATTGAAATTTAACAGTCAATTTTCTCGGTCTGTTGCCGACATATTGATTTGATAGTCTGAGCAGGTAGCGGTCCATGCTATTACGACATCCAATGATCCGGACAATATTGTCCATAGAGGAGAACCCAAAATGCCGATGCGCTTTTTCCCTTGTACACATCTTGACTCACCCCGTGTTCGTACAACCCCGGATCAAACCCGTCGCCACTTTCTGAAAACAAGCGCCTGTATATGCGCAATGTTTGCATTACCACACAACCAGGCCTATGCGTTTAATGAGAATGAACGAAAACTTGCCTTTCTAAATCTGCATACGGGTGAGCGCATACACACTACTTACTGGGCAGAAGGAGAATATTTGACAGAAGGTTTATCGGCCATTGAAAACGTTTTGCGCGATCATCGCACAGAAGATAAACACGAGATTGACCGTAATCTGCTGGACATGTTGCAACTATTAAACTACAAAATGGCCACTCAAAGTGAGTTTCATGTTATCTCCGGATACCGTTCCCCCGCGACTAATGCGCAACTCAACGCACAGAGTAGCGGCGTCGCCAAAAAAAGTTTTCATATGTATGGTATGGCAATTGATGTGAGACTCCCCGGACGCTCTCTTTCTCAACTGCGTGATGCCGCACTGTCGTTACAAGCAGGGGGTGTGGGCTATTACCCTCGATCCGAATTTATTCACATGGACACTGGACATATCAGGCAATGGAATGGCTGAATGTGTTGTGACCAGAAGATTAATTAAATCTCCACCAGTCTGTCTCAATATTCATTTTTCAAAATTCTACCGGATCGACATCGAGCGCCCAACGCACTTTATGCGCAGTCAAAGTGTTCAGCTGCACGCACCACTGAGTCAGGAATAATTGCATCGCCTTGCGGGAACGCGACTGCACGAGCAGATGCGCACGTTCCATACCTTTCAGGCGCACCATGTGCGCAGGTACGGGGTCAAAGATTTCCACATTCTCCCGGGATTGCGCCAAATTTCGCGCCGCAGTCAAGAATTCTAATACTTTGGACAAGCTATGCGCTTCAGCACGTAATAAAGCTTGACAAACATAAGGCGGGAAATCCGCAATTTTTCTTTCCGCCAGAATCGTTTCGGCCAATGCATGATAATCATGCCGACATAGCGCTTGATAAAACGGATGACCCGGAAATTCAGTTTGAATCAATACACGCCCTGCAATTGATGCCCGCCCAGCCCGGCCTGCGACTTGCATAAGTTGTGTAAACAAACGCTCGCCCGCCCTGAAATCAGTGCTATATAGTGACATATCCGAGCCAAGGATACCTACCAATGCCAGATTCGGAAAATCGTGCCCCTTTGCCAGCAATTGTGTTCCAATCAGAATATCCACTTCATGTCGATGAATTGCATCCAAAATGGATTGCCAGGCATGCTTGCGACGTATACTGTCACGATCAACCCGCAGAATACGCGCTGCTGGAAACTGCTGCGTTAATGCTTCTTCAATCCGTTGCGTACCGCGACCAAACGGCATCATATCCAGATTGCCACATTGTGGGCATGCATTGGGAATCGACTCCCGGCAACCACAATAATGGCAGGATAGCTGCTTATCCTGTAAATGAACAACCAAACGACTGGAACAACGCTGACAGACAGCCGCCCAACCACAAGATGGGCAAAACAACACTGGCGCATATCCACGCCGATTAATAAAAATTAAACTTTGCTGTCGACGGGATAAACTTTCAGTTATCGCGTCAATGAGCGGACGGGATAAACCGTTGGCAGGTTTATCGCTTTTCATATCAATACATTCGACATGAGGCAGCACCGCATTCTTGACTGCCCGCTGACGAAGCTGCAAATACCGATAACGGCCACTGGAAACATTGTAATAGGTTTCCAGCGAGGGTGTCGCCGATCCGAGCACTACCGGAATCCCCTTTTGTTTGGCACGATATACAGCCAGATCGCGTGCAGAATAACGTAATCCGTCCTGCTGCTTGAAAGAACTATCCTGTTCCTCGTCGACCACTATCAATCCCAGTTTGGGCAGCGGGGTAAACATCGCAAGCCGCGTGCCAAGAATAATTTGGGCATCACCTCGCTGGGCTTGCAACCAGCCTGACAATCGCTCGGTATCATTAAGGCCGCTGTGTAAGCTCACTATCCGTGCGACTGTAAAACGCTTGCGAAAAACCGCCTCAAGCTGCGGCGTCAAATTAATTTCTGGAATCAATACTAAAGCCTGGGCACCCTCTGCCAGTACCTGCGCTATCAACCGCAAATAGATTTCAGTTTTACCGCTGCCCGTAATACCATGCAAAACCCAGCAATTGTAACAATTGAATTGCTCAAGAATCGTGTCCAGCGCAACCGACTGTTCGGACGTCAATGCCGGAATCTCAGGTTCTTCCCGCGTACCCTCCGCCACAGAAACAGTTTTCACCCACCCTTCATCCAACCACTTATCTAAGATGCCGACGGCACGTGGCGAAATCTGCCTGGCATCCTGTATGGCCAATGACGGCTCGTCCCTGAGCTGAGTCAACAAACGATGCATGACTGTATTACGCGCTGGAATTTTCGAAACATCCACATGCCTGCCAGTTTCAGTCAATACGAAATGTGCATGACTTTTCATTTTCAAGTTAACCGGTTGATTACTGCGCAATTTAGCCGGTAAGCTATTGGTGACGACCAAACCCAGCGGATGGTGATAGTATTCAGCGCAAAAAGCAAATAAATCCAGCAACTCTTTTGATAAAGGCGGAGTCTCTCTGAATATATGAATTGCCGACTTCAGTTTCGCCAACGGAACATCAGTGCTTGAACATACGCCCATAATGATACCGGCCACCTTCTTTCTGCCGAATGGCACACATACCCTTAGACCAACGTCATTCCGGCTGGCATCATCAAAAACATAATCAAATAGCGTATCGAGAGGAATATTAAGTGCGACACGCAAAATTGGCATTTTAAAAGAAAATAGGCTGTGCCGAATCACATAAGCTGCTGCGACCGATCGTGATTCGGCAATATTTGAATTAGAACAAATTCAGAGCATCGTGCCGATCAACCGGAAACGCGGTATACCGTTACAGGCGCCTCACCTTGCATTTCAAGCTCAGCCGTATTGCCGTCTGAACCGATGGTAAAACGATGCGCGCCGTCATTCTCTGAAAATCCGATACAGCCGTCCGTATTGTAAGTAAAGCTGGAGATTTTCAGTTGATCGCTACCTTGACTGTACTGATACGTTGCAAACTCAACTCCCGGTTTGGCACAGTTGGCCTGGTCATCGCTTTCCGGTTCGCCGAGCGGATCAATCGTCATGACACGGTTATTGGGAAAAAAGACCATCATCCGGCTTTTGATCGCATCGGCGTCATACGACCAGGCTCCAACTATACCTTGGGGATCGTTATCAATCTTTGAAAAACGAGTTTCCTTTATTTCTTTCTCGACTACCTCGTTTTCATCGCTGAGTTCAATCGGCTTGGCAATATGAAATAATTCACCGAAAACACTGGTCTGCTCTCTTTCACGCTGCACCGTTACGATATCAGAATTAATCATATCCAAACCATCGGTACGAACACGTCGTGTTTCACCGGGATTTGACAAGCCTGCTTTCAAATTGGTGTCGACGGTGGTTTCCCCGGATACTTTAAAACCACGGGTGTCCAGTTCGATCGCTTTGGCAAAGCCATGCTCAACCCCTGCTTGAAAAATTGTCCTGCCGCCACATACTCTATTTTCATCACAAGAGTCATCGGGTATAGCCTCGCCTTGCAAATATTCGCCGCTGCCATCAGCAGCCACTCTGAGTACGGATGCAATATCGTCATTAAAATTGACCCAGATTTGTGTACTCAGTGTAGCGACACCGGATATCATAAAATGTTCGCTTGCTTCCTCTACAGTTTTGGCTGCATGTTCAATTCCTGCTGTATCCAACAGGTTTTGAAGTTCCGTGGAACTGGCAAACGCTTCCGGTTCGCCGCTCAACTTGATCGAACGATCCACGGCCTCGGCCGCCTCTTCGGTAATAGTAATACCGTTCGACGCGTCACCATCCTCGTCTAACGACTGCAGCAACACCAGTAAATTAAGCAATTTATCGTCACTATCACCGGCAAGATCCAAGGGTGTCACAACCGGCCTTCCCTCCACTTTTCCGAGTGTAAGATTGCCGAGTTTGAACTCAACCGTATCACCGTAATTAAAATCAAACTCACCCGCCTCATCGGTCACACCTTTTTTGCCGGAAGATGCGCTATAAGTCACACCTGACACCGGGCTATCCATCAAAACACCTGTTGCGGCACCTGTCGGTAGCGAACGTGACGTGGTAGATAATTCATCGTCGTCATTACTATCGCCGCCTGGTGTATTACTGTCGCCACAAGCGGTTAATCCAATAGACAAAACCAGGGTAATCAGGAAAGCCCTCGGATTCAGGCTGATCTTTTGATTGCATTTCATCAAGAATTCTCTCTTTTATTTATTGAAATAGTCAACTGAAGGGTTGTTTTACATACAAACCTTTGCATTTTAATGCGCTGGTAGAAGGATAATGAATTTTTTTATCCACGACCACTATTATCGTCAAGTCTTTTTGCTGCAATTTTGCTTATTATCTTTTGCATTTGATCATAAAATTACAGTTTTTCATTTATTTCGGCACACGCGCTTGTGCTACATTTAACGAATTGGGGAAGAACATCTAAAATGCCTGACATGACCGAAATCAAGCAACTGGCCAAGTCATCAACTCCACTACCTGTAGCGTGGTATTTCGATCCTGAAATACTTGAAGCCGAGAAAAAATTTCTATTTGAAAACGGTCCCGGGTATATCGGCCATGAACTCATGGTGCCCGAAATCGGCGATTATTATGTCCTCGAATGGATGCACCGTGCGAAAACACTGATACACCACCATCAGGGCATTGATTTGATTTCTAATGTCTGTCGTCACCGGCAGGCACGCATTCTGGCGGGAAAAGGCAATATCAAAAATATCGTCTGCCCGTTACATCGATGGACTTATGCGTTAGATGGTCAGTTACTTGGCGCACCACATTTTGAACAAAAACCGTGCCTGAACCTGGAAAAAATATCGCTACAAAACTGGAATGGTTTGCTATTCAACGGCAAACGTTCTGTTGCGAAAGATATGGCTGACTTAAGCATACTCAATCATTTTGATTTCTCCGGTTACCAATTTGACCAAGCGCGCATTGATCACTATAACTGTAACTGGAAGACATTTATTGAAGTTTATCTCGAAGACTATCATGTCGATCCATTTCATCCGGGACTGGGTAATTTTGTCAACACATCGGACCTGAATTGGGAGTTCGACAACTGCTACAGTGTACAGACGATAGGTGTAAACAATGACTATCAGAAACGGTCCGGCACATCCGTGTATGAAAAATGGCAGAGGCAGATTCTGACGCAGTATACGGACAAATCACCTCCTTACGGCGCCATATGGTTACTTTATTATCCCAATATTATGCTCGAATGGTATCCGCACACACTGGTGATCAGCACTATCATCCCTACCGGTGTGGAAAGCTGCATTAACGCCGTCGAATTTTACTATCCTGAAGAAATAGCGCTTTTCGAGCGCGAATTTGTCGAAGCTCAACAAGCCGCCTATGTAGAAACTGCTGCCGAAGATGAAGAAATCTGCATGCGCATGACAGAAGGCCGCCATGCCTTATTCCAGCAATCCATTAACGAAACGGGGCCCTATCAAATACCCATGGAGGCAGGAATGGCTCATTTTCATCAGTTTCTTCGACGCAACATAGAATCCGATTTATAACTCTTACCAATTCCCGATTATTCTCACAATGCGCTCTCACTGGATGCTGGTTGCCGCTTTTTTATTTGCCTGCATGGGCGTATTGGTCAAACTCGGCGCAGAATATTTCACAAGTATCGAACTGGTATTTTACCGCTCTCTTATGGGTGTTGGAATCACCTATGCGTTCTTACATTATCACCGTATATCGCTCAGCACGAATAACTGGAAATTACACTGTAGTCGCGGCCTGACCGGTCTCATCAGTCTGCTGATGTTTTTTTACTGTATTACAGAACTACCGTTAGCAGCGGCAATTTCACTCAATTACACTTGGCCGCTGTTTATGGCGCTGTTCTCCGTACACTTTCTGAAAGAACAACTGCATTGGGCCCTTATCTTCGCTATTGCACTCGGCTTTATCGGCGTCATATGTCTGCTGAGACCCACATTCCATGACGATTACTGGTTTGCCGCTTTTCTGGGTCTCGCTTCAGGGTTCTTTGCAGCTATCGCCTACATGAATGTCCGGCAGCTGGGCAATCTCAGCGAATCGGAATGGCGCATCGTATTTTACTTTGCACTGATCAGTACATTAATCACCGGAACGTGGCTGCTGTTCACCACATTCAGTCCAATTACCCGGCAGAACATTCATTTGCTGATTGGCATCGGGATTACAGCAACCCTGGCACAACTCGCCATGACGCGGGCATACCGTACCGGCACAACACTGATTGTCAGCTCTCTGGGATACAGCACCGTCCTGTTTGCCGGAATCTGGGACATACTGATCTGGAACGAGATTCTGCCGCCGATCGCCTGGCTGGGTATGGGGCTGATCATTCTGGGCGGTATTTTAAGCAGTCTTTTTGCAGCAAGTACTTCCAGTATCGCCGGAAGAAAATTGCCCAGATAGCCCAATACCGCACTCTGATATTTAAAAATGGCTGTTCGCTACAGAGCAGGCCTTGTCCTGAATGATCTGGATAATTATATTATTATTCATTAATAATCAATAACTTATTCGCAAATAACTGAGAATCTTGGCATTGTGAGACAACCCCTGTTATTGATTCATAACATATCGTTGAAAAGACGAGAATCTTATTAGGATCCTTGATTTAAGATGGCTAATAGATGACCATATATACGTCGGCTACATCACAAGATACGATTATGATGAATGGATAAGCATCTAATGTAAAATACCTTTATATCAGACACCAACGTACAAAAATGCCCGCGGCCACCGGATTGTATAATTCAGATTTATCGCTTATCAAGTTGTCGATAATTGTTCCGTGTTTTAATGAAGCCGACGGGTTAAATGCATTTTTCACCAGGCTCGAGTTAACACTCGATAATTTGCAAGGATATCGCTACGAAATTATTTGTATAGATGACGGCAGCCGTGACAATACACTTGAAATACTTTGCTTGCATGCAGCGCGAAATCATCATATTGAAATTCTAGAATTATCACGAAATTTTGGTAAAGAAGCAGCGCTTACTGCTGGAATTGATGCAGCAAGAGGAGAAGCGATCATTCCTTTAGACGCAGATTTGCAACATCCGCCAGAATTGATACATGACATGATTAAAGAATGGGAAAATGGTAGCGATGTGGTGTTGGCAAGACGTCGGTCTCGAAAAACAGATCGTTTAACTAAACGATTGATTACACAATTTTTTTACCAATTGCATAATCAAATATCGGAATGCGAGATTCCTGAAAATGTAGGTGATTTTCGTTTAATGGATAGGCGCGTTGTTGATGCAGTAAAATGCTTGCCTGAGCGAAAACGCTTTATGAAAGGATTGTTTGCCTGGGTTGGGTTTAGGCAAAGCATAGTAGAATTTGATATAGAACCTAGGAAATCCGGAAAATCATCTTTTAGCACACGCCGTCTTTGGGCTTTAGGACTGGATGGTATTGCCAGCTTTAGTACGGTGCCGCTTACAGTTTCAACATACGCCGGCTTAATCGTTGCATTGCTGTCTTTAGTTTATGGCAGCTGGATAATTATCAAAACGCTTGCATTTGGCGCAGATGTTCCCGGCTATGCTTCATTATTAACTGCGGTACTCTTTCTTGGCGGCATTCAGATTTTAGGTATAGGTATATTGGGTGGATATATCGGCCGTATTTACAATGAAAGTAAGCAAAGGCCTGTATATATTATTAGGCAGCGTTATAGCAGAGGAGTGGAAAATAGTTGATCTTAAAACGGGATGGCAGTTAACTAGTTTTTCATTGATAGGCGTTGTCAATACGCTGATTCATTTGTTAATTGTCATTGGGTTGATTGAATTGCTAGAAATTATGCCGGTACTGGCAAATGGCATGGCATTTATTTGCGCCAACATTTTTTCTTTTTTGGCAAATAGTCGCTGGTCTTTTCAAAGTGCCTTAACTGGTCGGCGCTACCTTCGGTTTTTGATGGTCTCGCTATTGGGTTTGGCAATCTCGTTCATAACAGTCGCCATTAGTGAATTAGCTCAATGGCACTATCTAGCGGGCGTTTTTCTGTCTTTTATATTTCTTCCTTTGATAACGTTTGTTGCACATAGAAATTGGACCTGGAAAACGTAGCATGAAAACTCGGTATATCGAGTTGTATCGTTATTTTACAAAACCGATAACTGTTATATTGCTGTTGGCTATGCTGTGCACCGGATTGCATTACACCGCTTTATTCGGAGGATTCCGTTTTGATGATGGCGAGCATATAAATTTCAGCTTGAATTATGCACCTTGGCAGTATTTTTTCGTGCCGGAAGTCATGCGCGAGCAATCCTGGGTGCATATTACGCCCTGGAACATATTTTTTTACGAAATTGGATTACATTTTTTTGAATTAAATCCACGCGGGCATTATGCGCACTTGCTCGTCATTATCTGGGCAACATCTGTCGCAACTTTTTATTTATTACGTCTCTGGATATCGGCGTTCTACGCATTCATGGGTGCTGTTTTATTTCTGGCAATGCCCGCAACAGGTGCAGTAAGTCAATTGCTAATGACAGGTCACTATGCTTATGGATTATTCTTTTCAATATTGGTTTTTTATTTTTTTACTCGCGGCATACGCGAAGACAAAATATATTATTCCATATTGGCCGCTTTCTTTTACTTGCTGGCTTGCTGGTGCAAGGAGCTTTACGTCCCGATAATTGTCATTTTATTTCTGCTGCCAGAGCATAATTGGCGTAAACGAATACGGCATCTTGGTTTTATTATTGCTGTCGCTTGTTTTTATATAACTTGTAGATTAATTGTTATACAGGGTATCGGGGGATATGAAGTTGATAGTACTTCATTTGGTTATTCTGTTATTCTTGAAATCGTTTCAAAAATTTTTTCCGGTGTATCTGGAAATATATGGATTTTCTTTTTTGCCCTGGCCTGCTGCGTTCTTATAAGATTTATTCCCGTTACCGATTGCGATCGAAAAATTAACTGGTTATTTTTTCAGGGATGTTGCGTTACGCTCATTCTTCCACTAATCCCTGTTATCAGTTCAAGTTTTTCTGATGAAAATCTGCGGTTCTTATATTTCCTAAGTTGGTCGCTTTCCGCCGGCCTTGTTTGGTTTCTATCTACAAATAAATTTAATGGCGCACCACTATTATTGATGATGCTTGGCGCTCTTATACTGTCTCATGAAGCAGTCATTGAAAGAATAGTAAACAAAATGCAGACTGCCGATAAGGAGGGATTATTCCTAATTCAAGCAACAAGCAATGATCTACTATTACCCAGCAACTTGGAAAATCACACGCTTTCCGATTTGAATTATGTGAATAAAGCAATAAGCACTCTGTATCAACGTGCTGCGCCACTAATTATTCAGGATATGGCGGAGTTGATTGAAGTTGGAGAGGAAACTGGAAAAAGGGTCAATCAATTTGATAAAAGCTGTCAATGCGTAAATCCAATAGGAATAAAAAAGTATCGCTTGCTTACCGAGTCTTTCCGCGCCAAGCTTGCTGCAGGCGCAAATCAGCATTTCAATATTGTTTTTGAGGTGAAAGGAAGCTTGCATCCTAAACAAATGACATGGCAATTTTCAGGTCCGGAAGGTTATTATGTACTCAGAATTCGAGAACTGGGCGCTCAGATTGTACCGCCATCAGGTAAATTAAGTTTTAGTAAATTTGATACACCACAACAGACACTACATATCAGTGTTCAGCTTAATTCGCCAAACGGTTGGATCGCCAGATCACCGGATTTTAAAATACATACCGCTAAAAATGATTTCATTACGTGGAATGGAAAATCAGCCGTTGATTTAACGGCCGACCGATAGCGCAACATTTATAATGGACTTGTCACGAAATTAAAAAACACAACCGCAAATTTAAAGAACTCAGCATTTTTGTAAAAATTCGCTCTGGTATGGTGTATACAGCATCAAAATAACGGTTATTGTAATTAGTCTTACCCGTTTGATACGATTTTGGCCGGTTCTGGTCGTACGACTGCCTTTAAGAAAAAGTAAAGTCAAATGAGTTGAGTATTAAGTGCGTTCAGGTTGAAACTGATCGCAGACATAAACGCCACAAATTGTCTATTGGCGACGTCATGATAACGTACCCACAGATCACGCCTGGAGAATACATACTCACAAAGCTCAAACAATAAATCAGTTGTACAACGCCGCAGCCTTTCCGCCTTAAACCGGACGATCCCCAGATAAGCAACGCTCTATAAACATTTTCAGCATCCGTATAAAATAGCTTCGCCGAATGAAATGGTTTTATAATGGAAAGAAGTGGCAACTGTTTACTCTGCTTAGACAAAGTTAATCATGTGAGAGGAATCCGGGGATTTGTTATTTAAATTATTATTTTATCCAGGAAAAGTTTTTAATGAATTGTCTATTGAAGACAAGCATGCCATTACTACGGTTCCGCGTTTCTTAATCTTCGTACTGTTGCTGCCACCGCTGTTTTCTTGGCTGGGAGCGAGTCAGTTTGGCTGGCGTTTAGGTGGCTCCGAGCCGGTTTTTCTGGATACTACAGGTCTTGTCGTGTTCGGTTTTTTTTATTTCAGCATTCTGGCGGTTGGTTTTTTTGGTACGGTTTATATTAGCAGGTGGATGGCAACAACCTACGAAGCAAAAACCTCGCAATCGCTACATTTTTCCCTGTTTACAGTTGTGTGCGCACCACTGGTAATCGCAAGTGCCGCACATCTTTTTCCAGATGTTTTCTTTAATGTGTTGATACTGATTCCCGCGCTAATCTGGAGCATTACTTTATTGTATAGAGGTCTGCCGGTCGTTCTCGGAATTTCCTCAGAGCGCGGTATGTTAATGTCGTCAGCTTTGGTTGGCTGGTTATTGGTCGCAGCGGTAAGTTTATTGGGAATTTGTGTTGGCTTATGGATCAACGGAGCCGCGTACGTTTTAGGTGTGTAGTTTGGGTGATATGAATGGATAATGACAAGCAACAATTTTATTATGATGACGTTGTAACGCGATTGGTCCAGTTTTCATTGATTTGGGCAGTTATCGCCATGTCTGCGGGAATCTATATCGCGGCTGAGCTCATATGGCCGGCACTGGATTTTGGGCAGTTCTGGTTATCTTTTGGACGCCTCAGACCTTTACATACCAATGGCATTATTTTTGGATTTGGTATTTCAGCCTTAATGGCTACGGCTTTTTATAGTGTACAACGTACTTGCCATGTCCCTTTGTTTTTACCCAAATTGGCCTGGTTCTGTTGTTATGCATGGCAGGTTTGTATTTTGCTGGGCGGATTGTCCTTATTGGCGGGCTGGACATCAACCAAGGAGTATGCGGAGCTGGAATGGCCCTTTGATATTGCCATTACGGTGATCTGGGTTTGCTTCGGTGTGGTGTTTTTTGGCACCATTGCCAATCGTAAAATTAAACCGATTTATATTTCCAATTGGTTTTATGGCGGCCTGATTATCGTGATTGCCATGTTGCATATCGTCAACAACCTGGCCTTGCCGGTAAGTATTGATAAGTCATACTCTCTCTTTGCGGGCGCGCAGGATGCTGTCGTGCAGTGGTGGTATGGCCACAACGCCGTCGGCTTTTTGTTGACAGGCGGTTTTCTGGGCATGATGTATTATTTTCTGCCCAAGCAGGCAGGTCAGCCTATCTGGAGCTACCGGCTATCTGTGGTGGCGTTTTGGGCGTTTACCTACAGTTATATCTGGGCTGGTCCGCATCATTTGCACTATACCGCCATCCCGGATTGGGTACAGTCACTAGCGATGGTAATGAGTTTGATTTTACTGGCGCCTTCATGGGCTACGATGATCAACGGCATCATGACAGTCAGCAAATCATCGGAAAAGCTGCGCGACAATCCTTCACTTAAATTCATTGTATTGTCGCTGGCATTTTATGGACTAGCCACCTTTGAAGGCCCAATGATGGCCATCAAAAGTGTAAATATCGTGAGTCACTTTACGGATTGGACAGTCGGTCATGTCCATTCAGGTGCATTGGGCTGGAATGCGATGATCACTTATGGCACGTTTTATTTTCTCGTGCCGCGTCTGGTTGGAGGCACACTGTATAGCGTTCGATTGGCGAATATTCATTTCTGGCTGGCACTCAGCGGTGCCATACTCTATATTCTGGCAATGTGGGCGGCGGGTGTTTCTCAAGGATTGTTATGGTTAAGCATCGATGAACTAGGACAGCTAAGCTATACATTTAATGAAATTATGGCAAGCATGACACCTTATTATGGTTTGCGTTTAGTTGCGGGCTTGCTGTTTTTTTCCGGAACAGTGCTTATGACCTTTAATTTGTTTATGACGATTAAAGGGCGGCAGACGGTCAAAGTAAATCCGCCCGTCGTGTTGGCGAGTCGTGAGGCAACCGCATGAATGCGCTTTCATTACATAAAAAAATTGAAAACAATGCCGGATTGTTGATTTTTGGCATTTTGTTTGTTTCTGCGCTCGGCGGTTTGGTTCAGGTATTGCCTGTTTTATTTCAGGAATCGCTACAAACGGCAAGTGCAAACACAATGCCTTATAGCGCAGTGGAACTTCAAGGCAGGGATGTTTATATTCGGGAAGGATGTCATGTGTGTCATTCTCAGCAAATCAGACCGTTATTGGCTGAAGTCAAGCGCTACGGTCCCTATTCCCAGGCAGGTGAATTCGTTTATGACAGACCGTTTCTGTGGGGCTCCAAGCGTACGGGGCCTGATTTACATCGCATCGGCGGCAAATATTCCGACGATTGGCATCGCATCCATCTGCTTGATCCGCGCAGCGTGGTAGAAAATTCCATTATGCCGGCATATCCCTGGCTATTGAATCGTGCTGCAAGCGCGGGAGGGGATATCCAAAAGAAAATGAGCGTTCTGGTGAAACTTGGACATCCTTATTCTGCAGAAGAAATCGAGAATGCACCGGCCGCACTTGAAGGCTTGACGGAAATGGATGTGCTGATTGCCTATTTACAAGTACTGGGCACTGCATTGCCGGACGATACAAATCAAAAGGTTCATTAATATGTTTTACTTTATTTTTATAGGCGACATGCTGGTCATGTTGTTTATGATTGTCCTGGTGGTATGGGTTTTTACCAGTAATTCCGATGAAGCCACCGATAAGGTTGCAAAAATCCCATTGGAGGATGAACAACATCATGGCTGACATGCCCAGCGATTTTTGGAGCGGTTGGATTATTCTGTTGACCGTGTTCAGTTTTTTCGGGCTGATGTGGATCGTCTTGAGCGTCTACATTTTGCCGCAAGAAAAAATCAATCATAGTGAAGAACCCGTTTGGGACAGCAGCCTCAGAGAAGGGAATAATCCGCCGCCGCTATGGTGGTTCTGGCTGATTCTGAGCGCGATGATATTCTGTGCGGCCTATTTAATGCTCTACCCGGGCCTTGGCTCATTCAGCGGTGCATTTCGATGGTCGAGCGGCGGAGAATTACACATGAACCGCGTACTTTATGATGCCAAATTCTCGAGTATAAATGAAATCATTACCTCGTCTTCATTAGAAACGCTTCAGAACAGGCCCGAGGTGATGCGCGCGGCAAAGAAACTATTTAGTGAAAACTGTGCGGGTTGTCATGGTTATGAGGCACAAGGACAGGCCGGGTTATTTCCAAATTTGAAAGATGAAGAATGGCAATGGGGCGGCTCTGTCGAGCAGATCGAACAAACCATCCGTCACGGCCGCAAGGCCATGATGATGAGTTGGCAATCGACGCTGAATGACGATGGAGTTGAGAAAGTAAGCGACTATGTATTAACCGGCCTGGGTACAGATGCAGCAGAGGATCATGCGGGACATACGCTCTATAACCAGTTATGTATCGGTTGTCATGGTGTAGAAGGCCAGGGCAACATCATGATGGGTGCGCCAAACCTGGTTAACGATATCTGGTTGTACGGCGGGTCAAAAGAAGCGGTACGTGAAAGCATTTCCCAAGGCCGGGCCGGTGAAATGCCAGCTTTTAATTCACGCTTGGATGATGCACAAATTAAAATGCTCGTGGCTTGGTTGAAAAAGTAGCGTATTTTTTCACCTGGCGGCGTTGTCAGTCGCTTATGTAGCATGACTACACCGCGCTTCTTCCGCCTTGCCAGGCAAAAAAATAGTTGTAACGGGGGTGAAGATAAAATGTCAACAGACCCTAAGGACACAGGCAAAGTGAAACTTGCCGTCGTATTTTGCAAGATGATCAGCTACAAAACTATCGTTTAAAATAACCAATTTAATCTAGTTTTTGTTTTGCGACCTGACTATGGTATGTTGTGGAGTTCCGGTGGTCGGGGGTTTGGCGAATAAAATGTATGAATGCTAGACGTGACCCTATACATATTTGGCTATGTGTGCAGTAAAAAAGCTCAATTCACTAATTGGGAGAATAAAGATGCTTAAGCGACTTACAATTTTAGTTATCTTATTCCATTCGCACAAAACATCCTAACAAATCAATGATATGGCTTTTCCTTCTGGATTTTTATTCAGTTCTGAAGATCACTTTATTGAGACGTTCGTTATTCCATTGCTCAACCGTTTAGGATACTCTCTTGTTCTGAACTACCATGGTTCGACGGAATTTGGAAAAGACCTGATCATTGGCGAATTTGACCGCTTTTCGCACGTCCGATATCATGGAATTCAGGTCAAATATGTACCGTCTATTGGTCTTACGGCAACTGATGATTTGATTCGCGATTGTCAGCAGGCATTCAAAAATCCATTTCGACATCCTCAAACAGGTCACGAACAGCGTATCAGTACGTTCTACGCAATTAACGGTGGCTCGATCTCTGATCAATCGAAAACTCATTTCTTTGCCAGCGTTCAACATGATTATGGAGACAATGCGCGTCTTCTTGATGGAAAGGCTCTAATCCAACTTGATCGTTCGGCGACCATTATTGGCGTGGAGCCAGTTCGCTCCGCCTTACTTGGTCTTCTGCATGAAATGAAATTTAACTTGCTACTCGTTGACGGTATTTGCAATACCCTAAAACAGATGATTGAGGCGGAAGGACCCTATCCGATTCAGAGACTTAGTTGTGATGCTACCAGTAGCTACTTACAACGACCTCATGGTTCAATAATTCAACATTTCGATCTCTTGCAGCAATATTGGCAGTATACAACTATCTTCAATCGTATTGTCGACTCGATTGACGGCCCAATTTCTGCTGTCGGCTTCAAGGAACATCGTGCGAAAGGTGCTTATGATCTTCGTGATCAAATCAAAAGCGCGACAAATCAAATTTTGCCCTTGGTTTCGTCGCAAATCAATCAACTAGGGCCACTTGTGACACCATGATCTACATAACAATCTGTTTAATTGGAGCCATGCGTACCGATAAGCTAAAGCGTTATTACTGCAACAGGAATTGTCGTTCTATCTCACCGTCCGCTTTGGCTCGATGCCTGTATTTCCCATTAACTCACTAAGAACAGCGAAAAACAATGATCCAAAATTGAGATCATTGTTTTTCGCTGCCTTCTTTTTACGAATTGCGTTTCAAGTACTCTCCTTTTAAGTCAAAACCAAGTGACCTACCTACCACCCGTTCCTGCTTCACCACGTGCTTTACCGGCACGCAATACCGGGTAATACTGGGTAAAAACATGATCTGTTGCGGCATTGGCTTGATGGCAGCTTAGGCAGTTTTCACCGGCCTGTACACCCGCGCTGCGATGAAGATTCGGGCTATCTTCAATGGTAAAACGAAAAAATCCCCAGTGTCCGGACGCATCTGGAAACCGTGTTTTACTTTTCACCATCGCTTCCAGTCCGATATAGTCGCCTTGGAAATAACCGTTACCACTCACAGCCTGTTTGCTGCCAACGCTCACCAGTTCTTTGACAATAATGGTTTTCTCTGGAAATTCACCCGCGGTTTTCCAGTGTTCCCAGCTGACCGGATCGATATAAACATTATGGAACTCGGGAAAAGCGGCTTTGCCGTTATTCATATCATTTGGTGTCAACGGACTGCCGATATAAATCCATTCACGGTAACCCATCGGTCGCTGCAAATTCCCTTGTTCATCGAACACCGCGTATCGTTCCACATCTTCAGCAGTTTTTTCAGCCTTGGCCGCAGTGATAACACCTATCGATAGCGTGAGTAATGCAATGGCCGGAATCAAAAAACTTGAATTGAATTTAAATTGAATCATGATCGTTCTCCACTATTTGTAATAAACAACTTTTAAAAAACACCGTTTAATAAACACGCTTAAAGTAAACAGAACTGTTTACTTATCGGTAACTGTATACAGATCAGTTTACTCTGTCAAGGTTTTTTAAACAAATCGGTTTACTTCTTATAAAATAGTGAATTCAATACGCCAGAGACGATAAAACCGTCATGCAAGAATCGCAGAAAAAACATCAAATTATTGAGGCCGCCTACCATTTGTTTAAAGCAAGAGGGTTTTACGCAACGGGCGTGGATTTGATCATGCAAGTCGCGCATGTCTCCAAGAGAACGCTGTATAAATATTTCCCGACGAAGAATGAATTAATTGTTGCCGTGCTCGCGTTTTACCGCTCGACTTACGCAGACCATTTAAACCGGATCGTCACGCAAAACGACAAAACCAGCCGGGAAAAAATGTTAATGATTTTTGAAGACGCCAAACAATGGTTTGAAGATGAAAATTTTCATGGTTGTCTGGCGGTCAATGCTATGGGTGAGTTTTCCGGTAAAGACCAGGCCATTGAGGACGCCTGCAGCGAATTTAAACGCTGGGAATTCGATATGCTGCATACGTTAACCAAGGATATCGCACCAAAGCAATCCGATATTCTCGCCTATAAATTGTTTGTGTTACTGGAAGGCATGTCTTCGATTGCGCAAGTCACAAAAGGAACATTTCCACTCGATATGACAAGCATGGCAGAAGACGTGATCAATAGCCACTCGCTGTAATTTAAATTGCAGTACCGGATTTCCACCGTTATTCTTTTTTTAACCCTTCCTGATTTATTGATAATATAAACAGTGACTTAGCCGAGGAGATGATCATGGAAATTCAATCTTTTAGTCAATCCGTCAGAGCTTTAGCGCAGTCAGACAACAAAAAAGAAATAGGACCGATTGGTCGTCAAATGTCAGAATTTGCACATCGCAAGAATGCTGAAAGGAAACATCAAGAAACAGCACAGACAGAACCTGAAGTAAACATCGACGCAGGTAGTGCGCCGCAATCACTGATATTGCAAGCTTCATTGACGGGAATTAACGAAGCGCTACAGGATACCTTTGGTGAAACTGCAATCCAGATTCCCTTTGAAACAAACTTCGATCCTGATCCCGATTTAACCGCTGAAAGTATCGTTTCCTCAAGTACAAGTATTTTTCCGTCATTCTTGGAACAACATCCCGAACTCAGCCGGGATGAAGCACTAACTGCCTTCGCCGGTACAATCAAAACGGGGCTGGAAACGGGATTTTCTGAAGCCAAAGATGTTTTGGCAAGCTTGAATGTACTGCTCAACGGCGATACCGAGCAAACAATTGATAAAACCTACGCACTTGTTCTGGAGAAATTACAGCATTTTATCGATAGCTTGAGCAATCACGATGAAACGCGCGAAACCTGAGCATAATCTCTAACGCTGCCAATAATTCACTGGCCCAGACCTTAGTTTTTGGGTCTAATTGGGAACCCAATAATCGACGCAATTAATCTGGCTCAAACCAGGCCAGTTTCTGATGCAAGCGCACGACTTCTCCGACGATAATCAGTGTTGGGGCGACAAGCTGTTCAGCAGCAGCCCGTTCAGGCAACGTTTCCAATGTTCCGGTCACAACTTTCTGAGTCTGCTGTGTACCTTGCTGAATAATCGCAGCGGATGTATTTGACGGACAACCATGGGCAATGAGTTGCCGACACAGAACCGGCAGACCGAGCAAACCCATGTAAATAACAACCGTCTGATTCGGTTGCGCCAGCATTTGCCAGTTGAGATCCAGAGTGTTATTTTTCAGATGACCGGTAACAAAAATACATGACTGTGCATAATCACGATGTGTCAGCGGAATACCTGAATAAGCCGCCACGCCCGATGCCGCGGTGATACCAGGCACCACCTGAAACGCAATGCGATGACTCGCCAGAGTTTCGATTTCCTCGCCACCACGTCCGAAAATAAACGGGTCGCCTCCTTTAAGCCTCAGCACACGCTTCCCCTCCCGCGCTAACCGGACCAACAACTGATTAATAGACTCCTGATCCATAGTGTGACGACTGCGCTCTTTTCCCGCGTATATCCGGTCCGCGTCACGCCGTACCATCTCCAGTATTTCTGGAGACACCAATCTGTCATAAATCACCACATCGGCCTGCTGCATAAGCCGCATGGCACGAAACGTCAGTAAATCGGGATTACCGGGCCCAGCCCCCACCAGATAGACTTCACCTGAGGATTCATCGTCATCCTCGTTTTTCAATAATTGCTGGAAATAATCTTGCGCCGCCTTGTCTTTGCCGGACAATACCATTTCGGCAAAAGGCCCTTGCAATGCTTTCTCCCAGAACAAGCGCCTGCGCTTCTGATGTGTGAAATGCTGCTTAACCTGCCAACGAAGTTGCCCCGCATACAGAGCCAGACGGGCGTACGCATGTGGAATCAACGTTTCCAGTCGCGCACGCAGCAATCTTGCCAGCACGGGTGATTGCCCTCCACTTGATATGGCGATCATCAACGGCGAACGGTCGACGATGGCAGGCATAACAAATGTGCATAGCTCGGGGTTATCGACTACATTAACGGGAATGTTTTTAGATTGCGCGGATTCCGACACTTCTCGATTGACAGCTGCATCATCAGTTGCTGCAATCACTAACACACAGCTATCCAGATAGCTCGGGTCAAACGCCTGTGCATGATGAACAATTGCTTGCTGCTGACGCAGCGCATCCAGCGCCTCATTTAACGACGGCGAAATCACATGCACAACCGCGCCGGCCTGTCGTAATAAAGTTACTTTCCGCAACGCAACCGAACCACCGCCAACAACCAGGCACGGTTTATTTTTGACGTTTAGAAAAACAGGTAGAAAATCCATGTATAAAGATTGAAAATCTGCAAACACGCTCACTTTGGAAGGTGGGGCATTTTTTCTTCTGAAAGAAGAGTGAAAATCTTGTCCAGTTCACGGCAAATAAGATAATTATTAGCCTTAAGAATTGCCGGTACATCACGAGTTTGCCGAATTAAAGCAACTATAATGATGCGTTTCCTGCTGATCGGCACATAGACAATATAATGTTCCCTAACCGCATGAATCGTCAGGCCACTTGCTCCCGTCAAACCCCTCTTCTCCGCTAGAGACTTTATGTTTTTCGCAATATATTCAGCGCTTTCATGGAGGTCCGAGAAATATTGCGCTGTTAGCTCCTTTCCCCAACGGGATAACGACCATTGTTTTGCCTGACGAAAATCCCGCTCTGCAGTTGACGTTAAAATATATTGTCTGCTTTTTCTCGCCACCGAGACTAATTTTCTTTTGCAATATCCAAAATAGATCGATCAGAAAACCGACCATCACGGATATCATCTAATCCTTCCATGACATGCGTCACTGTTGCCTGTGATTCCATATCGCGACGAATCAAATCACGAATATACTCACTTGGTGTCGCATACAGGCCTGCATCGCCTGAACGGGAATTCACATATTCACGTAATTCATCAGTTAATGATAAATTTAAACTGCTTGCCATCACTTTAATCCTTAAAAATATTAAATGCCTGCCTTTGTAAGAAAATAGCATCTATGTCATATATCGTCAATATTCGACATATTAAACTGATAAATTGAGGTCAGCGTACATCAGTATCAACGCGCTTGACACGCTCAACCACACCTTCCTATTGAAATCTTACCGTGCTATGTTTATACAAACGTATAAGCTACTGTGCAAACGGATTTTGCCCCGCTTGCCCTGAAGCGGGCGGTGAGAACGGTGATGCGGGTGTCGATGACCCTGAACCCTGTGCTGAGCCTGTTGTACCTGTCGCAGCACCAAATGGCGATGAGCCGCCTCCGGAGGTGTTTTGTTGAGACTGACCGGACGACGTCTTATCCTTGCCGGCGCCCGCGTCCTTCGCATGAATAAACTGCCAGTCCTGGTAAGTCTCAGCCTCGGAAAACTTGGCATAATCTTCCGGGAAATTTTCCTTCTTCAACGGTGGCTGACTTGACATGCTGTACACACCTACGATCACCTCGCGCATGCTTGCCACGCTGCTACCGGTCGCACTCGTATTACCCGAGGCGCTATTCTGCCCGCTGTTTTGCTGCTGAACCTGCTGTGCCGCATGATCCTCTTTGACAACTCCCCATTCATCCGTCAATGTCATGGGATCGATATACATTTTTCTTAAATGTCTAACCGGAACAGGCCCGCGTTTGTCTTCCAGCAAATCTTTCAGTGATTCCGGGTACTGCCTCATACCGCTTAATTGATTGTTGTAATAAGACATAATAGCCTTGCGAAACTGATCGCCGATAAATAATAGCTCCAGCTCCTTTTCGCGCTGAATCTTGGTTTGCCACACCTGCCCTGTTGCCGCCATAACCACGCCGGCAACGGTCACGGCAAATAGTGCCCATAAATAAACAAAACCTTTACTATCGGAGTGATTCATTATTTACCATTCTTCGTAAAACGTGCCATCCAACGCCCTGCCTGTAAAGCCGCTATGCACATCATAAACGCCGTCCTCATCGTCATTCGGCGAAGGCATCTCAATCCACGTGGTATCGCTCTCAGTCATCGGATCGATAGGAATATTACGCAAATAACGCTTATCGACTAGTTCTTCCAGATCAAGGGGATATTTACCGAAATCGGCATAAAACTGATCGATCGAATCACGCATGATTTTAAGATCCTGACGCAGTACGGCTTCTTTGGCTTTTTCAATTGAATTGAAATAGCGTGGCGCAACAATACTCAGCAGTGTAGCGATAATGGCCATCACAACCAGTAATTCGATCAGTGTAAATCCGTTTTGATTAAGCTTGCCCACTCGATACATCGAAACCATCGGCGTCACCACTTTCTGTATTCAATACCGTTTAAACCCGTCGCCTCTGACAGGGAATAAACATCAAACACATCATCACCCTCCTGCGGATTTTCAGCGGAACTTTCATAACTGCGCTTTCCCCAAGTTTCTGTCGCAGGTGTTTCTTCAATTCCCGCCACGTCCAATTCTTCAAACATCGGGTCGCGCGGCAGCCGTCTTAGAAAATAAATATTCCTCGGCTCAGGGCTTTTTACATCGGGAACGCCAATAACAAGATCCTCCAGCGTGGGTGGATAACCGGATTCATCTTCTTTTTTCTCAATGTGTCCGTCGTCCACTGCCTGCTTATAAGCATCGATAGCATTACGGATTTGGCGCAACACAATGCGCAATTCCCGTTCTTGCTCACGTTTTACCATCAATTCACGCAGCGGCATGGCAGCCGTAGCCAGTATGCCCATAATCGCTACAACAATCATTAACTCGATTAACGTAAAACCGCTTTGACTGGCCGAACGCTTCACGAAACGCATGAGTCCTATTTATTGAATTTTAATGCTTGCCGGACCGGGCAGTACAACTTCGACAGATTCCCCGCTTTCGGTATCTTCGCCGGTCGCGCTCTGAACACTGATTTCCGTTTCGCCTGCATTCGGCGTAATCACCTTGAACCGCAGCTGCGCCGCCATACCCGTTGGCTCCTCCCTGCCGAATTTTACGGTATGTGTGCCACTGTTTTCCTCGCTATTCAGCAATTCGAGCATATCGGTCTCGTAACTGATTTGCGCTTCACCGGACACCGTCGCTCTGGCCCCGACCATCCTGACTCTCACTGAGAATTCTTTATCAAACGTAATGTTACTCGGTGCCTGGATCGTCAAAGTCGGTTCGCCTGACGCGTTAAGCGCCGCCTGACGCGCAAACGGGTTTGCCGCGGACTGAGATCTGTCGGGCGAGAATGCTTGTGCACCACGGCTTAAAACAGATGAAACACCGCCTCTGCCAGCAGGGTTTGACGGCGCTATCGACAATCCACCGGCCGATGTTTTACTGACCCTGACCGGTAACTTACCCGCCTCATTAGCCGTGCCGTAATGAAACTCTTTCTCAAAATTGGTTTGATGTGGCAAATTACGGACAATACGCGGTGTAATTAGCAAAACAATTTCCCGTTTCGTACGCATCACATCTTGCCCCGAAGTCAAACGGTCGAGACCCGGGATATTAATTAGACCAGCAAGGCCACTTATGCGGGTTGTATCAGTATCATCATACAAGCCAGCTATTACCTCCGTTTCGCCATCTTTCAGTGTTAAGGTTGTTTCTGCATTAGTGGTGCTGATAATTGGTGCCGTACTATTACCATCAGGCGCGTCTTCCTCACCTATAATACTACTAACCTCCAGTTGAACTTTCATTGTAACCACATTATTCGAACTGATCAGTGGCTCAACATCCAGTTTTGTACCGATATCGATGAATGTAGGTGTTGAAGTTACCACTGCGCTTACTCCAGCGGCCACATTGGAAGTAAAAATAGGCTGTCTTGTCCCAATATGGAATTTGGCAGCCTCACGGTTTTTGACACGTACTCGCGGGTTTGCGAGTACATCGCCATTTGACAGGTTATGTGCAAAGTTTACCGCAACTTGATTGGCAATCGTAAAGTTTCTAAATTTTGGCAGCGAATCCACCTGACTCAGTTTTACTACTCCATCTGCAACAGTAGTTGCTGCAGTTCCAGTACCTGGAACAAAACTAAAAGTAGTTCCCTGCGGCAGGTCGGGGCCAAGTAAAAAGCTATTGTTTCTAGAAACCGAAAGGATAGCCACATCAAGCATCACCTCAGATTCAGGAAAATCGTTGAGTGTCACCAGTTTTTCGACCACTCGGATAGCCTCGAGCGTATCACGTATAATAAACAGATTAAGCTGTTCGTTCACGTAAATGTCCTTGGCTTTAACCAGGCCACGAATCATCGCCACCATTTGCTTGACATCAGCATGTGCTACCTGAAAACTGCGCACCATCAACTCCTGGTATTCTTTCTGCTTGGCCGGCGTGTTGGGGTAAATCAGTAATGAATTTTCATTCAACCGCGTATACGCCAGTTGATTGGTAATCAGCAGCAGCTTAAGAATATCTTCAACGGTATTGTTGCGTACAAATACAGAGACTTTGGCTTCCTGGCGGATATCTTTATCAAAAACAAAATTAATGCCTGCGGTGCGCGACATGATTTCAAAAACCGAACGCAGCTCGGTGTCTTTAAACTCCATGGTGATGTTTTTCTTGAAAGCGGTCTCAAGCGTCAGATCAGTGCTCTCCGCGCGGGTAATCCGATTATTGAGCTCCTTGACCAGTTCGCGCGCTTGCGGCTGCATCGGATTTTCCTGCAACACCGATCTGACCGCTTTTTCAGCGCCATCGATATCATTACGAATCAACAATTGCTGTGCATATTCAATAGTTGCTGCGTGATGTCGATCACGGTCTATCGTCTCAAGCCCCTCTCTAACCCGTTCATTGCCCGGGAAAAAATCAAGAATACGCCGGTATTTTTCATCGGCAAAATCCAACTCGCCATCAAGACGTGCAGTATTTGCATCGGCCAGCATTCTTCCAAGCACACTTTCGCGCTGTAACTCCAGCATTGTGCGGATTTCCTTATTTTTGGGTTCTTCCCGCGCAGCCTGCTCCAGTTTCAGCAAACCGAGCTCCAATTCACCGTTCTGTATCAGAATCTGCCCTTCCTCAAACGCTTTGTTACGCGTTCCAAATGTCTTGTTATTGATCGCGCAACCACTGACAATGAGAGCCGCTATTAACAAAAAAACAGCGCATTTAAATAGTTTCATCAAAATTTTCCTGTCTGAGAATCATTTATAGGAAGCGTTTGCTTGGCATTCAGCGGCAGATAAGTCAGCGTCACCGACGCTTCATCGATAGTATCCAGACGATACTCCCCATCAATTTTTTCTCCGATTTTAGCAATATAATTCTCATTGTCTTGCGTTAGAAAAACCCATGTTTTGTTACCCTCAATAGCCTTACCGATATACTTAAACTGTAATGGCGGCGGTGTCGGCGCAGGCTGCCGCGCCTTGGCTTTGGCTTTAGCCTCTGCACGCTGCTGCGCTATGGCCGCCTGCTGTTCCGGACTGATTTGAGGCCGCTTGGGCGCCCAGGACATCGACGTAAACAATGTGCCCGCACGCGGATCGAACGTTCTCTGGCCCAACTGTTGGACATCCAGATAATTATGAGTAGCGGGTGCACTTTTTCTGCTTGATGCGCCACGGGTTGTTTTTTTGGCTGTCACGGGTTGCGCAGTGTCGACAATCATCTCTTCTTCTTCGTCGTCAACCAACACTACGGCTACCAGCGTCGCAACCAACGCCAGACCAATGATAATTTTACGTTTCTTTTCAGACGCATCCATTGTTATCACTCATTCAGATAAAGACTCATTTCCAAACGCACATCGAGTTGCTCCGACTGAACGTCGTCACGTTTAATGACAAAATCCGTAATTGCCATAGCGGGAACAGCCTGCAATACATCCGCCATAAACGCACGAATCTGTGCGTAACGCCCCCTGACGGGCAGAATAATGTCATACCGGGATAACCGCCAATCCCGTTCAAGGGTCAGCCTGAAATCACTGCTGTTGATTTCAACGCCTTGTTTTTGTGCAACGCGAACCAGTTCGCGAATCCAGAATGGAGACGAATCAAAACGCGGGAAAAATTCATAGAACGCCTGTAAAGCCTGATCGTTTGTTAGATTTTTCTCAGCGACAGGCATACCATCAGACCCGGCGCGCAACTGCATTTTCAGCGTTTCAGCGCGTTCCTTCAGCTTTTCCAGCGCTTCTTTTTCAGGCTGTACGGCACCCAGAAAAAAAATACCGGCGACCACCAGCAAACCCACGCCGATCTTCCCCATATTACCGAGGCGTGAAGCATGCCAGCGCAACAGCAGCAGATAATGCCGGCTTTGCGTCTGGATTAATTCTGTTTTCAAGATTTTGCTGTCCATACGGCCGTCAAAAGAAAATCGATTGGACGATAGGGGTTATCCTGTTTGACTTTGTAATTAACAAGATGAACCTGTTCAAAAACAACTTCACGTTCCATTGATTCAACAAAATCAAGTAGCGCATTAATATTCCGGGATTCTCCACTGATTCTCAGCGTCCGGCCCTTAACGTTCGGCTGCAGCGCCAATAAAGCGACATCGTCGGTAATGATATTTTCAATAGCGTCAAACAAGGCTTCCCAGGGTAAATTGATTTGATTGAGAATAGTATTCGCTTGTTGTAACTCTTTACCAATCTCCTGGCTGAATTCTCTTGTACGCGACCGCCGCCGCGATTTGGTTGTCGCACCGGGCTGCTGCTTCTCCATACGCTCAACACGAACACTCCAGAAACTGGATGCTTCTGTAATCTGCCTGAATTGATAAAATACTGCAAGTAAGGCTATTACACCGATACAAAGCAACAACCAGTCAATAGTGCGTAACGGTTGACCGGCGTATGGAAAAGATATTTTCATACGGGACATGCATTCTCCCCGGACCGGACCTTACCCGCAACAGCAGTAGGATAGTGTTCCGGAACGGATATCTGGTCAGTTAGCAACGGCATGACCCCCCAACCACAGTCACTGGGCAGCATCAACGCCGGATGCTCAGGCGCAAAAAGTAAAACCTGTTCTTCAACCTCCTTTTGCCCCGACAAAACGGCTTCTTGATCAAGTACCGCCCACAGTTCATTCTGCAAATCATGCAAAACGCGCTGATTGCGGATATTCCGCCAAACTCCATCGACCATCACCGCGACGCAGATCCGCCCATTCTCAACCAGCGCTAGAAACGATTTTTTGTGATTAAACGCGTGCGATGACTGATCGAGCACCGAAGTTAAATAGGGCTCAATTCCATTTAAGACGATTTGTTGACGTGTAGACAATTCTTGAATCTGCTTGAGAAGATCGTGCGAAATCGCCGCACAAACTGCACCCGAAACAGGACTCCATGGACTGACACTTAACGCCCAATTATCTACACGAGCACCATAAATTTCTCGCATACGAAAATCAGCGTAAGCCATCACTTCATCGGGCGAGGTGATTTCCGTTTGTGGTGGCAGTACGATATATCGCACAAAGTAATTGGAAAGCGTTACAGTCATGCCCGACCCACCAGCTTCGGCTAACTGGGACTCAAGCTTTTCCATCGGCAATAGCCATACCGGATCACCATCCTGGTTGTCAGGAATCCGCTCAGTCACGACAGGCTGCTTAACAGGTTTTAACCCTCGCTTTGTCCGCACCACATTAATCTGGTCCGGCGCAAAAAACACATCAATCTGATCACGCCACAATGGTGACACGATTAGCCTCCTCCAAGCTGGTTATGCCGCTTTTAACCATATCCAGAGCTGCTTCCCGCAAGAAATGTGTGCCGTTCTTCCTGGCCGCTTCTTTTATTTTACGTATAGGCTCCTGCGCGACAATCAGCTCTCGAATTTCATCATTCAGAATCAATATTTCAGCAATGGCATGACGGCCGCGATAACCGCTCCCGCGGCATTGTCCACAACCTTTTCCGGTTCGAAACAGAAAACTGTCGGATGCTTCGCGGTCGATCCCGGCCTCGTCAATCTGTTGATCCGTAGGGTGCTCGTCAACGGTACAATGCGGACACAACAAGCGCACCAACCGTTGCGCGGCAATTCCGTTTAATGCTGACACGAAGCTGTAGGGATCCACACCCATATGCGAAAAGCGCCCGATAACGTCAAACACGTTATTGGCGTGTACCGTAGTAAAAACCAAGTGCCCGGTTAACGCCGCCTGTATGGCAATCTGGGCAGTTTCGGCATCACGGATCTCACCAACCATAATCTTATCGGGATCGTGCCGCAGAATAGAGCGCAGACCACGCGCAAAAGTCAGACCTTTTTTTTCATTCACCGGTATCTGTAATACTCCCGGTAACTGATATTCAATGGGGTCTTCAATGGTAATAATTTTATCGTTACCTTTGTTAACCTCCGTAATTGCCGCATACAGCGATGTTGTCTTACCGCTGCCGGTTGGCCCCGTTACTAACAACATGCCGTAGGGTTCCGAACTCAGACGACGTAATATTGACATATTCGCTTCGCTAAACCCCAGATGATCCAGCGTCAGTCCCTCGACGTGATCGGACAACGCCTGACGGTCTAAAATACGTAACACGGCATCCTCGCCAAAAATACTCGGCATAATGGAAACCCGGAAGTCGACCTCGCGTCCTTGAATTGAAACTTTGAAGCGCCCGTCTTGCGGAACACGCCGTTCCGCAATATCCAGCTCTGACATCACCTTAATCCTGGAGATCACCTGTTCGGCAAGATCGGCGCCTTTTATCACGCCGATTGACATCAAAACACCGTCAATCCGGTACTTGATCGACAATGCGCCAACGACCATTTCCAGATGAATATCACTGGCCTGCGATTTGTGCGCGTCATACAACGTGGAATGAACAAGACGCACCACCGGACTGGTGCCTTCATTGATCGTTTTCAGCGAAAGGTCTTCAACACTGCTTTGGACCACATCCTGATTTTGATCAGGTAACACGTGATCCATGGCTCGCATGTTTTTTTCCTGTTGGGTGAAGAAAGCCGCCAAATCGGCGGGATGCACCAACCGCCACACGACATTCATTTCAAAACGATCTTCAGCCCATAAGCGCAATTTCGATGAGAACGGATCGCTGACAACAAGTAAAAATGTGTCTCCGTCCCTAAATAAAACACATTCATGCCGTACTGCTTCCGCAAACGGTAAAATATCGAAAGCAGGCTCCAGCTCGTGTATGGTTTTCATTTCCATCACGGGAATGTGCAGCAACTCACCCAGTTCATGAATGGATTCATCGGGAGAAAATCCATTGGCCTCTTCAAGCATTTCGATAACCGAAACGCCCCGCTGGATTGCTTCCACGCGGATCTGACCCAAATCATTAAGACTTAATGATTGTTTATCTCCAGTCTGCATAGATGTTTCTTGTGTCAATTGATACTACCTGCCAGCTCAAAAATAGGCAGATACATTAAAATAATAATGCCGCCTATTACAATACCGATAACTGCCATAAGAATAGGTTCAATCAGTTTCGTAGTCCATTCAACCCAGCGTGCAATTTCCTCATCGTGGAAAGCGCCAATACGTTCCATCATATCGCCCATCAATCCCGTACGTTCGCCAACTCTTAGCATGCGGTTGCCCACTGCTGTCGTCAGCCCTTCGACTTCCATTGCGCTGGAAATAGTCTGGCCTTCACGGATATGATTGGCCGCAGCCTCAATTTTTGGCCTGAAGTGCGCTTGTAATAAACCGCTGACCATTTCCAGCGCCTGTGTAATGGGTATGCCGCCACGCAATAGCATACCCAATGTTTTATAAAAACGGGCTAACTGGTAAACACGCATACGCTCACCAACCGCCGGGATATGCCACAATTTCTCCATCATATATGCACGGAACCCCTGCCGGGTAACGGCATAACTTACGGACACGAGAAATAACAAAACAAATATAGCCAGCTCCCAGCCGTGATCCTGAACAAAATGACCCCATTCGATCAGTAGAACAGACAACCAAGGCAAATCCGCGTTCATGTCATCGTAGATCGCACTGAATTTAGGTACCACAAAAATTAACAGAAACAACGATACCAATAATCCTACAACCAATAACAATACCGGATAAATCGAAGCACCGACCAGTTTCTTACGCACCAAATCCATTTGAGTCTGATAGGTTACAAAGCGTGTTAAAGCCTCAGCAAGATCGCCGGTTCGTTCGCTGGCACGAATTGTGGCAATATAAAGCATTGGGAAAGCCTGAGGATAGGCTTCTAGCGCTTGTGAAAATGTAATACCTTCATAGAGCCGCGCAAGGAGATCATGAATGATTTTCCTGTTATTTGCGTCCTGCTCTTTATCCACTAACGTTTCCAGACATTCGACAAGACTTAACCCCGCTGTAACCAACGAAAGCAGTTCCTGACTAAAATGAACCAGGGGGAAACGTGCATTGGATTTAAATGACAATCCGGTAAAACTGCGCTTGACAGTCAATACCATCCCGCCCTGATCCAATACTTGGCGGCGCGCCTCTTCCTCGCTATCCGCCTCCAGCTGTAAATGGACCGTTCCCTGTCCTGATATAACGGCTTTTACTTCATAGCGCATCGGTGTCGCCAGCCTGTTTACCAGTTTGTAATATCAGCCGCCTCTCCTTCTCCACCAATCTGCCCGTCTCTACCCATGGAAAACAAATCAAATTCATTGTTCTCACCAGGATATTTGTATACATATGGACGCCCCCAAGGGTCGTTTGGCGGCGTTTTAGACAAATAAGGACCTTGCCATTTTGGCTCGTTATTGGGCTGTGTCACTAATGCGGCAAGGCCATTCTCAGTTTGCGGATAACTGCCCACGTCTAATCGGTATTGATGCAATGCTTTTTCCAGAGCATCAATCTGCGCTTGAGCCATTTTTATCTCGGATTTGCCGACCTGCGAGAAATATTTGGGCCCTACGTAGGCCGCCAACAATCCAATAATGACCATCACAACGAGTAATTCAAGCAATGTAAAACCATATTCATGTTGAACAAACCGCCGTTTGTACCAGAAATGCATCATTTTAATCCTCTTAACACTAAACGTTTCAAAGAAAATCGCAAATATTCATAAAATACTACCGTTCAATCTATCCAAACCGCAATCACCTGCGCAGTATTGCCCACCAACGACCGATATTCAACAACGTCATTAACGAGGCCGATACATATGTCCAGGCAGCCGCTTTTAAAATTTTGCGCGCATGTTGTTCGTCGCCCTCGATTAAATGTCCGCCTTTGTCAAGCATCGGCAGCGCGCGAGCAAAGCTGGCATGCAATTCCATTGGCAATGTCACCAGATGTATCAATGTGGATGTCCCCAACGTCAACACACCTCCGACAAAAAATAATACGCCTACCACCGGCGCATGGGTAACCACCATAATAAACGGTACAATCATTAATATCGCCGCACCCAATTTTTCAACAGGTGCAGCAATCTGAACCAAACGTGTACGCATTTTCAGCGGAGGATATTCGTCACGATCCTGAACCGCATGTCCGACTTCATGTGCAGCCACAGTAATCGCCGTTAACGATTTGCCATTAAATTTATCCGCCATCAAACGTACTGCCTTTGCAACAGGATCATAATGATCACCCTGATCGGTTTTCTCGACCTTAACTGATTGTAATCCGGCCCAATCTAACAAAATACGGGCAAGTTCACTACCCGTTACAGTATAACGATCCTGGGGATAACTATATTTTTCGAGTGTATGTCTGACCCAGTAAGACGGCCCGAAAATTAATACAACTGCAGTAATGATAATGAGTACATACAACATGCCGCCTTATATTCATCACAATATATTTACTGAAACAACAATCTCGTAGCAATTCCTTGCTGGAAGTACTTTAAACGACTTAGATGGTAAACTAACGTTAAATCAGACAGCAAAAAACATTTATTATTCAATTAATCCTGATAATATTCTACTTGAAATTTCGTTTTCCAGAATATCAGCATAGCAAAGTGTCCGTGACACAATTGTGACATTTGCCACCCAACGCGTAGCTTACACTTTTTTATCTCGGCCAATTGCTCGAAGACCGTTATGCGCTACTCGCCACTCATAACGACATCCTCTACTTTGCGCAAACCGTAATCTAATGTCTAGAATCAGATCTTTTATTGATATACCCTAGGACTAATTTGTTTTTCTCGCATTGCATCATATTCATCTTGGAAGAAAAATTTTTGTTCACCAAACGCCGGTTTTAAATGATCCAACCAAGTTGCCTCAGGGTCAAACCGGGCAAAGAAAGGTTGCTGCACCCAATCCGGATTACGCGCTTGCAAAAAACGCAAGACGAACACCTGTTCACCCTTTATTTGCGTCACACCCTGAATTTCAACTTTCCCAGGCCCGGCACTCATTGATGGTCCGCGGGCAGTTCGCCCCAATCCTGATACGCGCTTTAGCGCTTCTCGGTAGACCTGCCAGGCACGTGCCAAAGGTACTTCAAAATAACGGCGCGCACCTGTATCACGCTCGACGAACATATAATACGGCACCATACCCAGGTGCACTTGTTCGCGCCACATATGCGCCCAAATCTCCGGATCATTATTGATATGATTCAATAATGGCGATTGCGTACGAATAACCACACCCGTTTCACGTAAACGCTTAACCGCTTCTTGTACAACCGAAGTATTCATTTCACGCCAATGATTAAAGTGGGCCATAATCGCCACGTGCTTACCGGCCTTGACCATTCTTTCAAACAGCGACAGCAGCTGATCGGAATCTTCGTCGTTAACGTAACGTTGCGGCCAGAAGCTTAATGATTTTGTACCTATACGTATAGTCTGCACATGTTCAAATTCCGGGTTAAGCAGCGGTTCGAGGTATGCAGCCAGGTGATCCGATTTCATAACCATCGGATCGCCACCCGTGATCAACAAATCACTGATGCTTTTATACTGGGCCAAATAATCATGCAGCTTGCGTACCTCTCTATTTGAGAAACGCAAATTCTTGTCACCGATAAACTGCGCCCAGCGAAAGCAAAAACTACAGAAACTATGACAAACTTGCCCCTGGCTAGGAAAAAACAACACCGTCTCTCGATATTTATGTTGCAGGCCGTCTATCGGCTCGTTATCCTCAAAAGGCACATTTAAAGATTGTTGTTCTGCAGGGTGTGGATTTAATCGCTGCCTGATTTCATTTGCGTTCTTTAAAATTACGCTTCTGTCACTGGAACTCCGAAGAACCGCGGCCATTTGATCAAAATCATCCTCCGACAGCATGCCTTTTTGCGGAAACACCAATTGAAAAATCGGATCATCGGGTATATTCCGCCAATTAATTAAATTGTCAATCACATATTGATTTACTCTAAATGGCAAAACATTGGCAACCACTTTCATTTCAAAGCGCTGCGCCTCAGATAACTGATCTAACGCAGCAATTTTATCGATTTGTCTTTCCGTGTAAACTTGAAATTGTTCAGGCTCGTTATCAAACTGTCCTGCAATAATCTGTTTTTTAATTAAAGGCAGTACGGATGTCATTCTATTTTTCTCCATTCTTATAAGAATTGCTTTTAGGAGAAATTGTCACTGAATTAAATTCCCAGAGACAAAGTCATATTTTGTTTAACAACACAAAATGATTCTTATTCGCTAATAAGAAAAGAATTCTTATAAAAAACAATCATGATTTCTATTGAAAGGTCAGCTTATTCCGGTCACAGATACGTCCGAAACAACATTGCAATGCGCACAAACCGCACGACCATCAATAAACCATTGGTAAATAAAAAATCTCTTGAATCAATTGTCTATGCAATGATCCAAATACACTAAACAAAATTATACCATGCGCGGGAAAATAGCCATTATCAGCACCTGCGCCAATTTAAGGAACCCCCCCAGAACACCTCAGTAAACAAATCTTTTCTAACTGAATAATCTACTGAAATAGAAAATTCCACTCACCGTATTTTCTTTCAACTGACAAACGATAAATTGAGACCCTTTTATTCTGTTTGTCACATCATTCACACGTTCAGAATTTTTGTAAAATTACCTCAGAGTTATTACAGTTTAATAGGTTCACTCTAGATAGCGGCTTTATATGCATGTCTTCACGACAACAAAGGAAAATCCTATGAAAGTTCAGCATGCAATTAACCCTAGTAAAACACTTTTAAAATGTGCGCTGAAAATAAAAACCCGGAACGGTCAGAAGTTTGTATATTACGGCCTATTTCATTCCACTACGGAAGCAGTTATAGATGCAATTCAGCGTTTTGAAATCGCATCACTCAGCGTACAAAAAATCACCACGGCTCAGCACCCCTCTCAGAAACAGCTTAAAGAAAGCCTGTAGTATATAATTTGAGATAGTTGAGGCATTGATTCGATTAAGCATTATTTTTCGGCGATCTGTAACCGTTAAATTATCATTAATCCATGACGTCTCTCTCATACCTTTCCATTAAAACCCCGTAAAACACTATCAAAATGATGCAATACAAAAGGCTAGGCGATACGAATGAACTGGTAAGCGCAATCTGTCTGGGTACAATGACCTGGGGACAGCAAAATTCTCTTGAAGATGCATTTGAACAAATGGACTATGGGTTTTCTGCTGGAATCAATTTTTTCGATACCGCTGAGTTGTACTCGATACCTCCAAAACAAGAAACATATGGCAGCACTGAAACAATTATCGGCAAGTGGCTTCAAACCCGAGGACAACGGGATAAAATTATTCTGGCCTCCAAAATTGCCGGCCCCGGTACCGACTGGGTATCCCATATCCGCCGTGGCCAAACATTATTTAACAAACGGCATATTCAGTCTGCGCTGGATGCAAGCCTGAAACGTCTACAAACTGACTATATCGATTTATATCAACTGCACTGGCCAGAACGTCAAACCAACTACTTTGGTCAATTAGGATTCGCGCCTAAAAGCGAAGTACAGCACACACCGTTTGTTGAAACACTCCATGCACTGAATGAGCAAATAAAGGCGGGAAAAATTCGCTATATCGGTTTGTCGAACGAAACACCCTGGGGTGTAATGCGTTTTTTACAGCAAGCCGAACAGCACAGCCTTCCCCGTATCGTCAGTATTCAGAACCCGTACAACCTCCTTAATCGCAGCTACGAAGTTGGGTTGGCAGAAGTTTCCTGGCGCGAGAAAGTTGGCTTGCTATCTTATTCCCCGCTTGGATTCGGAACACTCACCGGTAAATATCTGGATGGTAGTGCACCGCCAGAGTCACGACTCGCCTTATTTCCTCATTACACACGCTACAGCCATCCTAATGCGATTCACGCAACCAAACAGTATGTTGCATTGGCAGACAAATATCAGCTTGACCCGGCACAAATGGCGCTTGCCTATGTAAACAGTCGGCCGTTTCTTACCAGTACAATTATAGGCGCAACCACTATGGCACAACTCAAAACGAACATCGACAGCATTGATTTGGAGCTTTCAGCGGAAATACTCGATGAAATAGAAACCATTCACAAAAATCATCCGAATCCAAGCCCTTAATCCGATGTGCAGCGGCCATGACCATTGGATCAATTCTATGTATAAGACGATACTATTTCTATACTGAATCAGTCTGTTGCTTGTCTGCACCGACAATCACCATAACTTCTTCAGGTTTCAAATTGAGTAAGCGGCCTATTTCTTCATAGTCGTCGGGCAATGCAGCATCATCCCAACCATTGGCAGCATGCCTTGCCAGATTAACAGCCAAAAAAACATTCCGAACACGCTGCTGGTCGTTGTAATCATCATCCATCAGCGAAATTAACAATTGCGGAAGTTTCCACTGCGTCGCCAGCGCGAGCTGCAATTCATGCAGCGAAAATCCCAGCACCTGCTCCTGTACCTGCTGACTACGTACAGTTTTATTTTTTGTCTGCACCGATTTAACGTGAAGCATCGCCTTCGGCGCAAAGCACCACATCAGAATCTCTGCAATATCATGTAACAATGCCGCTATACGCACTTCTTCATAATGTAGGTCCTGCAAACGTACAGCCCAGTCAAATGCGTAATTCGACGCCACTTTGGCACGATGAATCACTTTTAATAAATATACTAGTGCATCTCTATGCTGGCTTCCCAACAAGTCCTCAACCAACGGTTCAGACGGAACATTTTTTAAGGCACTTTCCAGACCAAGCATCATTAACACCTGTTCCACTTCCATCACTTCATGCTCCTGGGAACGATGTTTGTGATACTGCAAATAGCGCATTAGCTTAACAGTCATTAACGGGTCGTCTTTGATGACATGAGCAATATCCCGCGCACTCATCTTATCGGGATTCTTTGTAATTGCTGACAAATTGCGGGCAGTCTTTTTTAAAACAGGAATTTCAACACGGGTCAAATAGTTTACACACTCATTTAATTTGTTATTGTCCGGTTTTTCCATGACCACCCTCGTCTCTGATTAACATTATGATTTATATCATAATCACATATAACGAATCACCAAAAAACAAGGATTACCAATGCTTATTTCAATTTGCATCGCCCACCCAAAGCGCTTCCAGATTGTAGTATTCACGTACCTCTGGCTGCATGACATGCACGATAACGTCACCTAGATCCACCAACAACCATTCACCTGTTTGCTCCCCTTCCAAAGATAAAACACTACCTCCGGCATCTTTCACTTTTTCCCGGACATTGTCAGCAAGCGCCTTTGTCTGGCGTGAAGAATTTGCACTTGCAATAACAATATATTCAAACATGGATGTTAATTTATTGACATTGATTATTTTGATATCACTTGCCTTAATTTCCTCAAGGGCATCTACTGTGATTTCAACCAGCTTACTTGAATTCATTTTCTCCTAAGATAAAGGTGATGGGTTTTAATATAATCTGAAACATTCTCGGGTAAAAAATTGCCGACACTGTTATTCGCGGCGATACACTCACGTATCCGAGTCGCCGATATATCCAATAAAGTTGTTGGAGCAATATAAATCATACCACTTAACCGGCGCCTCAGATCAACCGGATTCAATGTCCAGCGAGATTCACAAGCGCTACGTAACTCACAAGGCAAATCATGACGACTTGCCACTCGTTGACTATCCGGTCGCTCTACGACAATCAAATGACAGAGCTGAAACAATTCGCGCCAGCGATACCAATGATGAATTTTAAAAAAAGCATCGGCACCTAAGATAAAACAAAGCACGGCACATTCACCATATTGCCTGCGATATTCATGTAACGACTCTACGGTTGTGCTTTCGCCTGAACGTTTTATTTCACGCTCGTCGAGAAAGAAATGTGAGTTGCTTTGTATTGCCAGCATCACCATTTGTGCACGGTGATTTGCCGACGCAGCTGGCACATCCCGCAAACGCGGTTCGCCAGCAGGCATAAAATAAAGCTGGTCAAGCGCGGCTGCCTCGACAAGTTCCTCTGCAACGCGCAAATGACCATAATGAATCGGATCGAACGTGCCACCGTAGACGCCTATAAGCAACGGTTCAATCATGGCTCTATATTAATCAATGCCTTACATATACGAACGGCTATAATAACGCCAAACGCATATCGGTTAAAACTTCCGCCAAATGTGAAGTAAATCGGGCAGCTGCCGCACCATCAATTACCCGATGATCATAGGACAATGAAAGCGGTAAAACCAATCGCGGCTCAAACTGACCATCTCTATAAACTGGCTTATAATCAGCTCTGGAAACACCCAAAATAGCCACCTCAGGCGCATTGATAATCGGTGTAAATGCCTTACCGCCGACCCCTCCCAAACTTGAAATGGTAAAACTGGCACCTTGCATCTGACTTGGCTTGAGCTTTCCATCACGAGCCAAGGCCGCCAGTTCACCGAGTTCACGGGCTATTGCCACTACGCCTTTCTGATCAACATCCCTGATGACAGGCACAACAAGCCCATGTACCGTATCTACAGCAAAACCAATATGATAATAATTTTTAATAATCAGACTATTTTCCCCATTAACATCGTTATCCAACGATGCATTGAACTCAGGAAATTTTTTTAATGACGCGATCATCGCTTTCATTAAGAAAGACAATAATGTTAATTTAGGCGCGTCGTTTTTTGCTGTTGCGTTGGATTCTTTGCGTAACGCTTCCAGGTCTGTAATATCTGCTTCATCAAATTGAGTAACATGCGGAATCATTACCCAGTTTCGATGCAGGTTTGCACCTGCGATCTGTTTAATCCGTGATAGTGACTTGATTTCGACAGGCCCGTATTTTGCAAAATCTACCTGAGGCCAAGGTAGCAAATTTAATGACGTGCCGACACCACCTCCATCATTTGCTGAAATTTGCGACAATTTAGCTTTTACAAACGCTTGGACATCTTCTTTGAGAATACGTTGTTTCCTACCGCTTCCCATTATCATGTCCAGATTAACACCTAATTTACGTGCTAAACGCCTCACCGAAGGACCTGCATGCGCTTTTGAAGAAGAGATCTCCTGATCAGATTCAGAAACTGCTGCTTTGACCGGTGGAGCGGACTGCATTTCTTTTTCTACCGATTGTTCGGATGTCACCACATCATTTGCATCTGGATGCCGCTCCGATTCGGAAGAATCGATTTCATCGCTTTTAGACACTTCGCTGTGCTGCACTTCTTTCGAAGTTTGCGCTGCAGATTCATTTGAATCCTCCGTAGCCTCATTTATCTCAATGACAGCTAGGGCCACTCCTTCAGAAACCTTGTCCCCTGTTTTAACTTTGATTTCCTTAATAACCCCTGAGAAAGGCGAAGGAATGTCGATAGTCGCTTTATCAGACTCTAGAGCCACCAGAGGGTCTTCCGCATTCACCTGATTACCGGGCTGAATAAAAACTTCAATAACAGGCACCTCTGTAAAATCCCCAATATCAGGAACGGAAACAGTCTTAAGCTCACCCATATACATTCCTTAAATCCATATCAACATGGAAAATGACACAGAAACACCCAAAATTGCAATTCATTTATTTTTCATCGCCGAATTGTTTTTAAGACAGGCTACAGCATAACCGGATCGGGTTTTTCCGGGTTGATATTAAACTGCTTGATTGCTTCCTTTACTATTCCCTTGGATATTTTGTCTTCATCCGCGAGCGCCTTCAATGCAGCCACAGTAATATAATATCGATCAACCTCAAAAAACTGACGCAATTTCTCACGCGTATCAGATCGCCCAAATCCATCCGTACCTAATACACGATAGCAACCAGGGACATATTCACGAATCTGATCTGCATGAATCTTCATGTAATCGGTAGCCGCGACCACCGGTCCCACGCGCCCCTGCAAACACGCTTCAATATGCGATACTTTCGCTTTCTTCTCAGGATGGAGCATGTTCCACCGGTGAACATGCATTGCCTCACGTCTTAATTCAGTAAAACTAGTCACACTCCAGACATCCGCATTGACGTTGTAATCCTGCTTCAAAATATCCGCTGCAGCAATTACTTCACGCAGAATTGTTCCCGAACCAAGCAATTGCACACGTTCCCCTTTGGCACGTTTGGAAGCCTCGCTGAATAAATACATCCCTTTTAGAATATGTTGCTCAACGCCCTTAGGCATTTCAGGATGTGGATAATTTTCATTCATCACCGTAATGTAATAAAACACATCTTCCTGTATTTGACACATACGTCGTAAGCCATCTTGAATAATTACAGCCAACTCATATGCGAATGCCGGATCATAAGCAACACAATTGGGAATAGTGGAAGCTGCCAAATGACTATGCCCATCTTCATGCTGAAGCCCTTCACCATTGAGTGTTGTTCGCCCTGCAGTACCTCCAAGCAGGAATCCGCGACTACGCATATCGCCCGCTGCCCAAATTAGATCTCCTACGCGCTGAAAACCAAACATAGAATAAAAGATATAAAAAGGAATCATCTGGATACCATGAGTACTATATGCAGTTGCGGCAGCTATCCACGAGGACAACGCTCCCGCTTCATTGATACCTTCTTGTAGAATCTGACCGTTTTTATCTTCTTTGTAATACATTAATTGCTCTGCATCTTGCGGCGTGTATAGTTGACCGACAGATGACCAGATGCCTAGCTGACGAAACATACCCTCCATACCAAAAGTGCGTGACTCATCTGCCACAATGGGTACAATGCGCTTACCAATTTGTTTATCCTTTACCAGAACATTCAAGATACGCACAAAGGCCATAGTCGTCGAAGATTCGCGCCCCTCTCCGCTAGCTTTCAGTACCGACTCGAATGCATCTAACGAAGGCACCTCGAGAGATTCTGCCTGCTGCTTGCGACGATGATAAAAACCACCTAGCGCTTCACGGCGCTCTTTCATATATTGATATTCTGGACTTTCTTGATCAAATGTCAGATAAGGTACGTCATCAATTTTGTCATCAGAGATGTTTAGACCGAAACGGTCACGAAACGCTTTTAAGGAAGTCGTGCCCATTTTTTTCTGCTGATGGGTTATATTTTGCGCCTCTCCGGATTCTCCCATACCGTATCCCTTGATTGTTTTTGCAAGAATAACCGTAGGCTGTCCCTTATGTTGAACTGCCTCAGAATACGCCGCGTACACTTTATGAGGATCATGGCCGCCCCGATTCAAACGCCAAATATCATCATCCGACATCGTCGCAACCATTTCCAATAATTCCGGATACTTACCGAAGAAATGCTTGCGCACATATGCACCGTCTCTGGCTTTAAAATTTTGGTATTCGCCATCCACACATTCCATCATGCGCCTCTGGAGTAATCCCTTGGTATCTTTTGCCAGCAATGGGTCCCAGTAAGACCCCCAAATGACTTTGATCACATTCCAACCTGCACCTCGAAACGCTGCTTCCAGTTCCTGAATAATTTTTCCGTTCCCTCGAACCGGTCCGTCAAGCCGTTGCAGATTACAATTAACAACAAAAATTAGATTATCCAGATTCTCACGAGAGGCAAGTGTGATTGCGCCGAGAGATTCCGGTTCATCCATTTCTCCGTCGCCCATAAATGCCCATATCTTTCTGCCATCCGTTTTCACCAAACCGCGACTACCTAAATATTTCATAAAACGCGCCTGGTATATTGCCATTAAAGGGCCGAGCCCCATGGATACAGTTGGAAACTGCCAGAATGACGGCATAAGCCAAGGATGAGGATACGAAGACAAGCCCTCACCCCCCGCTTCCTGACGGAAATTATCCAGGTACTTTTCGGTTAATTCTCCGGCAAGAAAAGCATAAGCATAAATACCAGGTGATGAATGCCCCTGCACGTATACTAAATCCCCACCATGATTTTCATTAGGCGAATGCCAGAAATGATTGTAGCCAACATCGTAGAGTGTTGCCGCTGACGCAAAACTTGCAATATGTCCACCTACATTGGTGGATCGATTGGCTCTTAATACCATCGCCATAGCATTCCAGCGCACATATGAACGTATGCGGTGCTCTATGGCATTATCACCCGGAGACCTAATTTCTGTACCGGTTGGTATGGTATTGATATAAGCTGTGTTGGCGCTATAAGGCAGATAAGTCCCCGAACGGCGCGCTTTTTCGACTAACTTTTCCAGTAAAAAATGAGCGCGCTCAGGCCCTTCGTTGGCCAGGACAGACTCTAAAGCATCTAGCCATTCCTGAGTTTCTTGAGGATCAATATCAGGCTGCAATTCCATACTACTCCGCCCCACTTAACAATTAAAAACTTATACGCTTAATTTTGTGCGTTCAGCTGAAAGAATGGTATTACATAATAATGATGTTATAGTCATCGGTCCTACACCACCCGGTACCGGCGTAATGTAACCTGCCACATCCTTAACAGTATCAAACTCAACATCACCACACAGTTGGCCATCAGGCAATCGATTAATACCGACATCAATAACCGTTGCTCCAGACTTCACCATATTTGCGGTAATCATTCTGGGCCGACCGGTAGCAACAACCAGAATATCTGCTAAACGCGTAAATTGCGTTAGATCTTTCGTTTTTGACGTACAGATAGTAACCGTTGCACCATGCTCCAAAAGCATCATTGCCATCGGTTTACCAACAATATTACTGCGACCTACAACAACGGCATGCTTACCTACTATAGGAATTCGATATTGCTCGAGCATGAGCATCACACCATAAGGTGTACATGGCGCAAAATTGGTACTACCGGTTACCAATGCGCCTACATTATATAAGTGAAAACCATCAACATCTTTATCAATAGCAATAGAAGTAATAACCTTATTATTTTCAAAATGCGATGGCAGAGGCAATTGCACCAGAATGCCATGTATGCATTTGTTCTGATTCAATAAACTGATACATTCCAATATTTCCCCTTGCTGCGCATTCTCTGAAAAATGATGCACTTCTGAATGGATACCAATTTCACTACACGCTTTTACTTTATTTCGCACATAGATAGTAGAAGCTGGATTATCACCAACTATGATAACCGCAAGTCCCGGCTTAACGCCCCGTTCAGTTAAATCAACCACGCGGCGCTTCCAGTCAGCACGAACATCTCGTGCTAATTGTTTTCCATCAATAATTTGTGCGCTCATGCTCGCCGACAACCAGTACCCTTAGTTTAAGAAGATTGTTTACTTTTTTTAATTTTAAAATGATAAATCAATAGCCCAATCAGAAACACAGGTATAACAAATAATGCGGCTGATATAAGACCGGCAGCAAGTATGTTAATCGTTGAGTTCCCCGGCATAAATAATGTTATAAACCAGATCACGGCAAAAGCAACTAACAAGCCACCATATAACATCGTTTTTTTGCCTCGATCATATAATCTCCAGAAAGCACCAGAGACCTGGATTTCATCTACGTAATGCTCAAAAACCTCTACAAGACTCTGGTCATTAGATTGATGGTCATAGCCGATAGCAACGGCCAATGCATTACTGCCATCTTCAATACGAGACATTTTTTTTAAAAACTCAATACGTTTGTCCACGGCCTTAGGCTTTATGCCATCTCTAATTAGCATGGAATGAACAGCAACAAAAGCCATTTCACGAGGATTTTCAACATTTCCCAGACTCTCAGCGTATTTCCACATAACACCAATTAAATAAAGCTGTGTGGTCATATCTACAAACTCAGGTGCAAAATCATAATTCTTATCTTTGACATACCCCAGTTGAGTGGACAATACATCTTGCCCGTATTCGATACAAGCCTCAACCTGGGACATATCATGAATTTCCACTTTTTCTGTATCTGCCTTGGCACCATCCAGTTCTTTGTTCATTTTATAGCAACCTTGTGCACAGTTTAATGACCCTAAAAATTATCGCTAAGCATTATATACATTGGTTTAATTTGGTTTGAAAAAAGAGTCCGCCAAATCAAATCGCTACCAATTTAAAACACAGCCCGATTTATACTTAAAGACCCAACCGTTTCCAGATCTTTGATGTCAAATCGGCGCTATTCATTGTGTAAAAATGAAGACCGGGCGCGCCTTCCTTAAGTAACCGCTCACACATGCTGGTTACTAAATCAAGACCAAACGCTTGTATTGACGCCGTATCATCGCCATATCCCTCTAATTTCTTGCGGACCCACCGCGGTATCTCCGCGCCACAGGCATCAGAAAACCGAACTAATTGTGAAAACTTATTGATGGGCATAATACCGGGAACAATCGGAATAGACAGCCCAATCGATTCACATGCGTCAACAAAATAAAAATAGGCATCCGCATTATAAAAATATTGAGTAATCGCTGAATCAGCACCAGCCTCTATCTTTCGTTTGAAATTTTCAAGATCCATTTTATCTGATCGCGCTTGCGGATGATATTCTGGATAAGCTGCAACTTCAACATGAAATGTATTTCCGAATACTTGTCTTATATAGGCTACCAACTCATTTGCATAACGAAATTCACCTGCTTGCGCCATTCCAGAAGGCATATCACCGCGCAAAGCAACCAAATGCCGCACACCGGCAGCCTGATATTTTTTTAAAATTGCAGAAATCTTTCTTTTAGTTGAACCAATACAGGATATATGTGGCGCTACTACATAACCTTCAGACTGCATTTCAAGCACAGTTTCAAGAGTTCGCTCCCGTGTCGATCCGCCAGCACCGAATGTCACTGAAAAAAATTTTGGGTTGAGCTGTGCTAACTGTTTACGAACAAGCCTCAGTTTCTCCAAGCCTTGCTCAGATTGAGGCGGGAAAAGTTCAAAACTGAATGTGGGTGAAAACTTTTTTTGAGATTCCATCTTATTTGACTGTTAGAGCGCCTCTGTTTAAGAAGTACAGACATTCCTATGTGCCGCACTAATCTGATAAAGGACAACACAGATCTAGGATAAATACAGCATTGAACGAACTAGCTGTATCCAGATATTACGAAATACCGGGCTACCGGAACTGCATTCATCCAGTAGGCAATCCGTATAAGAGTGATTACCACCAATACGATCCTCCGCACCTACATGGAGAAAGTTACATCGATCTATTTAATGGGGTAAAACTAAAGACAATATTTGCAAAACAACTCTAATTCAGTTGAGTTGCAAATATATATCTTCCAATTCCAATATCAGCTAATTAATAGCGATACATTTCGGGTTTATAAGGCCCCTGCTTGTCAATACCCAAGTATGCAGATTGCTCGTCTGTTAATTCTGTCAGATTAACGCCAAGCTTACTTAGGTGTAATCGAGCAACTTTCTCATCGAGATGTTTGGGCAGCACATAAACTTCTTTTTGATAACTATCGCCATTTTGCCAAAGCTCCATTTGAGCCAGTACTTGATTGGTGAAAGAATTTGACATCACAAACGATGGGTGACCGGTCGCACAGCCAAGATTTACGAGCCTACCTTGAGCCAGAACAATGATGCGTCGCCCGGTTGGGAATATCACATGATCTACCTGTGGTTTGATGTTCTCCCACTGATATTTTTGAACCGAAGCAATATCAATTTCAGAATCAAAGTGACCGATATTACACACAATCGCCTGATCTTTCATTTTTAGCATGTGATCATGAGTAATAACCCTCAGATTACCTGTCGCCGTCACAAAAATATCCGCTTGATCACAAGCATCATCCATCGTCACTACTCGATAACCTTCCATGGCTGCCTGCAATGCACAAATCGGATCAATTTCCGAGACCCATACTGTAGCACCTAATCCTCGCAGTGATTGAGCACACCCCTTACCTACGTCACCATAACCGCAAACTAAGGCAATTTTTCCTGCGACCATAACATCGGTAGCCCGCTTGATACCATCCACTAATGATTCACGGCAACCATAAAGATTGTCAAATTTTGATTTTGTAACAGAGTCATTTACATTAAACGCAGGAAACGGTAACTCACCGTTCTTCTGCATCTCATATAACCGATGAACACCGGTTGTTGTTTCTTCAGTAACACCATTAATACTCGCCAGTTTTGTTGAATACCAATTCGGTTCTTCTGCTAATTTATTCTTGATTGACGCAAACAATGCTTGCTCTTCTTCATTTGTAGGATTAGCAATGACTGAAATATCTTTCTCAGCTTTACTACCCAATATAAGTAACAAGGTCGCATCCCCACCATCATCGAGAATCATATTCGCGTTATCAGGCTGTCCTGCGGTTTTCCATTCAAAAATCTGGTGCGCGTACTCCCAATACTCATCCAAAGACTCACCTTTATGGGCAAAAACTGGTATGCCTTGAGCTGCAATTGCGGCGGCAGCATGATCTTGGGTGGAAAAAATATTACAAGATGCCCAACGCACTTCCGCACCCAATGCGACCAATGTTTCGATCAACACCGCTGTTTGAATCGTCATGTGTAAGGAACCCGCGATACGCGCGCCAGCTAATGGCTTTTTATCTGCATACTCTTCACGAACCGCCATTAAACCTGGCATCTCAGTTTCTGCAATGGCAATCTCTTTGCGACCCCAGTCTGCCAAAGCTATATCTGCAATTTTATAGTCGGTAAAATTACTACCATCCGAATTAAGCACAGCGTTCATATTATTCCTCCTATTACTTGGAAAGAGCGCCGTTGTATCAATAACCACAAGTTGAGCCTCACGAAACTTCCGCTGCAGCGCCCCTCAACTTACGGGCTTAATTATTTAGAAATAAATAGTTAAGATTGAAAAGTATAAAAATCAGATACCGGCGTCTGCACGCAGAAGCTCAGCTTTGTCTGTTGCTTCCCAGGTAAAATCAGGCTCCTCTCGCCCAAAATGTCCGTAAGCCGCTGTTTTTGCATAAATTGGCCGCAACAGATTTAATGTGTGAATAATTGCACGCGGCCGCAGGTCAAAATGCTTATCAACAAGCTGGATAATCTTATCATCTGAAATTTTACCAGTACCAAAAGTATTGACCATAAGAGATACAGGCTTTGCAACACCTATCGCATACGCCACCTGCACTTCGCATTGACTTGCAAGTCCGGCGGCTACAATGTTTTTAGCAACATAGCGACCAGCATAAGTAGCAGAGCGGTCTACTTTTGAAGGATCTTTTCCGGAAAAAGCTCCACCACCATGACGTGCCATTCCACCATAAGAATCTACAATGATTTTTCGACCTGTCAAACCACAATCACCCATCGGACCGCCAACCACAAAACGCCCTGTCGGATTGACAAGATATTGGGTTTGATCATTTAGCATTTCCTGAGGCAATACCGGCTTAATAATCTCTTCAACCACAGCTTCTGTCAATGTATTATGAGCAATATCAGGATCATGTTGGGTTGAAATTACTACCGTTTCAATATGTTGAGGCTTTCCATCTTGATATCTCACCGAGACCTGCGACTTAGCATCGGGACGCAACCAAGATAATTTTCCATTTTTTCGCAAAGTTGCCTGGCGCTCCACCAATCGATGCGCATAAAAAATTGGCATAGGCATTAATTGCGATGTTTCATCACAAGCATAACCAAACATTAAACCTTGGTCACCGGCGCCCTGATCCATTTCCTCCTCTTGTGTCCGATTTACACCTTGTGCAATATCTGGCGACTGTTTATTGAAAGCAGTCAAAACAGCACAAGTTGTGGAGTCAAAACCTATATCAGAACTGGTATATCCTATGCTACGCACCGTTTCACGCGCTATCACATTATAGTCAACAGTAGCTGCGGTGGTAATCTCTCCAGACAACACAATAAGACCAGTACTGCACAGCGTTTCGCACGCAACCCTTGCGTTTGCGTCTTGGCTTAAAATAGCATCAAGCACAGCATCTGAAATCTGATCGGAAACTTTATCCGGATGACCTTCTGACACGGATTCCGAGGTAAATAGATAATTGCTCATAGTCAACCTTAGTTATTAAAATCTTACTATTATACTTAACATCTTCTATTTGATAAACCCTGCTACTGGGGACAGCCCGCGCAACAGGCTTTATTTTATCTTTAATAACAGAGTGATAGGTTAGCGATTCTACCGAATATAACAAGGCAACAACAAAGACACAGATTAATCGTTTTCAATGCACCGACCTGAAACGCAAAAGCCAGTATTATGAATGAAAATATGCAGGGGAAATTTTAGCGGCGACTTCTTAAATGTCTAAGCAGTTGAATGGGAATTAATACACTCAAGATAAAAAAGGTTAGATCCGGGATGTGGAGTTAGACAAAGGCTTGACCCTTAGGTCCATAGAGGGAAATATTTCCAGACGCACTTTGCAATGATAGATATGCACGCTGGTTGTAGCGTTGTTGTGTTGATATTATTTGTCCATTAACTTCGTTAATTTGCTTTGCTATTTCGGCCAGCCCAATTAACTCATCCCAATTAGTTTGCAATTCAATATCTTCTTGTTTTGATAACCAAGACTGCATACCATCTTTATTGGGAGTGTAACCTAAAGATAGCAAATACTGTGCACGGTGTTTTTCGAATACTTCTAATTGTTCAACCAACTGAGATTTCTGGGAAACAAGTAAATCGAGATCATCTATTTGCCCGCTCATCAAAATATTTTCTTCTTTTTTAAGTACTTCAACAAACGAGCTAACAATATTCTTTTCACTGTTAATAGCAGTAACAAATTCGTCGCAGCTTTGAATTTCAGACATTAAGATTGATCCTTCTTAGACTGAATCAACTCTTTGGCAGTATCCAGTAAACGATCAGCAACTACCTCCGCATTGACTTTGAAGGCACCTTCACTAATTGCCTGTTTAATTTCTTGCACCCGCGACATATCAACAACAGGTTCACTAGTTACTTGCGAACTAATTAGAATCGCGTTACTTGCATCCTCGGGTTTTGCACTAGACGCAGTTGCCGCTTCTGAGCGCTTTTTAACGTCATTGGCGGGAGCATTCGATGCTACCGATTTGATTGAGTTATCGATTTTCAATTTGAATCCCTTATGATTATTCTAATTAAGTGTCTCATCGACAATGCATCATAAAACTTTAGCTTAAACAGCTATGATTTTGAAAAGAAATCAACAAAACAGTCATTACAATTTTATAGTTCCAACAACCAGGTTAAATACTATCGTCATCCTGTTAATAATGCAAGCACACATTATTGATTTATAAGTTATTTGGCAATCCCGATCAGCTTGTCATCGTACCACAAAGTACGAGACTGTAAGCAAAGCAAATAAACATAGAATTCAATTTCAATCCCGAACAATCCGTTGTATTCATCAATTCAAAAAGATTTTTATGATTGAGTAGACAAAAGGATGGCATTAATGGAAATTTCTACAATCACTATATTAGTAACCATAAGTCTAGTTGCTATTTATTTCATTCTAATTTACAACAATCTTATTACACTTAAACACAATGTTTCCAAAGCGTGGTCGAACATTGACATACTACTTAAACAACGTCACGAGGAATTACCCAAACTCGTAGAGACCTGTAAGCAGTACATGAGTTATGAGAAAGACACACTTGAAACAATTGTCAATGCACGCTCAGCTGTCGCTAACGCACAAGACAAATCAGATTTAAAGGCTTTAGGTGCAGCAGAAACCCAACTCCGCCTTGGACTCGGTAATTTATTTGCATTAGCCGAATCCTACCCTGAACTGAAAGCTAACGAATCATTTCAGCACCTACAAGCGCGGATCACGGGCCTTGAGCAAGACATTGCGGATCGACGGGAATTTTATAATGACTCAACAAATTTGAATAATATTCGCATCGAACAGTTCCCAGATGTGTTAATTGCAAAATTACTCAATTTTAATTCATTTGAATTACTTGAATTCTCTGAAACCGATAAAGCAGATATCAATATGGGCACACTATTTCAATGAACGTTGCAAATGAAAATCAACTGTTCTTTTTAGTCTTCTTTGTTGGAGCAGCATTTACTTGCTTTTGGTTGGTTTTTCATTATCTTAAACGTGCACGATTAATTGAAGACACACCTACTTCAAAAATACGTTCAGCAGCCCAAGGTTTTGTAGAAATCATGGGAACAGTATCCCATGATAAAAATCAAATGCTAACGGCACCTCTTTCTGGCAAAGTTTGCGTTTGGTATACCTATAAAATACAACGCTATAAACGCTCTGGCAAAAATAGTCACTGGTCTACAGTAGAAGAAAAAACAAGTAAACATCATTTTATAATAGAAGATGATACTGGCCCTTGTACCATTGATCCAAAAGACGCAGAAGTTCTGACAGGACATTCACGCACCTGGTACGGCCATACCAAAAACCCATCACATATCAACAAAATTAATAAAACCAATATTCTTTTACGCCCTATCGGAGGCAAGCGATATCGCTATATTGAAAAATTAATCTATGCTCACGATACTATCTATGCACTTGGGAACTTCCAAACAAATGGTGGAGGACGTTGTGTACCAAACAACCATCAAATGACCGGCAATGTCATTCGAGAATGGAAACAAAATTATGACCAAATATTACACCGTTTTGACCACGATAAAAACGGAGAAATTGACTTGCTCGAATGGGAATCCGTTCGGACAGCCGCAAGTAAAGAAGCTGAAAAACGTCGACAACAATTATCTCAAACTCCTACCACCCACACACTCGGTAATTCTACCAACAAACAACACCCATTCATCTTATCCACATTTAGCCAGAAAACACTGACAAAGAAATATCGATGTTTTGCATTCTTCAGCTTAATTGGCCTGGCGTGTTGCACCGGATTCATCTTTTCCGAGCTATTTAATATCCATATCATCACTCATTAAAAACGATCCAACAGCACTTAATCAACAAAAAATTATACCCTATCAATTTAAATTAACCGGAAATTCAGTTATATCTTCGTGATCATTCGACATAATCATAATGCTTACTCTCCGATTACGCATTCTGCCTTCTATCGTATCATTGGTTTCCACCGGCTTATTTTTACTATAACCGACTGCAGTCAACCTACGCCCATTCACACCACCTTCTTCAAATAACCGAATCACACTGCTTGCACGTGCAGTAGATAATTCCCAGTTAGATGGAAAATGATCCGTATGAATTGGCAGATTATCTGTATGTCCTTCAACGCGTATTGCATGTTGATGACTTCTCAATACCCGTGCAACCGCATTTAATGTTTCAGCCGACTCATCAGATAACAACGCCTCTCCCGGAGAAAATAGAACGCTTGCGTTAATTTCTACTGTAATACCTAGATGACTCTGAGTTACTCTAACCTTTCCATCGCTGATTAATGGCGCAAGTACCTGCAACACATCTTGAGCTATAGATTGCATGACCTTCTGCTTTCTAACGCGCCGCTTTCGATCTTTTTCAACAGTAGCCACATCCTGGTATTGTGGCTCTTCTTTAACGATTGGAGAAAACTGAAACTGTTGTTCTGTATTTTTGATTGCCGCCGGGTTCTTGAACGCATGAATTAAAGAGCCACTCAACACTTTGTATTTTCCATCATTAATGGATGAAATCGCATACATTACCACAAAAAAGGCAAACAATAATGTGATGAAATCGGCATAAGAAACCAACCACCGCTCATGGTTTTCATGGTTTTCTTCGCTTCTGTTTAATGCCTTTCTCGCCATAGCAATCAGTATTTGAAATGTTGTGCGTTAGCACATTATTCCTTGATAACGCAGTAACTCATTAAACGGTTTTCTATCAATCTCGGGTTCTCACCGTGCGCAATAGCGACTAACCCATCGATTAGCATTTCCCGCATAACGAGTTGATCGTTAATAATGCTTTTCAACTTATTTGCAATTGGAAGAAAAAATAAATTCGCCAAACCAACGCCATAAATTGTGGCAACAAATGCAACTGCGATACCACTACCCAAAAGACTGGGATCCGCAAGATTCTCCATAACATGAATTAAACCCAGCACTGCCCCCAAAATCCCGATGGTCGGTGCATAACCGCCTGCAGCTTCCCAAATTTTTGCCGACTGACGCTGATATGAAACTTCCATATCGGCCTCGATTTCCAATATCTCACGCAGCTTCTCTGGATTGTTACCATCAGCCAATAACTGCAAGCCCTTTTTGATTAATGAGTCATTCACTAATTCGGCATGGTCTTCGAGTACCAACAAACCCTCTTTACGTGCAAGTTGCGCCCAACCAACTAATTGCTTAATCAAAACACGAGCCGTTCCCGCTGGCGGAAAGAAAACCCACTTTGACATCTTAATGCCATTGACAAGCGTCTTAACGGGGCTTTGCAATAACACAGCCCCAATGGTTCCACCCATGACAATAAGGAAAGCAGCAAGCTGCAGTAGCGCGCTTATATGGCCACCTTCAAGTATTTGCCCGCCAAAAATTGCGATTAAGGCCAAAATAACACCTGCCACGCTATTAAGATCTATTCTAGCTTTAATTTCCATCGCTTTTTCCTAAAAGCATTAACTAGAGATTTCTTAAACGACTTCGCAAGCGTGCGATGGCCTGCGTATGTAACTGACACACACGCGATTCACTGACACCTAAAACTTCACCAATTTCCCTTAAATTCATTTCTTGCTCATAGTGCATTCCCATGACCATTTTTTCGCGTTCCGGTAAATTCTCAATCGCTTGAACCAACAATGTTCGTAGACTCTCATCAATCAATATGTTTATTGGGTTACCTTCTTCATCTACAAACAATCGATCCAAAAATGGCTCTTCATCATCTTGTTGAAAATCTTCGTAGTAGATTAACTGAGCTCCTCGTGCACTTTGCAAAGTTGCATGATATTCATCAAGTGATATTTTCAATTCGTTTGCCAAATCCTGCTCACTTGGCGCACTACCGTTTTTCTGCTCAAGCAAATTAACTGCCGCCTCAATCTGGCGCATTTTTTTGCGTATACTTCGCGGCAACCAGTCTGCATCACGCAGCTCATCCAAAATAGAACCACGGATACGCTGAGCAGCATAGCTTTCAAATTGTCGGCCATAGGAACCTTCATAACGATTTATAGCATCTAACAGGCCCATCATGCCCGCCTGGATTAAATCATCTACTTGAACACTAGCTGGAAGTTTAGCCATCATATGGTATGCAATTCGCTTAACTAAAGGCGCGAATTCTTCCACGAATTGATCTTTATTTTTGGTTCCGGTCGCTGTATACATCGTTATCAAACCATAAAATTGGTCATACTCAATTGACTCGTGCGTATAAGACGTTCCATGAAACTGCAAACCTCATCACCATAATGATCTCTAGAAGATGAATGCAGTACGCTATCCGTAAAACGCCTCAAATCACTACCAATTTGAGAATGGGGAAATAAGGTCAGTACAGATTGGCGGAGTCGGCCTGCCTGAATGATTTTCTCCTCCAATTGCGCAAAACCAGCAAACTCAGGTAAAACACCAAGATATTGATAAACAACACGTGCAAAATTTTCAAAAACAGTTTGCGCCATCAATTTTGAGTTAACCTTGTTAACAAAAACAAGAAAATGTTTTTTGGCATATTCCAGACTCATCATTTTTATTAATGCATAAGCGCCAGTCAATGAAGCTGCCGAACCCGATATCACCACTATAACCTGCTCAGACGCCAAGCTCAGTGGCAGCATACAGGTTTCTTCATCCATAGCCGTATCAATCAAAATTGCATCTATTGAATCGGAAAATTGAGAAAAGCTTTTAACAAGCCTTTGTTGACCGAATGCATCCAATCCAGACAAAGCATGGATACCTCGATGCGCCGATAAAACAAAAATATTTTCCGATTCCTGCAAAATAATCTGATCCAACCTTCTGTCTTGTTGAATTGCATGGATCAGATCAAAGCGCACCTTTAACCCAAGTCTTGAGCAAATATTATTTGGATATGGATTCTCATCGATTAATAAAACACGTTTACCTTTTTCGGCTAATGCAGCTGCCAAATTAGTAATGATTGTTGTCTTACCAATATTTCTTGCGCCCCCCACAACAGTAATGACACGCGCAGACGCTGCTGCTCGTAATGAAATCATATCGCGCAATCCTGCCGCCTGATCATTAGAAATTCTATTCATGATCTACTCCGGCATATTTTTTTGAACCTGTATCATCATCACCATGACGCGCCATAACGAGTGCAAATTCAGCATCCTGTAGTGTAAACACAGCATCTCCTGGCCTTGTATTAAATATTCGATATAGCAGGTAACGTGGATTGGCTGCATGAATATCTTCCGGCACTTTTTGCCCGTTAGTCACATAATGAAGTATCAATTTACGCCGAATAATGGCATCAAGAGCCACACCCAAAGTAGCGGCCTCATCCATCTTAGTGACGATACAGCCATGAATACTATATTTTCGATACACTGTAATAATTTCTTCAAGTGTTCTATCACTTGACTCCGCACTCATCACCAGAATCTTTTTTATGTCTGTTGTATTGACGTTATTCAATGTTGTAATTTGCTCGGCGAGCATTTGATCCCGATGACTCATACCGATGGTATCTATAAAAACAATATGCTTATTTTTCAATTCAGATAATGTCAATTGCAGATCATCCGCATCTTGGATATTCTTTACGGGAAGATTCAACAGTCGGCCATAAATGCGCAACTGCTCGTGCCCGCCTATCCGATAACTATCTGTTGTCAGTAAGGCTACTTTTTCCGCACCATGCCTGATCACACATCTTGCCGCTAACTTAGCAATTGTCGTCGTTTTACCGACACCCGTTGTCCCTACCAGCGCATACACCCCTCCTTTATTCACCATCTCATCCTTCGCAGCTGTGCGCAGATTAAACATCAACGCAGAAACAGCCTGTTTCATACTCTGCACATAATTCAACCCATCTGATAATTTATCCACCAGCCGACGCGACAACAACGGACTAAAACCCACGCTCAATAACTTCCGAAGCACTTTCATTTTTTCCGAACTACGCTGCACATTGTTACCCCAAGTTGCAGCTGCTAGTTGCTCTTCAAGCGTACACTTCATTGCGTGAATTTCTTTCATCAATCCACGTACAAATTTTTCTGAGACAACATTTTCCGGAATTCGCTCAGATAATTGCTTTGCTTCAGTTGGTAACTCGTGCCGGGTGTCGTTGGCATTAGCATTATATTTATCCTGAATTACAGATTGATTTTCTTTCGGGACTACTAAATCTTCAGATTTGGGCTCATCAACCAAATCAGACATATCCGAATCGGCCAATGCCATAATCTCTACGCCCGAAACCGTTTGTCTATTCGATAAAATGATTGCATCGCCCCCAAGATCTGCTTTAACTTTACGCAATGCCTCGCGTGATGTTGCTGCCAAATAGCGTTTTACTTTCATGATTTCACTCCCATTAGGGAAGTAACCTTAATGTTTCGGGCGTCAGGCACCTCAGAATGTGCCAGCACCCGAATTTGAGGTACTGCGCGACGTAAGAAATGTGCAAGCAAGTTGCGAATAGCACTTGGTACAAGCAATACAGCAGGCAATCCTAATTTTTCCTGATGCTGCGCTGCGACATTTGCTTCTTTCAACAACATATCCGCCAACCCAGGCTCTATACCAGCACCATCTTTGCCCGTTTGCACTGCTTGCAGCAGAATATGTTCCAATTCATGATGTATTCCGATAACCTGTAATTCAGTCTGCGCTGGAAAAAACTGATCAATAATTGTTCGGCCCATGGCATTACGCACTAAAGCAGTCAATTCTACGGTGTCTTGTGTATCGGCTGCGTATTCCGTCAATACATCAATAATGGTACGCATGTCCCGAATATGAACATTTTCCATCAGTAAATTCTGAAGAATTTTTTGCAGTGAGGATAACGGTAGCAATTTTGGAATCAAATCCTCAACCAGCTTAGGTGTTTTCATACTTAAATGATCCAACAACTGCTGAACCTCTTGCCGCCCAAGTAATTCGGACGCATGCGAATGAATCAAATGATTAATATGCGTCGTTACGACAGTACTCGAATCAACGACGGTATAACCATTGGCCTGGGCCTGCTCCCTCAACGAAGCCTCTATCCAAACCGCAGGCAAACCAAACGCAGGATCGTTTGTTGCGGTACCAGGCAATGTCATGGTTACCCTGCCCGGATTTATGGCAAGATACATGCCGTTATACGATTCTCCCTGCCCGATAACCGAGCCTTTTAAGGTAATTCGATAGGCATTGGGGCGCAGCTCCAGATTGTCACGAATATGAACTACAGGCGGCAGAAAGCCGATATCCTGTGCAAATTTCCGCCGTATACCATTAATCCGTTTTAACAAATCACCTTGCTGCGCCTTGTCAACAAGTGGAATCAGACGATAGCCAACTTCCAAACCCAGTGTATCAATCGGCATTACATCATTCCAGCTCGCCTCCTGCTGCTCTTCAACAACCGGAGGAGTAACCTCCGCTTCGGTTTGCTCCGTTTTTTTTGCCGTCACTCCAGCTAGCATAAAATATGCGCCTAGCCCCAAAATTCCTGACAACAGCAGAAATACAAAATGCGGCATACCCGGAACAAGCCCCATAACCCCCAATATACTAGCCGTTATTACAAGCACCTGAGGTTGATTGAACAGCTGCCCCAGAACCTGCTCGCTTAAATCTTCTTCCGTCGTCACGCGGCTGACTACTAAACCGGCCGCCGTTGAAATGACCAATGCCGGGATTTGCGCGACGAGTCCGTCACCAATCGTTAATAACGTGTAATTCCGGGCCGCTGTATCCAGATCTAACTCGTGTTGCAACATCCCAACCACCAATCCACCAATAATTGTGATTAGCATAATCATGACGCCAGCGATTGCATCTCCACGCACGAATTTACTGGCACCATCCATCGAACCGAAAAAATCTGCTTCCTTGGATATTGCCGCTCGGCGACTGCGTGCCTCTTCCTCACCGATTAATCCTGCGTTTAAATCCGCATCAATGGCCATCTGTTTTCCAGGCATTGCATCCAGCGTGAAGCGCGCACTTACTTCGGCAATCCGTCCTGCACCCTTGGTAATCACAACAAAATTAATTACGACCAAGATGATAAAAACAACTAATCCGACCGCGTAGTTCCCACCAACCAGAAAATGCCCAAAAGCTTCTATCACTTTTCCGGCTGCATCCGGGCCGGTATGGCCCTCTAATAACACAACCCGTGTTGACGCAACATTCAATGACAAACGGAGTAACGTCGTTAATAGCAACACAGTCGGAAAAACTGCAAATTCCAACGGATTTTTGGTATACAAACTCACCATCAATACAATAATTGCCAAAGCAATATTGAATGTGAATAAAATATCCAGAATAAACGGCGGCAAAGGCAGAACCATCATGCCCAGAATCATGATAATTAATACCGGACCCGCCAGCGTTTTCAGATTATTTCCTGCTGCAAAGCTGGAAAATGTTAACGTATTAAGCATGACATCAAATTACATCAAAACTTGATCACAGCATCACTCAATAAAAACACTGATCCCCGCCTTATTCTCCGATACCCGATTCAGAAACTTCCATCTCTTTAGGAACTTCAATCTCTCCAGGCAGCTCAGGCTTACTCCCGCCATGATTTTGATACCGTTGGAGCTGAAATACATAAGCCAGCACCTCTGCAACAGCGGTATAGAGTTTCTCTGGAATCTCTTCATCTAAATCTGTATGGTGATACAGTGCGCGCGCAAGTGAAGGTGCTTCCAGTATTGGAACCCGATGTGCCTCACCTAATTCACGTATACGCGCTGCCAACAAATGCACGCCTTTTGCAACCACTTTCGGCGCACCCATCGCATTGCTTTTATAGCGCAACGCTACAGCATAATGAGTCGGATTTGTCACAATCACATCTGCTTCCGGCACTTTCGACATCATTCTGCGCCGTGCGGCTTCACGCTGCAGGGTTCGAATCCGACTTTTAACCAAAGGATCGCCTTCACTTTCCTTAGTTTCTTTACGTATTTCCTCTTTGGTCATACGTAATTTCTTAGCATGACTCCACAATTGAAATGGAACATCAATAGCGACAATTAATATCATTGCCCCGGTAATAAAAAGGAAACTCAGCACCAGTAATTCACCCGTTCGTGTAATCCCTGAATTTACCGGCACAGCTATTAGCGCCAGCACCGCATCCTTGTTGCCCCAAATCACTAATGTGGCAACACTGCCAACAACAAGAGATTTCGTAACGGCTTTCAACAATTCGGTTAATCCATGCACAGAAAAAATTCTACTAAACCCGGATATTGGATTTAATCGTTTAAAATTTGGGATTAGCGCTTTGGTGCTGAATAACCAACCGCTTAGTAGCATTGGCGCAAAAAATGCCGTGACGATCAACAACATTAACAGTGGCGCTAAAGACCAAAGGCCCTCAACAGCCAATTGCGACAATCGATTGATCATCAGATCCGTATGAAACGCCAACGATCTTTCCATTTGCATACCCACATGCATAATATTCGACAATTGATCAATCAAATGGCCACCCATTAACATCAAACCTGCGGCAGCCATAAGTAACAATGTAAAAGTCGTTAATTCTTGGGAACGGGCTACCTGACCCTCCTCCCGTGCTTTTTGCTTGCGCTGGGGCGTCGCCTCTTCTGTTCGTTCCAGATCGCTATCTTCAGCCATCACACCTCCAAATTGCTATATCAGCATTATTCATGCACTGGCATGCACTTAATGTAGGAAGCAAAAGTGTTTCTACCCGCTATTTGAGTAGCTCAGATGATGAAAATGTGATTAGTCCAGGATTCTGATTATTGTCCTGACAGGAGAACCCCTCTGGTAACGATGTTGAGGGGCCAAAATAACGGTGACAACTGCTGAACACCAGTGAAGCATTCAGTATAAAGATTACAAAAACCTGTCATGTAATTCAAAAGCAAGTCCGGGTGAACCTAACACTTAAAGCAATCCCTTGAGGCTGAAACTAATCACAAATATCAGTGTGGCTAATTCATTTTTAGCCATACCGCGATAGCAGATCTGCGATTTGCGCCTAGAAACAACCGGACTCTACTTCATTTCTGTTTTGTACAGCAGATCAAATAGATTTTTATATTTAGGATGAAATTAGCAGGCACGACTCATATCGTGTTGATACTGCACATTTAAATTCCATCTAAAAATAGATTCTGACATACCAACATTCAGATACTGAGAACGATCGATATACTTTATTAGATCGATACGCTAGAATGATAGCAAGTTAAATATTTTTAGTTGATACAGACAAGAAAGGCTGATGTCTCTATCTGTATACATCTTGGAGATTAGTTATGTCCCATTCAGCCACTAAAGTTACCGTAAATGGTCTCGATCTGAGCCAAATACACGCACCACCCGATTCGGTTAAGGTTGATGATAAAGGCGGTATTGTCTGCTCAAGATTTCGCGCAGCAGTCGTATCAATAGTATGGGACAACAGTTATCACAGCACCGCACGCACCACCGAAGGTCAAATAATTATTTCTGACAAACCCAAGTGTTATGGCGGAGAAGAAGCGGGACCTACGCCGGAAGATTTATTGTTAGCAGCTGTCGGTGCCAGCCTGGTCAACACCTATATTACTGCATTATCGGCCGCATATATCAATGTTGAATCCTTGAAAATTAACGTTTCTGGCCGTGTAAACTTCCGAACGGTTTTGGGGCTGGAGACACACAAATCAGGCTACGACAGCATCCAAATTGTGGTTGATATACAAACCGATGCTCCAGAAGATAAAGTCACCGCGCTTATGATGGAGGTCTTTCCAACTGCACCAATCCCGGACACAATCTTGCGTCCGGTACCGATCAATGTTGATATTATCCACCACGCCGAAACTATTGCAGCACATTTGCCCTGAATTCCTGATTCCCATCTTAAGGGACAGAAAGTTGGTGAGACCGTCACCTCCATTTTGCCGGACGACAATCATTTTGAACGTGAAACGCCGCGCACCAAGCGAGATAAGCTATGAAAAATAATGATATTCATGATGTGATAGTAGTAGGTGCCGGCCCGGCAGGGTTGTCAGCTGCATATGAGTTAACCCGGCAAAAGTTGCAACCGCTTGTGTTGGAACGTACCGCTGCGGTAGGAGATGTTTGGCGTAATCACTATGATGGCGTACGACTGAATTCAGGCCGCTATTTTTCGGCATTGTCAGGCAGCAAGTTTCCATTCTCGGCCGGTGCATGGCCATCGCGTGAGGATGTCGTACATTTACTGGCCACTTTTCCTGAAAGAGGAGGTTTTACAGTACAAACAGGCATTGATGTTAAGCAAGTCAACTATGATCCCAGTCATAACTTATGGATTGTCACAAGTATCGAGAACCAATGCTTCAAATCTCGCGCCGTATCTCGTGCCGTGGTCATAGCTGCTGGCAGTTGTCGTATTCCAACCATTCCTAAATGGGAAGGTATGGAAACCTTTCCCGGTAAAATTATGCACTCATCGGAATTCAAAAGCGCGAAGAATTTTGCAGGAAAACATGTATTGGTCATTGGTACCGGTAATTCTGCTGCAGAGATTGCCAGTAGGCTTACCGAACATGCTAGCAATGTCACCGTATCGGGTAGAACGCCTCCACATATTCTACCCAAAAGTATTTTTGGCGTTCCATTGATCGGTATCGGGGTATGGACACGCTATTGGCCCACTGTAGTTGTAGATAGCTTGTTAAGTTTCCTACAGCGCAGCATGATCGGAGATTTGAGTATGCACGGTCTCCCCTATCCTCCACTGCCACTCTCTAAACAATACGCCATAAATAATGTCGTGCCAATTCTCTACCGTCCATTTGTCGATGATATCAAGGCTGGCCGCATTAAAATTGTCGGGCCAGTCCAGAAAATTACCGGTCAGGCTGTACAAGTGATACACAAGCTAACAAACGATCCAAGTAGCACCAATTCACTTACAACACTGGAACCCGATGTTATCATTGCGGGGACCGGTTTTCGCACTGGGCTTTCTCAGCTGATTCAAGTACCAGGTATCACTGATGAGTTTGATAGAGCGGTTATTTCAGGCGACCGGGAGTTTAAAAGTGCTCCTCGTCTTTATCTTATCGGGCAGGTGAATCCATTAAGCGGCTTACTTCGAGAAATTCGCCTCGAAGCAAAAAGAGTTGCAAAAAAAATCAGAAAACAATTGGCAATCGGACGATAATATGATTTTAAATCAAACTCCGTCGGCATTATAACGGTGAAGTCTTTATTATGTTAGATGCCGAAATGCAAGAACAATCGAAGAGTCAGATACGAAAAGAAACCAATAAAAAAAAACTACTGCAAACAGCCTGTCGGCTATTTTGTAAAGAAGGTATACATGCGACAGGTATCGCCAGGATTATTGAGGTATCTGGCTTGTCCCGCCGTACGCTGTATCAGCATTATGGTTCGAAAGAAAACTTGCTAAAAGCGGTGTTTGAAGCTGAGGCCAATATTTGGTTCAACTGGTTCGATCGGGACCTGCCACAAATGAAATGTACTCCCGTTGAACGTATATTAGCCCTGTTCGACCTGATGCATAGCTGGTTTCAAAGCAAGGATTTTTATGGCTGTGTATTTATAAATGCGGTCGCGGAACACGACAAGAATAATCGTTTTATTCAAGGAATCGCAAACCGCCACAGGAAAGCAGTAAATACAAGACTGCAGGCAATGATTGAACAAAGTGGTGTACGAGACACTGAACTGGTAACAGAGAAGCTGAGCCTGGTGATCGACGGTACCATTGTAACCGCGATGGTAACCGGTAATGGTAATGTTGCCCACATTGGACGATTGGCCGCCGAAGACATTCTTCGCAATGCGGCCCTTATCCCTGACTCAATAAGTAAGTCTAGTAAGTCTATTTTATCGAGACTGTAACAAATTCTGTGTAACTGTTTATCATTAACCCCGGATATGGGAAAGGATAAACAGACGATGAAGAACAAAGAACTACAAGCGATAGCCGAATTAGCGGCGAAGAATATTAAGACG
>JAUIIB010000008.1 GCA_030431985.1 Gammaproteobacteria bacterium
GTTTGAACATACTCGTATAAACGCTGGAAAATTACCCGATCCTCCTACAAAAATTATGATGAATGTAGGCAATCCATCTTATGCGTTTTCGTTCTCACAGACACCGAATCAGGGTGTCGGACTGGCAAGGCTTGAGTTTGTGATTAATAACGCCATAGGCATCCATCCCATGGCGTTATTGGAATTTGAGCAATTGCCAGTCGATTTGAAAGCAGAAGTTGAGCAACGTATCGCCGGTTATAAATCGCCAGTTGATTTTTATGTCGAGAAATTAACCGAGGGAATCGCTACTCTAGCTGCTGCGTTTTATCCGCACCCGGTTATTGTGCGCACATCCGATTTTAAATCGAATGAATATGCCAATTTGATTGCAGGCGATCGTTACGAACCACATGAAGAAAACCCCATGATTGGTTTTCGTGGTGCTGGGCGTTATCTTTCTCCTCAATTTAGAAAATGTTTTGAGCTGGAATGCAATGCGCTGCGAAAGGTACGTGACGAAATGGGCATGACTCATGTTGAGATAATGATTCCTTTTTGCCGTACGCTTGAAGAGGCCGATCAAGTCATTCAATTATTGGCGTCACTGGGTCTTGAACGCGGTAAAAATGGTTTGCGGTTAATCATGATGTGTGAAATTCCATCTAATGCGTTGTTGGCAGATGAATTTTTGCGCTATTTTGATGGATTCTCAATTGGCTCGAATGATATGACTCAGCTGACGTTGGGCATTGACCGTGATTCTGCACTGGTTTCCCATATATTTGACGAGCGTAATCCAGCGGTCAAAAAAATATTGCATCTGGCAATCGATGCTTGCCGCAGACAAAATAAATATGTCGGTATCTGCGGACAAGGACCTTCGGATTATCCCGATCTAGCGCGTTGGTTATGCGAGCAAGGTATCAGTAGTTTATCGCTTAATCCCGATTCGGTAATACAGGCATGGCTTGACCTGACTACGGTGCGGCATGAGTAAGCAGTGCAGGACTGTTTTTTATCTATCGGATGGAACCGGTATTACAGCGGAAACGTTAGGTCGTGCACTATTGACTCAATTTGAAGGTATCGTATGGGAAATAGTCAATGTCCCTTTTCTCGATAATATTGAGAAAGCACGTAAAGTATCGATACAGATCGAACAAGCAGCTCAGAACGATGGCTATCGACCTGTCGTTTTCAGTACATTGTTGAATCCGGAAATACTTGCAGTCATTAAACAGTTGGAATGCAGGGTTTTCGACTTCTTTGAAACATTTATTTGTTCTATTGAGGAAGAATTGAATCAACCGTTTGCGCGTATGACCGGTCGGTCGCATGGGTTGCAGCATCATTTATCTTATTTTAAACGAATAGCGGCAATTAATTACGTGCTGGCACATGATGATGGTGTCAATCCGAAACATTTTGCCGATGCGGATATTGTTTTAATTGGTGTTTCACGTTCCGGGAAGACCCCAACATGCCTGTATCTGGGGCTGCAATATGGCATCGCCGCAGCTAATTATCCACTAACGCCAGATGACATGAACGTATCACAACTGCCGCAGGTATTGGAAAAAGTCAAAAACAAATTATTCGGATTAACACTCGATGCATCGCAGCTGCATTCAATTCGCAGTGAACGCCGTCCCGACAGCCTGTATGCGTCACTAGAACAATGCCAAAAAGAAATACGGTGGCAGGAGACGTTGTTTCATGCATTCAATATTCCGTATCTTGATACATCTTCTATATCGATAGAAGAAATTAGCGCCACCATCTTGAATCGTCGTGGACTGAAACGTCAATTGTACGGTTAATATTAATTTAAAAACGAATTGAAGTGCGGGTAGAAATGCATAAGACCAGTGTCTGGCTACTGGTTTTAAACGATGTTTACTTTTTCTCATGTTTCAAAGTCGCGTAGAATAGAAGCAGTCTTTAACAAGAAGTATAAAAAATATGTCAGAAAGAATTGATGTCGCGGTGATTGGTGGTGGTCCGGGTGGGTATGTTGCAGCAATGCGTTGTGCACAGCTTGGTTTGGATACAGTATGTATTGATGCATGGAAAAATTCACGCGGACGGGCGAGCTTAGGTGGTACTTGCCTTAACGTTGGTTGCATTCCATCGAAGGCTTTACTCGAATCGTCTGAGCATTTTTTTCAGATCAAGCATAAAATTTCAGCACATGGCATTCATGTCGACGGTGCAACTGTTGATGTACCTGCAATGATCGCGAGAAAAGATAAGATCGTGACGACATTTACCACAGGTATTGCATCGTTATTCAAAAAAAATAACGTTAAATCGGTGTTAGGTACCGGAAAGTTGTTAAAGCGTTCAGATGGTGATGATGTCTGGCGTATTGAAGTAACCAATGGTGATGACACTCAGATTATCGAAGCAAAGAATGTCATTGTAGCTACAGGTTCTGCGCCTCGGCAGTTACCCATGATTGATATTGACAACGAAAAGATACTCGATAATACCGGCGCTTTGGCATTGTCGGAGGCACCTAAACGGTTGGGCGTTATCGGTGCTGGTGTGATTGGTTTGGAGATGGGCAGTGTATGGTGCCGGCTGGGTTCCGAAGTGACGGTGCTGGAAGCAATGCCTGATTTTCTGATGGCGGCAGATCAGCAAATTGCCAAAGAAGCCAAAAAAATATTTTCTAAAGAGCTAGGTATGGCAATCCATACCGGTGTTGAAATACAGTCCATTGCTATCAACAAAAATACCGTTGACGTTCATTATAAAGATAATGAAGATCAGGAATGCCAACTCGAGGTCGATAAATTGATTGTAGCAGTGGGTCGGGTACCTCATACTGAGGGTTTGGGTATCCAAGAAAATGGACTGGAGGTGGACGAACGCGGTTTTATCGTGGTTGATGCAGATTGTCGTACCAATCTGCCTAATGTGTATGCGGTTGGTGATGTGGTACGTGGACCCATGCTGGCGCATAAAGCGTCTGAAGAAGGTGTCAGCGTTGCCGAATTGATTCATGCCGGTGATTCAGAACGTCAGACTGATATTAATCAAGTTGCTAACTTTAATACTGTACCTTGGGTTATTTACACTGCACCAGAAATTGCCTGGGTGGGGCAGAATGAGCAAACACTTAAAGAAGCCGGTATTGCATACAAAGTTGGCCAGTTCCCGTTTATCGCCAATGGACGAGCGCGGGCGATGAATGCCGGCAGCGGATTTATAAAAGTACTTGCGGATGCGGAAAATGATCGTATTTTAGGTGTGCATATGATCGGACCTCACGTTTCTGAGTTGATCGCAGAAGCGGTAATGGCTATGGAGTTTTTTGCCAGTAGTGAGGATATAGCCAGTATCATCCATGCTCATCCGTCACTTTCAGAATCGTTACATGAGGCTGCTCTCGGCGTAAACGACCGTGCTTTGCATATATAATGCGCCGATACAGAAAAAGGAAAGAATACCGCTGGAAGCAATACCGAGATACCAAGACTCGCTTATTTGGTGAGTTGGGATGAAATCAATATCTATTTTGGTGTAAGGAATGGGTATTGCTTTTCCGGCGGCTAGACGAGGGGAGAAACCCGTTACATGCAATTGACGCTGTTAGGATCTACTGTACAAGACCATCTTAATTCTTTAATACCTGCTGCTTTATTAAATAAATAATCAGCTCTTAGCTGCTTGCGCTGATCAGCGGTAAGTTTTGCGCGTTCCGGTATGTAGCGTGCTTCGCTCCAGAATCTTACTCTGCAAAATTCAGTCTCCCCCTGGCAAATTCTGCTGATTGCGTTGCTGTAAACGGTTTTATCCGTATAGCGTTCATGTTCGACCAGTATCATATGTACTTTTTTTCCGGATTTGCCAAGTTCTGCTACAGCCACGTTTTTCCATCCGTGTCCGCTTTCCAGTGACGTTGTTTCCGCTTCTTCAGATGTTTCTACGACTTCGTCTGTTGTATCGTTAGCCTCTTCTTCTGTATCGGAAAATGCTGCATACGGCGTGCTGAGTATAAGTAGCAGTAAAAAGTGGATGATGTTTTTTTTCATATGTTCTCCATGAAGGATTTTGTTGTCCAAAATAGTGTAAAACGGCGTTTGTTGCGGGGAAGTATACCTTCAAAAACAGATATTGCCCAGATTACAATGTGTATTAAAAACTAACGTAAGTAAGCTCGTTGTTAACCAAAGATGTATAGTAAGCAACACGTTGCAAAATGGAAATGTTTACATGGATAGTATTTACGGGCACATAATATTATAATGAACGATTTTCCATTTTTCGCCAATTGCTTATATCTTAATTCTCATGCAGCTTTTTGCCTTTGGTATTAATCATAATACTGCACCGCTGGATGTGCGTGAGCAGGTTGTTTTTCAAGAGAACACAATGGAGCATGCTTTACATGATCTGGTGGGACGTAACCGGATAAAAGAAGCCGCTATTGTGTCAACCTGCAATCGTACTGAGGTTTATTGCAGTACTGACAAGCCCGAAGATGCGATGCACTGGCTGGCCGATTTTCATCAATTGCAGGTGCATGAGTTGGAACCCTATATTTATCAGCTGTTACATGAAAAAGCTGTCAAACATGCATTTAGGGTGGCTAGTGGGCTGGATTCAATGGTACTGGGTGAACCGCAGATTCTCGGACAGTTAAAGAATGCTGTGAAATCGGCTGAAAATGCCGGCACATTGGGATTGTTGCTGCATAAATTGTTTCAACGTTCTTTTTTTGTCGCAAAGGAAGTACGTACTTCAACCGAAATCGGTTCAAATTCGGTGTCAATGGCTGCTGCTGCAGCGCGTCTTGCCGAACGAATTTTCGGTGATATAGGTGAACAGCGCGTGTTGTTTATTGGTGCAGGCGAGATGATAGATCTGTGTTCGAGTCATTTTGCTGCACGAGACCCTAAGCAGATTACCGTTGCCAATCGGACTATTGATCGTGCGTTGGCACTGTCAAAGCGGTTGAATGCTAAAGCGATAACGCTCGCTGATTTACCGGAGCAACTTGCTTTACACGATATTATTATCACCTGCACAGCCAGCCCTTTACCTATTTTGGGGAAAGGGATGGTTGAACGTGCTATCAAGGCCCGCAAGCATCGGCCGATCTTTATCGTAGATCTGGCAGTGCCACGCGACGTTGAATCGGAAGTAGTCGAATTGGATGATGTTTTTCTTTATTATGTCGACGACTTGTCCGACATTGTCAAAGAAGGCATGGATGCGCGCCAGAATGCTGTAGCTCAGGCCGAATCGATTATCGATCATAATGTTATAGACTTTATGCGCTGGATGGCTACCCGTGAACTGGTGCCAACGATTCGTGCTCTGCGCGACCAGGGCGAGCGTTATCGCCGACATGAGCTGGATCGTGCAAGTAAGCAATTAGCCAAAGGCGAAGATCCGCATAAAGTTATTGAATCATTAAGTCGTGGATTGATGAACAAATTCTTGCATATTCCTTCGAGTACGTTAAATCATTCCGCAGCAGATGAGCGTGAACAATTGATTGAATTGATTAACCGCCTTTATCAGCTGCATCGATCGCAATGAAAGCAAGTCTTATTAATCGATTAGACCGCTTGAGTGTACGTCTGGAAGAGCTTAATCACCTGTTGAGCAGCGAAACGGTAACCGCTGATCTCGACAATTTTCGTAAGTTGTCGTGCGAACACGCTGAGATTATCCCGATTGTTGATTTGTACCATGCCTTTCAACAAACGGAAAGTGATATACAAACCGCTCAAGAAATGATTGCAGATCCCGAATTGCGAGAGTTTGCTGAAATTGAAATACAAGTGGGCAAAGATAAACTGGCGGAGATTGAAGTCGAATTGCAAAAGCAGTTATTGCCCAAGGACCCTAACGATGAGCGCAATATTTTTTTAGAAATACGTGCAGGTACAGGTGGCGATGAATCTGCGCTATTTGCGGGAAATTTGTTCCGGATGTATTCACGTTATGCGGAACGATGTAACTGGCAGGTCGAAATCATCTCGCAAAGCCCGTCAGATGTCGGTGGTTACAAAGAGGTTATCGCTAAAGTTATCGGACAGGGAGCATATTCCAGGCTTAAGTTTGAGTCTGGTGGGCATCGCGTTCAGCGCGTGCCGGTAACTGAAACCCAAGGTCGCGTTCATACCTCAACCTGTACGGTTGCAGTGATTCCAGAGGCAGACGAAATTAATCAAGTGGAATTGAATCCGGCCGAATTGCGCATTGATACGTTCCGTGCTTCAGGTGCCGGCGGGCAGCATATTAATAAAACCGATTCGGCAGTCAGAGTGACGCATTTACCTACCGGAATTGTTGTGGAATGCCAGGACGGTCGTTCACAACATAAAAATAAAGCGCAAGCCATGAGTGTACTCGCAGCCCGGATTCACGCCAAACAAATGCAGGCGCAACAGGCCGAACAGGCTGCGACACGGAAGTCTCTAGTGGGTACAGGAGAACGCTCGGAGCGTATTCGTACCTACAATTTTCCACAGGGGCGTGTAACGGATCATCGTATTAACTTAACCCTGTATAAGATTGATCAGGTTATGGACGGCGATATTGATGAAATTTGTGCTGCACTAATGGCTGAGCACCAGGCAGCGGAGCTTGCAGCGTCCATGGAAGACTAATTGATTCGTTTTTGAAATTTACTTTTGCTGGTTCTATACATAGCATAGGAACAGATTTTTGCGCGTCATTTTTGTAGTGAAAACATGGTTGTGGACTCTTTATACACGATTCAGCAGTTGCTGGAACAATCCTATCGGAAATTGAGCCGTCTTGACGCCAGGTTATTGTTGCAACATACCATGCAAGTCAACCATGCGTATCTGATAACACATGCAGATGAAACATTGTCTGCTCAGCATGCAAAAAAATTTCTAGAACTTGTATCGCACCGGTATAAAGGTGTTCCCGTCGCATACCTGACCGGTATGTGTGATTTTTATGACTTAACGTTTAAAGTTACGGCTGATGTATTAATTCCTAGGCCGGAGACGGAACTGCTGGTAGAAACAGTGCTGACCAATGTTCCGGAATCATTACGCTGCAGTATTCTTGATTTGGGTGCGGGCAGCGGTGCAATTGGCATCACGATCGCCAGACACAGGCCACTAGCACATGTTGTTGCGGTGGATATTTCACCTAAAGCCATTGAAGTTGCAAATTGGAATGCCAGAAATCTCGGTGTGAATAATATTCAATTTATACTCAGTGATTGGTATGATTCACTTGATACTGGCGCTGCATTTGACTGGATTGTGGCTAATCCACCCTATGTCGCTGAAAATGACCCGCATTTGCAGCAGGGGGACTTACGTTTTGAACCGGATATCGCATTATCAGCCCATAACAATGGTACGGCCAGCATTCAACATATTATCTCAAATGCCCCTGGCTTTCTGGCGGCGGACGGCCAATTACTGTTCGAGCACGGGTACGACCAATCGGTTTATTGTCAACAGCTATTGAAGTCGCACGGGTTTCAGAATATCCTTTCATACAGGGATCTATCTGGAATTCAGCGTGCTTGTAGCGGTAGCTATCCGGCACATATTTCAGCGGTGCCGACGAACTAAAACAAAAATGACGAATCATATTGAACGATTACAACAATCAACTACAATACAGGATTTTTCAGTTATTTCATGAACAGGAGTATAAAGAATATGAGTGTAGAAGAAACCATTGAACAGCAAGTTAAAACAAATCCGGTTGTGTTGTATATGAAAGGGACGCCAGAGCAGCCCCAATGTGGCTTTTCGGCAAATGCTGTGAATATTCTCAATGCTTGTGGCGTGCAGGGTTTATTTACAGTAGACGTACTGCAAGATCCGGAAATACGCCAAGGTATTAAAGATTACTCCGAATGGCCGACAATTCCTCAACTTTATGTGAAAGGTGAATTCATTGGCGGTTCAGACATTCTAACCGAGATGTATCAAAACGGTGAATTACAGAAACTCTTTGAAGATGATTAACATCGGTTATAAAGCGGGTGCCGCTCTTCTAGTTAATCGATGCAGCAATTGAGTTTGCTGCAGATGCAATAGCCCAGTAGCGGGCGAACTTGCCGGCGGCCATGAAAAACATAGCCCAAAGCCAGTTGACTTTCAGCCACCCTGCAGCAACGCATAAAGCATCACCGATAATTGGTGTCCAGGAAAGCAGTAAAATGGGTGCGCCATGGCCGCGTACCCAAGCCAGGCTGCGTGAGCTACCGCCCGTTTTTTTGAGTATGGTTTTCTCATCAGGTAGTAAACGCCCAATCAGATAAGAGCTCATCCCACCCAGGGTATTACCAACCGTGGCCAGAACAAGTGCCTGCCAGTGCAAATCTGGATACGCAATCAAAACGCCTACGAGAACTGCCTCAGAGCCGCCCGGTAATAATGTTGCGGCAAGAAAACTGCTGGTAAAAAGCCCCAGCAGACTGGTTTGTTCATCCATAAAGCGTTCCAATTAAATAAGCATCAGTTTAAAGTATCTCCATGAAGATGTGTTGTTTGATAAAAGCAGATACTGATGTTATGAGAGACATGTAAAGCATGCTTGTGCCGGATACACCATTTGAAAATGTTTTAAGGTCGGCCAATGTTGACTTGATGGTATTATTTAGCGATGATATGAAGTGTTGACGCATCTTATCGCAACTAAAAAGTAAAAATTTCGTTCGTTTATTGAAAAAGGAAAATGACTATGACGACCCATAACCTGTTTAAACAAAAAGTCACTGACACCATCAGTAGTAAGCATTTACTCAAGCATCCTTTTTATGTTGCCTGGACTGAAGGTAAATTGACCAAAGAACAGTTACGTCACTATGCCGAACAATATTTTTATAATGTATTGGCAGAGCCAACTTATCTGAGTGCTGTTCACTTTAATACACCACATTTCAGCACTGAAGCCAATTCAGGCGATGTCAGCGTGCGTCAGGAGATCTTACAAAATCTGATTGACGAAGAACATGGCGAAACCAATCACCCTGCATTATGGAAGGCGTTTGCATTTGCACTGGGTGCTAACGACAAAACACTGGCAAATGCGAAAGCATTACCCAATACTGAGAAACTGGTCTCCACATTTAGAGACATTTGCCTAAACCGTCCATTTTATGCCGGTTTAGCTGCGCTTCATGCATTTGAATCACAAGTACCTGATGTTGCAGCGGTTAAGATTGAAGGTTTGGCAAAGTTTTATGGGATGACAGATCCAAAAGATTATACTTTCTTTTCCGTTCACCAAAAAGCCGATGTACACCATTCACAAGCTGAGTGGGACATTATTGAACGTTTTGCAGATACGCCGGAAAAACAAGAAGAAGTACTTGCAGCGACACGCGAAGCCTGTGATGCATTATGGGGCTTCTTGGACGGTATTCATGAAACATACTGTGCAAATCTTACTTGTGAAACACCCGAGAAAGCTGTAACCATACATTAAGCGTTACTCAAGAAATTTTTTGCGCCTTGTTCATCGATCTGGTGAGCAAGGCGTTTTATGTTTGTCGGTATGGTTAATAAAATATGCTAAAGGTTGCAAACTGGTGAAATTGATCAACTGATTTGTATTAGTTCCGATTTGATCTACAAATTGTTTCATTCGACTTGAATGAGTCGAATAAGTCGCTTGGCTTTTTTATGTGCCTGTTTTAGCAGGTATCGTTGTTGTTTCAGCTTGAAGTAAATTCCTTTCGTCTGAACCTGCTATTCGTTTTATGTTTGTTGCGCGGTTAGGGCTGCGTCTTTCTTTCACTAAATTTGATCTATTACTATTACTCGCAGGCTTCATTGTTCCTTGTGCAAGCTTGAAAATTGCTACAGAACTAACCAGAAGTTCAGATTGTGTAATCATGGACTCGGATGCAGCTGCGGCCTCTTCTACCAGAGCGGCATTTCGTTGGGTTACATCATCCATTTGAATGATTGCCTGATTGATTTCCTCGATACCGGAACCCTGTTCAGCTGAAGCACTTGACATGTCTGACATGATATCAGTGACGCGATTGACCGCCTGTACAATTTCCTCCATGGTGTTACCGGCCTGGTCGACTAATTCAGCGCCTGCATTGACTTTACTCACCGAGTTATTAATTAATTCCTTAATTTCTTTAGCGGCTTTTGCGGAACGTTGCGCCAAAGTACGAACCTCAGTGGCAACCACGGCAAAGCCGCGACCCTGCTCACCCGCTCGTGCGGCTTCTACTGCTGCGTTAAGAGCCAGAATATTGGTTTGGAAAGCAATACTATCGATGACGCTAATGATATCTACAATTTGTTCGGAGCTGTTTTTAATATCCGACATTGTTTCGACAACTTGATTTACCACTGCGCCACCTCTTACTGCTACATTCTTAGCGCCGGCCGCAAGCTGATTGGCCTGCAGAGCATTTTCGGTATTTTTTCTTACAGTGGATGTGAGTTCTTCCATCCCGGCAGCGGTTTCTTCGAGTGATGAGGCTTGTTTTTCTGTGCGAATCGATAAGTCGCTGTTGCCGGCCGAAATTTCTTTTATAGAAGTAGACAGCGAATTTGTGCTGCTGTGAATGTTGCTAACAATATCAGCTAGCTTATCAACAGTCATATTCGTATCATTCTTTATTTTCTCAAATATTCCATTGTATTCATTGGTTATCTTTTCATTAAGATCACCATGGGCTAAAGCATTTAGGACTCGTTCGATATCATTGAAGGTTGCAGAGCAGTTTTGCAGTAATTCATTAACGCCAGAACACAATGTTTTAATGATGCCTTCTTTGCCGACAAGCGATATTTGTTGTGTAAAATCACCTTCTTTAGCTAAGGCAATAACTGCGAGTGTTTGCTCTACTGATTCTTCAAGCATTTTGGCTGCTCTGACTTGTTCGGTGATGTCTGTTGCGTATTTTACAACCTTGAATGGCTCACCGTTCATGTCGAAAATCGGATTATAGCTGGCCTGAATCCATACTTCTTTTCCACGTGAACCGAAGCGTTTGTATTGACCGGCATCATATTCGCCGCTGCCGAGCTTTTTCCAGAATGCCTTATATTCTGCTGATCGACTATAAGTGGGCTCAACAAACATACTATGGTGTCGGCCTTTAACTTCATCAATTGTATAACCCAAAGCATTTAAAAAATTGTCGTTTGCTGTGATTATCGTCCCATCCAGATTGAACTCTATCACGGCATTTACTTTATTGACTGCATTCACCAATCCCTCATTTAGTGCCGATTGCATTTTATTAGTAGTAATATCAGTCGCGTATTTGACGACTTTGATCGGTTTTCCGTTAATATCAAAAATAGGATTGTAGCTGGCCTCAATCCACACTTCTTTACCATTTTTACCGATACGCTTGTATCGACCGGTATCGTATTCACCACGAGAGAGTTTTTCCCAAAACATTTGATATTCGGAGCTCTGGGCATACATGGGATCAACAAACATCCGGTGATGCTTGCCTTTGATTTCATCCAGTGAATAACCCAATGTATTTAGAAAGTTGCTGTTGGCTGTAATAATTGTGCCATCAAGCTTAAATTCAATTACCGCTTGAGCTTTACTAATGGCATTGATTTGCCCTTCATGATCCGCAGCGCGTTCAGCTGCTTTTTCCAGATTGACCATCATTTTCTTCAATGATCGAAACAGTTGTCCTGTTTCATTGGTGGATGTGTCTGTTATACGGCATTTGAAATTACCGGAAGCAACTGCGTCGGAAATTCTTATGGCCTCACGCATGGGTTTGGTAATACTGCGTACGATGACGACTGACAATAGAATTGCTGCAGCTAAAGCAAGTAAGATGGCCCCATACATTAAATACATCGTGTGCTGCAAATTTCTTGCGCGTACGGTTAATATCTTGTTCAGGTTTTTAGTGGTGAGCGTATTAAATGCGTAAAGACTGTCAATAGTGCGTGTATATTCTTCAAAAAATTGGTCGGCTGGCAGTGTGAGTTCCTGTGCCTTGATCAGATTGTGATCAGTCATTCTTAAAATTCCATTAATTTGGGCTTTTAATTCATTACTACTGTTTTCCAGAGAAGCCTTCATATTTATATCTGTACCTGTGGCTTTTTCTAGATGATGCGTCATTTCTCTAAAATATTCTTTTGCCCGACTGTTTAATCCAATCAACTTAATACGTCCTTCTGCAGAAAGAGAGCTTGATGTCAGATAACTTGTGCCTGCGGCGCGCATTTGCCCCAGATTTTCGGCCAATTTTGGCGCATCGATCATTGTCACATTAATCAACGAGAGGCTTGTAACCATCGAATCGAGAGAAAGCCCAAATTCGTCATGAATACGCTCACCAAATAACAATAACTCATCAATAATTTGAGTGTGACGCGTAGTGCTTTCGGCGGCTGTAATTTGATAATTCATTACATCCTGTGTCATTAAACTCAACCGTTTTACATTTGTACGCCAATTTTCGTTCATTTGTAAGGAAGCATTTGCTTCCATCAAACGCGTGTCCATTAATTTTATTGTTTGGTTCAGTTCCGTTTGTTTTATCGGTACGCGAATGGCTAAAGACTCATTACCACTCAGCATACCCACAGATAAATCCCTATGTTCCTGAGTCAGTTTAATTACATGATGTAGGGTAGTAATCGGCGCAATGCCATTTTGTGATCTATCGGCAGCTTCGAATTTGGAAATGATTTCCATCATGTAGAGTGTAGTGGGTAGTACGGCAACACCTAACAATACAACACAAAGAATAAGAAACTTTATCGGCAGCGTCATATTGTTAAGTTTAAACATCATTTGACTCCTTTTAGAGTGAGGTTGTTTGGGTTTTTACAGGATGGATTAAAAATATTAAATTTTAGCGAAAAAATATTGATTTATTGTATTGATAACAGATAAAAATTGTATCTATTTGTCCATAATTATCTGACGACGTACAAGATCATATGCGCCAGCCCGGTTACCGGTTGCATGAACTTAAAGGCGACCTGTACGGATTTTATGACGTTGATGTTTCAGGAAACTGGCGTGTTGTGTTTCGGTTTAAGGGTGGTCAGGCGTCGGATATCTATCATTAAGATAAGGAGTTTACATATGCCCATGAAAAATTCACCGCATCCGGGCAAGCATGTTCGCATGAATTGTCTTGAGCCACTTAACCTGACGGTAATGCGCGCGGCCAAGGCATTGGGCGTCACGCAGCAGACACTCAATAATCTGGTGAATGAAAAAGCTGTGATTTCCCCGGAAATGGCACTACGTTTGGAAAAAATGGGATGGGGTGTGGCCGACGGCTGGATGCGTTTGCAAATGGCTTATGATCTGAGCCGTGTACGGAAGCGTGAAGATGACATTCATGTTCATCCTTTACCCCATCGTTAGGCCGGTGTTGTATAAGCCTGAGCTAGGCCCAGTTTTGTGGGCAAGTAGTCGTTGTAATAATTAGACTGCAATCAAAAAAAGAAGTAAGAAAAGAAGGTTAAAAGGACTAGAATCAGAATTCTATTGAATTTCAATGAGTTGATGATTTATCTTCTATCCTGTTCCAAAAATAGATTAAAATAATTCAATAATAACAATGGCGTATGAAGATGGTGCGCCTCCAAGGAGAGACCTTGAACCAATTATTCAGTGTTTTAGCGGATTGGGAAACCAATCTCAAGGGGTGTTTCGAAGAATCTACTGCATTTTCCTCGCTATATGAATTACCACCTGAGTATTCTCCAGATGTGTAATATAGGTTTCTGAAATAAGTACCAACAAATGGACAATAAAATGATAAGGTTATACTCCGTATAATTCTGGAAACATCTTCAATTTTGTTGCTTACAATAAAAAGTAAGGAATAAAAATGTTAGATTACGATACGCTTGATCATTTACCTGATTTGCCAGCAGATAATCCTGCGCCAGCATCATTAATTTTTAGGACATATGTTGAGAACGGCACGTTCCACGGTGTCTTTGATAACATTGCAGAATCTTATGCGGGTATATTCTTAACTGATCTAGCTTTTTTTGCTGCAAACAAAGGCGCGACGTATTCAGTTCTCAGTGAGAGCTTCTTTGACCCAGACCTCTTAAAAGTTTATGACCATCTAGGGAATGCAATTGCTGCAGATGAAGAAAATACGGTTATTGACCCCTCTCATGCACTGAGACATGGTTTCTTCGATTTTCCTGATGCTTCCTATGATGTGGTTACTTTTGTTGCTCCATATACCGGTAAATATTTTGTTGATGCAGATTGGCAGCAGGGATCTACAACTGACGAACAACTAGTTTCTCTCAAAGTTTATGAAGATCTTGACACAATTCCAGCAAGCGATATAGATAGAATCTATGACTGGGGGGAGAGTCAATATACTGAGCTATTGCCAGAGCACCAAAGGTCTGTCGATAATGTATTCGGTTACTACGCTAGATTATATTCAAATGGTAATGCGCTGGGAGAAAAAAATGATAATCTATATTTCTATTCAGCAGAAACAGATCAAATAATCCTATTGGGGACAACATCAGATTTCATAGAAACTGCAGAGCTTGCTGGTTTTTAGCCTTGACTTGAAATAGAACGCAGACAACTCACGTGCCCCGTCAGTACAAAATACAGCTTTGATTTGGTTTTAAACGTAAAATCATCCGGTGAAATAATTAGACAACTGTTAATAAAAGAAGTAAGAGAAGAAGGTTAAAAGGACTAGAACCATAATTCTATTATATTTCAGTGTGTTGACCTATTTTTCGTTTTTTATATAAAAATAATTCAATTAAAACAATGGCTTGATAAATGGTGCCCGGGGCCGGAGTCGAACCGGCACGAACGCAATGTTCGAGGGATTTTAAGTCCCTTGTGTCTACCAATTTCACCACCCGGGCAATATTTTTTTACTTTTTTCTTGTGAATAATCGATCTTTGACTAGATCATTCAAATATAAAATTATAACCTGAAACCAAGCGCTGGAGTAAGGCTGATAATGAAATATATTTTTGTTGCACCGTAATATGGCAAACATTATTCGCTTGAGGACTGAAGGCAATGTTGTCGGCAACCGTATTCCGACGGTATTTATTATTTGATGAATTGGATCTGGTGAAGAACTACTTAAAGCAGTTATTGAACATTACGCAATAAAATTAATGGTAGATATCGGGGTGAGTGCCTGCTTTCAACGCTCGAATTGCTTCCTGACGGTTACTGACGATCTGTTTATACGGGCAGAATAGGTTTTTTGACAGTTCGCGCTGTGCATAAAATTGCCGGATGTAATCCAGGTGTTGCCATCGGGACAAGCCGGGTTCCGCCCATGTGCGGTCGGCACGTCCGATAGCATATAATTTACGTTCATTAGTTGTACAACGAATCCCTTCATAGCTGATATTTTTAGCTCCGTCTGGGGAGCGGGTGACCAATGTGAAGCGGATTACGCCATCGCGGCCGATTTTTATAGATTCACGGTCTATAGCGTGCTGATAGTTGGTCATTGGTCCTGCATCGAACTCTATTAAATTTTTTTCGTCAGGATAATCGGGTAATTGGGATAATTGCTCAAACCAATTCTTTTCAGTATCAAACTCATCTCGAAATTCTTTTGAGGCACATGCAGTGAGTAGCACCCAAATGGAGAGCGATATTACAAATGTTACGATACGTGCGGATGTCATGAGTCAACAACCAGATCATTGGTTAATGATGTCCGGCAATTGTCATTCACCTTATCTATAACGGCTTGATAGGCTGGGTGGTCTACGCCCATAGATAAATTCTCTTTTTGGTGCAAGGCGCGAATCATCTCTGTTGTTAACTCAAATCGAAGAAAATGTACAGACGATGTTTTGTCGTCATTTTCACGGTCGAGATCTTCGTCCGCGATTGCATAAACAGTCGGAAATGAGCCAACTTTTACCCAGACTTTATCCTCAATACCAACCATTTTTGACAAATGAGCAGCACGTTCGGCCGGGTCGGGGTATTCAATCATCATGGTGGCTTTCCAGTTGCTGCCATCCGGTACCAATGACAGGTAAGTTTCCAATTCATGAATGATTTCTTCTTCTTGAAAGATACGTTCAACGTGTAACATTTCCTGTATTTGATAACGGATGGTGGTTTCATCCTCAAAAAGCAGTGTAATGTGTTCACCCAGAGGAATTTTGCGCATTTTTTTGTGCGCCATGACTTCTTTACGCTTCTCTTTTCGTATTTTGGCGTAATCTTCTAGTGATAATAAACTGTTGCGAGTAATTTTAGTCATTGCTTTTAACCAATATAAATTCGGCAATATTTGATATCTAACTATTTATTCGTTGCTATTATTTGAAGGTTCTTCATAGGCCAGACGCAATAGAGAAATTGGGTGCATATTTTTCGCAGTATTTTCAGTACCGATACCTTGTTCAATATGGCGTGCGGCAATCGGACAATCAGAGCTAATGTAATCGGGTTTTGAAACTGCCATTTGCCTGAAAACAGGCCGGCCTATTTTCATTGAGTCGGCAAAATATTCACTTTTGACACCCCATGTACCGTCATGTCCTGAACAACGCTCTACAATACTGATTTCTGTTCCGGGAATAAGTTTCAAGACAGCGTGGGTTTTTTTTCCGATATTTTGAACACGTTGATGGCATGGGATGTGATAGGCGATTTTACCCAGCTGTGTTTTAAAATCCGTTTTGAGTAGCTGATCCTGGTGTCTTAACATCAAATATTCAAAAGGATCGTACATGGCTGCAGCAACAGCTTGAACCGCTTTATCATCGGGAAATAGCAACGGTAGCTCTTGTTTGTACATCAGCGTGCATGATGGTATTGCCGATAAAATTGCGTAACCGTCATCGGCCAGTTCCATTAAGTAAGGAATGTTTTCATTCTTGAGTTGCTCGACTGTTTCAAGATCGCCGAGTTCCAGCTTTGGCATACCACAACATGCTTCTTTTTCAACAAGTATCGTAGGTATTTCATTATGGCTGAGTATTTTTAGTAAATCATGCCCTATACCGGGTTCTGAATAATTGATATAGCACGTTGCATAAATGGCTGCCTTGCCTGGTGTTCGCTCGCCATTTTTGATCTCGAATTCATCATGCGTTTGAGCGGCGGTTCGAAATTTGTTAGTGGTAAACTCAGGTAATGTTCGATCAGCGTGGATACCAAGTACATTATCCATAACTTTGCGTGCAGCCGGTGTTTTGTTCAGTGTGTTAACGGTTTGAACAATGCCAGGAGTTGTTGCAATTTTCCCGACCATATCAGTATTTGATAATAATTTATCGCGAAAACCAGCGCCTTTGGTTTTGAATTTGACGGCTTTAGCACGTAGCATTAGATGTGGAAAGTCAACGTTCCATTCATGTGGCGGTACGTAGGGGCACTTGGTCATGAAACACATGTCGCATAGAAAACAGTGATCAACAACTTCCCAAAATTTGTTTTTATCTACGCCGTCGAGTTCACCGGTTTCACCATCGTCAATTAAATCAAATAAACGTGGAAAGGTGGTGCACAGATTGACGCATCGCCGACAACCATGGCAAATATCAAAGACACGCTCCATTTCATTAAGAAGACTGTCCTCATTATAAAATTCAATATTTTTCCAATCGATGGGATTTCTCTTGGGTGCTTCCAGACTGCCTTCACGTTTTGACATAACTAGATGGAGTAGAGATGAATAGAGAGAAATGGGGATGGAGTTGACACTCCATCCTTAATTTTGATTAGTCGGCCAAACCGTCAAGTGCTCGTTGAAAGCGGTTGGCGTGTGAGCGTTCCGCCTTGGCTAGTGTTTCGAACCAGTCGGCAATTTCATCAAATCCTTCATCTCGCGCAGACTTTGCCATGCCCGGATACATATCGGTATACTCGTGTGTTTCTCCTGCAATTGCTGTTTTCAAATTATCGCGAGTGGACCCGAAAGTTAGTCCCGTAGCCGGATCACCACATGATTCTAAGTATTCCAGATGGCCGTGGGCATGTCCTGTTTCTCCCTCTGCTGTAGAACGGAATACGGTTGCAACATCATTTTGGCCTTCGACATCGGCTTTGGCTGCAAAGTATAAATAGCGGCGATTTGCTTGTGATTCACCTGCAAATGCTGCTTTCAAATTACTTTCGGTTTTAGATCCTTTGAGTTCCATAGTGCTTTCTCCTTGATAAAATAAGTGAATATTTTAATACCACTAACAGTGGTTAAAATTTATAGATTATTATGAATAATTGAGTGCTGTGTTTAGTAAAGCATCACTACCCATTATAGATGATTAGACTGCTTTTTGAATGCCAGAGTTTAATTGTTCAACATGTTAATAATACTTTTTCTGGACATCTGGAGATCCAAATATAAGCATCTTTTCAGAATGCAGCCCCTATCAAATGGTCAATTTGCCGGTCTAGCCAGATTTTCCATCGATGCGAGGGCGCCAGTAGATCGGTATATAGCGTATGGCCCATAATGTAAAGCAGGATAGCCAGATTAGTCCTGCTATGATGTAAAGCTCCGGTATATACTGGTTTAGTGCAGCGACCATATCAGGTAGCATTCTTACAATTGTAGTTGCCTGGAATCCAATAAACAAAATCCAAGTAAACCGGTCAAGCTCTAGGGGCCGGCCGGAGTGCCCGATTGTTACACGCGAGGCCATACCAAGTACCATACTTGCGAAATAACCGATGGTCAGAGCATGCAAGGGTGCCATGCCAAATGTCCATGAGTCTGTTTCAGAAGCATACAAGGCTAAAAAACTTTGCAAACCATGCAACAGCATTGAAATACTGAGCCAGGCAAAAGAAATATGGAGTACAGCAAGCAGGCTGACTTGAAAACTTCTCAATAACCCCCATTTAATGGACAGATACAATGCGCACAACGCCAATAGAATGTCTGCAGGCCATGAATATTGATGTAAGTTTACTAATTGCAGTAGGCCGTGTGCTGTTGAGCAAGTCAGCATTATCCAGAGTATCCAGTAGGGCCTGACCAACACATAATTTTCCAATACTCGGCTGGAAAAAAACGGAATCATACGGTGGGAAACAGTCAGCAAAATAGGCATTAGAAAAAACCAAATGCCGACATATCTTGAGAAATTCAGCAGGAAATGTATTTCAGTTAATAACCAAAATAAATATGCGGCGATACCCAAACATCCCATTAACAATGCTGTACTGGTTACACTGGCATGCCGTATATCCTGATTTTCCGCATGAATTAGAACGCGCAACAATGCAATAAACGCATTGCAAAAACCCAAAAAGATGGCAATAACACCAGCAATAGCGATCCAGCGGTCATAAGCTAATCCGCAATAGAATGTGATGACACCGATCACCATCAATAGACATGTTGTCATATAGGTGCGTTTGGTAATTTTTGCCCCATTCATCCAATTTGGATATGTTGTAAACAGGAAACCAAAAATAAAGAATGGAAAAAAACAATAAATCATTAAAAAAGCATGTGCCCAAATTGGTGAGATACTCCAAATAGAAGGTGCGCCAAAGACGGCGTATCGACCCGACAAATCATATAGCCACCAGATAAGTGTAAAAATACCCTGTAGTGAACCAGCTAGAAACAAACTTCGATGCGGTGCCGCTGAAACGTGATGCCAGAAATGATTGAACATTTAGAATCCTTTAATATGAATTTGATATAATTAAAACATAAATTATTTACTTAATTGGCGTAACACGATGTAACGATGCTTATACGTAGTATGGCCAAGAGGGTTTAAGGTATTTATTTTTTATTTTTTCACGCCCAAAATTTTTCTATGCTTGATATTGATTTACATTGTCACTCGAGTATTTCAGACGGTGTATTGACCCCAACTCAACTGATTGACCGCGCAGCACAACGCGGTGTCAGAGTCTTGGCATTAACAGACCACGATGATATTGCCGGATTGAACGAAGCACGCTCGGCGGCGGCCACAAAAAATATCACATTAATAAACGGTGTGGAAATTTCTGTCAGCTGGCGTGGCCGAACCATTCATATTCTTGGTTTAAATATTAATTTAGATTACCAGCCACTTGTTGAGGGTCTTTCTTCCATTCGCGACGGACGCAAGCAGCGCGCTGAGAATATTGCAGCTGAATTGGAAAAAATTGGAATTGAAAACAGTCTTGAAGGTGCGTATGCCAATACTGGCGAACGCGGCTTGATCGGTAGAACTCATTTCGCACGTTTTCTGATTGAAAAAGGGTATGCCAAAGATATGAAGTCAGTATTCAAAAAATATTTGGTGAAAGGTAAGCCAGGATATACACATCATGAATGGGCTGCACTGAGTGAAGCCATTGAATGGATCACGGGAAGTGGCGGTATAGCCGCAATTGCACATCCGGCCCGATATGGTTTGGGTAAAAATGTTTTAAATGATTTGTTGGATGAATTTTGTGCCTTAGGTGGTACTGCACTGGAAGTTATCAGTGCGAGCCATACACCTCAGCAAGTGGAAGCTTTTGCTGTACATGCTAGAAGCAGACATTTGCTCGTTTCATGTGGATCCGATTTTCACGGACCGGGTGAAAGTCATTATGATTTAGGTCAACTGCCTGAACTACCCTCAGGATGTACTCCGGTATGGCGTGATTGGAAATACTTTCAATGAATCCGAATTAAAAAACTGAAATCAGGCAAGTACCCAGCGAAATAATAACAATATAACAATGACACTCCTTAAGTGGTTATACATTAACTATTCCTGCAGTTTGGCTCGTTGCACATGTGCGTTAATGAAAGCGCAATGATTTGATATAATTCGCCGTTATGGCTCAATTTTTTACGATTCATACAGATAACCCACATGCACGATTGATTAAACAAGCAGTGAGTATAGTGCGCAATGGTGGAGTTATCGTTTATCCGACGGATTCGAGTTATGCACTAGGTTGTCAAATTGGCGATAAAAGCGCGATGTCACGCATACGGCGGATACGCGAAGTTGATGAAAAGCACCATTTTACGCTAGTATGCCGCAATCTGGCTGAGATTTCGCTATATGCAAGAGTGGACAATACACAATACCGACTGCTGAAAGCCAATACACCGGGTAGTTATACATTTATCTTGCAGGCCAGTAGAGAAGTTCCTCGTCGCTTACAACATCCCAAGCGCTATACTATTGGGTTACGAATTCCAGATCACCCTGTGGCTTTAGCATTACTGGAAGAAATGGATGAGCCTTTGTTGAGTTCGACTTTGATATTACCCGATGATACGTTACCGTTGAATGATGCAGAAGTAATACGAGAGCGCCTTGAGCATCATGTTGAATTGGTTATGGACGCTGGTTCTTGTGGACTAGAAATGACGACGGTTGTTGATTTAACAGATTATGAACCTGTGCTTGTTCGTGCAGGTAAAGGCAGTCTTGAACCTTTTGGAATTGAGCATGGATCTTGACATAATTGTGCAGGGAATTGCAATTTATGCCTTGCCGGTTATTTTTGCCATTACATTGCATGAAGCCGCACATGGTTATGTGGCCAAACATTTTGGCGATTTTACCGCATATAATCAGGGCCGAATCAGCCTGAATCCGTCAAAGCATATTGATCCTGTCGGAACGATACTGGTGCCAATTACACTATTTTTTATCAGTAAAATAACAGTCGGTGCTGGTTTTCTCTTCGGCTGGGCTAAGCCAGTACCGGTTAATTTCGCAAATTTGAGGCGTCCAAAGCAGGATATGCTGTGGGTAGCAGCCGCTGGTCCAGGGGCTAATTTATTAATGGCGATTTTTTGGGCGGTAGTTATTAAGGTTGCTATGACGATTTCTCCAGGTGATTTCACTAAACCAATACTGTTGATGGGGATTGCCGGTATTGAAATTAATATTATTTTAATGGTATTGAATTTACTACCGTTGCCACCGTTAGATGGGGGACGTATTGCAGTAAGTTTGTTGCCTCACCGTCTGGCATATCATTTTGCTAAAATCGAACCTTATGGTTTTATGATATTGCTGGCACTATTAATCAGCGGTCTTTTGGGTGCCCTCATATGGCCCTTGATTACTTTTGTCAAATCAATAATGGTTTCTTTTTTCGGATTATATGTTTAAATTGAACCATGTTCATTAAATTTTTCATTTTTAATCTTCTGGATTAATTCGTAGCACAAGTCATTAGGACATAATCAAACATGTTTGCTGATCGCGTTTTATCGGGGATGCGCCCGACAGGTAGTCTGCATTTAGGACATTATCATGGTGTATTGAAAAACTGGATTGAGCTTCAGCAAAAGTATGAATGCTTATTTTTTGTAGCTGATTGGCATGCGCTGACAACCCATTATGATTCACCTGAGATTATTGAAAAAAATACGTGGGACATGGTGATTGATTGGTTGGCCGCCGGTGTAGATCCGTCAAGAGCCATTCTGTTTTTTCAATCCAAAGTTCCAGCGCACGCAGAGTTGTATTTATTATTATCAATGATGACGCCATTGGGATGGCTGGAACGCGTTCCTACTTATAAGGATCAACAGGAAAAATTGACGGATAAAGATCTCGGGACTTATGGTTTTCTTGGCTATCCCTTGCTGCAAAGTGCAGATATTTTAATCTATCGTGCTAATCGAGTGCCGGTCGGCGATGATCAGGCGCCTCATTTAGAATTTACACGTGAAATTTGCCGTCGTTTTAACCATCTTTATGGAAAGGAACCCGGCTTTGAAGAAAAAGCCCAGGCGGCCATCAAAAAGCTTGGGTCTAAAAAATCCAAACTTTATAGTGAATTACGCAATCGATATCAGGAGCAGGGCGACGAAAGTGCATTAGAAGAAGCACGATCGTTACTTGAGGCACAGCAAAATTTAAATCTGGGTGATAAAGAAAGGTTATTTGGATACCTGGAGGGTGGCGGGAAAATGATTCTGTGTGAACCGGACACATTATTGACGAAGGCATCACGCATGCCTGGATTAGATGGGCAAAAAATGTCTAAATCATATAATAATATCATAGGCTTACGTGAAGATCCTGATAGTGTGAGAAAAAAAATCCGAACAATGCCCACTGATCCCGCAAGAATTCGGCGAACTGATCCGGGAAATCCGGCAGTTTGTCCGGTCTGGCAGTTTCATTTGATTTATTCAAATGATGAAACCCGAAAATGGGTTCAACAAGGCTGCACAAGTGCGGAAATAGGTTGTATCGATTGTAAATCCCCACTGATTGAAACAATACTTGCTGAACAGGCTCCGATGCATGAACGTGCACGTATGTATGAAGAAGATCCGGCACTTGTACGTAATATTATTGCCGATGGTTGTGAAAAAGCCAATCAACTTGCTGAAGAAACAATGCGGGATATTCGTTCGGCTATTGGTTTGAACTATGCTTAATTGTTAAAAAATGACGTCTATTGACGACTCTGATGTAGCTGAATCGCTGATCCACTCTTCTACGGTACAGCCAGTTGCAAGAATTTGTGGGGAGCCCTTGATGGAAATCCCCCAGGATTTATATATCCCGCCTGAGGCTTTGGAGGTGTTTTTGGATACATTCCAAGGACCGCTCGATCTTTTGCTTTACCTGATTCGTAAGCATAATATTGATATTCTTGATATTCCAATGGTGCAATTGACTCAGCAATACGTTGAATATGTGAAAATGATGGCTGTTGCACAATTTGAGCTGGCAGCAGAATATTTACTGATGACCGCACTGTTGATCGAGATTAAATCGCGTATGCTATTACCAGCACCTGTTGTCGAAGTTGAGGAAGAAAAAGATCCTAGGGCTGAGTTGGTGCAACGGCTGCTAAAATATGAACAGATTAAATTAGCAGCGCTCCGATTAAACGAATTACCCCAGATGGGACGTGATTTTTCTGCTGTACAAGTATGGATAGATCCGTACATTCCGGATCAATTGCCAGATGTTTCTACGGATGATCTTCGGCAAGTGTGGTTAACATTATTGGCTAGGGCAAAAATCAATCAGAGTCATCAAATCAGCCGGGAGAAGTTATCAGTAAGGGCATTTATGAGCCAGATTCTGAGAGATTTACGTCAACATGATAAGGTCGCTTTTTATGATTTATTTAGCCCTGCATCAACGTTGACCGAGGTTATTGTCACCTTTCTTGCGGTACTGGAGCTGGCTAAAGAAATGCTCATAAAAATCATACAACCCGAAACCCTCGGAATTATCTATGTCCAATCAACCAGTAATGCAGACTGATTCCACTGATGAAAATTCAGCGTTAACGTTTAATGATTGGGAACCGGAGAAAATAAAACGAGTGGTTGAAGCGGCTTTATTGACAGCCCAAGAACCTTTATCCGTTTCTCTATTAAAAAGATTGTTTGAGAATCAAATCGGTGCAAAGCAAATAACGCAATGCCTAAATGAAATAAATGAAGAATGGCTAAACAAAGGTGTGGAGCTAAAACAGGTGGCGGATGGCTGGCGATTCCAGGCAAAAGTGGAAATGCAATCTTTTTTAAATCGTTTGAATCCGCCGAGGGTCCCGCGATATTCGCGTGCTGTTCTCGAAACACTGGCGATTATAACTTATCATCAGCCCGTTACTCGTGGAGACATAGAGGAAATACGCGGGATTAGTGTATCCTCTTCGATTTTAAAGGCATTGATTGCTCGTGGATGGATAGATCAGGTTGGGCATCGTAATGTACCGGGAAGACCGGCACTATTTGCAACAACACACCAGTACTTAAGTGATTTAGGACTATGTTCACTGGATGAGTTGCCACCGTTGGAAGAACTTGGAACTCTAGTAGAACATGATGTTGATATCTCACCGATTCATGACGATGAATCTTCAACAGAACCAATTAATGAGAAAACTAAGTAATGGTCATTGCAACGATGAAATATGTTGCTGGTACTGAAAATATAAATTCGCTTATATTAATGTTTTAAAGCGGCACGGTGATTTTCGATCAACGCTTCACTGAGATGTGGTTGGATAATTTGCAACAGTTGCGTGAAAATCTTGGGATTACCGGCGAGAATTTGCCCGCTTCTCAAATAACTGTCGTTACCTTCAAGATCACCGATTAACCCCCCGGCTTCTTGGATGATGAGGCTGCCTGCAGCCATATCCCAAGGTGCCAATCCAATTTCCCAAAAGCCGTCATATCGTCCTGCCGCTACGTATGATAAATCTAATGCAGCTGAACCGGGACGGCGTATACCGGCAACATGTGGAATAATATCTTTGAACATCATTAAATACGCTTCAAAATGCGTGAAGTCTCTAAATGGAATCCCTGTGCCGATCAGACAGTCTTCTAAGCGTGTGCGTTTGCTAACGCGAATGCGTTGGTTATTCAGATAGGCACCACCACCTCTGCTGGCAGTGAATAATTCGTTATTATTGGGATTATAGACAACTGCTTTATTTAATTGCCCTTTGTACTTTAGGGCGATTGAAACCGAATATTGCGGGAAGCCATGCAGGAAGTTTGTAGTGCCGTCTAGCGGATCAATAATCCATTGATATTCAGTATTCTCTTCATTGCCGCTAATACCGCTTTCTTCTGCAAGAATAGCGTGATTTGGATATGTATCATGCACTATTCTGATGATGGCTTCTTCGGCGGCACGATCAACTTCGCTAACATAGTCACTACGGGATTTTTTAGAGATATTCAATATATCCAGATTTCTAGAAGCTTGGTTAATAATATCACCAGCGCGGCGCGCAGCTTTGATGGCAATGTTTAGCATTGGGTGCATAGCGTTTAAATCTTAGGTCAAATCAAAAAAGCCGTAATTTTAATATGAATCGAGAATACTCGTCAGAAAAAATTCCATATTAGCATGTGTTGTTATTACAAAATAATTTTACTTTGATTGCATAAATTACAAACATGTTTGATGAGTATATATCTGTACTCACTCAATTTTTGCCCATTTTATCCGTAATCAGAAAAAACGAAACAATCATCGAATTCAAGTTTCAGCAATGTTCGATCAGGTGTTTGTGAATTTGGAATAAATCTGTATTAAAACGTATAAAGGACGGCACATGAACATAGTCGAGCTACTAGCCTTTGTGGTTAAAAATAAAGCATCAGATCTTCATTTATCTGCAGGAATGCCACCGATGATTCGCGTACATGGTGAAGTCAAGCGAATCAATTTGCCAGAAATGGAACACAAAGAAGTGCATAGTATGCTCTATGACATTATGAACGATGGGCAACGCAAATTTTATGAAGAAAATCTTGAGTGTGATTTTTCTTTCGAGGTGCCGAATCTTGCGCGTTTTCGTGTTAATGCATTTAATACCCAGCGAGGAGCTGCGGGTGTGATGCGGACAATTCCATCAAAAGTACTTACGCTTGAAGAACTCAATGCCCCTAAAATTTTTGCAGAAATATCCCAACAGCCACGTGGTGTGGTTTTGGTAACAGGGCCGACTGGGTCGGGGAAATCAACAACTTTGGCAGCGATGATTAATCATATCAATGAAAATGATTTCGGACATGTGCTGACATTGGAGGATCCAATTGAATTTGTTCACGAAAGCAAAAAATGTCTAATTAACCAGCGAGAAGTCGGGCGAGATACGCATAGTTTTGAAAAGGCGTTACGTTCCGCTTTACGTGAGGACCCGGATATTATTCTTGTGGGTGAGTTACGTGATCTGGAAACGATACGACTAGCTATGACTGCAGCAGAAACCGGTCATCTGGTTTTTGGTACATTGCATACCAGTTCGGCTGCAAAGACAATTGACCGTATTATTGACGTATTTCCAGCGGAAGAAAAAGACATGATTCGTGCTATGTTGTCAGAATCACTAAGAGCGGTAATATCACAGACATTGCTCAAGACAAAAGACGGTGAGGGGCGTGTTGCTGCGCATGAAATTATGATTGGTACGCCAGCTATTCGTAATTTGATTCGTGAAGCCAAAGTAGCGCAGATGTATTCAGCAATACAGACTGGTCAAAGCGTGGGTATGCAAACGCTGGATCAGAATTTAACCGAACTGGTCAAACGTAACGTGGTAGCAACGGCTGAAGCACGTATGAAAGCTGCTAATAAAGATAATTTCAAATAAAACTTAAACAACTTTCAGGAATAAAAAATGGATAAAGCTCAAGCGACAAAATTTATGCATGACCTGTTGCGTTTGATGTTAAGTAAGAAAGCATCGGATTTATTTGTAACGTCTGGATTTCCACCCGCGTTAAAAGTTGATGGGAAAATGACTCCTGTTTCTCAAAATGCATTGTCATCGCCACAGACAGATGCGTTGGCTAGAGCGATTATGAATGATAAACAGATAGCCGAATTTGACCAGAGCAAGGAATGTAATTTCGCGATCAATCCAACCGGCATAGGGCGATTTCGTGTCAATATTTTTGTGCAACAGCAAAGAGTAGGTATGGTATTGCGTACCATTACAACTAAGATTCCTGAATTCGATGATTTAAAGCTTCCTCCTGTACTCAAAGAGGTTGTAATGAGCAAAAGAGGACTAGTTATCTTTGTAGGCGGCACTGGTTCTGGCAAATCAACCTCTATGGCTGCATTGATTGGCCATCGCAACAAAAATAGTTATGGTCACATCATTACTATTGAAGACCCGGTTGAATATGTGCATGAACATATTAATTGCGTAATTACGCAACGGGAGGTAGGCGTTGATACCGAATCATGGGAAGCTGCACTAAAGAATACACTGCGTCAGGCACCAGATGTCATTTTAATCGGTGAAATACGCGACCGGGAAACCATGGAACACGCCATAGCATTTGCCGAAACAGGGCATTTATGTATGGGAACATTGCATGCTAATAGCGCCAACCAGGCACTCGATAGGATTATCAATTTTTTTCCTGAGGAACGTCGTGCACAATTGTTGATGGACTTATCACTTAATCTGCGTGGTCTGGTTGCGCAACGATTGATTCCTAAAAAAGATAGTAAAGGACGGGTTGCAGCAATCGAAATCATGCTTAATTCTCCATTGATTTCTGATCTAATTTTCAAAGGGGATGTACATGAAATTAAAGAAATCATGAAAAAATCTCGCGAGCTCGGCATGCAAACATTCGATATGGCGTTGTTTGAATTGTACGAAAGCGGAATGATTAGCTATGAAGATGCGTTAAGAAATGCAGACTCCATGAATGAGTTACGCTTACAAATTAAGCTTGAGGGTAACGAATCTAAAAACACTGATTTGGCTGCAGGCATTGCACATTTAGCTATTCAAGAATAAATTGTATTAGGGGGTGTCACCATGAGTTATGTGCATTCCTACGCGGGTAAAATTTTAATCGTTTCGCCCGAAAAGCTAACAGAACTGTACAGAATCCATGACGGCACTTCCTCGAATATTTTTGGTTAAAACATCGTTAATACAGAAATTAAAGAGTATGTTTAATACCAAATGGTTTTTTTGCCCGTGTAAATTGTGTGAATGCAGCGTTTGATACAAATCAGCTTATAAACCGAGCCAGTCGCCCGAATGGCTCATAAAACAGCCAAATCTAGTTTTATAAGTAGCTCGTGTCCATACGTTTAAGCATTCTGGTATTTGTCTCAGGCGTTATTTTATTGCAATGGCAGGCTGAATTACCTGCCATGTCTGTAACACCTGCTTTATTACTCCCCTTACTTGTTGCCATTTTTTGTTGGCATAGCCAGAAGCCAGTATTACTACTTATCAGTCGGTCTTTGCTTTTGTTCTTTGTATTTTATTGTGGCTATTTCTGGGCTGCTGGTGTGGCCACTTGGCGTTTAGCTGATGTTTTACCGGAAGTATGGGAAGGAAAGGATATTAAAGTTATCGGGGTGATATCCAATATGCCGCAATACGATAGCAATAAAGTGCGGTTTCAATTCAATGTTGAACAGATTGTAACATCGCAAGCCTATGTGCCGAATCATGTTGCTTTGTCTTGGTATTTTGATCGACCCTCGATACCCGCAATTCGTGCTGGTGAGCGCTGGCAAATAACGATACGTCTTAAACGACCACACAGTAATATTAATCCGGCCGGCTTTGATTATGAAGTCTGGGCGCTGGAAAGAAATATCCGTGCAGTAGGATATGTACGACCGGTGTCGGATAATAACCGATTGGATTCGCAGGTAAATTCTTTCGTGCACTGGGTTACGGCACAAAGACAACAGATTCAGCAAAAATTTAATGTATGGTTAGGCGATTATCCCTATGTAGGCATGTTGATGACGCTTGCAACGGGAGACCAGCGTGCAATTCCTGCCGATCAATGGCAGGTCTTAACGCGTACCGGAACGAATCATTTAATGGCGATTTCCGGTCTTCATATCACATTGATATCGAGTATCGTATATTTCCTGGTCACCTATATATGGCGGCGAAGTACGCGCTTATTAATAAAGCTACCCGCGCATCGGGCAGCAGTTATTGCTGGATTATTTGTCGCGTTAATCTATACGTTGCTTTCGGGATTTGCGATTCCCGCCCAACGCGCTTTTTTCATGTTGGCTGTTGTAGCTATTGCATTGTGGTATGGACGCATGGCGGCACCGACGTTGATTCTGGCCTGGGCACTATTGTTGGTTGTTTTAATCGATCCATGGGCAGTGTTGTCGGCGGGGTTTTGGTTATCATTTGGCGCGGTAGGGATTGTTATGCTCGTTACGGTTGGTCGCATCGGTAATATGCATTGGCTAAGTGGATGGTTCCATGTGCAATGGGCGATTACACTGGGGTTGGTTCCAATTTTATTAGCGTTATTTCAGCAGGTATCGCTAGTTTCACCAGTTGCCAATGCGGTAGCAATTCCGTTAGTCAGCCTACTTGTAGTGCCGCTTACTTTACTCGCGTTAATACCATATTGTGAGTTCTTACTTCCTTTAGCCCATAGCGTCTTAAGTGTTGCAATGGAATTTCTTCAGGTACTAAATACATTGCCTCAGCCGGTTTGGCAACAACATATGCCACCATTTTGGGCAATTATCGTAAGTGTCATTGGAGTAGTCTGGATGTTGCTACCCGGCAGTCATGGTTTAAATTATTTTTCTGGTTTTCCAGCGCGCTGGTTGGGTATCGTAGCTTTATTGCCTTTGTTTCTGACTATACCGCCCAAACCTTCTGAAGGGGCTTTATGGTTGACAGTATTGGATGTCGGCCAAGGGCTAGCTATAGTGGCACAAACAGAAAATCATGCGTTATTGTTCGACAGTGGTCCGGCATATGCTGAAACCGATAGTGGGAAACGTATAATCATACCGTTCTTGCGTGCGCAGGGAATAGCGCAGTTGGATCGTATGATCATTTCACACGCCGATTCTGATCATAGTGGCGGTGCATTGTCGGTGATTAATGCGTTTAATGTTGAAATGCTATCGTCGTCACTGGATAGCAATCATCCCATTTTACAAACTGTCAAACACCATGAGCTATGTGGCAGAGGGCAGTCTTGGTTGTGGGATGGCGTACTGTTTGAAATACTGCACCCAACAACCGATCTTTACTTGAATTCTAACCGGCAGACCAATACAAGCAGTTGTGTACTGAAAATAACGGCAGCAACCGGTAGCATTCTTATTCCGGCCGATATTACCCAAACCATTGAAGATTTGTTGATGGATACTCAAGCGGAAAAGCTACCGTCAACGGTGCTAATTGCACCTCACCATGGTAGTTTGACATCTTCGAGTGTATTGTTTGTTAAACAGGTGAATCCGGCGGTAACCATCTTTACGGTTGGTTACCGCAATCGTTTTGGGCACCCGAAAGATACAATTATCCATCGATATCTGGATCAGGGAAGTGCTGTTATGCGCAGTGATAAACACGGTGCCATATTTTTGCGATTTGAGACGGGTGAACTGTTCGTAGATAGTTGGCGACAAATGCGGTCACGTTATTGGCATAAAAAGGCTATTTAATTGCACATATTTGTTTGCGCCATACAAGTAAATAGTTATTTGCCGGCATGGTATAACTATCTTTTAATGCTAAATTGTGTGACTTTGCAAGTTCTGATAAATCAGTAATGTCCCGAATTCCGCTCTTCGTATCGCGGCTTTTGAGCCAGCGGTCAAACTTCCTGTTACTGTCGCTGCTGTAGCAACTACCATGATTAAATGGCCCGTAAATGCAGAAAAAACCACCATCCTGCAACAATTGGCCGACTTGAGTGAATAAGCGGCATACTTGCCGCCAATGAACAATATGTAGTGTATTTGCTGTGAATACAGTATCGGCTTGAATGTTCGGCCATTTATCATCATCAATATCCAGAGAGACGGGCTGCGCTAGATTGTTTGATGAATGAATCTGGCATAGGTATGACAATGCAGGCAGCTTTTCAGGTAATTCGGTTGGTTGCCAGATTAAATGTGGAAGTGCAGGTGCGAAGTGGATGGCATGCTGACCCGATCCACTGCCAATCTCAAGCACCAATCTGCTCGAAGTTAATATTATTTTGAGTTTTTCCAGGATTGGTTGCTTATTACGTTCCGCCGCTTCGGATAATGCAGTTTGCATCGAATATAATTAAGATTATTCGGCTGCCGGTACTAACTTGAGGATTTGACCGTCATCTTCATCAGTTAATAAATAGAGCGCACCATCAGGCCCTTGCTCAACATCACGAAATCGCATAGTGTTTTTCAGCAATTTTTCTTCGTTCAAAACTTTGTTATGACTTACCGTAAGTCGAATAAGATGTTGACCCGCTAAAGTACCGATAAATAGATTGCCGCGCCATTTTGGAAATAAACTGCCGGTATAAAATAACATCCCGGATGGCGCCACCGATGGCGTCCAGTAATAAATCGGTTCTTCGTAGCCTTGTTCGGCATGTTCATCCCTAATCGGCATCATAGAATAGTGCACACCGTAGCTGGCATTGGGCCATCCGTAATTACTCCCTGGTTTGGGTATGTTGATTTCATCACCGCCACGGGGCCCATGTTCATGGATCCATAATTCTCCGGTTTTAGGGTGTATTGCTGCGCCTTGTACACTGCGGTGGCCATATGACCAGATTTCCGGTTTTGCCTTGCTATCGTTTATAAAAGGATTGTCATCGGGAATGGAACCGTCGGTACGAATACGAATTATCGCACCCAGATGATTATCTGTATTTTGCGCTTCTTCCATATGATCGCCGCGTTCACCCAGCGTAACAAACAGGGAACCGTCCGGAGAAAAGGCCAGGCGCGATCCAAAGTGTATTCCGCCATGGACTTTTGGACTTTGACGAAAAATGACCTTAAGGTTTTTTAAACTGTTATTAGTAAGTTCAGCGCGTGCTACAGCGGTACCGGCAATTGTGCCTTCGGCTGTGGCTAGTGGCTCGGCATACGAGAAGTAAATCAGACGGTTGGCCTTGAAGTCAGGGTCAATCGCAACGTCTAAGAGGCCGCCTTGTTTGATAGTGTAAACTTCTGGTACGTTTTTGATCGGATCCAATAGTTGACCGTCCGGCTTAACCAAGCGTAAACGGCCTGTGCGCTCAGTAACTAGCAAGTTACCATCCGGTAAAAACGCCATTCCCCAGGGATGATTAAGCCCACCCGAAAATCGTGTAACATCGAATTCCACTTGATCGGATTGAGCATACGTGAGAGGAATGGCCAGCAGGCATGCATATATCAGGGCAAAGGAAACATAAACAGCTCGAAATCGCGTATTCAATAGAACTAGGTAGAATGGCATCATTTTTCCTCAGTTTTTAAGTTCAATGAAATACAATGTATCATCGTTGGCAAGCAGCCTCAATAGCTCACTAAACAGGATGTTATAGTTGTTTAGAACGGTGTAATCCGCAGCCCGATTCCACCAAAGACATTAATCGGCGCACCTGGTTCAAAATAACGCCCGAATGCTGCATTAATTCGAGTATTGGCGTTATAGTGCTGGTCGAATAAATTGTTGATGCCGGCGAAAACAGAACTCTCCAACCAGTGGAAACGTGTTTTCCATCCAAACAGTAACTGTCCGAGCGTATAAGCATTATTAGTCACCGAATTGGCGTCATCGACGAAGAACGTGCCAACGCGTTGTACATGAAGCTGGCTGAAAAACCCAAGTGGATGAGCATAACGTAGTAATCCTTCCCAGCGGTGTTCTGGTATGCCTGGAAAGGTATTGCCATTCATATTTACACCATCGATCGAAAATTCTTCGAATTCAAAATCAGAATAGGTGTAACTTATTTCGCCATGTAGTCCTTTCCACTCAGGGGTTGCCAACCGTGTTTCCACACCCAGACGGCTAGATTCGCCTGTGTTCCGAAAAAAAGCGCGTCCTGGCGATCCAGGTAATTCAAACGGTAGAATTTCATCCCATGAATAAATATAAAACAGTACCGATTCATATTGAAATTCACTCATTGTTCCACGTATTCCAAGTTCCTGGCTCAATGAGGTCTGTGGTTTTAAATCAGGGTTGAATCCACCCCGGCCTGATGGATTGTTGATGAGTTCTGTAGTGGCCGGTGTTTCAAAAATCGATGCAACATTAGCATAGATTTGATGCCGTTCATTTAGATGATAAACCAGCCCGACAGTACCACTGCCTTGTGAAAATGTTTTATTACCAGACTGGTCTCCATCTGCCAGGAATGTGTCATTCACTTCAAAATATAACCAGTCCCAACGACCGCCCAAGACTACGTCCAGCTTATCATGCACCCGCCATTCGCTGCGTAAAAATGGGCCAACGTTTTGTACACGTTCAGTTTGGTTTAGTGTCAGCGCACCACGTGTGCCATCATGATTATTGAAACGCTGACGGTTGTCATTTTGAATACCGTAATCGACGCCGACAATCATGCGGTTGGGACGGTTAAACAATCGATGATCGTGGCGATATTGTATGGCAGCACCGCCAACCAGCCGGTCAAATTGTACCTGTCCACCGTCAAAAAACGGCAGTCGGTTTTGAAAATCTCGATGCAACATATGCAAGGTGACCGACAATTCCTGATGGACAGCCGGTCTGGTACGAAATCGTATACCCATTTGTTCCTGATCGACCATTTCTCCCGCCTTAAACTGTTTATTTCTTGGCGATGCCTGGTTGGGGTTGTTGTGTGCCTGCTCTCGTGTCAAGCCGCCGGGGTCCTTGCTCTCCGGCGAATAAAATTTGCGGAAAAGCACCATTAAATCTGAGTTGTCGTTTAGTTTAAAATTGAGTTTCGCTTGTGTGAAATAATTGTGCACATTACTATGGTCGCGCCATCCATTCTGTTGGAGATGCGAGCCGAACAGAGTGTAGTCATGTTGCCCATACCGGCCTCCAGCAAACAGTTCGGATTTGAATAAACCGTATTGACCGAAAACCTGGCGCGGTGAAACGACAAATCGCTCCTGAGGGACGTTACGCGTAGACATGCCGATCATGCCACCGGAGGCGTTGCCATACAAAGATGCCGTTGGACCACGCACGATTTCCATGTTTTGTATTAGCGACGGGTCAATCGAGTCAAGCTGGGTTTGTCCGTCAGGCAGCGTTTGCGGTATACCGTCAACATACATCTGAATTCCACGCACGCCAAAAGCCGAGCGCGCACCAAACCCACGGATTGCAATGCGTAAGTCTTGTGAAAAATTTGCTTGATTCTGAAAAAATACACCAGGTGTATTGCGCGCAAATTCGTCCAATGTTACGCCAGGCTGGAAGTGCTGCTGCGGAGAACGGTTAAACTGCGATATTGAATAAGGAATATCTTTTATTTGTCGTTCGCTACGTGTTGCTGTGACATTGATGGGGTTGAGTAAAATTTCATGTGACTCAGTTTTTTGTGCGTAGACGGGTGTTGCGGTTTGAATAAAAATAAATGATAGAACGATTTTAATCAAAGAAAACCAACTATGGGCTGCCGGATGATATCCGTTTTTGCTGAATGTATGTATATAGTAATACTGGCGGAATAAGGGGTAATACATGTAGTGCAATTGCGGTTGCTTTACTGTGAATACCAGGAAATGATCATATTGCAATTAATTGATTATAAATTCTAATGGCTCGCTATTGAAGCCGTAGAATGAGGCGGTACATGATGGAACAGTTATTCCATTTCATAATCGGTTGTCAGCATTTCAAGCAGATGCCCGTCAGGGTCGCGGAAGTACACGCCCCGGCCGCCGTAGTCGTGATTGATTTCCATATTTTCCGGGTTAAAGGGACCGCTACCGTATGCAATGTTTTCGCCTTTGATGCGCTCAAAAATGCTATCAAATTCGAGCTCGGAAACTTTGAAAGCATAGTGATGTGATTCAAAATCATCTCGATCGGCAAAATCCAGGCACAGTGTATCGTTGACTCGCACGACGATAAATGAAACGAAGGGGCCGAGATATTCGAATCCAAAGATACGTACATAAAACCGGGCGCTGTATTCCTTGTCATGCGTTGGAATAATGGTGTGATTGAGTGTGATGGGCATAGTTGTTTCTGAATTGTAGTGGGACACGGTGTAATGTGTAGTTGTTGTCATACTGTAACATGTCTGTCATATTAACTTGCTAAATTAATCTAGCCGAAGGTTCATAGAACACATAATTTGGAGAGAAAAATGGTTAGATTAAATAAAAAACAGACAGGTTTATCAATACTGTCGGCAATGATGCTGGGCCTAGCTTCAGCAAACAGTCAGGCGACAGCTACATTTGATCCAGCAACGGGTACTGTAGATATGCCAGTTGTGCAAATAGTAGATGGCGCTTCGACAAGCTTTTTTAATGTACAACTGCAGATTGATGGCGGTGCGCTTAGATTGACTTCAGCAAATCCGGTCTCTGCCGTTCAAGGGCAAGAGCGCGTAGTATACGATACAGCAACCCAGGCATTGCATGTACCGTCGATTACAGTGGGCGCCAATGAATTTTATGCAAAATTAAAACTGGCTCCAGGAGCGGGCGGTATTAGTTTTACAGTCGATCAATTGGTCAGTAACAGTTTTCAAGGTTGCCCGAGTTTTTCAACTGCCGGGCCGGTTGATGGCTCATGTGTCCTGAGTGGCGAAATTAATCAGGACATTACGCTAACGAAAAACATTCAATGGATTGTTTCGGGTGGTGTATTTATTGGTGGCGACAATGTCAACAGCGCAACGTTAACAATCAATCCTGGCACGCAAATTTTCGGTCAACAGGGTGCAGACTTTTTATGGATTAGACGCGGCTCGAAAATTATGGCTGAAGGTACGCCAGATAACCCGATTGTTATGAGCGGTCCATTGCAGCAATCTGCCGGTGAGTGGGGTGGACTGGTGATTTCCGGTAATGCACCTGTCAATGGGTGTAATGAAGGTGTTAGTCCATGTGAAATTCCTTTTGAGGCGATTACATCGGAGTTTTTTGGTGGAAACAACGCTGCCGATAATAGTGGTCTGATCAAATATACTCAAATTCTGTTTGCCGGCTTTGCCGTACGTCCCAATGAGGAACTGAACGGCTTGACGCTTAACGGTGTCGGTTCAGGTACCGTGATTGATTTTGTACAAGTGCACGAGGGCCTGGATGACGGTGTGGAAATGTTTGGCGGTACTGTCGGCTTAAAGCATATGGTGTTAAGCAGTATCGGTGATGATAGCCTGGACTGGGGCAGTGGTTGGACTGGCAAAGCTCAGTTCGTGTTGATTAAACAAGCTGACGATGATGGTGATCGTGGTATTGAAGCCGATAACAATGAAGTTAACAATGATATTACGCCACGTGCCAGGCCTACGTTATCGAATCTGACAATAATCGGTTCGCCGGTTGCAACACAAGGTGCGTTGCTGCGCCGTGGAACAGGTGCAAATATTTGGAATACGGTAATTAGTGGTTTCCCAGATTGTGTGTCTATCGACGGTGAAGCTACTTTTATCAATGCAGGAGCCCCGGGTAATCTGACCGGTGAATTGACTATGGTTAATTCGATTGTTAACTGCGGTAATAATTTCCTCGATGGTAATGGCGCAACATTTGCTGTAGCGGACTGGTTTACATCTCAGTCAGGTAACAGTCAAGAAGATGCATTACTCAACGGTTTTTTACCGGCTGCAGGGTCGCCGTTAACATTAGGTGGCGCACCGGTTAACGATGCATTTTTTGATGCTGTTGATTATATCGGTGCATTCAGAGATGCCGACGATAATTGGACAGAGGAGTGGACTTTTGATTTTTAATGTAAGCAAATAAAAGTTAATTACTCTATATTCACAAGGCCCTGCAAAGTTTGTAGGGCTTTGTATTTTCTGTTCCAGCAAAATTTTTGAATATTTATTGATGGCAGAAATGTTTACGCTACATGTGTTGTTTCTTGCGAGTTATCGATTGTGTTATTTTCAATGATGGCATTAATATTTTTGATTTGATCAAGATAATATCCGTTATATTCAGTGATTTTTTTCAGTTCATCGATATCAAGCAGGCTCACCGTTTTGTGTGTCACATCAATAAGTTTATTAACCCGTAGTTTTCTGAGTGTTCGGTTAATATGAACAAGGCTCAGGCCCAGAGCATCTGACAAGTAGTGTTGTGCAATCGGCATGGGAAAAACACCATTTTTTTCTTCTGCTAATCCGACGATTTTTAATCGATGATGAATCTCAAGCAGTAAATGGGCGACGCTTTTATAAGCTGAACGCCTACCATTCCTTACGATCTGATCTGCCATCATGGAATCTTCACGTCCCAGTAACCAGCCGTAGATTAGGCCTAATTTAGGTTGTGTAACGAATAATTCGATTAATTCTTCCGGTTCAAACTGGCATACCTTTAAACAAGTGATACTGTCTACACAGTAGGGTGTTTTGGGCATAACCAAAGCATAGGGACTGATAATGTCACCCGGTAGATAAAAATTAATAATTTGCCGACTGCCATCATTGAGATCATAGTAGCGGTAGGCCCATCCTTCAGTAACGATATAACTTTTCTTATGTACAGCGCCATAATTTATAACGGTAGTTAATTCGTCGAAAGAATGGGGATGATTATGTAATTTATTGAGCGCGTTAATTTCCTCGGCATTAAGTGGTTGTACATATAAGATCTTTCTTATAAGAGGAAGAACGTCTGGATTGGAATGTATACTGTCGATTTGAGCATTCTGTTTCATGGAGTTATGTCTCGCACCAGGTAAATGGACTATGAGATGTTGTGATAATTTGCATTGTTTTGCTCCAGATAGAATTGGTTAAGGTCACTATTTATAAAGGATGTGATTACGCCATATTTGTAGTTTGCAGTGAATTATCGATCATAGTGTTTTCAATAATCGAATTAATATCTTTTATTTGATCAAGATAATATCCTTTATATTCAGTAATTTCTTTTAGTTTGTTGATGTCTAGCAAACTTACCGTTTTAGGGGTTACAGCAATGAGCTTATTAACCCGCAATTTTCTGAGTGTTCTGCTGATATGAACAAGGCTTAACCCTAAAGCATTTGACAAATAGTGCTGTGCAATCGGCATGGGAAAAGCTTCTTCCGCGGCATGATCAACAATTCTTAATCGATGATGAATTTCAAGTAGTAAATGAGCAACACTTTTATAAGCCGAGCGTCGCCCATTTCTTACGATCTGTTCAGCCATCATAGAATCTTCCCGTCCTAACAACCAGCCGTAAATTAAGTTCAGTCGAGGTTGAGTAACGAATAATTCGATTAATTTTTCCGGCTCAAACTCACATACTTTTAGGCATGTGATACTGTCGACGCAATAAGGCGTTTTGCGCATAACCAACGCGTACGGACTGATAATGTCGCCCGGTAGATAAAAATTAATAATTTGTCGGCTGCCATCATTAAGATCGTAGTAACGATAAGCCCAACCTTCAGTGACGATATAACTTTTTTTATGAATAGCACCATGATTGATAATGGTAGTTAATTCGTCGAATGAATGCGGATGATTATGTAATTTCATCAGTGTGTTGATTTCATCCACGTTAAGATCCACTACTTGTAAGATTTTTAAAATAAGCGGCGGAAAATTCTGATGGAAGAGTGGGCTATCTTTTTGAGTATTCGGTTCCATCAGGTTATACCATTCATACGTAATCAAAAAAATTACAAATCGCTGTCTTAAAGAGCATACCTAGATCCCGGTATAGCCTAAATAGTCGATTGAGAATCAGGTGTAATGGCGCAAATTTTAGTCCCAAGCTTTGCCTGGCCTGCTGCTCATCTGGCATTACCATTGCTAACCATCCTGCCCATTAACTTAAGTTAATGAAATGCACTTCAGTATCATACACACTATAAAAGCTGATTGCTATTTATTTGAATTTTATACTAAATAGGATATTGGTATTTCAATTACTGACACATAAGAGTTACCTTTTATAACAGTAACGAACAAGGAGGATAATTTTATGTTGAGTTGGGCAGTTACATTTTTAATTATTGCAATTATTGCCGGATTACTCGGATTTTCCGGTATTGCAGGTGCGGCAACGCAAATTGCATGGATTTTATTTATCGTAGGGCTAATTTTAGCAATAGTATTTTATGTCATGGGTGGAAGAAGGCCGCCGCCATAATAGTTTACATTTTCTTTTCCCTGCTGGTTTATTGCCGACAACTGGTACTTTAAATTTGAGTGATAGCCAGTAGGTAAAAATTCAAATAATAAAGCGTTCTAGAATAATTCCCATAAAATCAATAGTTCGAACTTAGAATACCTAACGCTAAATTCTGTATAGGTTCATTTATGGTGTGTCGATCGTCGGTTATTGAAGCAGGTTGATAACGATCCAATAAACACAACGACATTAACCTATTTAATAACGACTCATGAAAGATCACTCTACACTGGGTCTACCGATTGATGGGTACTTTGGCAAAATGTCAATTTTTTACTGTCAGGTAAAAGCTTTTTGAGAACATGATGTTTTTGCCCTCAATCGAATTTATGCTCACACATTTGATAAATACTTACTTGGAGAAATGATAATGAATTGGGATGAAATACAAGGTCAATGGAAACAAGTCAAAGGAAAAGCGCAGCAGCAATGGGGTAAACTGACTAATGACGATCTGGATATTGTCGAAGGGAAAAGAGAAGAATTGATCGGCAAAATTCAAGAACGATACGGCATCACAAAAGAAGAAGCTGAAGCGCAAGTGGATGAATTCATGGGAAAATGCTGATATCGGAAATTCATTCCATCGTCCACATCTGAAGTATTAAAAACAGGAGATCATTATGAACAAGTTAATAAAAACAGTGCTAATCTCTAGTGCGGCTATGTTACTTTCAATTTCTACCAATAGCTATTCTGACGATCAAAGTTATTTAGAGGACCAGGGAATCAGTGGTCGAGCAAGGGCAATAGATGACGCCGTTGATAATGAAGTAAATAGAAGAATTAAGGACGGAGAAAGAGCGGCTGATAGGCTTGAGGATCAAGCGGATAGAATAAGAGAATCTGCAGAAGAAAAGGCCGATAGAATGGAGGATCAAGCAGACCGGGTAAGAGAATCTGCTGGAGAATCTGCAGAAGCAAAAGCTGACAGAATGGAAGACCAGGCTGATAGGATAAGAGAATCAGCTGAAAAAAGAGCTGATGACCTGGAAGATCGTGCAGATAGAATTCGCGATGCTGCTGACTGACATACTCCTCTGATTCACTCTGACAGTTTTCCTATTTAGGTGCTGTCAGGGTGGGTTTTAAACTTAGTAAATCAATATTGTTTTCAATGGTTAAGCTGAATAATCGACATTTTTAATTTTGTTAATGCTAAAGTGTCGTCTAACAGCGAAGAAGCGTTACTTAGTCGTTTTGAAATGTTGGCATGGTTTTAGAATAAGTCATGAAAATAATAAGCGCTTCCAATTCTGCTGTGTTTCGACGTCAAAAGTTAATTGTTTAACTATAAAAAAGGAGTAGCGAAAATGAAAAGACTTCAAATAATTTTTGTGTTGTTTGTGATGATCGGCTTATCAGCTTGCAATACGGTATCTGGAGTGGGTAAAGACATACAAGAGGGTGGCGAGGCATTGGAACAATCTGCCCAATAAGTTGCATCTTCCGATTCTTCGAATTATTCGGTCTGTGATGTAACTCAAACAAAATATCGATTAATTAAGCTTGGCTTTGGGCTTGATCGGGCATTGACACTGGCGTTTACTTTCCAGTGCGGTGGTTTTTTTGTCGCGACCTTATAACGAAAGTAATTCGATTGATGTCGTTGTTGAATAACAATTATTAGATATAAGATATGGATTTATTATGGATTTAATACGAATAATACTAGCGATTTTTATTCCACCACTTGGCGTTTTCTTACAAGAGGGAATTGGGAAGCATTTCTGGATAAATATTTTACTGACACTACTTGGATATATTCCAGGTATTGTTCATGCAGTCTGGATTATTGCCAAAAGATAAACCTTTCAATGCTTAATTATAAGAATTAAATGCACAGAACAGAAATAGAACAGTCTAAAGAAAAATTAAATCGACTAGCCTGGTTGTTGGATAGTACTTTTCGTGTTCCTGGTACGCAGTTTCGTTTCGGTCTTGATGGTCTGATTGGAATGATCCCAGGAATTGGTGACGCAGCGGGGGCTATTATTTCGAGCCATATTCTGACACAAGCGGCTCAAATGGGTGCTCCGAAATCTTTGCTAGTAAAAATGGGGGTTAACATAGCGCTTGATGCGATTCTGGGAATAGTTCCGGTAATTGGAGATATTTCAGATTTCGTTTGGAAGGCGAATAAACGAAATGTTGAGTTGCTCAATGACTATCTAGAACAACCTCAAAAAACAGTCACACATAGCCGTTTTTTTGTAGGAATACTTGGTTTCTTGGCATTTGGGATAGTTGTTTTTATCGGAATGTTGAGTTTTTTGTTGTTGCGCTGGCTCTGGTTGTCGGTGCAAAGTGTTTGAAGAGTATTGCTGCAATTTAATTGTTCCTAACTTACTTGTTCTCTAGACAAAATTTAGATTCCAAATTTAATATTAACAAATTAGTAAAGGAGTTAAAGAATGAAAAAAAATCATTATTCAGTTTTCCTCAAAGTAGCAGTGTTGTCCTTGGTTTTGTATGGGTGTGATATTGAACAAACCAAGGAAGGCAAGTTGCCTGACATCGAATTGAAAGGAATGCCTGAACTTGAAGTAAAGGAAGAAGGCCAGTTGCCGGAGTTTGATGTTGAAGTACCTGATGTGGATGTCAAGATGAAAGAAACAACAATCAAAGTTCCAGACGTTGACATAGAGATGCCATCGGATGCTGAAGAGCCAGAAGAAGCTCAATGATAATCTAAAATGGTGAGTTACCAATGCAAATTTTTTCAAAAGAATAATAGCCTTGGTAACTTCGTTAAATATAAAAATATGATTCTCCGGGGGTAGGTTAACTGCCATCACGCATATTCAGAGTAGGTGAACATATCCGCACTGTATTCCAACTGTTTTTTGTAAACATTCATCAGAATGCTGCAGTCACACATGTGCACATACCGCGCAATCACCCCTTCTCAATTCGGCAATGAGTTTTAATTAGACCAAAATCAAAATAACAAGGAAAAAATGTCGGAAAAGTCTGATCAGGAAACCAATACTGCAAAGGACAATGCAGCAATAGAAGATACCCCGCAACAAATTGACCTTGATTTAGGAATGGCACTGGAGAGAATTGATAGCTGGGTTGATTCAGGGGTTCGTATGCTACCCAATCTTGTTCTGGCTATTATTCTACTCATTCTGATTTATATCGTCAGTTTAACCGTAGCGCAGTTTGTTAGAAATCAATTTACTGAACGTGGCCGAGACAATCTAGGGCAGATGCTCGGTAGTTTTGTTAAATGGTCAATTCTACTCATCGGATTTCTATTTGCAGCAACGATTGTAATTCCCTCCTTAAGTCCAGGCGACCTGATAGCCGGACTTGGTGTCAGTTCAGTAGCAATTGGTTTTGCATTTAAAGATATATTGCAGAATTGGCTCGCAGGTCTACTTATTCTGATTCGCCAACCATTTGAAATTGGTGATCAGATCGAGGTTGAAGGTCATGAAGGAACGGTTAAACATATTGAAACGCGTGCGACTATCATCAAAACTTATGACGGCCAAAAAATAGTGATCCCGAATAGTACAATTTACACGAATGCTGTCGTTGTCAGGTCTGCTTACGAAACACGACGTGGACAATATGATGTTGGTATTGGCTACGATGACGATATCGATAAAGCATGTGAGGCAATACGGGAAGCTATCGAAAGAATTCCTGAGATAGAAACAGATCCGGAACCGGTGATTATTCCTTGGGATCTGGCTGCAAGCGCTGTGACGATACGAGTGCAATGGTGGCGAAAAACTGAACAAAACGGCGTACTCATCCATTCTTTTGTTGTAAAAGCAATTAAACAGGCGTTGGATAACGCTCAGATTGATATCCCGTACACGACTCAAGTTCAACTGTTGCATGATCAAACCGAATCCGCAGAAGATAAGCCTGAGTCACCTGATAATAAATCCGCTGGTTGATTTTGTTAAAAATCGGACTACCGCTACGCTACATAACAGTAATGCGATCATATTCGATTACGTAATTGCAACAAGATTTATTTGAGAAAATTTAGTAACAAACTATATAAGTAGAAATAAATGCTTGTATAGCTTAACTATTTTCATCGGGCAGGTTTATGGGCATTACTGAAGTATTACAGAAAATAATTGATACATCATCAAGCGGCAATATAAAACTAGGCGAAATAATTCAGACGCTTGAAAGTAGAGGATTTGGGCCATTGCTATTAACCCCAGCACTAATAGCAATGTTGCCCACAGGTGCAATACCTGGCATACCCAGTATCTGTGGTATCGTCATATTTCTAATCGCTGTTCAAATTCTAATTGGTAACAAACATCCTTGGATACCATCCAAAATAAGGGATATTACTTTTGAACGGGAGCAATTTGTCGCAGGGATTGAAAAGCTAAAACCAGCGACAAAAAAAATTGATGAGTTACTTAAGCCGCGTTTAACTTTTTTGGCGCAAGATATCGCAACACGAATTCTAGCTCTGTTATGCGCCATTGTCGGTTTAAGCATGATTCCCTTGGAAATGGTTCCCTTCGCAGCAGCTCTGCCAGCATTTGCGGTTACTTTATTAGCAGTTGGGTTAATTACAAAAGATGGCTGCATTATTCTGTTTGCCATTATGGTTTTCGCGATATCTATGTATAGTCTTCTTATAAGTGTCTTAGGTTAATGCCAAGCTGTTCGTGAATGTTTATCCTGAACTTGAGTTTCGATAAACCCGACTAAATCAGAGGATATTTTGTTATGACGAATGATGATTCCAAACCTACAACTACAGATTCTGGAATGCCAGTATCCAGCGATGAACACTCACTTACCGTGGGGCCTGATGGACCGATTCTTCTGCACGATCACTACCTCATCGAGCAGATGGCGAATTTTAATCGCGAACGTATCCCAGAGCGTCAACCTCATGCTAAAGGTTCTGGAGCATTTGGCTATTTTCAGGTTACAGGAGACCTGAGTGCCTACACCAAGGCGGACGTTTTTCAGCCGAAACAAAAAACAGATACGCTTATCAGGTTTTCCACTGTAGCTGGAGAGCGCGGCAGTCCCGATACCTGGCGTGATCCAAGAGGTTTTGCTTTGAAATTTTATACTCGCGAAGGGAATTACGATATGGTGGGAAATAACACACCGGTATTTTTCATTCGCGATCCCATGAAATTTCAGCATTTTATTCACTCTCAGAAGCGGCGCGCGGACAATGGACTGCGCGATCACGACATGCAATGGGATTTCTGGACGCTTTCACCAGAAACGGCACATCAAGTTACCTGGTTGATGGGTGACCGTGGTATTCCAAAGACTTATAGGCATATGAACGGCTACTCTAGCCATACGTATATGTGGATTAACGCGGAAGGTCAGCAGTTTTGGGTTAAATATCATTTTAAGACGGATCAGGGTATCGAATTCCTGACACAGGAAAATGCCGATCGGCTGGCGGGAACCGATAGTGATTATCATCGGCGGGACTTGTTTACAGCGATCGAGCAGGGAGATTATCCAAGCTGGACACTTAATGTCCAGATTATGCCTTTCGAAGAAGCCAAAACCTACCGTCTTAATCCTTTTGATTTAACCAAAGTCTGGCCACATGGCGATTATCCGTTGCACGAGGTGGGTCGGCTGACGTTAAACTGTAATCCGACCGATTTCCATACTGAGATTGAACAAGCTGCATTTGAGCCAAACAACCTTGTTCCCGGGATCGGCGTCAGTCCCGATAAAATGCTGCTTGGACGCATTTTTGCCTATGCTGATGCACACCGTCATCGTCTGGGTGTTAATTACAAACAGATTCCGGTTAATCGACCGAAAGCACCTGTAAACACTTACAGCAAGGATGGTGCAATGCGTGTTGAGAATACAGTTGACCCTGTATACGCTCCGAATTCAAAAGGTGGACCAAGTGCCGATAATCAGCGCTATCCAGAAAGTGCAACCTGGGAAGTAAATGGCGAATTAATGCGCGCTGCCTATACGCTACATACAGATGATGACGACTTCGGACAAGCGGGGAACCTAGTGCGTGAGGTGATGGATGAGAAGCAACGCGACCGGCTTGTGACCAATGTTGTTGGTCATCTCAAGAATGGTGTATCGGATCCTGTCTTGCAACGCGCATTTGAATATTGGCGTAATATCGACAGAGAAATTGGTGATCGCATTTCCAAACAATTTAACAATAGTTGATGCGCTGTGCTGTTGATGCAATCGACTGCTGCAGATAAAGGATATTTGTTTAGAGACTGAAAAATAGCATTTGAAGATATCCACTAAGAATTAATGGTAGTGTTGCCTGCGTATTCTGGTGGATAGGAAAGCTAGATTTAAATTTTCGATCTAAGTTCCAGCCTCTTTTTTGTAATAAGCCTGATTAAAGATAGTAATGAGCAGAAAATATGATGGAATCTCGTCTTCAGTTAAAGGAATCCGGCCAGGGGAAAAAATACTACTGAGAACGCTGGGCAATTCAGAGGTGTTTCAAATCATTAACATAGTATAGATTCTCTGCTTAATATCTTCAAAAAAAAGATCGACCTGTGTTTCGGCTTGAGTTTTACTTATACCATAGTATTCTTGAATTTTTGCGACAATTTTTTCGTAATTGCATTCAATGTAATCCAGATCGTCTTCTGTCAATTTGTCGCATAGTTGTTTGATATTTTTTTTCATTTTAATCCAATTATCTTCAAACTGATTAGATTCCATAATTGCTCCTTTCTGATTAGTTTAAAAAAATTGCGCCTGATTATTTAATCTCTATCTAGAGATTAGTTTTTTTTGTCTAGAGTTCCCATTGCCTATATTAAAAATAAGTAATCTAGAATATACCAGTCGGCCCTAGCTTAATCATGTGAGAATTGCCATATCAAGCATGATTCATGATGACGGTTATAGACAAGTCCGAGTTACAGGCAATAGTCTGATGCTATACTTCAAAGTTAATAGTTTTTTACTGAATAACGCATTATGCCTGTACCTTATTTATCTGCGGCTTTGCATGGACCGGTCCATGATCTCGAAAACCGCATAAGTCATGCCAAACCGACGATCGAACACTGGTTCCGCTGTAAGTGGCGTGAATACCGCACACCATTTTATTGTTCGGTCGATTTGCGCAATAGTGGTTTTAAGTTGGCACCTGTTGATACCAATCTTTTTCCAGGGGGCTTTAACAATCTGAATCCGGAATTTTTTCCGCTAAGTGTGCAGGCCATGATGTCGGCCGTGGAAAAAATCTGTCCTGATGCACATAGCCTGTTGCTGATCCCGGAGAATCATACACGCAATACCTATTATTTGCAGAGTATTGCATCACTGCAAACGATCATGCAGCATGCCGGTTTATATGTACGTATCGGTTCGTTGTTACCCGACATTAAAACCGCAACAGTCTTTGACCTGCCAAACGGTCAGTCGATTACACTCGAGCCGGTGATTCGCAAGAACAATCAGCTTGCTGTCGACAATTTTGACCCTTGCGCGGTATTGTTGAACAATGATTTATCAAATGGTGTTCCCAAGATCCTGCGAAATCTGGATCAAACTATTATCCCACCGTTACATGCGGGCTGGGCGACGCGACGCAAATCGGAGCACTTCAAGGCTTACGATACGATTGCCGATGAATTTGGCGAGCTAATCGGTATTGATCCATGGTTGATCAATCCTTATTTTACATCGTGCGGAAAAATTAATTTTCATGAAAAACAAGGTGAGGATTGCCTGGCTAAATCGTCGAATAAAATACTGGAAACAATCCGCGAGAAATACCGGCAATACGACGTTAAGGAAGACCCGTTTGTGATTATCAAGGCAGACTCCGGTACCTATGGCATGGGTATTATGACCGTTAAGGACGGGGAGGATGTTTATCAGTTAAATCGAAAACAGCGCAACAAAATGGCGGTGGTCAAAGAAGGCATGTCGGTCACCAATGTATTGGTTCAGGAGGGTGTCTATACTTTTGAAAACATCAACCAGGCGGTCGCCGAACCGGTCATTTATATGATCGACCATTATGTCGTCGGCGGTTTTTACCGGGTACATACCGGCCGTGGTAAGGATGAAAATCTGAATGCGCCAGGCATGCATTTTGTGCCCATATCGTTTGAGCCAGACTGTCTTTTGCCTACACACGATGACCATCATGGACAAATGCCGCAACGGTTTTATGTGTATGGTGTTGTAGCCCGATTGGCGTTGCTGGCCGCTGCGCTCGAACTGCAGCAGACAGACGTATCATAGAAACCATAACACACTCATTTTCCAATGAAGCTGGCCTTTATTCTCGATCAACTCGAAACCATAAAAATCCATAAGGATTCCAGTTATGTCATGATGCGCGAAGCTGCTGCACGCAATCATGATATTTATGCCATTTACCAGGATGATCTCATCTGGCGCGATAATGCCGTCATCGGCTTTGCGCATCGATTAACATTGATCGAACAAACCGAAGCGGGAAAAGGGTGGTATCAAGCCGGTGAAAAAACGCCTATGTCACTGCAGTCATTTGATGCTGTACTGATGCGTAAGGACCCGCCGTTTAACATGGAATACATTTACAGTACCTACTTGCTGGAGTTGGCGGAAAAACAGGGTGCGACTGTAATTAACAGGCCGCGCGGTATACGCGATTTTAATGAAAAGCTCGCTATTGCTCGTTTTCCACAATTTATGCCACCAACACTGGTTACGCGGCAGGAATCATTGATCCTGGAATTTTTGCAACAGTATCGCGATATCATTCTAAAACCACTTGATGGAATGGGCGGTGCGGGTATTTTTCGTATTCATGATGCCGACCATAACGTCAATGTCATTATTGAAACCGTAACGCATTATGGTATGCGTACCGTCATGGTACAGCGTTTTATCCCCGAAATTGCTCAAGGCGATAAACGATTAATGCTGATCGGCGGTCAACCGGTTCCCTATGTGTTGGCTCGTATTCCTAAACCTGGGGAAACACGCGGTAATCTCAATACCGGCGGCACCGGTATCGCGCAACCGTTATCTGAACATGACAAAGAAATTGCAAAAACAGTCGGGCCGGAACTGGTTAAGCAGGGCTTGTTGCTCGTTGGACTTGATGTGATCGGCGATTACCTGACCGAAATCAATGTCACCAGCCCGACCGGTATGCAGGAAATTTATAACCAGACTGGCTTTGATGCGGCAAGTATGATGATAGATGCGATATCCGAGAAATTAGGGAAATAGCATGCCACTTGAGATATTGGATTATATTTTTGACATTTGGAATGTCTTCGAGTGACAAATTTCTAGTCGTGGCACATACCGAGAGAAAGAATAGAACATTTGGATCATACCCACTCGGGAGATTAATAGAAAGGAAAGATCTGGCTATGAATAATACTAATGATGATCTGGAGTAAAGCGCATTTTAGCCTTTTTGGATAATCTATGGTTACTATTTTCTGAATTCCGTTAATGTAACCTGAATTAATGGTGACCAACTATGCATTATCAATTATTTCGAACTTTAATAGGTTTACTACTATACTTCTTGATTTGGAATATCGCTTTGGCAGAAGATTTAATTATTGATGATCGAACCAGTGGCAACTTATGTTCCAATCTGGGTACCCAATGGCGTATGTTCACCGATCAGGTTATGGGTGGTGTTTCCAATGGCGAGCTGATGCTGGACAGCTATGAAGGTAAACACTGTTTGCGCATGCTTGGTGATGTTTCTACCGATAATAATGGTGGTTTCGTACAAATGGCACTGGAATTAACTCAGGACGAAGTATTTGATGCTTCAGCCTATGCGGGTGTTGAAATCATCGTTTCCGGTAACAATGAGCACTATAATGTGCACCTTCGCACGACCGATCTTTGGCTGCCATGGCAATCATATCGCCACAGCTTTAAAGCCACATCTGACTGGCAAACGATCCGCATCCCCTTCAAGGATCTTAATGCCTACAGGACAACAACAGAATTCCATGAAGACAAACTCAAACGTATAGGATTAGTTGCTATCGGCAGGGACTTCAAAGCGGATATGTGTGTTGCATCGATTAAATTATATACTGCTGATTAAAATAAAGACTGCAAATGTTGTTACATCAATCGAAAGAATGATTGCAAGTACTAGGTCATATTTATAATAGTAAACAAACTAGTACTCTTTCAATATGATATTTTCGGCTTGTTAAAAAGGCAGGGGGCTAAAATATGTTGTAATGCAAAACCTGCTACTAACTTTGCTTGATCCCAACTTTGCGAATTTACCAAGTCCATTATGTAAAAATGAGCAAACTTTACCCATTAAAAGTAAATCGGAAATCAGGTGAAGAACCATTTGTTTCAAACGGCCGAAATCTACCAATGAATTTATTGGCCTTCTGGCAATGGTCGTCATCTGACTTGGTTGGGAATACTCTACGCGGTCTTGTTGCAGAATATATAGTAACTTCTGCTGTAGGTGATCGTTCTGGCAACAGGCAAGAATGGGATTCCTGTGATGTAATCACCACAGATGGTATAAAGGTGGAGGTCAAGTCATCGGCCTATATCCAGAGTTGGAAACAGAGTAAATATTCAAGCATAAAATTTAATATACGTCCTACTTTTGGATGGGAGGCAGCTACAAATGAATATTCATCTGACAAAGTTCGTCAATCTGATGTTTATGTATTTTGTCTCTTGAAGCACAAAGACCAGGAAACGGTCAATCCACTAAGTCTAGAGCAATGGCAGTTCTACGTAATCTCAACCAAAAAACTAAATGAGATGCTTGGGCAACAAAAAAGCATCTCGCTTTCTCGGCTTAAAGCGTTAAATCCAATAGAAACTGATTTCGAAAATATGAGTGACGCTATTAAGCAAGCAGTGAACAGTTAAATCCGGGAGCAACTTACTTCTCAGCTCCCATCGCAGTTGCCCGCTGTTTAGATTGCATAAGAGCATCCTCTGTTGGTTCGGGTTCCAACCAGCCTTGCAGATGCGACTGAGTAATATTAGCGAGTGCGGCAATCCAGTCGTCGCGTTCGTTCAGGCAGGGAATATAGTGATAGTCCTTACCACCCGCATCGGTAAATGTTTTTTTGCCTTCGATAGCGATTTCTTCAAGCGTTTCCAGACAATCGGAAACAAAGCCGGGGCAGACGACATCGACACGATTGGTTTGAGCCTTGCCCAGTTGGGCCAAGGTTTCAGCGGTATAAGGCTGTAACCACTGCGCGCGGCCGAAGCGTGACTGAAAACAAACCTGATATTTGTCCTGTTCCAAATTTAATGTTTCTGCGAGTAGACGGCCTGTTTTTTGGCAGAAACAGTGATAGGGATCGCCTTTGTTGAGGTTGCGGCGCGGAACGCCATGAAAGCTGATGATCAGTTTGTCGGGTTTGCCGTGCTGATCCCAGTAATCGCGGATGTTTTGCGCCAGTGCGGCAATATAATCCGGATGATCGTGGTATTGTTTGACAGTGCGAATAGCCGGCATGTTTCGCATTTGATTTAAGGCGGAATAAACGGCATCCATAGCGGCTGCGGTACTGCTCGCGGCATATTGCGGAAACAAAGGGATAATCAGAATACGGTCACAGCCGGCCTGTTGCATTTTGTTAAGGACGCCGGAAACCGACGGATTGCCGATATTCATGGCATATTCAACCATTGGCGCAGGGTTGATTGTTTTTTGCAGTGTTTCAGCGAGCAATGCTGTCTGCCGCTCAGTATAGACTTTCAGCGGCGAGCCTTCGTCCGTCCAGATCAGCGCATATTTTTCAGCCGATTGCTTTGGCCGGAACGGTAAGATGAATCCATACAATATCGGCAGCCAGATTAATCGCGGTACTTCAATAACGCGCCGATTGCTTAAGAATTCTCTGAGATAAGGGCGCAGTGCTTGTGCTGTAGGTGCCTCGGGAGTACCCAGGTTTATGAGGAGCACGCCTGTTTTATCAGGTTCGCCATGCTGGAAGTTTAATTTATCGGCCATGGAATGTTTGATTTACTTAATTATTATTTTATTGTTGCGACAAGCTGCTTGACAGCAGTTTTGCGGTAATATCTACAATCGGAATGACGCGTTCATAGGCCATGCGTCTGGGTCCTATGACACCGACTGTTCCGACAACAGAACCATCCGTTTCGTAGGGTGCAGTAATAATGCTGAATTCGTCAAATGAACTCATATCGGCCTCACCGCCAATGAAAATTTTAACGCCATGGGCGTTACGGCTGAGTTCGAGTAATTGCAGCAGCTTGGTTTTACGTTCAAACAGTTCGAACAGTTCCTTAAGACTGGTTAGGCTTTCCGATGCGTCCAGCGAGTCGAGCAGCCTGCGCTCACCGGCCAAAACGATGACTTCACTGCTTTCTTTGACGGCATCGTCACCGGCGTCAATCGCGGCATTCATTAACTGAGTCATATTCTGTCTGAGCTGTTTGAGCTCAGTCTGAATGCGGCTGCGAATCTCTTCAAGCGTACATCCGGCATAGTGTTGGTTAATAAAATTACCGGCTTCAATCAGATCGGATTGACTGTAGGGTGTATCGGTAATAATAATGCGGTTTTGAACATCGCCGTCGGGTGTAACGATGATAAGGAGAATCTTTTTTTCAGTCAGCGCCATAAACTCAATATAGCGAAATACCGCGCCGGTTCGTTTGGGCGTTACCACAACGCCGGCAAAGCGGGTCAGCTCCGATAATAATTGTGAAGCGGCATTTGCCAGACGCGACGGATTATCCGGATGCAGTTGGTTTTCAAGATGATGCAACTCTTCTTCCCGCAATGATTTGATAACCAATAACTGGTCGACAAACAAACGGTATCCTTTGGGTGTGGGGATTCTGCCGGCAGAAGTATGGGGACTCATTACCAAACCCATTTCCTCAAGGTCGGCCATGACATTGCGAATAGTGGCCGGACTCAAATCCAGACCCGAAAACCTGGATAATGAACGGGAACCAACCGGTTGTCCTTCATGGATATAGCGTTCAACCAGTGTTTTTAACAATATCTGTGCTCTTTCGTTAAGCATGGGCTGATTTTACATCAATCTTTGTAGTTTTATTTGACCTGTTTATCCATAAAATGACAGTTTCACCTGAATTTTCTCATATATAATTAAGCTGCCTTTCGCATATGAATCTGTTTAAATAACGCGTTTTACATGTTGTTTAAAATACATTTATTAATCATTTTTTTTAAAACTGTATTTAAATCATATTACGGATTAAGTATTAGGCCATTTTACAGTTGTTTAGTTTAGCCGGGTTGTGCTAATTTTTACAAAAAGTATTTATGTAGCGGGGGCATAATACTTGACACTTTCGATCAGTAATGCAAGTCAGACTTGACTTCTTGTATGTATAGTTTATTCAGTAATGAGTTTTCCATTTAAATCAATAGCGGTAATCGGTAAACATAAGCATTCAGAAATAGCCTCGTCTATTCTGAGTCTGGCTGAATATCTCACCAAACTTCAATATGATGTCTTTGTTGATCATTTAACTGCATCTTATTTGCCGAATGAAGTTTATAACGTCTTGACATTGGAGGAAATTGGACGTCAGGCCGACCTGGCTGTGGTTATGGGTGGCGATGGGACCATGTTGAACATTGCCCGTATGCTGGCATCCTACGATGTTCCGTTGATCGGGATTAATCAGGGACGTTTAGGATTCCTAACCGACTTGTCAACCGACACCATGTTTGAAACGCTTAAAGAAATGCTTCAGGGGCAGTACACAACTGAGCGGCGCATGTTGTTGTCTGCTGAAGTTATACGCGACGATAAAAGTATCTTCAGCGCGCTGGCGTTTAATGATGTTGTGCTTTACCGCGGCATGAGTAGCGGTATGGTAGAGTTTCAGATTAGTATCAATAATGAATACGTCAATACCATGCGTTCGGATGGATTAATAGTCGCTACTCCGACAGGTTCAACTGCTTATGCACTTTCATCGGGTGGGCCTATTTTGCACCCAGGTTTGGATTTAATTGCCCTGGTGCCGGTTTGTCCACATACGTTGAGTAACCGCCCTATTGTGATTGGACCAGATTCGAGTGTCGAAGTGCATATGCTTAGCGCTTTGGATGCGCGCGTACATTGCGACAGTCATTCCAACCACGATATGGAACAATCAGATCGTATTATTATCAGGCGCTTTCCAAAAACAGTCCGTTTGCTGCATTCCGTTAATCATAGTTACTATCGTATGCTGCGTGAAAAATTGGGCTGGAGTGAACTGCACTAATAATGACCTGCGCACATGCTCAAACAGCTCAGTATTCGTAATTTTGTCATTGTTGAGCTGATGGAGCTCGGTTTTTCATCTGGCTTTACGGTGTTAACCGGGGAAACCGGGGCTGGAAAGTCAATTATGATCGATGCTTTATCATTGGCACTCGGGGAACGTGGGGATTCCAGTCAAATACGGCAAGGTTGCGAACGTGCTGAAATTAGTGCGTTGTTTGACGTTGAGGCACTGCCGGATTTGCAAGACTGGCTTGAAGAAAACAGTCTGATTGGCGATCCGGAAAGCTGCCTGCTACGCCGGGTACTTGATGATACCGGCCGTTCTCGCGCGTTTATCAATGGACATCCCGCAACGTTGCAACAACTCCGCACCGCAGGGGAATTTTTGGTAGTCATTCACAGTCAACATGCACACCAGGCATTGTTACAGCGAGCAGCGCAACGTGACTTACTGGATGCGTTTGCGGATTGTAGTGAACTGGCACGCACCCTTAAAAAGGCCTATCAGGCTTGGCAGGATTTACGTCAGGGGCGTATGGCCTGCGAACAGCAATTGTCTGAATCCCGTGAAAAACTTGAACGGCTCGAATGGCAAAAACAAGAACTCGCTTCATTGAATGTTACCGTTGATGAATGGGAAAGACTACAGGCAGACCATAACCGACTGTCACATCTTGCAGGCCTATTGGAAGCGACTGAAACGGGTATCGCACTGTTATCAGACAATGAAGCGTCCGCCGTGTCGCAGATCAATAGTGTAAAAACACAGCTGCAACATTTGCTGGAGTATGACAATCAACTACAAACAATCATTGACTTGCTCGATTCGGCGCAAATTCAGGTACAGGAAAGTATTTACGAATTGAGGGATTACCGGCAACAGCTTGATCTCGATCCGCAACATTTGCAGGAAATCGAACAACGGGTTACTGCCATCCATAATATGTCCCGGAAATACCATGTTGACCCCGATGCTTTACCGCATTTGCTAGAGAGCGTATGCAGTCAGATTGATGCGCTGGAAAGTGGCGGAAATCTGGAACAACTGGAAGCGCAGGAACATGCAGCCGAGTCGACCTACCAGCAATTAGCGGAAAAGCTCAGTATGGAACGGCAAAAAGCGGGAAAGAAAATGGCTCGGGCGGTAACCGAAGCCATGCAGACAATCGCCATGGCAGGCGGTGAGTTTTCTATTGAACTGGACACCTTGGAACAAGGAAATGCACACGGTCAGGAACAGATTGAATTTTGTGTTTCTGCACATAAAGGTATGGCACTTAAACCGCTGGCAAAAGTGGCCTCCGGTGGCGAACTGTCGCGTATCAGTCTGGCGATACAGGTGATAACCAGCCAGGTTGGCACTGTGCCGACACTCGTATTTGATGAAGTCGACGTGGGTATCGGCGGCAGTGTTGCGGAGATTATCGGTCAGCTACTCAGGCAGTTAGGTCGTTCTCGACAAGTGATGTGTATCACGCATCTGCCGCAAGTTGCTGCAATGGGCGATCAGCATTTTCAAGTTACTAAAACGGAAGACGGTGACAGTCAGCATGTTCAGAGCAAAATCACCAAACTTGACGACAGAGCACGCATTGACGAAATCGCCCGTATGCTGGGCGGCGTAAAAATGACTGAAGCGACGCATAAGCATGCAACCGAAATGTTACGCAATAGTACCAGTGGCATGAATTAACCGTAGCACTGTACGGTTTTATTGCCCGTTCCGCATACTATACCGGCCATACTTCTGGAAAACCTTATTATCTACAGCAGAAGTGAGAAGCTGCCGAGTATGAGCATATATACCAAGGTAAAAAAATTACTAAACTGAATTTGAACTGACAGCTTCTATTGCTAGCCGGTAACCGCCAGATCAAATTTGAGCTACTATTTTATTTAGACAATTCAGTTCTTCCGTCTAACTTGCATTGGCGTAGTACAGTTGGTGTAAATTTTCTTAACTCCATACTTCTATCATGTCCAAACTGAGCAGTCCTGGGTCAACATCAATAAGAGTAAGTGATGCATGCGCTCCAAAAATAACTTTGAAGTCGTCACCTTCAAACCCTATACTGGTTACGAATCCTGCTAACTGCCCTATATTTTGTAAGCCTAACCCAAGATCAAAATTGATTTTTTCGCCGGCTTCAAAATCACCAATGACCAAGTCTCCGATACCTTTAATTATCCATTCGTCCCTGCCATCACCACCGAGACATAATTCATCAGAACGAACAGCTATCAAATCATTGCCACTCGTCGGTGAATAGCGTAGCACGTCTGTAAAATGCGGTCTGGGTCCTTGTCCTTCAGGTGAAATTACCGATTGTTCAAAACTTCGAACAAAAAACCCGTCATTATTTTTGTCCTCATAGCGCGTCATCAACATGCCAAAAGAAGTGGAATTGCCAAGAATGATATCGTTGTCAATTAATACATTTATTTCATCAAAATTAAACGAAAGCGGGGTGTTTATGATGTCTGAAACTTCGTAAATTGCCGACACTTTTTCATTTACTATGTCAAAACTGAAAAGTTTACGCAACGTGCCATCTTCACTGAGATCATTGCTTGTTTCTCCAGATCCGCCAGAACTCCCGGAATTACCGGATCCGTTAGACCCACCAGATCCGCCAGAACTCCCGGAATTACCGGATCCGTTAGACCCACCAGACCCACCAGAACTACCGGTATTACCAGACCCATCAGATTCACCGGAACTACTAGACCCGCCAGATTCACCGGAACCACCAACCCCACCAGATCCATCACCGCCTGAGTCAGTTATAAAGTTGGATAGATCAAAGCTGCCATTTTCACCGGATGATGTAATACTCAGTTCGGCTAGGGATTCGGTTTTATTGATAAAACTATTTATAACTTCTGTGATAGTCTGCTCACCATTATCTCCAAAGGTTAAAAAAACAACGTTAAACGTTGCATTGGTATTAATAGTAGTTCCATCAAAGACATGATCTACAGTATCCGTCTTCTCATCGACGATATGATCCACAACATCTGTCGTTTCATCGACGATATGATCCACAACATCCGTCGTTTCATCGACGATATGATCCACGACATCTGTCGTTTCATCAACAACATGATCAATGATGTCTAAAGTGTCATTGTCACCAAGTATACTCATAAAACCCTCCTATGTTTTTGGTTGCCATATGAGCTATCGTCATTAATATTATTATCTAAATCAGGAGCTAAGCGGTTTTTTATGTCTAATTTGAAGTGATTGGTTCAAAATATTTAATGGATGCCCTTTGCTTGTGACTCACGCTTTGTATTCTGTTCTGAAGGATGATTCTAATTACGTAATGATGATCAATTACGATTTGGACAATCACCGAGATTTATTTCAATTTCGGTCGCAGCCTTTTTGTTTCCAGCGTTGATGACTGTTATCATACTGCGCTTAATTTTTTTAAATGGAGACTATGTGGTTACATTAAATGATATTGCCAGGCAGGGTGCAAATGGTGCAGCTATGATGCCGATTATTCAGGGTGTAGGACGGGCGGCAATTGAGATCTCGGCCGTTTTGCGTGGTGCGGTTTTTCGTGGGGCATTAGGACAGGCTGGCGCAGAGAATGTTCAGGGTGAGCAGCAACAGAAGTTGGATATACTCTCCGACGAAATTTTTCTTGATGAGATGCGTTCAACGGGTTTTGTTTGTGCAGTGGGATCAGAAGAACAAGAAGAGTTACTTGTTATTGACGAGTATTCCGGGGCTGATTATCTTGTGTTGGTGGATCCGCTGGATGGTTCGTCCAATCTTGATATTGATGGACCTGTTGGTACAATATTCTCGGTAGTGAAGCGTAAGACGGAAAAATCAAAGTGTCCGCATGTTTCTGATACGCTACAATCCGGCCAGAGTGTTATCGCTGCAGGATATGTCCTTTATGGTCCGGCATTAATGCTGGTTTGCTCAGTCGGTGCTGGTGTGAACGGGTATACCTACAATCCATCCGATGCACGCTTTGAGTTAAGCCATCCTGATATTCGTATTCCGGAAACGGGAGGCTATTATTCGGTAAACGAATCAAACGCTGACAAATGGTTGGATAATATGGGTGCCAATCTCGAACGTCTGAAACAGGAAACAGGTCTTGGCATGCGCTATGTAGGTGCAATGGTTGCTGACATGCATCGCACATTGCTCAAGGGCGGCATTTTTCTTTATCCGGCCGATGACAAGAATACATCGGGTAAATTGCGTTTACTTTATGAAGCGATTCCAATGGGCTTTATTATGGAGCAAGCTGGTGGTAAAGCTATGAGTCGGGACATTGGGGTGTTGAACATTGAGCCGGAGGCGCTTCATCAGCGTGTGCCGGTTTATTTTGGTTCAGAAAAAAAAGTAAATATACTACTGGGTATCTAGTAGGTGTCATACATTAACAGGAACCAGGTTTTCTTTTCGTCTTACGATTTACCGAAAAGTGAGAAAATACAGTGAGTATTCGAGCAATCGTTTACTGGTTTTTAAATTGCTTTATTTTGAATTGAGCACATAAAAACTTTCACCCCGTACAAAAACTGGCGTAACGCTCATGCTGAACGTAAAATCTATAAATATTTCCTTCGTTCAGTAGATTAGCAGGAGAAATTCAGATGAAAATTCAATCTACAAAGCTTGCAAAGGCAGTCGGTGATACAGCGCAGGTCGCCGAGCTACTGGCATCAAGCGATTCGAGAATAGAAGCAACAGAAATTGACCCACATGCGCTTGCAACTGCGTTCGCGAAGCTACCAACTGTTGCGTCTCTCATTAATACAGAATCATTAAAATCATCACATTTCACAATTGATGTGGACGTACCTGCGACACCTGAAGGCTCAGCCGCCGTAGGAGAACTGCTTCATAGGATTGGCGAAGCTTCAATGCGAGCTTCAGTACCTACGACCGCTAAAACAGTAGATGCCGGAGGAATAGTTGCAATCTCTCCTACTGTTGGCGGAATGGGTCTGGGTCTTACGGGTGGCATAGGGCTGGGTATTGTTATCGAATCCTTACGTGGAGCTGCTAATGCTTCAGGTAATCCTGTTGCAAGTGGTCTTGTCCTCGGTTTCGGATTAATAGGAACGGCAGTCGGTGGGCTGCTGGGTAGTAGAGGTGAAATTGAATTCGAAGGGTTCGGAGTGAAAATAAAGGCATCAGGCAAAAACGTTTCGTAGACTTTTCACCGAATTCACATATACGCTTAAGTGTTTGGCCAACGGCTGAACTCAAGCTAGCACTGAAATTAAAGATATTGTGAAACGATTATGTTCGTCCTCAAAGTGGCTGCTTACATCCAAATAACTGCACAATGCGGTCGATTTAGGTGTTGGTATATGAGTTGGCTACTGAATTGTGCTAGGCTCTACGGTCATGAATCCTAAAGAGATTGGTAAGATATACGACAAAATTACTCACTTGTGGGTACGTGAGGATTTTAATAGAACGAATGGTATAGATCAGCATAGGCGCGCCTTAGGCTTCGTAAAAAATAAAGGTAAAGCACTTGATGTAGGTTGCGGCTGTACTGGTCGATTCATAGAGCTGCTTATTAGTGAGGGATTTACGCCCGAAGGTGTCGATGTGTCCAAAGAAATGATTCGCTTAGCCGGACTCCGGCATCCACAGGTGATTTTTCATCACCAGGATATATGTGAATGGCACATTGGAGAGAGATATGACTTTATTACAGCATGGGATAGTATTTGGCACATACCGCTTGATCGGCAAAAATTTGTATTAGAAAAACTGATTTCAAGCCTTAATGCTGGTGGGGTATTAATTTTCTCTTTCGGTGGGACAGAAGAACAAGGTGATCATACAGACAATTTTATGGGGCCGGAGATTTATTACTCAACGCTGGGTACAAACGGGTTTCTTAAATTATTAATAGGACTGGATTGTATTTGTAGGCATCTTGAATACGACCAACATCCTGAGTTGCATACTTACTTGATAGTACAAAAAACCTCATAAAAATTGCCCAATTGCCCGGTTGTATCTCTGGGTTTACAAAACCCGGCGAGGTCTCTTCTCTTTACACTTTCCCCCGAAACCGATGTCGGAAACTTTTACACCTCTTGTTATTAGTCAGGTCGTGTTGCTTGTATCATTATGAAAAAATTAAAAATATAGCTAAGGGCATGATTCTTGCTTATATATTATTGCTCCCATCTTTAAATGCTGAATAGCATAATTATTTTATAAAATATTAAAGGAATGAAGGAAAAATGTTTAATCCAAAAATAAAAATAGTACATGGGCTTATATTAGTAATATTTATTTTTATTGCTGCCAATGCGCAGGCCTATTTTGTTCGTCCGTTTATCACGTTCGGAGTTGGTCAGAGTACAGATGGTTTGATTTTAAACGGGGCTACTAGTAACGCCGTTCAATTTAACGATGCTGCACGCACTGCACGGTCTACGGTGGATCTGTCAACTGGGAAAATGTCACTGTTTGCGCAAGGCAGCGGACCCACTGTCTCGAGTTCGGCACAAGGTGTTATGGGCGACACACTCAATTTTCAGAATGGTATGGGAACAAATGTAAACTTTTCTTTTGGGCTAGATGCTGTTCTTAATGCAACAATTCTCGGTGACACACCCAACAATTCTTTTTTGTCTTGGCGTCTTGCTATCGCGGTTTTTGAGACTGGCTTGGTGGATCATACCAATTTCTTTGGAAATGCACTTCAAGATGATCCGACCGATATTGCACCTGTGTTCTTTCAACAAATCAGTGGTGATCAAAATAACCCGGCATCTGATATCGTAAATTTTCCTATTAATGAAAATATAAATGGTAATATTTTGCTCACAAGTAATAACGAAACTTTTGATTTCTTTTATTTAGCAAGTCTTGCTGGAATATCGAATAATGAACTCAGCTCATATACCCTTGATGGAGAGAATACCGCAACAGCGAGTATTACAGTGGCACAGAATGTCATTGCTACTTCTGGTTCAGGTGTTTTTCCGGTAAACATGACCACGACTACTGTTCCTGAACCTAATATTTTTAGTTTACTGGTGCTTGGGCTGCTGTCTATTCTGTTTTGCCTGCGGACCCGTAAAATTAGATAAGAGATGTAATTAGACAAATATAATTGTTTTCTCTAGTATTCAAAAAAAGCCCTTTGGTAATCTCGAGGGCTTTTTTATCATGATCAATGTTAAGTTTTTGATTGGTGTGCCTTTAGTTTGTGAGTACCACTGTCTTATTGACCCTCGAATCTCGCCAATGCGTACGTTTTTGTTGTTTGTTGCTTATGAATCTTAATAAGTATCGAGTACAACAACATTGGTGAGAAAATTCATTCAATATTCTGCACCTGCTCGCGCATTTGTTCGATCAATACTTTCATTTCCATAGCAATTTTAGAGACTTCGATATTAACGGATTTAGAACCGACAGTATTAGCCTCGCGGTTGAGCTCCTGCATCAGGAAATCCAGTCTTTTTCCAACGGTTCCCCCTTTGCTTAGAATGCGTTCGACCTCATCCAAGTGAGTCTGCAACCGGGACAGCTCTTCATCAATATCGATTTTTGCAGCGAAAATAGTAACTTCCTGAAGTATTCTATCGTTATCCACTTCGTTGCTTATTTGATCTAGTGCATCTTGCAGGCGGATTGTCAGTTTTTCTTTAAATGCTGCAATTAAATCGGGGATACGTGGAATAATAGTTGTAACATGTTGTCGCATCAGAGTAACTCTCTCTAGTAATAATGCGCTTAATTTTTCTCCTTCGCGTATTCGCGCCGCCTGCAGGTCCACTAACGTTTGCTGCAACAATTTTAGGACATCTTGATGCAAATCATCCATAGGCAATGAGTCGTTACCAAACATACCCGGCCAATTGAGGGTTTCGGCTACTGACAAGCCAGAAGCATCAGGCAGTGAGGCTTTTACCGTATGATTAAGCTCTAATAATTTGTGCAGTAATGCAGTATTCAACTCCTGTGGATTTTCGATACTCGAGAGCAATGTAAAATTCAGGCGGCATTCTATTTTTCCGCGCTTGAGTTGGAGCATGATGTGCTCGCGTAGTTTAGGTTCCAATGATCGGAAATCATCGGGTAAACGCAACTGAATATCTAAAAATCGATTATTAACGGCTCGTAATTCCAGTGTCAGCGTACCGTATGGTGTTGATAGTGTTCGAGTGGCATAGCCGGTCATACTGCTGATCATGATTGATACCTGCTCCTGTGTGAAATATTATTATTGAGTCTGAAAGACCAACCCAGCATGTTCTCTCATTTTATGGAATTGCACCGCTGGCCAGTTTTCTTCAGCAACACTGATTTCAGCGCCGAATGACGCAAGAAAGGTCGGCGCATCGACTGCATCGTAGGCAATACGATGTGCATTGGCTTCTATGAAGCGCTTTAATTCTTTCGGATCATCTGCGGTTACCCAGCGCGCAAGCTGATATTTGGCCGGTGCGATACGGGCGGCAACAGCGTATTCATGCTGAAGGCGGTGGGCCACGACTTCAAATTGTAAAATACCTACCGCACCCAGTAACATCATATTGCCAAGATGTGGCCTGAAAACTTGAATAGCCCCTTCTTCACCAAGCTGTGTGAGGCCAAGTTTGAGTTGCTTACTACGTAACGGATCGCTGATTTCAACAGTACGAAACATCTCCGGGGCAAAGAAAGGTAAACCGGTAAATTGAAGCGATTCGCCTTCTGTTAGCGTATCGCCAAGCTGTAGCGTACCGTGGTTGGGGATGCCAATGATATCGCCGGGGAAAGCCTCTTCTAAAGTATCGCGGCGTTGCGATAAAAAGGAAACGACGGTATTAGTGCGAATGTCACTACCGCTCCGCACGACTTTTAAAGTCATTCCTCGCTTGAACTGACCCGAACAAATACGTAAAAATGCGATTCGGTCACGGTGTGCTGGATTCATGTTGGCCTGAATTTTAAATACTACGCCGGTAAATTTCTTTTCATCAGGTAATACCTGACGTTGTAACGCCTCGCGAGGTTCGGGAGTAGGCGCCAGATCAACCAATGCATCAAGTACTTCTCGCACACCGAAATTGTTAATTGCCGAACCGAAAAATATCGGTGTTTGTTGGCCGCCAAGAAATGCGGCGTGATCAAATGATGGCGTTGCGGCTTCAATAAGCTCTATTTCCTGCTGTGCATCACTCAGAGCAGGGTTAAAACGTGATTGAATTGCTTCATCATCCAGTTTCGTAATCAGATCTTCCGCATTATCAACACGATCGGCACCTGGTTTGAAAACACGTAATCCTTGTTTACGCAGATCATAAACGCCATGAAATTGACGCCCCATACCGATAGGCCAAGTAAACGGTACAGCGTCCATTCCCAGTGTACGTTCAATTTCATCAATCAGGTCGAGCGGAGGCTGCACTTCCCGATCCATTTTATTAATGAAGGTCAGTATCGGTGTATTACGGGCACGGCAAACCTCAAGTAGTCTTAATGTTTGTGACTCGACGCCGTTAGCGGCATCAATGACCATCAATGCCGCATCGACGGCTGTGAGAACCCGGTAAGTATCTTCTGAAAAATCCTGGTGACCGGGTGTGTCGAGCAGATTAATGACACAATCCCGATATTCCATTTGCATGACGGAGCTGGCTACTGAAATACCGCGCTGTTTCTCAATTTCCATCCAGTCGGAAGTTGCGTGTCGGCTTGCTTTACGTGCTTTGACACTGCCGGCGATATGAATTGCACCTGCATACATTAGTAACTTTTCTGTTAATGTGGTTTTTCCAGCGTCGGGATGGGAAATGATTGCAAATGTGCGGCGACGTACAACTTCGTTTTTAATGCTCATGTTGGTTAGAGGCGTTTTCCTGTGAATATAGATAACAATGTGTAATATGTGTTTCGCTAATCATGCTAGCCTTGGGATAGGACTCGTTGCATATTGGCATGGCATGCGGGCACCGGGGGTGAAAATGGCAGCCTGCTGGTGGTGAAGTGGGCGAAGGTAATTCTCCTTTTAATTTAATGATAGCCGCAGCCGAGTTATCGATTTTTGGAACTGCAGATAATAGCGCTTGTGTATAGGGATGTTTGGGGTTTTCAATGACTTCGTCAATCCGCCCGTATTCTACAATACGTCCTAAGTACATGACAGCGATATCATCTGCCAGATACTCGACCACCGATATATTATGTGTGATGAACAAAAAGGCAAGTCCAAGATCATTTTGCAGGGTACTCAATAGATTTAATATTTGCGCCTGTACAGATACATCCAGCGCGCTCGTTGGTTCATCACAAATTAAGAGCTTAGGGTTAACCGCGAGTGCCCGGGCTATTGCGATACGTTGCCGCTGACCTCCGGAAAATTCATGCGGATAGCGCCATTTTGCATCGGATGGTAGTGCAACGCAATCCAACAGTATGTCGACCATGCTTTCCAGAGACGTCGAACGGACGTCCAGCGCTGAAGTTTTAATGTCGAGCGCAATTATACCTTCTTGAATGATGTCGATAATTCGCATTCTTGGATTTAATGAAGAGTAAGGGTCCTGGAACACAAATTGAAGTTGTGAGCGCATAGGCCGCAATTGACTGCGGTGCATACCAATGAGCTCCCGACCATCATAGCGAACACTCCCTGCGGTCGGTTCGATTAATTGGAGCATACTTTTACCCACGGTCGTTTTCCCACAACCTGACTCACCAACAAGCGCAAGGGTTTTTCCTTTGTAAATATTTAAAGAGATACCGTCAACAGCTTTGACATGTCCCACAGTCCGTTTAAATAATCCTTTATGAACTGGAAAATGCACTTTCAGATCGGTCACCTGAAGCAACGGACTGTCTGATATTGGCTTTTCTGATGCCGCGATGGGCTTTTGTGATGTTTCGGCTAATTGAGTTTTTAGGGTATGTTCGGCAGTCGAGTCATAAAGGTGGCAACGAACGATATGCCCGTCAGCGATAGTATGCCATTCCGGTACGTTGTTATGGCAACGTGCAAATGCTTGCGGGCATCGTTCAGCAAAGCGGCACCCGATGAATTTTTGTGTTAAAGAAGGAACGGTGCCACCAATAACAGTCAATTTATGATGGCGTTTTTGCTTACCGGGAAGAGATGCGAACAATTGTTGGGAATAGGGGTGGGCGGGATGAGAAAAAAAATGCTTGTGTGTGGTTTGCTCGATGATCTCGCCTGCATACATCACCGCAACATGTTTCGCCATCTCGTTAACAACGCCAAGGTCATGCGTAATGAGCAAGATTGCCATATTATTCTGTTGCTGAATCTGGCGTAACAGGCTGAGTACCTGGGCTTGAATCGTTACGTCGAGCGCTGTTGTCGGTTCGTCAGCAATTAATAATTCGGGCTGTCCAGCCAGCGCCATAGCGATCATAGCCCGTTGTTTCATACCACCCGAGAATTGAAATGGATATTCATGCATGCGTTTTGATGCATCGGGGATGCCGACTTGTTCCAACAATTCCTTAATACGTTCCTTGGCAGTGGAATACTCAAGTTTTAAATGTTGCTTTAATACTTCGTTGATCTGATCTGCAATTGTTAGGACTGGATTTAGGCTCAGCATGGGTTCCTGAAAAATCATGCTGATCAATTTGCCACGTATCCGGCGCATTTCTATCTCGGGTAATTGAAGTACATCGTTACCATTTAATTTGATACTGCCGGACAAAATTTCACCGGCATCCGGTAATAATCGCATTACAGATAACGCCGTCATGGATTTACCGCAACCCGATTCTCCGAGTAGTGCAAATGTTTCTCCGCTATTAATTTTGAATGAGATATTATCAACTGCACGGACCGGCTTATTATCGGTATGCAGGATGGTTTGCAGATTTTCAATCTTAAGTAAAGCACTCATGGCTGCCGCGGTGGTTTATTGGTAAAAGGAGAGTGTGGCAGTGAAAGGGGAGGTGTAGAAGATTGAGTGGTAACCGTTTTGTCCGTTGTTACGAGATGCGGGTGATCATCCGTAGCAATATCGTGCGCATTCCGTGCATCGTGTGTTTTTATCCGGGGATCTAATGCTTTTTGTACTGCGTCAGCAAATAAATTCGCACTCAATACCAGTGTAAACATGAATGCGAATGCTGCCAGTAACGCCCACCATACCATAGGTTCCCGGGCCATTTCCATGCGTGCTGCATTGATCATCGTACCGAAACTGATCATAGATGGATCTACACCTACGCCAACATAAGATAAGACCGCTTCAGCAAGCACCAGACCACTGAAATCCATAACTGTAGCGATTAAAACAATATACATAACATTAGGTAGTATATGACGGCTGATGATGCGCCAATGCGACACACCGAATGCATGCGCGGCCTGAATGTATTCCATTTCGCGTAATTTGAGTGTCTCTCCACGTAATAAACGGCATAAGCTTGTCCAGCTGGTAATGCCGAGAATAATACATAAAAAAAGCAAACGAATATCTGCACGTGCCGCAGTTGTTTCAAATATTTCCGAATGCGTTTCAATATAAACTTGCATCATCAATACGGTTGCTGCAATCAGTAACACATTGGGAATAGAATTAAGTGTGGTGTAAATGTACTGGATGACATCGTCAATCCATCCATGGAAATAGCCCGCAGTAATGCCAAGCAATAACGCAAAGGGCAGCATAATCAGCGTTGTCAATGTACCAATAACGAGGGCTATGCGAATACTTTTGAGCGAAAGATACAAAACATCCTGACCGACTTTATCTGTACCCAGCACATGATAATGTGCAGCGAGCATACTTGTTACGCTGATTGTAACGGTAATGATTGCCAGTGTAATGAGAATGGCATGCCAGGGAATGTCGGTTCTTCGTTGCCAAATTATGTGAAAACTCTGCGCGAAACTCCATTTTGTATGGCGTGCGATCAACTGACACAAAATGATATGCAACATTATCCAGAGCAGAAATCCGATACCGAATCCTGCGGCGATCCGCCAACCGATATCGGATAAATATTCTGTCTGCGGGTCTTGAAGGTGAGTGCCTCCAAACTTGAGTCTGGCAAAAGTCCGTATTTGACTGCCGTCATGCAGATCGACTGTTTCTTTTGTATATAGATGCGTTGCAAATGGTGCGGAATAGGTTTTTTCAACATGAGTACGCAAAGGACCGACCAACAAATCCAGAACACTCAGTACTTCTGCGCTGTAAACTATTTTGCCTTGACTGTTTTGATGGTCTAGAGCAGGTCGGAAATGTAGTGTGTCGAGCAGCCCGATGATGAGAAATGTAAGCAGCACCGTAAATGCGCACATGCCACTAACACTGCGGGCAACTCTCTTCCAGGAAGCTAACAAATGCACGTTGTTACGAACATACCAGATCATAACAAATGAAATAAAGACCAATATGAGAGTCAGGGCGTCGGTCCAGAGTATAACGGGTTTGAATGACATGTCAGTTTGTACGTGCCATAAAATTTAATAGTAAAAAAATAATGACATAAAGTTTTTACTCTCCCTTTACTGAGCTCATATAACAGGCCCGGGAACCTCGATATGCAAACGAATCGGCAAGGTTATACTAGTTGAGATGTCTTCTACTGTACTTTTATTCTGTATGTAGTGCATTGACAGGATTAAGTTGCGCAGCACGTATTGCCGGCAGTACGCCTGCAACAAGTCCAATCAAAATAGATGCTGTTAAAGCACCTAAAACATAATGCCATGGAATATTGACCGGTAAGCTGACAACGAAAACTTTCAACAATCCGGCAACAGCCGAACCTACTGCCAATCCGACCAGACCACCCAACGTAGATAGTATAGCCGACTCGATTAGAAATAACATACGAATACGTGCGCGTGTTGTACCCAGTGCGGCTAATAAACCGATTTCACTAATGCGTTCCGCAACGGTGATATGCATCAATGTAACCATACCTACTGCTCCAACTAACAGTGAAATACCGCCCAATGCTGCGACAGCGAATTTTAATACATTCAAAACGGTTGAAAGTGTACTGAGCATCTGCTGTTGTGGCGTTACCGAGAAATCTTCGCGGCCATGGCGTGCAATCAGGATGTTCTGTATTTCCTCAACTACTGCATTCAGTGGCGCATCGGGTACATAGGACGCATTCACTTCCATAACGCCCTCACGGTTGAATATTTCAAGCGCACGCATAGTCGGTATGAAAACGGTGTCATCAAGATCAAATCCTAATACATGACCTTTTGGCGCCATCACTCCGATGACACGAAATCGGGAATTGCCGACTTGTAAAATAGCTCCAAGTGGATTTGCTCGGCCAAATAATTCAGCATGTACTTTAGCTCCGAGAACTACAAAAGCCCGTGGGGTGCGTGGATCGTCATCTGGCAGGAACCGTCCGAGAGCAACTTGCATATTGAACGCACGGGAAAAATCAGGACTTTGACCATATAAAGTAACGCGCCTGCTCAAACCATTTGCTTTGATCTCGGCATTACCCATTACGCTGGCATTGGTATATTGGATATAACGGGATTCTTTAAGGGCCATTGCATCGTCAATGGTCAACAGGCGGGCGCTACCAATTGCACCAAGCGATCCTCCATGCGTCGTGATTTTACCCGGTTTGATAGTAATAATGTTTGTTCCGAATTGGGTAAATTCGGATAATACAAATCGCTGAATGCCATCGCCAATAGCAGTTAATAAAATAACAGCCGCCATACCAATAGCAATCCCGGATGCCGACAATGCCGTACGTAAAGGATTTGCAGATAGCGAACGGAATGCAAAAAATACAATATCCAATCGTTTCATTTTTTACTTAATGCATGGACTGCATTTAACTGTGCAGCTTTTTTTGCTGGTAGGATGCAGGCCAGAATGCCAGTGATTAATGCTACCAAAATACCCGCTATACTAGCCCATACAGGTGTCCAAGCGGGCAACTGTGAAAAAGCCTGGCGAAATAAAAAACTGCCTATGTGCCCCACTAAAAAGCCCAGCGTGGCACCGGTTATAGAAAGCCATGTTGCTTCGGCAAAGAACAGTAATCGAATATCTTCAGCGCGCGCGCCAATTGCTTTAAGTAAACCGATTTCCGCAGTTCGCTGATTGACGGCTACCAGCATAACATTCATCACTAGAGTACCGGCGACAATCAGGCTGATTGCGGCAATTCCAGCGACTGCAAGCGTCAAAGCGTGCAGGATACGGTCGAATGTTGCGAGGATGGCATCCTGAGTGATAACCGTAATGTCTTCTTCGTCATCACGATTTTGTTTCATGATTTCGAGTATGGCTCTTTTAGCGGGTTCAATTGCATCGTGCGTCTTAGTTTCGACCAAAATACGAAACAACGATGTAGTATTAAATAACGATTGCGCCTGTTCGACGGGAATGATCACAATTTCATCGGTATTAAAACCCATGGATTCACCTTGAGGTGCTAGAATTCCTGTTACCAGAAAACGGTTTTCCCCCAAGCGGACACGCTGACCGATAGCTTGTTTGAGTGGAAAAAATTCCTGCGCAAGTTTGGCGCCAAGTACAATTTGTGCGCTATTTGTTGATCCATGTGCAAGAAAACTGCCTTGCGCCAACTTCATATGACGGATGGGTATTAAATCGGCATTACTGCCCAAAACGGTCACTTCTCGTAATCGGTTTGCCGCTGAAAGCTCTGCTTCACCGACATTGAGTGGCGCGTAGCGTTTGACCTGCGGCAGTCTTGCGAGCAGCCTCGAGTCCTTCAAAGTCAGATCGCGTGGCGTTTGTCCCAAAACCGCACCGGGAAAAGCACCGGAGGTCTCTGAACGGCCGGGAAGTACGACGAGCAAATTGGTGCCAATTGAAGAAAACTGATTGATGACGAAACGTCTGGCGCCGTCACCTAGTGCTGTAAGCGTGATGACTGCTGCTACACCGAGTGACATTGCCAGAATAATTAAAATGGAACGCAGACGATAACTGATAACCGTTCTGAGAGATAACCGAAATGTGTCAGTTAATGTCATGTGTTTTATCTGCAGTGATTTTTCCGTCTCGCAAAACAAGTTTGCGATGCGCCCGGTTACCCAATTCCCGGTCGTGGGTTACGATAATAAGCGTTGTCCCGGTTTGATGTAACTGTTCTAAGAGCGCGAGCACTTCCTTACCCATTTGCTGATCCAGATTTCCCGTGGGTTCATCTGCCAGAATAGCCGTAGGATGCATAATCATGGCCCGGGCAATGGCAACGCGTTGTCGTTGGCCACCCGATAATTCAGCAGGTTTGTGGGCGGCGCGGTCAAGTAAATCAAAGGCGTTCAATGCCTCTTTTACGCGAATCTTTCTTTCATTTGGTTTGATACCACTGAGAATTAAAGGTAATTCGATATTTTCCGCTGCTGACAGACGAGGGATCAGATGAAATGATTGGAATACAAAACCGATTTTTTCCCGGCGTATTTGGGCCTGTTCAGCCTCCGATAAATCGGATACCAGTTTACCATCCAGTTTGTATTGTCCATTGTCGGGTCTATCGAGCAGCCCAATCACATTTAATAACGTTGATTTTCCAGAGCCGGAAGGCCCCATGATGGCAAGATACTCGCCATTTTGTATATCTAGATCAATGTGATCCAGCGCATGGATAGTTTGTTTACCCATATAAAAAGTACGCGTTATACCTGAAAGACGAATCATAGCGCTGATGTGTCAGGTTGTTTGGGTTGCACAGTAATACCTGGCTCGATTTCTTCGAGATCAAACGAAGTGAGTACTCGATCGCCATTGCTCAAACCACTGATGACTTCGGTAAAACTCCAGTTTGTTACCCCTGTTTTTAGTTCTTTCTCAATCAGTGTATTGTTTGCATCGAGCGACCATACGCGATTATTTTGTCGAAGCGCCTGAGTCGGAATACGCAGGACATTTTCTCGATTATCCAGAATGATTTCAACGTCAGCACTGTAACCGGCAAGTAAATGACTATTTGAAGGGTCAGTAAAATGGACTTCAATATCCACAGTTCTTGCCTGTTTTTCAATTTCTGTAACGTAAGGTGCGATTCGCGTCACTTGGCCCTGAAATGTTTCTTCCGACATTGCATCGAGGGTAATGCGCGCGGATTGTCCCACCCTGATTTTTGGTGCATCTACTTCATCCATAGGTGCTTGCACATACAAACAACTGGTGTCAATCAGATCAATTACAGGTGGCATCGGTATTCCTGGCGGCGAGGGGGTGGCGTATTCGCCCACCTCGCCGGTTATTTGTGCGATGATTCCTGAGAACGGCGCCTTTAGTGCGGTACGTTCAAGGCCAGCCTGCGTAACCCGAATTTGCGCTTTGGCACGTTTAATATCTGAAAATGCTGCATCGCAGCTGGCTTGTTGTGCGCGTGCTTTTGCATCGGCGTCTTCCGCACGTTGCGAACTGATAAATCCTTGATCAACGAGTTGCTGTGTGCGCTGGGATTCCCGTCTTGCATTTTGAGCCAGAATACAGGCTTCCTGATAACGTTGTTCGGACATAGAGAGTTGTCGCTCCGCAAGTTCTCGTTGCGCGAGCAGATCGGTATTCCATAATTCGAGCAATACCTGTCCCTGCTCGACGATATCGCCTTCTTCTACGAATATTTCGGCGATTTGACCACCTATCTGGGGAGCCAAGTTTGCACGCTGACAGGCTTTGACAGTTCCGGCACGTGTATTGACAATCGTGGCCTCTACATTACCATATGTCACAATGGCGACATCGACTTCAAGTGGATCTGAGCGGGTGACATACCATGCTGCGGCGAAAATAAAGACAATAATGCCACTTAAGAAGATATTGCGAAAAAATTTGTTAGATTGCTGCATAATGCGGTATGCGGTTTTTATGTCCTAGTTTTTATGTTCAAGTTATTTATGAATTGATGTCGGGTCATCGAATACTCTACATTTTACACATTCAATCAACTTCGCTTATGCGTGATTAAAGAAAAAACATGAATAATGCCAACTCTAGCAAATCCAATGAATCTATCTGGAACCGTCCTTTTATACTGTCAAGCAACGAACAACCAACGAAGCTTGAAAGTTTTAAACCTTTGGAATCCGACTATACGGTATTGGACCCCAAAACTTATGATGCGATTGAAGCGGAAAAACTGTTTTCCAAAATAGATCATACCCGAACTGAAGTTGGCCGGATGTGTCTTTACCGCTCTCTAGCACGCCCGATAGCGGATGTAGAGACTTTGCAACTCAAGCACGATGCATTAAGAGAAATTGAATCGAAGCCAGACATGTATAAGTCGCTTGAAAGCTATATTGAAGGAAGGGCTAAGAATGAGCTTGAGCTAAAATACTTACTATACGGTGAATTTTTTGGGGGATTGACAACGGATGTTCCCAATGAGCGAAACGGTAAACTTGAATTCGGCGGTTACGGTTATCATCAGTATAGAGAAGGTACGCAATTCGTTATCGATGGTGTGAATTATTCAAAACGTTTACCGCAACCCGAGAGCGACTATCTGCAAAGGCTAATTACTACGCTGCAGGACTTTGATCAAACACGTATTTATCAGCTGATCAAAGGCCCGGTGTATCCGGAAAACAGTAAATTCAAAACGAAACAAGAAAAACCGAAGTTCACACCGTTGCTGCAATTCAGACCTTCTTTTTTTAAGTGGATTCCCGCGCTGGTTTTTTTACTGGCTGTCAGCGCAATTCTGTTTTTCTTTGAGGTTATGGTACCGGAATTCGGCGCATCATATATCGGCTATGGTATTTTATTTTTGAGCATCCCGGCCTTTCCCATTGTGCTGTTAGCGATGTGTGCATCTGACCGCGATTCGGTCATTTATCCGCTTCGTAGACAGTATCGTGCGGACGCTGATTTAGCACAATTTATTGAGGCACTCGGTATGCTTGATGAATTGTTATCGTTTCATCGTTACCGTCATTCACTGCAGGAAAATTTGGTGCTGCCCAAGGTGCTTGACATGCCGCATCATGTGCTGACCGCGGAGGCTGCTAAGAACCCTTTGTTGATTGATGAGCGGCCGGATTATGTACCTAATAACATTACACTCGACACCGTTGGCAGGTTGCTCATTATTACAGGTCCGAATAGTGGTGGAAAAACTGCCTACTGTAAAACCATTGCCCAAATTCAATTACTCGGACAGATCGGGTGTTATATTCCTGCAACTGAAGCACAATTAGTACCTGTTGAGCATCTTTATTATCAGGTACCCGATCCAGGACAACTGGATGCAGGTATGGGACGCTTCGGGCATGAACTTAAACGTACTCGTGAAATCTTTTTTAATTCAACACCGCACAGTCTTGTTGTACTTGACGAGTTATCCGAAGGAACGACATTTGAAGAAAAGATGACATTGTCTGAATATATCCTAAAAGGCTTCCATCAGCTCGGTGCCAGTACGCTATTGGTGACGCACAATCATGAATTATGCGAGCGATTGCAAAGCGAAAATATTGGTCGGTATTTACAAGTCGAATTTGCGATGGGCGGGCCTACGCATCGTATGATTGATGGGGTATCACGTGTCAGCCATGCGCATCGCGTGGCTAGCGAGATCGGGTTTAGCAAAACGGATATTGAGAAACATATCGAAAAACAAGTATTCGATAAATCCAGTAGTACAGGGTAATCCCGGCTAAGCTATTGCTGAGTCGCTCTGCGAACGGCCTCCAGCAAAGCTGAGTCTAAATGTCCATCGGCAATCCGCTGTGTTCTTTGTTGAAAAATACTAATTGCTTTACGTGTTTGAGGGCCCATGACACCGTCAACACCTCCAGCATCGATACCCAGCGCATGTAAATCCTTTTGTAACTGCCGCACTTGTTCACGTTTAATTTTCATTTGATCTACTGGCAGTTGTTTGGAAAGAGCAGGCATACCAGCAATACGGTCGGCGAGATGGCCTACTGTTAATGCATAATACTCTGAATTATTCCAGCGCATAATAACTTTGAAATTTGGTGTAACAAGAAATGCCGGGCCTCGATGACCGGCTGGTACCAATAGTGACAGCTTTTGTTCATGAGACAGTAAGTTCGTTTCGTATAGCGGCCTAACACCATGTTTTTTCCAGCCATCCAGAGTGAGTTTATGCTGTCTGCCGGCTAGCGAATAATCAAAATTAGGAGGAAGAATAACTTCCTGTCCCCAGTCGAATTTAGCATTCCAGCCCACTTGACGCAGAAAATTAGCCGCCGAAGTCATTGCATCTGCCAAACTTTCCCACAAGTTGCGTCGACCGTCGCCGTCGGCGTCGACAGCATAGTTTAGAAAAGTTGACGGCATAAATTGCATGTGTCCCATCGCACCTGCCCATGAACCAATCATTTTATCGGGTGAAATGTCACCGGCATCAATGATACGCATAGCATTGAATAATTCTTGTGTAAAAAAAGCGCCGCGGCGAGTATCGCAAGCCAGGGTTGTAAGTGCGTCCGGTACCGACCAATCACCAAAATATCTGCCGTAATTAGTTTCGAGTCCCCAGAATGAAACCAGATATTTCGCTGGAACACCGGTTTTTTGCTCAATATGCTCAAATAAATCCCGGTGTTGGGTTAATAGTTTACGTCCCTTTCGTACGCGTTCATCTGTTATCCGCGCATTGAAATAACCCGCGAAAGTCTGGGTAAATTCAGGCTGGCGGCGATCAAGTTCAATAACGCGTCCCAGGTATTTAGCTTGATTTAAAATCCGGTTAGCAGTTTGTTCGGAAATACCGTGTTGTATTGCCTTGAGTCTTAGATGGTCGACACATTGGTTAAATGACTGATTAGCTGAAAGCGTTGCGCAGTATATGAGCGCTCCGACCAAAAATACTATTTTGAAAAAAATGATCAATGTTGAAGTGAGAGCGTACATGCCGGGTAGACGCAAAATAGACATAGCTTCAAAAAAATTGATATGTATAATTTTTATTTGCGATGTGGGCATTCAGTACGTGTACATTCCGCATAAAGTGATAGTGAATGTTCCTGTAACTTGAACCCTCTTTCTTTTGCAATTGCAAGCTGACGCTTTTCAATTTCAGCATCATAAAATTCCTCTACGCGACCGCATTGTATACAGACCAAGTGATCGTGGTGTCCCTCACTTTTTAGTTCAAAAACCGCTTTGCCACTTTCAAAATGATGCCGTTCCAGTAGTCCTGCTTGTTCAAATTGGGTCAAAACCCTGTAAACTGTCGCTAATCCGATATCTTCGTTCTCATTGATTAATTCTTTGTATACGTCTTCTGCAGAGAGATGGCGCACAGAACTATTTTCAAACAGATTCAAAATTTTGAGCCTTGGCAAAGTGGTCTTCAAGCCAATGGTTTTAAGATCAATGCTTTTAGCTTCTCCAGAATCGGAATTACTCATGGTTTTTTTCTGTCATGTAAATTATTTACTGTATCATATCGTGCTCTGCCATGCTCAGTCTACTATACACGCTTAACAAATCAATCTATCTCAATAAAATGATTTTAAAAATCATCACATTGCTACTTTTTTTTAATTTTTTGGGATGTTCAATAATGCCCCACGTCCTTTATAGAATTGACGTGCAGCAGGGTAATGTTGTTACGGACGAGATGCTGGAAACATTAAAACCGGGTATGACGAAGTCCCAGGTTCGTTTTGTGCTTGGTTCGCCGCTTGTTGTCGATGCGTTCCGGGATAACCGCTGGGACTATTTGTATATCCAGCGTGAAAAGGGCGATCTTATTGAACAAAAGCGATTGACGGTTTATTTTCAAGATGGTCGTCTGGCACGGGTAGAGAAGGAGCAGTTATTTTCACATCATTCGGATCATCCAAAGCTGGATACAATTATAGGTGATTCAGAAAAAGCAGAATTTGATTCGGGTGAATTTGTCGGCAATACAAAAAAAGTGATAGAGGCCGGTGATTTGGATGAAGCGGTGGAAACGACTGAAAAAACAATTGTCGACCCGAGAGAAGCAGCCGAAAAACCGGAAAAATTGATAGATGATGTCGAAATGGTATTAGATGACGATATTGAGAAAACGGAAGATTCAATCGAAGAAGCGGCTGATTTGCCGGAAAAAACAATCGAACAATCGGAGAGAATCGTAGAGGAGCCGCAAGGTGTTGTAGAGAAAATGTCCAGTGAGCCCGAGAAACCAGACTTTGATTCTGAAAAAACCGTTCAGGATTCAAGAAAAGAACTGATTATTCCAAAAAGGACCACAGGCGATTTGGAGAATACCGTGGATGAAGCGATGTTAATGCGAAGACGTCCATGCGACAGTAGCAAACCACCCTTCCATCCCAGAATGAAACAATTGCCGGATGAGACGGTACTGGAACAAAAAAATCCATGTTTTGATAAGTAACAGTTAAATAAACAATGCAGGAGTAATATGACAATTCAAAGAATCGCGATTGCCGGTAGTGCCGGACGTATGGGACGAGCATTGCTTGAGGCTGTTACGCAGACTGACGGCATGCAGTTATCGGCGGCGCTGGAACATAGTAAAAGCCCCTTTTTGAACAAAGACGCGGGAGAATTGATTGGGTCAAATAATGGTATTCAGATAACCGACGATCTTGCAACCGCGCTGAAAGATTGCCATCAGATAATTGATTTTACACGTCCAGAAGGCACGCTGGCACATTTGGAAGTTTGCAGGCAGCTTGGTATAAAAATGATCATCGGTACCACAGGTTTTTCCGCCGAAGAAAAAAAACAACTTAAGACTGCGTCGGAGGATATTGCGATTGTTTTTGCGCCGAATATGAGCGTAGGCGTCAATGTGACATTTAAATTACTTGAAATTGCCGCTAAAGTGCTGAACCAAGGCTATGACATCGAAATCGTCGAAGCGCATCATCGCTATAAAATCGATGCGCCGTCAGGAACAGCGCTGCGCATGGGTGAAGTCATCGCAGATGGGCTGGGGCGTGATTTAAAAGAGGTAGCCGTCTACGGACGCGAGGGTGTGACTGGCGAACGTCAAGACGAAACCATCGGTTTTTCAACGATTCGGGCTGGCGACATTGTTGGCGAACATACTGCAATGTTTGCAGGTGCGGGCGAACGGGTAGAAATTAGTCATAAAGCAAGCAGCCGTATGACATTTGCAATGGGCGCTGTACGTGCGGTGCGTTTTCTTCAGAATAAACCCAAAGGTTTGTTTGATATGCAGGATGTACTGGGGTTGCGCTAAAACTGATTTGCTGGTTGTCAAATTTTAGTCATTTCTTACCAGCTCTTTCAACATGATAGGGTTCAATTAACATGGCAACCTATGCTATCGGCGATATTCAGGGCTGTTATTCATCACTTAGAAGACTGCTCGATTTGATTGAATTTGATGAAACACTGGACTGTTTATGGCTGGTGGGGGATTTAGTTAATCGTGGTCCCGAATCACTGGCAGTATTGCGGTTTATTAAACAATTGAACAGTGCGGCGATCACGGTATTAGGCAACCATGATTTGCACTTGCTGATGGTCGACGCCGGGATTGCGCATTGCAGAAAAGGAGATACGCTTCAAGAGATTCTAGATGCATCAGACAAAGAGGAATTGCTGTATTGGTTGCGTCACAGGCAATTGTTTTATCATGAAGAAGGTTATGCATTGGTACATGCCGGATTGTTACCGGATTGGACTGTGTCGAAAGCCGCACAGCTTGCCGGAGAGGTCGAAACGGCACTGCGCCAGGACGATTATAAAAAAATATTTTCACGGTTATATGGTAACGAGCCAGATTATTGGCAAGATGAATGGGCGGGTAAAACGCGGTTACGAGTGGTTATCAATGCCATGACACGTATGCGTGTGTGCAGTGCTGCCGGACAGATGAATTTTTTGTTCAAAGGCGCCTTACAGGATGTGCCGGATGGTTTTTTGCCGTGGTTTGAAGTACCTCAACGTGCAAGCCGAAACAGTACGGTAGTGTGTGGTCACTGGTCTGCACTTGGTTTGCACATCACGGATAATATTGCCGCACTCGATAGCGGGTGTATTTGGAATGGATGTCTGTCTGCTATGCGTTTGGAAGATAGGAGGGTTTTTCAGATTCGTTGTGATAAACGGGTTGCGATAAATGACCGGCGATAATCTCTTCGCATAAACGGGCTAATTCACGGCGGTTCCTTCCTGTACTGCAAATCGGTTGGTTGCAATTGATAACTGCCTCGATATGAGGCTGACGCAAGATCTTTTGTAAAGAGGTCATGAGAGAAAGATCGGTGTATGCGGCGTCAGTGCAGGGTGCGCCGGTTTTGTCAAGGTAACGGATTGCGATTGGAAAGAGCAGTGCATCGGTGTTGATAGCGGATTGTAAGAGTGATGAATGAAAATGTCGCGTTTGTGTACCGTCGCTGGTCCCACCTTCAGGAAAAATGCACACGCGTTCGCCGGACATCAAAACATTGCTGATTTTTTGATTGATTCGCATTGTGTCGCGCCGTTTGGCGCGCTCGATAAAAAGCGTTCCCACACGTCTGCATAAAAAACCAACGACAGGCCAGTTGCGAATTTCAGATTTAGCGACAAACTGTGTCGGACTAACTGCCATAACTAAACATATATCCAGCCAGGAAACATGATTCGCGACAAACAGAGCTTGCTGCGTGCTTTGATTAGGTAGTTTGCCTGTGCAGTGTAACCTGATATTCAGAATTTTGAGTATACCTCTTGCCCAGTTTTTCATCATGCGGTTCTGCGTCGGATAGGGAAAAAACGGGTAGGCAATCGACTGCATGACACCGGATAGAATATGAAATAACAAGCGGGTTAGGCGAGTGACTCGCACAATGTGAGGCGTGACGTTATTGCTCATCTTCGTGAGGTTTATTTTTAAAATCGCGTAACGATTTTAACCTGTTTGTGTAGAAAAATTAAAAAAACATAATGCAAAATACCTAAAGCTGTTTATTCATTACGCTTTGTGTAATAATTTAAAGTTAACTAGGTTTCTGAATTCTGAATCAAAATTAAATTAATTTGTATGATGCAAACATTGTACGACAAACTCTGGAATCAACACGTCGTGCCAACTGAATCGGGTGGCGCGGATGGCATGGCACTCCTGTATATCGATCGTCATTTAGTACATGAAGTAACCAGTCCACAGGCCTTTGAAAGTTTAAAAATGGCCGGACGCAGGCCTTGGCGTTTAAATTCGATTCTGGCAGTAGCGGATCATAATGTGCCGACAACGGAACGCGGTGGGGGTATTAGCGATCCCGTATCGCGTTTACAAGTGGATACGCTTGATAAAAACTGCGATGAGTTGGGTATTACCGAATTTAAAATGAACGATATGCGTCAAGGTATTGTTCATGTGATAGGTCCCGAGCAGGGTGCAACGCTTCCTGGTATGACAGTAGTTTGTGGGGATTCACATACCAGTACGCATGGCGCACTGGGTTGTCTTGCATTTGGTATCGGCACTTCAGAAGTTGAACATGTGCTTGCGACACAATGTTTATTGACCAGAAAATCGAAGTCTATGCGAGTTGCAGTCGAAGGTAAGCTTGGGTTAGGCGTTACCGCTAAAGATATTGCGCTGGCGGTTATCGGTCAAATTGGAACGGCAGGAGGAACCGGCTACGCAATTGAGTTTGCGGGCGACGCCATTCGATCGTTGACCGTGGAAGGGCGTATGACATTGTGCAATATGGCCATTGAAGCAGGTGCGCGTGCTGGTATGGTTGCTGTCGACGAGACGACTATCGAGTATATTAAAGGAAGGCCGTTCGCTCCTCGGGGACAGTTGTGGGATCGAGCTGTTGCGCATTGGCAAACTTTACATAGTGATGATGACGCAATTTTTGATAAAACAGTAGTGTTAGACGCCACAAACATTCGTCCTCAAGTAACCTGGGGCACATCCCCTGAGATGGTGACAACAATTGATGGGCGGGTTCCCGATCCTGTGAGTATAAATGATACCGTAAAACGGCAGGATTTGGAGCAGGCACTGAAATATATGGGGTTGAAGCCTAATACGCCGATTCAATCAATTATCCTGGATAAAATTTTTATCGGTTCGTGTACGAACTCACGGATTGAGGATTTACGTGCCGCCGCGAAGGTTATTAAAGGCAGACGCATTGCTTCAACAATCAAATTGGCATTGGTGGTCCCAGGATCGGGTCTGGTTAAGCGTCAGGCCGAAGAAGAGGGACTGGATAAAATTTTTAAAACTGCCGGATTTGAATGGCGTGAACCCGGATGTTCAATGTGTCTTGCTATGAACGATGATCGATTGTCAAAAGGTGAGCGCTGTGCCTCGACATCCAATCGAAATTTCGAGGGTAGACAGGGTCCGGGAGGACGAACACATCTGGTCAGTCCGGCTATGGCTGCCGCTGCCGCAATAGCCGGACATTTTGTCGATGTTAGTCAAATGGACGTTGGATGAATTTAACATTAAATAATGTGTATAGCCTCAATCATTTATCGATTAATTTGTACATCTATAGGGAGAATACCATGAAGTTTTTTACAACGGCGGTTACGTTAATCATGCTGTTTAGCCTGACGGCATGTAATACAATGGCAGGTATCGGTAAAGACATTCAGGAGGGTGGAGAAGCGCTGGAGCGCTCTGCGCAATAAACATAAATACTATGGAAAAATTTCAAAATTTTACCGGTATTGTTGTACCGCTCGACCGTGCAAACGTTGATACGGATGCAATCATTCCGAAACAATTTCTAAAATCTATCAAACGCTCGGGTTTTGGACAGTATTTGTTTGATGAATGGCGTTATCTGGATCATGGCGAACCGGGTATGGATGTTACGCAACGGCAGTTAAACCCTGATTTTGTTTTGAACAAGCCGCGCTATCAGTCAGCTCAGATTCTGTTGGGAAGAAGCAATTTCGGTTGCGGTTCAAGCCGTGAGCATGCACCGTGGGCACTTCAAGATTATGGGTTTAAAGTTGTCATTGCGCCAAGTTTTGCAGATATTTTCTTTAATAATTGTTTCAAGATCGGATTGCTACCGATCATTTTGGAAAACAATATCTTGGATCAGCTATTTGATAAAGTTTATAACACTGAGGGTTACGTATTAAATGTTAGTTTGAATGATCAGCTGCTGATAACACCCACTGAAGAACGCATTTCATTTGAAGTTGACGCATTCCGAAAGCATTGCCTGTTAAACGGTTTGGACGAAATCGGTTTGACACTGCAACATGCAGAGGAAATAAAACAATTTGAACAAAGACACCGTGAACAGCAACCCTGGTTATTCTTATAAAAAATAATCATGAAAACAATGAATATTGCTATTTTGCCAGGTGACGGCATAGGGCCGGAAATTGTTTCGCAGGCGTCACGATTGCTCGATGCTTTAAAAGCTGATGGGTTTAAAATTGAACTGGAATATGGATCAATTGGTGGTTGTGCAGTCGATGCTACGGGTGAACCATACCCTGAAGTTACACACCAGTTGGTTTCTCAGGCTGATGCCGTATTGCTGGGAGCTGTTGGCGGTCCCCAATACGATGCATTACCCAGGGCACAACGTCCGGAAAAGGGTCTGCTTGCCATTCGCAAGGCACTTAATTTATTTGCTAATCTGCGTCCTGCAATGCTTTATCCCGAACTGGCTACAGCGTCGAGCTTAAAACCTGAAATTGTAGCAGGCCTGGATATCATGATTGTACGTGAATTAACGGGCGACATTTATTTTGGTGAGCCGCGGGGTATTGAAACACGAAATGGACAACGTGTCGGCTTCAATACCATGATTTATAGTGAATCTGAAATACAACGTATTGCCCATATTGCTTTTCAAGCTGCGCTAAAAAGGAATCGTAAACTGTGTTCGGTTGATAAAATGAATGTCTTGGAATGTACACAGTTATGGCGCGATATCATCGAAGAAGTGGGCCAGGAATATCCGGATGTTTCGTTATCGCATATGCTGGTTGATAATGCGGCAATGCAGTTAGTGCGGGACCCCAAACAATTCGATGTGATCGTGACGGGAAATATGTTTGGTGATATTTTATCTGATGAGGCATCGATGTTAACGGGATCGATTGGTATGTTGCCGTCAGCTTCGCTTGATCACAACAACAAAGGATTGTATGAACCCATTCATGGCTCGGCACCGGATATTGCCGGAAAAAATCTCGCAAATCCTCTTGCCACGATGCTTTCAGTGGCCATGATGATGCGTTATACCTTCAACCAAGAAGAGGTGGCAAAGCGTATTGAAGATGCTGTTAAAAAGGTTTTAGCCCAAGGATTGCGGACACGGGATATCGCAAGCGAAGGTACACCGATTTTAGGAACATGTGAAATGGGTGACGCTGTTTTGGCAGTGTTATAAAGTTTTTAAAGATGTTAAATTAGAGTATGTCTGGAGAATTTAGACATAGTTTTTTAAATCAAATCGAAAGTCAGTAGTTTTAGGAGATGATAATCCAATTATGAAGCAGGTCGGTTTTGTCGGTTGGCGGGGTATGGTGGGCTCTGTATTAATGCAGCGAATGCGTGATGAAAAAGATTTTTCTTTAATCGACCCTGTATTTTTTTCGACATCTCAAAAGGGAAATCAAGGACCGGATGTCGGCAAAGACGTGCCGCCCTTGAAAGATGCGTATGATACAAATGAGCTCATGGCGATGGATGTCATTGTGTCCTGTCAGGGCGGGGATTATACCAAGCAGGTGGCTAAGCAGTTGAGACATGCCGGATGGAAGGGTTACTGGATAGATGCTGCTTCTACGTTGCGTATGGATAATGATGCTGTAATTGTGCTTGATCCGGTAAATATGCCTGTGATCGAACAAGCTATACACGACGGTGTAAGAAACTATATCGGTGGCAACTGTACGGTGAGTCTGATGCTGATGGCAATAAGCGGTCTTATCAAAGAAGGTTTGGTTGAGTGGATTAACGTTATGACCTATCAGGCAGCTTCTGGTGCGGGAGCACGAAATATGCGTGAGTTGTTACAACAGATGGGCGAAGCACATCATGTAGCCAAAGACCTGTTGGATAATCCGGCATCGAGTATTCTCGACATTGATCGTGAAGTTGCCGAAAAGCTGCGCGATAAAGATTTCCCGGTCACCAACTTTGGCGTTCCGTTAGCTGGCAGTTTAATTCCCTGGATTGATAAAGCAGTTGCTAATGGTCAGAGTCGTGAAGAATGGAAAGGTATTGCTGAAACAAATAAGATTATGGGCAAAAAGGACCAGTCATTGCCTGTTGATGGAACCTGTGTTCGAATTGGTGCGATGCGATGCCATAGTCAGGCACTTACCCTCAAACTCAAAAAGAATATTTCATTAAGTGATGTAGAAGATATTATCGCTAATTCCAATAACTGGGTCCGAGTCGTTCCCAATGAAAAGGAAGCGACAACGAAGGAATTAACGCCTGCCGCCGTGACCGGTTCGTTATCGATACCGGTTGGGCGCATACGCAAATTGGCGATGGGCGATGAATACCTATCAGCATTTACAGTCGGCGATCAATTGTTATGGGGTGCCGCTGAACCGTTACGCAGAATGCTCAAAATTATAGTACAACATTAAAATCATACGGTTATTGACTGATTATTAAGACAAATGGTATTGTCTTGGTATAAAGGCTTAAATTTCCAAGGAATTAACCTATAATTCCGTAAGTATTTGACGTTTGTACTAGTACGGTTCATGCTAGGCTTGAGCTATTTTCTTTTGTGAACAAGAGAGGGGTTCGCAGTGTATACTTCGTTTTGTAGAGCATGCTTATTATTGGTCGGTTTGGTTTTTTCCTTAAGTGTTCATGCTGCAGGGCTGGGTAAACTAACGATCAATTCGTCATTAGGGCAGCCGCTGAATGCCGAAATTGATCTTGTTTCAGTCAGTGAGGAAGAACTTTCAACGCTAAAGGCTGAATTTGCTTCACGCGAAGCATTTGCTCAAGCGGGGATACGTTATGAACCCTTTTTTCCAACCTTTCAAACTTCTATTGAATCGCGTATCGACGGTACGCCTTATATAAAGATCACCTCGCCGCAGTCGGTAAATGAGCCGTTTCTCAATCTTCTTTTGGAATTAAGCTGGGCCTCAGGTCGCCTATTGAGAGAATATACCGTTTTACTTGATCCGGAAGATAAATGGGCACCGGAAACTGTTGCACCCGTTGTTCCGTCCATGCCGGAGCAGTTGGCTGAAACTAACATCACTCACAGTCAGAATGAATCGGATGAAGTCCGCGAAACTGATACTCATGAGAATCAGATACGTCAGCCGATATCTTCCTCGCCTCGTGAACGTTATGCCGACAACACCTACGGTCCGATACTTGAGGGCGACACCCTTTCTTCTATTGCAAGGCAAGTCAAGCCTGAATCCGTTAATCTCAATCAGATGCTAGTAGCTTTATTTAGAGCGAATCGGGATGCGTTTATTGCTGATAACATGAATTTGTTGAGAACCGGTGCGGTTCTGAAAGTACCGGCAATGCAAGAATTGGCAGAAATCGGTGAAAATGAGGCCAATGCGGAGGTTAGGGTTCAAGTTAACGACTGGCATAAATACCGCCAGAATTTAGCATCGTCCACACAACAGTTACAGAGTGCGGATAGTCATGAGCTCAGTCAAACCGATGCGGGAGAAATTACTACCGCGGTTGATGATGCAGCTGTCACTGGAAGCGCTCCTCCTGAAGAGGTACTGCGCTTGTCCAGTGGTGAAAACTTATCAGATTCCCAGGGGTATGCAGATTTAGATGCGCTAGACCGTATACGCATGATGGAAGAGGATGCTATTGCGCGGAATCTTGCTTTGAAAGAGGCAAATGAACGCGTTGCTATGCTTGAAAAGAATGTTGAAAATCTGCAAAGACTCCTCGCTTTGCAAAATAACGAACTTGCTCAAGCGCAGGTCAATGCAGAATCACAAGCGCCCGTGCAACAATCCGAGACGGAATCGTTTGAAGTGATGCCGTCAGATTCCGAACCAGAATCAGAAATTGTTGCGTCTGATGAAATTGAGTTAAGCGATGAAGATGGTTTTGTTTTCGAAGATTCTGTTGATGTAGATTTGGAATCGGAGGATGGTTTAGCATCTCTAACTGAGGAAGGCGAGTCTGAAATAGAAGCATCTTCAGCAGAAACCGTGGCTGTATTGACACCTCCAGCGGCATCAGTCGAATCTGTGTCAAACCCTGTTTTATTACCTGAGCCTGAAGAACCATCTTTCTTAGACCAGATCATGGGGAACATGACTTATATTGGTGGTTTTGCTGCAGTTTTGTTGCTTGCCCTGGCTGCAGTTGCTTTCAAACGTCGCAGGGAGGCAGCAGAAATCGAATTAGAAGAAGAAAATGCAAGACATCAAGAATTATCATCAGCATTACGCGAAAAAACAGCTGCTGTAGTAGCTGCTGCGCATGAATCAGACGGTACGGATGAACCCGAGCAAGAGGATGATTTTTTCTCACAAGCAGAATCACAGGAAAACGATAGCGACATAGAAGCTGAACTGTCATCAGAGCAGGAAGAAATGTCTGCACATGAGTCATCAGATTCCGAGCAACCGATAGAATTGGATTTTTCTATTGAAAATGAAAGTGCCGAAAATGACGTGGAACTTTCCTCAGATGATGCTGTGGCCATGGATATTGATTCATTTGAGGATGGCAAATCTGAAGCCGAAGCCAGTGATGATTCATCGCATCAAGCTGACGATTTTGCAGCGGATTTAGAATCAAGTTTTGATGAGGAAACAACGGAAGCGGAGAATGTCCAAGAGGATGAGGCCGATAACGAGCATTTGATGGACTTTACATCAGAAGAACTTGATCAAACGATTGCTGAACCGGAGGCAATGGAGATTAATTTTGATGAGACAGAGAATGTATCGGAACAAAACGCGCTACAAGACGATGCGGTGGAATCTGAATCCGAAGACGAGTCTGTGTTAGAGTCAAAATCCGAAGCAGAAAATGCACTTGATTTTTCAATAGATACTTCTGAAATTGATTTGACTGATGAAGATTCTAAAACAGACGAAACCACTGCTGAAGAATCATCTCTGGATACGGAAATGGCTGAATTGGAGCTGCCTGAAATGGATCTTTCAAGCGAATCCCTAGCATCGGAAATGTCGTCTGATGAGCGCGCTGATTTATCTTCAGATACGCAAGCAAAAGCGCCGGAAATTGATTTCGCGGATATTGACCTAGATATCGAAGACAAAGATGAAATTAGTGATGATGTCTCAAATGATACCGGGGACGATACGGTTACATCTGAAGAAACGGCTGAATCTGAAGTTAAAAGTGAGCAATGGCATGAAATAGAAACAAAAATCGATCTCGCGAAGGCATACTTGGAAATGGAGGATGTTGAGGGCGCGCGGGAAATGCTCGAGGAAATTGTTCAAGAAGGTGATGAAGCTCAGCAAAATACAGCGAAAGAGTTACTGGAAAAACTATAACGCTGCAATTTGCATTCAGTCTCATGATGTTATGACGCGTAGGATCACTGCCTGAATATGATGTCATTGTGAGAGTTGCGCTTGTTCTTGAATACGATGGCAGCCGGTACTGCGGTTGGCAAAGCCAATCTGATGGTTGTGCAATACAGGATCAACTGGAATCTGCTATATCCAGTATTGCCTGCGAAAAAATTCGTGTTGTGACAGCAGGTAGAACGGATGCCGGTGTGCATGCGTTATATCAAGTCATACATTTTGATACAACTGCAAAACGTCCACTTACTGCTTGGACACGTGGTGTTAACGCTTTTTTGCCCAAAGATATTGTTGTGTTATGGGCTAATGAAGTGTCAGCGCAATTTCATGCACGCTTCAGTGCACGTTCTCGTTGCTACCAGTATCTTTTGCTGAATCATCCCATTCGTCCAGGTTTTTTTTCTCAAAAAACGGGTTGGTTTCATCAGGGTCTCGATCTTGATAGAATGCGGACAGGTGCAGAAATATTACTGGGTGAACATGATTTTTCTGCTTTTCGTGCTGCCGAATGTCAAGCAAAATCCCCCGTACGTACATTGACGCGACTGGATATATCCCGTCGTGGTAGCATAATCGTATTTGATTTATGTGCTAACGCGTTTTTACATCACATGGTGCGTAATATTGTTGGTTGCCTGGTTTATGTTGGTAAAGGTAGAAACTCTCCGGAATGGATTCGCATGTTGTTGGATCATGGTGATCGAACAGCCGCCGCGCCAACGATATCCGCAGCAGGGTTGTACTTGACAAGGATCGAATACGATTCGCAATGGAATTTACCATTGTTTGATCAAAATAGCAGTATTATCGATTACTGTCGGGTCGTGTAAATCTCACTTTTCTAAATTTGATTGGGTATGACGGTACGTGTAAAAATTTGTGGTATTACCCGTGTTGAGGATGCGATTACTGCAATCAGATGCGGCGCTGATGCCATAGGTTTTGTCTTTTGGCAGAAAAGTAGCCGCTATCTCACACCACAACTGGCTGCAGATATTGCAAAAAAAATACCGGCTTTTATCAATACTGTCGGTGTTTATGTCGACCCGGATCCATGTTGGGTGAAAGAAACTACTGAAGCAGCTAAATTGAACCTATTGCAGTTTCATGGTAATGAAAGTGAAACGTTTTGTAACCAATTTTCATTACCTTATATTAAAGCAATTCGCGTCAAGAGCGATGTAGATTTGTTACAATATGCGCATCGATATTACACGGCAAAAGGGCTGTTATTGGATTCGTATAACAAAAATATGCCGGGCGGCACGGGGCATGTTTTTAACTGGGATCTTATTCCACAACAGCTACCATTGCCGGTAATATTATCGGGAGGTTTAAACGCTGATAATATTTCACTGGCTATTCAAAGGGTTCGTCCATGGGCGGTTGATGTATCGAGTGGCGTAGAAATCGATAAAGGTATAAAAGATGAACACAAAATTTCTGCTTTCATGCAAGGAGTTCGAGAATCGTGAATGTTTATGATCTGCCAGATAAAAAAGGGCATTTTGGTCCCTATGGCGGGATATTTGTTGCTGAAACGTTAATTTCGGCATTGGATACGTTGCGTGAGCAGTATGAGTTTTATTGGAATGATGAAACATTTAAGGATGAATTTTCTCATGAATTATCGCACTTTGTAGGGCGCCCCAGCCCGATTTATCATGCCAAACGCTGGTCTGAGCATTTAGGCGGTGCGCAGATCCTATTAAAGCGGGAAGATCTTAATCATACGGGTGCGCATAAGGTTAACAACACTATCGGACAGGCTTTGCTAGCCCGGCGGATGGGAAAAAACAGAGTTATTGCCGAAACTGGAGCAGGGCAGCACGGTGTGGCTACCGCGACGGTAGCAGCACGCTATGGTATGAAATGTGTTGTCTATATGGGGGCTGAGGATGTTAAACGTCAGGCTCCCAATGTCTATCGGATGAAGTTACTGGGAGCTGAAGTGGTTCCGGTAGAGTCTGGCTCTCGCACCCTTAAGGATGCGCTAAATGAGGCTATGCGCGATTGGGTAACCCATGTTGAAGATACGTTTTATATTATTGGAACTGTAGCTGGCCCTCACCCTTACCCAATGATGGTACGGGATTTTCAAACGATTATTGGTATCGAAGCTAAAAAACAAATGCAGGCCGACTTTGGACGACAACCGGACGTGTTGATGGCATGCGTTGGAGGTGGATCCAACGCAATCGGTTTGTTTTATCCCTATATCAACGACAACAATGTACGAATGATAGGTGTCGAAGCGGCTGGGAAAGGGCTTGATACCAATCAACACGCAGCCACACTGACCAAAGGTAAACCCGGCGTGTTGCACGGTAACCGAACTTATTTGATTCAGGACGAACATGGCCAGATCATTGAAACACATTCGATTTCGGCTGGGTTGGATTATCCTGGTGTCGGGCCCGAGCATGCATGGCTAAAGGATATACATCGCGCTGAATACGTCGGCGTTACAGACGAAGAGGCATTGGGCGCATTTCATGCATTGTGTCATTTTGAAGGCATCATACCCGCATTAGAATCAAGCCACGCATTGGCTTATGCAGCTAAATTTGCACCGACACTTAACAAAGACAAGTTGATCCTTATTAATCTTTCCGGTCGTGGCGATAAAGACATGGCGACTGTATCACAAATGTCTGGGATAACGCTTTAAGTAATTGCAAAAATTTGAAAATCTGTATTAAGGGATAATTGTTTTGAGTTGCCAATCTTTGAATCGAATTTCTAGTTAAACATTTACTTGTCTATTGTATGAATCGTATTACGCAAACATTTGCTGCTTTACAAGAAAAGCATAAAAAAGCATTGATTCCATTTATTACTGCGGGAGACCCAGATCCAGAAATTACCGTTGACTTAATGCATTGCCTGGTCAGCGCTGGTTCTGACATTATTGAGCTGGGCGTGCCTTTTTCTGATCCAATGGCTGACGGCCCCACCATACAACGCTCTTCGGAACGTGCCTTAAAACATCACATTGGGCTAAGCGATGTGCTCGATATGGTGCGCAACTTTAGAACCAAGGATACGCAAACACCGGTTGTTTTAATGGGCTATGCAAATCCTATTGAGGCAATGGGATATCAGCGCTTTGCTGTGCAAGCCAAAACTGCTGGGGTAGATGGTATCTTGACAGTTGATTATCCACCTGAAGAATGCGAAGAATGGGTTCAATGCCTCGAACAACAGGAGATTGATGCAATTTTTCTGCTTTCACCCACTTCATCGGTATCTCGTATTACTCAGGTTGCAAAGCTGGCAAAAGGATATATTTATTATGTTTCATTGAAAGGTGTCACCGGTGCGATGCACCTTGATCTTAATAATATTGAGGCCATGCTGGAAAAATTACGCGCAACAATAACTATTCCTATAGGCGTTGGTTTTGGAATACGAGACAGCGCTACAGCAGGTGACGTTGCTCAGCTTGCCGATGCAGTGGTTATCGGTAGCCGGATTATTGAGGAAATTGAAGGTTCGCCTCAATCGGAATTATTGAATAATATTCGTGGTTTAATTGCCGGTATGCGCAAAGCCATTGATGAAAAATGTAGCCAACGTTAACAACAGCCTAATGGTGATATTTTCAATAATTTTATGATTAATTAAGTCTTATGATTTAGTCAAAGAGAATGCATTTATGAGCTGGTTTCAAAATATTATCCCTCCCAAAATCAAGCGTAAAGAAAACGGAGAAAAGAAAAATGTTCCCGAGGGACTGTGGAGTAAATGCAGTTCATGCGAAGCTGTTCTGTACTATACCGACTTAGTAAAAAATTTAAATGTTTGCCCCCGATGTGCTTTTCATAATCGTATTTCAGCCAGAGCACGGCTTGATTATTTTCTCGATAAACAAAACCGCCAAGAAATAGGGGCGGAAATCCAGCCTACGGATCCATTAAAATTTAAAGATAGTAAGCGATATACCGATCGTTTGTCACAGGCAAAATCCAATGTTAATGAAGAAGACGCATTAGTTGTCATGAAAGGCAGCGTTTCATCCATGCCACTCGTTGCTGCGGTTTTTGAGTTTGAATTTATGGGTGGTTCGATGGGCTCAGTTGTTGGAGAACGTTTTGTGCGTGGTGTCAACACAAGTATCGATTATCACATACCATTCATCTGTTTTAGTGCCAGTGGTGGGGCACGTATGCAGGAAGGCTTGTTTTCATTGATGCAAATGGCCAAAACATCTGCGGCATTAACTCGGCTAAGCCGTGAGAAATTACCATTCATTTCAGTTCTTACAGATCCTACAATGGGTGGGGTATCAGCTAGTTTTGCTTTTGTCGGCGATGTTGTTGTGGCCGAGCCGGGTGCACTAATCGGTTTTGCTGGTCCTCGCGTCATTGAACAGACGGTTCGCCAGAAATTACCAGAAGGATTTCAGCGCGCTGAATTTTTGCTCGAGCATGGTGCAATAGATATGATTATTGATCGCAGAAAGATGCGCGAAAAAATTGCTAATCTATGCACTTTACTCATGCGTAACGCCGTACAAACACCAACTTAATTAACGTCAGACCAAGTCTGCAACTCGACTGATCGTAAATTAAATCCACGGTATATTAGTGATCTGCCGTATCGTCAAATATCTAGACTGATAAAATGTATTCCGGCCTTGATCGCGCAACATTGCCAGAATGGCTCACATACCTGGAGCAACTCCATCCTCAGACAATTGATATGGGGCTGGCGCGTACCGAGCAGGTACGCGATGCGCTTGGATTGAAACCGGTTTTTCCAGTACTCATCGTAGGCGGAACCAACGGAAAAGGATCCGCATGTGCAATTTTAGAATCCATTCTAACAGCGGCCGGTTATATCGTTGGATGCTATACATCACCGCATTTGATTCGATATAACGAGCGTATTCGTATTCAACAAAAGACGGTGTCCGATCAACAGTTGCTTGAAGCGTTCAATGTCGTCGAGAATGCCAGAAGAAACTGTAATGTTTCATTGACTTATTTTGAGTTTGGAACGCTTGCTGCTATGTATATTTCAATAGTCGAGCATGTTGATGTAGCGGTATTTGAAGTGGGATTAGGTGGCCGCCTGGATGCCGTTAATTGCTTCGATGCGGACTGCGCAATTCTCACCAGCATTGATCTTGACCACCAAGATTATCTGGGCGATACGCGAGAAGCAATTGGGTTTGAAAAAGCAGGAATATTCAGACAGGATAAGCCTGCCGTTTGTGGTGAAAACCATGTGCCAGACAGTATACTCAACCACGCAAAGAAAATCGACGCCAGGTTAATGCTAATTAACCGGGATTATGGATATCGTTTGGAAAAAAGCGGATGGCATTTCTGGAGTCATCAAAGCAGACGGTATACGTTACC
>JAUIIB010000009.1 GCA_030431985.1 Gammaproteobacteria bacterium
CACTAAAATGGACTATGCCAATCCATAACTGGAAACAGGCGCTGAATAGATTTACAATCGAATTCGAAGACCGTTTGAAGGACTACACTTAACTCAGACAGTTACACAGAAAACTTTACACTCTCCAAAAACCATTAACTCATCATTGAATTGTAACTACAACGACTACTTTTGATTTTTCCTAAGTTATTGCCATGCCCACTGTCATGAAACTCAAGCGTTTGTTTTCATTGACAAAGGACATGGCACTTAACAAGTAGACAATACTACTTAAGAAAATTAAGCTAAAACTCTGTCCATTGATCGTCCTCCGTACCTGTTTTGGCCGGCGTTGATACCTTTTGCTGCCGCATCGTATCCTTTCTTTTGCCGGGAGCCGATATTCGCTCAACGTTGGTGGCACGATTTGGACCACGTCGTTCCACACGTTCAGATATCACTTCTGCATCCTCTGCAGCTTGATCCAACCTAAACGTTGCAACTGCACGCATTAAACTTTCAGCCTGTTCCCGCATCGACTCGGACGCAGCTGCAGCCTCTTCGACTAGAGCAGAATTCTGCTGCGTCACTTCGTCCATTTGTGTCACTGCCTCATTTACCTGCTCAATACCTGTCCTTTGTTCACTTGATGCGGACGCAATCTCAGCCATAATATCGGTAACACGTTTCACCGACTGGACAATTTCATCCATGGTTTTACCGGCCTGATCAACCAGTTCGGTTCCGTCTCTAACTTTATCGACTGAATCACCTATGAGTTCCTTAATCTCTTTGGCAGCAGCCGCTGATCGCTGCGCCAGAGTACGCACCTCTGTCGCTACCACAGCAAAGCCACGCCCCTGCTCACCAGCGCGAGCAGCTTCTACTGCAGCGTTGAGCGCTAATATATTGGTTTGGAAAGCAATACCATCGATAACACTTATAATGTCAACGATTTTATTTGAACTCTCATTAATCGATGACATCATTGTGACAACCTGCCCCACTACGTCACCACCTCTTACTGCAATATCACTGGCACTACCAGCAAGCTGATTGGCCTGCATCGCATTATCGGCATTCTGCTTAACAGTAGAAGTCAATTCCTCCATACTGGATGCAGTTTCTTCCAATGAAGATGCCTGTTCTTCTGTACGCTGCGACAAATCATTATTCCCGGCTGCAATTTGTTGTGCCGCAGTATTTATCGACTCGGTACCGGAGCGAATATCACCTACAATTTTGATCAGATTTTCAACTGTAGCATTGGAATTGTCTTTCATCTGTCCAAAAAGACCGTTGTACTCACCCGAAACTTTTTGTGTCAAATCGCCATCTGCTAAAGCACCCAGAACACTGCCAACCTCTTTAAGGCTTCTCACGCAATTTTCCAATAAATCATTGACACTGGAGCACAGCGTGGCAATAGAACCTGATTTTCCTTCCATGGGAATACGATGGGTCAGATCACCATCCTTGGCAACGGAGACAACCTCAAGGGTTTGTTCCACTGCTTTGTCGAGCATCAGTTGCGCCTGTACCTGTTTAGTAACTTCTGAAGCGTGCTTGACAACTTTATAAGCTTTTCCGTTGGGATCGAGTATAGGGAAGTAACTGGCCAGCAACCATACTTCCTGGCCGTTTGAACTAATTCGCTTAAACTGTCCTGATGCAAATTCTCCTTTATTCAGTTTTTCCCAAAATGCCTTATATTCAGGACTCTTACGTTCGTCTGGATCAACAAACATACTATGATGCTTACCCTTAATCTCATGCAATGAATAACCCATTGTACTTAGAAAGTTATCATTGGCTGTAATAATGGTGCCGTCCAGATTGAACTGAATGACCGCCTGCACCATATCTACGGCTTTAAGCTGCCCCTCTGTATCAAGGTTATGAAATTTCAACTCGGTAATGTCTGTACCGTATAATACAACTTTATAAGCCTTACCATTGGCATCAAAAATCGGGTTATAGTTACTCTGCACCCATACCTCGTCACCGCTTTTAGTAATGCGCTTAAACTGACCAACAAAAAATTCTCCGCGGCTTAATTTATCCCAAAACTGCTGATTCTCGGGTTCCTGGCGCTTGGAAGCCTCAACAAACATATCGTGATGTTTGCCTTTAATTTCTTCCAGTGAATAACCTGTCAACTTCAGGAAATTTTCATTTGCCCATGTAATCGTACCGTCCAGCTTGAACTTGGCCATAGCACGTGCCTTACTGACAGAAGCATCTTCAGCCTGATAATCAGCCACATCCTTCTCATGCTCAACCAGTTTCTCAGTCATTTTCTTCAGCGCATAAAGCATACGTCCCGCTTCATTCTTAGAAGTAATTTCAATTTTGGTATTCAGATTTCCTTGTGCGATCGAATTAGCAACAGTGACTGCTTTATTCATTGAGCCCACTATATTACGCACCAAAAAATACCCGGCAACTGTGGCCAGAATAATACCCAGTACAATGGCCGTTATTGTAGTCATCGCATTAGTCTGGAAACTTTCCTGGGACGCTATAAACTCCGTTTCGGCAATTTTTGACTGTAAGCTGATGAGGTCAAACAAGGTTGTATGCATAGCTGCGAATTTAACTCTGGCATCACTCGCTGCATTGTGTTTTGCCGCTATAAAATCACCGTTAGAGGCAAAAGCCATTGTTCGATCACGTGAATCCCTATAAGCCTGTGATTGCTGGGCAAAAGTATCGGCCAGTAATTTTTCCTCAGCTGTTTTCGTTGTCTGCATGTACACTGACCAACTTGCATCTGCTTCACGATCCAATGCAGCGGTTTCAACTGTACGTTCTTTGGCAACCCCGACATCTTCATAATTTGCAGCGACAACAGCATTAGTTCGGGTACGCTGGAACCTGTCCAAAACTACGGAAAGATCACCTAATGGTTTAGTCCGGTCCTCAAAAACTGATTTAAAATTATGATTCGAATGATCAAAACTGTATAAACCCCATCCCCCTACACCGACAATTAGCAATGTCAGGAAACTCAGTATCAATACGATCTGCAGCTTAAACGACATATTTTTATACATTACCTACATTCCTCCACCAGATTATTAATCATTTCATTCGAATCAATTACGTTTGTTCTGGGATTGCCATTAGTACTTTAAGTTAAGTTGTGCCGTCGTATGTCTACACCACTTAACGCCATATTAAGATTTGTCCCAATTGAAGCGTTATCCACATCACTTCTGTCATATCGCCAAAACTTAATTGATCGTAGCCTATGCGAATATCCAGACTTAATTCCTTATGGCATAACATACTAACAACTCTGTTCGAGCTTTATTCCATAGAAAAAAGGTCGATTTCAGGGGTTAATCAGTTTAGACACCATCCCACCCCTTTCGCGCGAAAATCACTACACCGGTTTTATCTCCATTTCAAATAATGTTGAATTATTTATATTATTTAGAGCGCTTGCGCTTCTGTCGGATTCTTTTACAAACACCTTGTTATACGGGCACATAAAAACACAACAAGATGATAACCAATTGATTAATATCAATATATTAGTTTGGGTATTATTCTTGCTTTAGAAGTAAATGAAGTGGGTTACCAGCGATCACCACTTCGAGAAACTTGAAATAGATAGCTGAAATAATTAGAAAACTCATTAAAGGGGTAAAAGATGAACATCAGTAAAATATTAATTTTCAGTCTGACGCTACTCACATCAGGAAGCGTAATGGCCGGTGACGCATTAGGTTTGCCATTGGGGGCTGCGCTAGGAGGCGCATTGGGAGCTGCACTGGGAACTTCTTTACCGATATCAGTTGGCAGTGTATTAGGTATAGGTGCTGTCAGCCTGGCTGTTGGCGCTCATTTAATAAAGCGCAAGAAAAAAACCAGTTAACCTGAACTGTCCAAAACCACCGCCGGAAGCATAGCCCAGTGCCGTTTGAGAGCCTCCTTATCGTTGTTTTGTTTTCTCTTGGTGGAGGCTTATTTCTGCTCGAACGAATTCCTTCTTTTCAAAGACAATGGACCTCCCTTAATGGACGTTTGACAACCAATCTTGGTCTGATGCTTATCGGCGGCATCCTGGTAGGATTATTGTTTCCTACAAGCCCATACACCGCTGCAACACAATCGTCCGGATGGATACACAGTTTAGATCTGTCGACGGGTATTCAAGCTTTCCTGGTATTCTTTTTTATGGATGTGTGGCGCTACTGGGAACATCGTATTTTCCATAAAGCTTCTTTTCTGTGGCGATTTCATCTTGTTCACCATAGTGATACTGCTATAGATGTCACTACGGCAGAAAGACATCATCCTGTTGAAACATTGATTACCACACCGTTAGTTTTGATGTTGGTGTTGGTTCTGGGTCTTCCGGCAGCAGGTATTGCCGCCTATCTTCTTGCTGCAATGATCAGCGCACTGTGGGTTCATTCCAATCTGAAATTTCCCGAAGAAATCGATTCAGTACTTAGAATCTTGATTGTCACGCCTGCCGTACATGCTATACACCATTCCAACAAACGGCAAGAAACTGACAGCAACTATGGCGCTGTTTTCACCCTGTGGGATCGATTATTCGGCACGTACACTGATCCGGTCAATACCCATATTCAACATTTCGGACTTGAATATTTCCATTATCCCGAGGATTCCACGCTAACCCGGACATTGCTACAACCAGTGCTTTATCGAACAGGTATGTCATATCCTGTGCGCAAAGTACAACCCGAAAAAACAGCATCACAAACAATCACTACCGCCATCGGAATAGAGTGGCAACAGGCCCTGCTTTACGGAAGTTTGGGAATAGCCATAACCTGCTTGGCCATGTGGCCAACTTTTTTAAATCTGACTACAGTGTGGTCAACCTCGGAACCCTATCAATACGCCTGGCTGGTTCTGCCTTTTTTAATTTATGTATTAGGATGGCATTATCGAAGTGAAATTTTATCAATGTCACCACGTGCTGATCTGCTCGGATTCGTAATAGTAACTATTGCCGTTGGGCTGTGGCTGGCTGCAACAATTGTACAGATTGACCTGGTCATGTACATCGCTTTTATATTAGCGTTGCAGGGCATTTTGATATCAATGTTAGGACGGCATATTTGGTGGCGTTTTTTTCCGATTTTCGGAATACTTTTTTTTATGATTCCTTCGGGAGATATACTACAGCTACCGCTAAAATTATTAACAGTAGAGATCATAGACTGGTTTGCCAATACTACAAACCTTCCCCACAGCATAGATGGCTTCGTCATTTATATTGGAGCACATCGTTATGTAGTCATTGATGCATGTTCGGGTTTAACATTTGTAACACTATCCGCCTTTCTATGCTATTGCTGGGGCAGTTTATTGTACCAATCTTTTTCTAAAGTCGCCGGCTTCGCCCTATTGGGCGGCATATTGGGTATTGCTGCAAATGCGATACGCGTCAATATGATTGTCTGGCTGGATTGGATTAATGACACCGAAATGAATCTTACAGAGCATGGTGATATACAGTTAATCGCTCTCGTTTTCCTGCTTGGAGCTTTATTTCTTGTCGTCGGCCAATTGCAGCCCGATTCAAAATCGAATCGACAACAGCTCAGTGAAAAAAAACTGATAACAGCAGCACCCTGGAAAAAATACATCCCAGTTATTACAGGTTTATTCATTGTCGCTACAGTTGGCCCGATACAGTTCTTGATGACCACATCACAACCAAAGTTATTTTTGGCAAAAAACGAACAATTACCCGGAAATTTTACTACATCCTCTGTAAACCTATCGCAGACTCGATGGGTCATTAACGAAGAAAGCAGAACAAGTTCGCTAAACCTAGCTCTCGACCAAACATTAGATGCGCTCATTGTTCAAGCTCTACCCGGAAACAAAAAATTACCGGAATCCTGGCTGATACCTAAAGAAGAAGGTGGCGACTGGCGCAAAGCAAATATTCAGAAACAACTTGTTTGTTTCCAAGAAAAGCAGTGTATTAACTTTGTCCACACTACCTGGAATAAACATGGCAGCAATGATGTCCGACATGTTTTTTATGTTTATCATGTTGGCGACTTTTTTACCGACTCCAAATTCCTTTACCGTATGGCGGCCGGCTGGAATCGACTCAGAGGCTTTAACCAAAAAGCTGGATTCATTAGTTTTTTCTCCACCGAATCGAGAACCTCAAGTCAGCAGCTCGCCGATGCTTACGCACAAATAAAGACAAAAATTTGAATACGAAATCGCCGATAAATAGTTAAACCCTAAATCCGTTTGCCGGTAATCTACCACATTTTCCGCACACTATTTTTTTCCTTCTCAATCTCTGAGCCGGTTAATTTGTCCCAAAGTAATATACCTGCACGCTGTTCAACATACGCGGTTGTCACCCGATAATCAGCTAGGTCACCATTCATATCGGCATTTTCCATTTCAAACGCCCACATTTTGAGCTGACCGCTTTTGACTTCCGCTAATAGACATTTAAAAAAATGGCTCGGTACGGGAATACGAATTCCATTCATATCGTTCTCACCAATCATTCTGATGGGCACAGTAAAATCAAATATAGGCCCTGTAATGACATAGGTTTCCAGCACATTATCTTGCTTGTCGAGTTTACGCACAGCGTGCTCAAGTTGACGCCACTTTTGCCGGTTAAACTGTGGTGTTTGGGGTGACATGTTGGACAACAAAAACGTTTCACTATTCTGAATAGCCACGTCGCTCATATTCTCACTGGCAACCAGATGTCCACGATCAAATCCGCTGTGCCGATAATCGCTTAAATCCGCCCGAAATCTTTTCGGCACTCGAAAGTCCGGCCTGAAATTATTTAAACGTCGCACATCCCCCATGATACTTTTATCCGGATCGACAATCTCTAACGCCCACTTCGCCTGCCTAAAGTAATAGGAATAGCCCGTCACGTAATACCGATTCACCAGAATATGATCAGCAGCCGGACAACCATAACGTGTTTCAGGCTTAAATGAAAATATGCCCTGCATCGCATGTCCCTCAAACCGTCCAATCGACACATCCCACCCATCTACCAGAAAAGCTGTTTAAAATAACAGGTCGGACAATTTTGATAATAATTTCCATGGTATGCGTCCGGCCAAGCATGAATCGCAGTAGCACGAATCAGCGGTATAGCCGTATCACCATGGTTGTCCATAGACTCAGTCTTACCCTCGATAACACCTATCGCCACAATCTCTTTATTCTCATATAAAGCAGATTGATCAGAACTATCTGGATTTTTGAGTAAAAAATAGCCCTCCGCAGTCTGATCAAGCTGCGGCCGACCATAAAAGTCCAGTGGATAAAACATAACCCGCATCAGTTCACCGTTCTTTTCTTGCTTCACATCGACGACGACACCACCCCACTTCACATATTCATTTTGGTATTTTTGCGTCTCGCTTACAGCCTGCGCATATGAGACTCGCGCCACACGCGCATCATTAAAAGCAGGCGGCAAAGCAGCACAGCCAGCAAGCAATAAATAAATAAGTGTCAAGAAACATTTCATATCTCGAGCCATAACAGTTAATTAATAAGAATTTATCTGCGCAATTTTGCAGCAAATTATTAACTAGTTTACACGCCTTGCAACAACTTCGATTTCAGAGACAAACAAACGGGTACGATGTCCGTATATATTTTTATTGGCAAGACGCTCACTGTAATGTACCTTGACCATCGCCGCCGTACGTAGGATTTCAATGGAATATTCATAGAGATCATGATCATCGATTACAAAATGACGGAACTTATCTCCACTATCACCGATCTGCATAGACATAAAATAACTTCTGGGTGCATTCTTGTTCTTAATCACATTAGTTATTCGTCCATATTCAACACCATAAGAAACTTCCGGCCCAAAAGCCCAGATATCACCGATTAGATGTGTCTGTTCCAATGCTGCATTATTATCGACTAGGTAGATATCCACTAATTCGTTTAATGCAGAACACGAAAGTAGGGAGTTACTACGCGGCGTCTTATATTCAATCACAACATTATGGCCGATCAATTCTTCAAGTACTTCATAGAAATCCGCTTTATCGAAGCAAAATAAAAAGGGATTGGTTACCAGGTTCTGCGGCAGGCTACCGAAACTAATAAAAGAAGCACTCCCGTAACCCAACAGCATCTCACCTGCACGCGTCGAGTTAAAAACATTACCCTGTGTATTTTCACGTACGATACGACTCAGTTGACCCGAAGCATAGCCTCTTGTATCGATGATCAGCGACCGCGAAAGCGCCGACCCGACTAGCAGACATGTCGTCATGATTATTAAAATCGAGACGCACAATATAATATGAATTAAACGATAGTTTTTTTTCATCCCAAGTCGCCTCAAACAGTTTACAATCATTAGCGATTCAGCAATGATCATTATAGGCTTAATCCCCAGTATTATCAGGAGATATAATTAAAGTCAGTTGAGATTTCACTATAAACCTTTAAGATCCCTTGGCGGCAATTGAGTATTCATCCCGGATCAATTTCTTATTGCAAAAAATGAATCACTATACGAATGAAACGAAAAAACGAGGCGCGACTTCACCCCCTCATATATCTTTAGTAAATAAATCATCTGTCTCGCGCTACATAAAAGAACAAAACAGCATGAACTGATACGGACACTACTTATCCATTCTCAAATTTTCCGTTATGCTGAACGCAGGTCTCTTCTATCGTCGCGGCATTCCAGTCATGTTTCTTCTTTGACCCCTGATAAAAATGTTTGTCGAAAACCAACCCGTCGGGATCTTTGTACCGTATGCAACGGCCTATCCTATCGTTATCCGGGCACCGTTCACCTGTTGTACAATGTTTAGCTATCAGCTGACGATCCAAATCGGACAAGGTACTGAGGCGGTACTCTTCACATATACTCTGTCTTTTAATACGCTCACACACTGCGAAATCAGCAGCTTCATTCGAACCACTATGCGCAGTACACACCACCACAAATGACAACACTACCGCAGCTATCAATGAAAAAAACATCCGTTTCATTATCATTTATTTAGAATTTCAATATCGAATATTAATTAAAGAAAATCGGACATACCGTTATTTGTCCAACTTAACTACTTGAGGAATGGCTGCTTTTAAATAATAAATCATCGACCATAATGTCAGAACAGCAGCCACATAAATCAACCAGGTGCCAATCTCATGTGCGCTAATATCGCCTATCATGTCCTCATGATAGAGCAGTAATGGAATAGCAATCATTTGCGCCGCCGTCTTGACTTTCCCCAGAAATGAAACTGCCACACTTCCTGAATGGCCGATTTGCGCCATCCACTCCCGTAACGCTGAAACCGCAATTTCACGACCAATAATAATTAGAGCAACGGGCGCGCCCAGTCGTTCCAAATATACAAGCACAATCAGTGCCGCCGCCACCATTAATTTATCCGCTACTGGATCGAGAAACGCACCAAATGCAGACATTTGGTTCAATGCACGCGCCAAAAAACCGTCCAGCCAGTCCGTAATAGCCGCACCGGTAAATATAATGGTTGCAATCAGATTTTTTTGTTCGACAGTCAACCAATCTGTGGGTAAATAGAAAATACCAACAAAAATCGGGATGGCCAAAATTCTAAGCCAGGTCAATAAATTAGGCAGATTTAAAGGCATAAAACCAGCGCCGCGCAAGGCGGCTCATTAAAAAGCAATAGATAGTTAGATTGTTTAACGGCTGAACATCAAAAACATATCACTCAAAACAGGATTAAGGATCAACAAACGCCAAATGTTAATTAATGCAATTCTTTATAGATTTTTTCCGCAAGTTTACGACTAATACCCTCGGTTCTGGCCAGCTCATCTATGCTTGCTGTTTGTACACCCTTCAGTCCACCAAAACGTCCGAGTAAGCCTTGTCGGCGCTTAGCGCCAATGCCACTGATCTGCTCAAGACTTGAGGTTATGCGCGATTTACTCCGTCGTCCACGATGCCCTTGTATCGCAAAACGGTGCGCTTCATCCCGGACTTGCTGAATTAAATGCAGCCCTGGATGGTTATTAGGTAATTGTAACGACTTTTTCTGCGCCGGAAAAATCAATTGCTCCAAACCCGGTTTACGTCCCTCGCCTTTGGCCACACCGATTAGATTGGCATCACCAATACCCAACTCATCGAGTACCTCCTGAGCAGCATTTACTTGTCCCTTACCCCCATCAATCATAATCAAATCCGGCAAACGCCCTTCACCCTGCACAATTTTCTGATACCGTCGGGTTAATGCATCGCGTAACGCGGCATAATCATCACCCGGTTTAATTCCTTTAATATTAAACAATCGGTATTCCTGGTTACGCATCGTAAAATTATCGTAAACCACACATGATGCTACCGTAGCCTCACCCATTGTATGACTGATGTCAAAACATTCAATACGATTCAAACCGTTTAAATCCAGCGCTTGTTGTAACGCGACTAAACGATCCTCCTGGCTGGCTTTGCGATTTATCATTTGCTTAAGTGCGAGCTGCGCGTTCTCAGACGCCATGTTCAACCAAACACGCCGCTCCCCAATCGGATTCTGATTAATCGTCACTTTATGACCGGATTGCTCAGTCAGCAACGCTTCCAGTATTCCACGCTGAATTTTCCGATCGACAATAATCAGATTTGGCACACTGCGATTCAGATAATGCTGTGCCAGAAACGCTTCAATCACCATAGCCGGCTGGTAATCACCAGCATTTTGCGGAAAAAAACTTTTATCGCCCAGGTGACGCCCTCCCCTGACCATAGCCAAAGTAACGCAAACCCGGCTGCTATCCTCTTTACTTGACGCACATGCGATGATATCGGCATCGACAGCCTTACCGCTGTCGACAAATTGTTTTTCCCTGATTTTATGCAATGCCTGCATTTGATCGCGCAACACGGCCGCCTGCTCGTACGCCATTTCGTCCGAAGCCTGCTGCATTTTTTTAGCAATGCCACCGATGACTTCTGATTGTTTACCCTGTAGAAACAAGGTAGCACGCTGCACATCCTCAGTATATTCCGATGGTGGAATCTTATTGACACACGGTCCGCTACAGCGTTGGATTTGATACAACAGGCAAGGACGCGTACGATTATTAAAAACACTGTCCTCACACGTACGCAAACGGAATACTTTTTGCAATAACTGAATACTTTCTCGCACAACACCCGCATTTGGAAACGGCCCAAAAAATTGATGCGATTTGTCGAGCGCCCCCCGGTAAAACCCAAGCCGGGGAAAATCATGGTTACTTAAAATGATATAAGGATAGGACTTATCATCCCTGAACAAAATATTGTATCGCGGCTTCAGGCTTTTGATTAAATTGTTCTCAAGCAACAACGCTTCAGCTTCTGAATGTGTTACTGTCGTTTCAATGGACGCAATCTGTGAAACCATTAACAGCGTTCTGGGCGCAAGACCCGTCTTCTGAAAATAGGACGAAACACGTTTTTTAAGATCCACTGCCTTGCCAACATAAATTACCTCGCCATCTATATTCAACATGCGATACACACCGGGTTGCGCAGGTAAATCCTGGCAAAAACGCTTTGCATCGAATTGTTTACTGGCTGCTTGATCCATGCTTGTTCCGTCAGAACTGTATCCGACCAAGAAAATAAAGTGTTTTAATGAATCGGAACCTTACAGTATGGCTAATCTTTTTTACCCAATAAAGCGCCTCCTATTGCCCAGTTTTCATGAGGAATTTCTTCAAATGTGATGTAAGTGTACGATTTCGATTTATTCGCAACGCGTGAAAGCGTATCCGTAATTTCCTCGGCAATTTGCGTTTTTTGATCGTGGTTCAGCGTTCCCGCAACACGTAAATGTACATAAGGCATATTTTTTCTCCATTGTTATTCATTCAATATTTTTAGACTAATTATAATAAGGACAAATCAGCCGAGATATTGGCAAATACCTGCTCGAACATTTCCGCCGTCAATCGCTTTGTCTGGGTATTGTAGCGGCTGCAGTGATAACTGTCATAGAGTTTGATTCCTCCCGCCTTCGCTTCCGGCAAAGAATATGCTGCGCCATGAGCAAACGGAAAGTCTCGCTGCCTCAGTCTCAAGCAGTGTAATACAGCCCGATGCGCTATCGCACCGAGTGCCAGTACAATCCGGCCATGCCGCTTTTTGAATGCAGCCAATTCTGTGTTCAAATAGTAGCTACAACACCGTATTTCATCTGGAATTGGCTTATTTTGCGGAGGCAAACACTTAACGGCGTTGGTAATGCGGCAACCATGCAACTGTAAACCATCCTGCTGCGATATTGATTCATAATGGCTAGCAAAACCAAATTGATATAATGTTTGGTAGAGTAAAATGCCGGCGTAATCTCCAGTAAATGGACGGCCGGTCCGATTGGCGCCATGCATACCCGGCGCCAATCCCACAATCAACAATTTTGCCTGCTCGTCGCCAAATGCGCTGACAGGCCGCGCATAATAATCAGGGTATTGTTCCTTTACTGAATCCAAAAAAATTGCGAGCCTGCCGCACTTTCGGCAATCTTTAGGTTCTAAAGGGTAATCCGCATTTATAGTAGAATGAGCAACCATAATATTTTTAACAAAACTTTAATCGTTTAATCATCATGATTTTTGACATAGACCGCACTGTAATTCATGTTTTAAGCCGATTCTGTATGCCGTAACATGCAGAATATCCGTTTGATTTTCAATCAACAGCTTATCACGTTCATTTACATTATCTTCTTTTTGAGTTTGCTCACGTTAGGCAGCAATTCGTTATTAGCGGAATCCTCTATTCTGCCTAGCACCTCGGAGCCAACAAAATTCGTATTACTTTCGGCGCCGAAATCCATAAATGACTTTCTGGAAAAGCATATCGAGCTTCCAGAAGAACCCTTTACCAGCGATATGGCACAAAAAACATTTTTGCGTCGCACAACAATAGAAATTAATGAATTGCTGGCTACACGTGGCTATTTTTCACCCGTCGTTACCATAGCCAAAAAGACCGAGAAGAATACTGAAATCCCGGAGATTATAGTTGATCCCGGAGAACGAACACGAGTTGAATCCGTTCAAATCGAATTTCTGGGCGATATCGTTTCTGATAAAGAATTTCAAAAAAGTATTACTCAATGGCGCAAAACCTGGCCGCTTAAAGCAGGTAAGTCTTTTCGTTCCGCCAAATGGGAAGAAGCCAAAGCAGCTTTGCTATCAAAAGTAACATACGAAAAATACGCTGCCGCTCGTATTGTCAAAAGTGAAGCGATTGTTGACAAAGAAAATGCGAAAGCAACATTATATGTCTTGATTGATTCAGGTCCGGCATTTTATTTTGGTGAACTTAAAATCACCGGATTGGAACGTTATGACACTGAAATGATCGAGAATTATAAACCGTTTCGTACGGGCGAGCCATATAGCAAAGATCACATTCATCAATTCCAAATTGCGTTACAAAATATCCCTCATTTTGGCAATGTGTCGGTAAACATCGACTCCGACGTTGATCAACACGCCGCAATCCCGGTGCATGTCACCGTCACCGAGACAGAATCGCAGAGTATCGCTATCGGCGGTGGATACAGTTCCAATAATGGTGCACGCGCCGAAATTAATTACAGCAATCACGACTTTCTCAATCGCACCTTGAATTTCAACACATTGCTACGCCTGGAACAAAAACGCCAGACTTTCTTTACCGGCGTCAATACATTACCTAACGAGAACAACATTTACTACGCTTTAGGCGCCAGTCTTCAAAGAACCGACATTGAAGACCTGAAAACCGTCAGAGAACGTGTTGACGCCGCACGTGTCTATCAAACACACAATATGCAATGGCAATATTCCCTGAACTGGCAGAGAGAGAAAAAACGCCCTAAAGGCGCTGTTAATCAGACTGTTAAAGCGTTGGCGCTCGACTGGCACTTTCGCTATCATGACGTAGACGATCCCGTTAACATTCGGCGCGGCCATGTTTCAGAATTCAAAATGGGAGGTGGCCTTGAATCGATACTCTCAGATCAAGATTTTCTCCGTTTGTACGGACAACAACAGAACTGGTGGCCGATTGGCAAACGCGACGTAATTTATCTACGTGGAGAAGCCGGGTACACATTCGCATCTTCGCGCTTCGGTATCCCACAGGAATATCTATTTCGTGCCGGTGGTCTGCGTTCGGTTAGAGGCTATGATTTTTTAAGTATCGGTGTTAACGAGGGTGATGCAATTGTCGGTGGACGTGTCATGGCTACGGGTACCGCGGAATATACGCATTGGTTCATGCAAAACTGGGGCGCTGCAGCTTTTGTTGATGCGGGCAGTGCAGCAGACACGATTAAAGATATGGATTTATTTCTCGGCTACGGTGCGGGTATTCGCTGGCGTAGCCCGGCGGGGCCGCTCGGACTCGACGTGGCCAGAGGCCATAAAACCGGAACAATTCGAGTACATTTTTCAATGATTGTCAATTTTTGATGAATAATCACGACGGTAACACAAGCCATACCGAAAAAAATAATGCACGGATTCGCAACATGCCGGACCCAGACATGCCGCTTAATAAACACTCTGGGCGAAAACGGAGAGGTATACGTTTCAAATGGCCAATCATTGTTTTTTTCAGCATCGTCATAGCACTGGCTGGTAGCGGCTATTGGACTTTAAATACAACTTCGGGCTTTCATTGGCTATTAACCAGTGCAGCGCGTCTGAGTAAGGGCGCTCTGAATATCGACGAGATAAACGGCACCATCAGTAATATGCAAATAAAAAAATTGCAATATATTGATGAAACCGTACAACTCACTGTTCATCAATTCACGTTTAACTGGTCACCGAGTCAACTACTGGCCATGAAACTGTTGATTGAAAGAATCAGCGCCCAACGTATTGATATATATACCGCACCTTCCGCAGAAGAAGACACCGAACCGGCTGCACTGCCTGAAGACTTAACGTCACCCATTGATATTTCGCTGCTAGCACTTTCAATTGACGAAATAAATCTATACACGATTGAAGACAGCCCATCTGAACAACAGCCAGAATTTACAGCAACCGATTTTTCGATCGGTTTGGAAAGCAATGCGCAACAGCACCAGATAACCCGGTTCTCGTTTGCTTCGGAACTGGGTCTTTTCAATGCATCGGGGCATATCCAAACAGCACGTCCATTTAAACTGAGATCGGAAATTCAACTCAACAACGCCGCGCAATGGGGTATTACACAGGCGCATGCTTCCGGTTCTCTCGAACAACTGGATATCAAACTGACACATCATAAAAACCCAATGCAGGGTGTGGCTGTAATTAGTCTGAGTCCATTCGCCGAAAGCCCGTTAGCAATGTTGTCAACATTGCATGCACGCATTACAGGATTTAATCCCGCTGCTTTTATTCCCGATTCACCTGAAATGCCCAATGCCGACATGGTATTGCACACTGTCGTCAAACAAAGCGGCGGCAATCAACTCATCGGTCAGCTTAGACTGAATAACAACGCCGCAGCCCCGCTGAATCATGACGGTCTGCCACTCGCCAGCGCCACCACTGACATACAACTAACGGAAGAAACATTTAAGCTGAACAATCTGCGGATACTGTTTACCGAAAAGGGGTTGATTTCCGGAAAGATCATATGGCAAATCGATCCGTCAATTGGCCAGGCAACACTCAACATCGATCATTTGAATCCGGCTGCAATTGATTCACAGCTACAACCTGCCAAGGTTAACGGAATAGTCCAATTTACCGGAGACGCTGATCGGCAGCAGGTCACGGTCAATTTAAGCGACCAGGCATTAAAGCTGAACGCCGCCGCTTCACACGACTCCAACCATGTAAAACTGGAACAGCTCGAACTCAGTCACGGTCGATCCAGTCTCACCGGCAAAGGTGAATTATCACTTGGCGACGATACAAAAGCGGACAACACTCAACCATTTCATTTTACCGGTCAACTCAGGCGATTTAACATTGCCGATTTTGTCCAAGGACCTGAATCCGACCTTAATACACGACTAAACCTCACAGGCCATTTATCACCTGAACTGTCGGCCAAACTCGATTATCGATTTGAAAAAAGTCATCTGAACCGTCATCCGGTAACGGGCAATGGAGATATTGCATTGAGCATGCCATTGTCTTTCAATGGAAAAGCCGGCCTTCAAATCGGTTCGAATCAACTTGATATCAATGGGCAATTTGGCAACATCGGCGATACGCTAACACTTGATCTTACAGCGCCGTCATTAACGCAAGCCGGGTTTGGAGTATCGGGATTTCTTAAAGCCAAGCTCGATATTAAGGGCACGCCGGATTCACCGAGTATTGATTTTGACATTAACGCCCAAAAACTTGCCCTGCCTGATTATCAAGCTGTTGAAGATTTATCGGCTCAGGGTAAAGTTGATTCAACAGCGCTTTCATTAACACTCTCGGCAAATGACCTACAATCGGATGGAAAAACCCAGGTCAAAGCAGTCAACTTTCAAGTGACCGGAAAACATTCGGCTCACACGCTCGAAGCCCACGTGAATTTAGATGATGAGATTACAGCTGAAGTATTTGCTGAAGGCGGGCTTATCAAATCAGATAAAGAAAGCACACCTTCCGGTTGGCAGGGACAACTAACCAGCCTGGCGATAACGGGGCCGGTACCGGTCAAATTACAAAAACCGGCGTCCATCAAACTTAGCGACGAAAAAATCTCCATTGGTCATACCAAAATGTCCATTGCAGGAGGTGAAGCTGAAATAAATACTGTATTCTGGTCGCCTGATAGCTGGCAAAGCGACGGTCACTTCTCGGGTATTAAGCTAAACCCGGGTACTGACATACCAAACAAAGAAAACATGCTGCATTTAGGCGGTAGATGGCATATGAAATCACCGGCTTCTCTAACCCGACTCAATGGCAGTATAGAAATCACACGCGAACAAGGTGACTGGTATCTCCCTGGACCTACGCCTGCAGGTATACAAACGTTAAAACTGCTGGCGGAAGCACGCAACGGCACAATAACCGGAAAATTTGATCTAATCAGCCAATCCGCAGGTGAGATTAATGCACAACTCGCACTTTCAGACCTTCATCAGGACAAAGATGGCAACTTGGCCCAAAATACCCCAATTAATGGAAGACTTAATTTAAATCTTCCTGACTTATCCTTACTGAATCAATTTACCGACAGCCCTATACAAACAGAAGGTAAAGTTAAGCTGCAAGCTGATATTGCCGGAACAATCGACAATCCGGTACTGGAAGGAAATATTCTTGGAGATCAGCTTGCCATAGCGGCACTTGACTTTGGACTAGACCTGCAACAAGGACAGTTGAAGGCAAAATTCGATCAATCCGCGCTGCACATCGATCAACTGAAATTTGTATCACCTCATCAACCTCCACCCAAGGATCGCTTATTACGCGATCTGACACTAAAAGATCAGCCCGGTTCCCTGACAATCGACGGATCTCTCGGTTTCACTGATAATAGACACAATTTAACAGTTGCGCTCGATCATCTGTATCTTGCTTACCCATCGCATTACTGGATTGTTGTTTCCGGCAAAAATACCGCACAACTCATCGATAACACGCTTGATTTCAAGGGTGAAATTACCGCCAATGCCGGTCTTATCATGCAACCACCCGAATCGCGCCCACAGCTGGCTGACGATGTCGTTGTGATCGATGACAGTGTAACCAGGCAAGACGAACAAGACACTGAAAAAGAGGATATGATTGTCAACCTGCTTGCAACGCTCGATCTCGGCGAGCAGTTTTACTTACGTGTTGCAGGACTGCATGGCCGTCTTGACGGTAATTTGCAATTAATGAATGACGAAAAGAATGTATTGAACGCTGTCGGATCGATTGCCACACGTGATGCAGCCTATAAGGCTTATGGACAGGATCTCACCGTAACACGCGGCATTGTCAATTTTAATGGTTCTTTAGATGATCCCGGACTGAATATTCAAGCTGTACGTCAGGGCCTGGAGGTCGAAGCTGGTGTTGAAGTCGCCGGTTCGGTCCGGTATCCGAAAGTCACGCTAATTTCAACCCCGCAAGTCCCCGATACCGAGAAACTGTCGTGGATCGTATTGGGACGCGCCCCGGATACAAGCGGTCTAGATACGTCCATGCTAATCACTGCCGCCACTGCAATACTGGGTTCTGAATCCGGAGGGATCACAGGTCAACTCAGTGACATGCTAGGTGTCGATGAAATTTCATTCAGGCAAGGCAGCACCACTGGAAGTAAGCCCAAAACCACACCAGGTATCCGCAACCCACTAACCAATCCTACAGGTGCAGCAAACAGCGCATTAAGCAATCAGGTCGGCATGGTTGGCAAGCGCATTTCCTCACGCGCATATCTGAGTTATGAGCGGGGTATTACGGCCACATCTGCCGGCATCACCAAACTCTCGTATAGCCTGACGCCTAAAATTAAAGTCGTCACGCAGGCGGGTGACGATAGCGCGATAGATTTATTTTATACCTTTAAGTTCGATTGACGTCCCCCCTTTTACAGACTGATCTAGGGTCAAAACTCAATCATGCAAATCATCTGCTAGTACTGCACGATCGCGTGCCCATGCACGCAACTGGCCAATACGTTCGGCCATGACCACAGACAAAGGACGCGTGCGCTCGAGTTCATGCAAAATATCCGATGAACTCAATGGCGGTTCATTATCACGGGCTGTTGTTTCAAAAATAGCTGCAATCACTGCTTGCTCGATTTCTGCACCTGAAAAACTGCTGGCACTTGCCGCCAGCTCAGCTACATTGAAGGTCTTCGGATCAAACCCGCGCTTATCCAAATGAATACTAAAAATCTGCTCGCGCGCTACGGCATTCGGAAAATCAACGAAAAAAATCTCATCAAAACGCCCTTTACGGATAAGTTCGGGTGGTAACGTCGAAATATCGTTGGCTGTCGCCACGATAAATACCGGTTTTGCCGCATTACTGCGTTCCGACAACCAGGTCAGGAAAGTGCCCAGTATACGCCGCGACACACCGCTATCCTGTTCACCTGAACCACCACCCAACCCCTTTTCCAGTTCATCGATCCATAGCACGCAAGGCGCCATACCCTCAGCCGCAGATAGCGCTGCACGCATGTTACGCTCGCTTTCACCATAAAACTTATTATATATAGCACCGAAATCCAGTCGCATCAGTGGAATGTTCCATTCTCCCGCAATCGCACGAGCGGCAAGGCTTTTACCGCCCCCCATTACACCAAGGAGCAATATACCCTTAGGCCGGTCAAGCGCTGCAGTTTTTGGATCAAGAAATGGTTTCTGGCGCAATGTAACCCAGTGCTTCATACGCGCCAGACCACCTATGGCATCGAACTTGAACGTCGATTCTTCAAAGCCCAGCACACCGGCGCCACCCAGCGCCTGATGTTTAATATCGAGAATACGGCGAATATCATTCTGATTAATTGCCCCATCGGTACGTAATGCCTGACGCACCAGCCTACGCACATCTTCAAACTCAAGACCGAGTAAATGCATGATCAACAAATCCACGATACGGCGGTCACCACGAACTTTATCGCCATTTTCAGTCAGGTAACGCTGCGCTTCATCGACAACAATAGACCGGATATCGTCCCGGGTCGGCAATTTCGGTTTGAAATGCGCAGCCAAACGCAGTAGTTCTGAAGGCACGTCCTCCAGCGTTGGGCTGACAAACACCAAAGTTCGTGCACACTTATAATGATCCATACCTATCTCACGGATCAATCTCACCGCAACAGGCTCCTTAAAACCGGGATGCGCATCGCACAATACATAAACACCGTTCTGCGCCGATTTATCAATATGCCGCAGGCAGTCAATGAGCTCATTGGTCTGATAAATGCCCTTGCCATGATTATCGTCCGACGATGCAACATGCATCTCACCGATCCCTCCACCTGTACCCATAACCCGGCCAAGACCGTCGACAATACTCCAGCGCATCATCAGCTGATTTTCCAAATTGACAGCTTGTGTCAGCAGTTTCAGAATTCGCGGCTCTTCATGGGTTTCAATCAATATCAGCGGTACTTTTGCACGTAGTAAAGCAGACAGTTCATTTATTTCGGCAAGTTCGTTCATAACCTTCCATCGTAAAGTGAGCCATACTCATGCAACGACTTCGCCTAAAAGAATCTTGAATGATTAAGCCATTCGGCTGAACTAAAATCGTTTTAATCTTTCACAAAAATGGAAGATTAACTTTCAGTCACTAGGGTCAAAACTCATTGCTTTTATACAATTCTGTTCAAAAATAACGCAAAAAGAGCAAGTTTTGACCCTAGATACTGATAGCCATCTATACAATTCAGGTATACACTTATGCATAACTTTCCATTATTTTCCTTATTTATCCTGCTGATAGGTTGCACAGGTATTCCCAATGGTGTTACCCCCGTCAAGAATTTTGACGAAAGCCGGTATCTGGGTAAATGGTATGAAATTGCCCGACTCGATCATGCCTTTGAACGCGGCTTAAGTCATGTAACCGCAGAATACGCATTACGCAAAGACGGTGGAATCAACGTCGTCAATCGTGGATTCTCAGTTGCCAGCAATACGTGGGAAGAAGCGACAGGAAAAGCCTATTTTGTCGGTAAACGTGATGAAGGCCATTTAAAGGTTTCATTCTTTGGTCCTTTTTACGGGTCTTACGTTGTATTTGAGCTGGATGAGGTAAATTATCAATACGCTTTTGTATCGGGCTACGACACATCTTATTTATGGCTACTCTCAAGAACCCCGACTATTGGCGAACATATCAAAATGCGATTCATTGAGCAATCAAAAGCGCTTGGTTTTGATACTGATGCACTCATCTTCACTAAGCATCACTAACATCACAATGGAAAGCTAACATGCGACTTTGGTCGATACATCCCAGATATCTGGATTCAAAAGGTTTGGTGGCGCTTTGGCGGGAGAGTCTGCTCGCCCAAAATGTATTGCTCGGAAAAACCAAGGGCTACAGAAATCACCCGCAGCTCGTACGATTTAAAAACACAACAGATCAAGTTGCGGCGATTGGCGAGTATTTAAAGGCGGTCGTCGAAGAAGCGGATCGCCGGGACTTTCATTTCAACAAAACCAAGATTATTGGCAGAAATTTTAAAAATCGGATACCCGTTACGGATGGGCAGATTCAATATGAATACAAACACCTGCTAAGCAAATTAATAGCCAGAGACAACGCATTATTTCAGAAATTCAAAGACGCGACTGAAATCGAACCGCATCCGATGTTTTATAACGTTCCCGGTGACGTTGAAGACTGGGAAACCGTATAAACTAGTGTAACGTTTGTCCCTGTGAGTCATTTCTACAAGATCTATCAGATACTTAATCTACACACAACGTAATATATCTGTAATAATAACTTTACGTGAATTTGGTTCTGCCAGTCTCCCATAACTATCATATATTATTTTCAAGATACAAAGAAGGTCATAAGATGTTTTGGCTTAACCGTGTCACATCAAACACTCTGGTGTGTGTTCACCTATAGTTACCTCAAACAAGACGAGGAATAATCAAATGAGAATATTGATAAAACTAGCGTTCATGATTGGTTTATTGGCAAGTTATCATCTTGTATGGGCCGATCGTGTAGGCGGTTCCGCACGCGCAGACTTTGGCACAGATGAACTGTCAGTCCCATGTGTACAAATCGCAAATTTTGAAGATGACGCTTTTAATGATCTGTTTTTCGATATTATTCTGGAAAGAAGAGGCAATTCTTTTAATTATGAATTAACATTCGCCGAATCGGAAGATCAGGCGCATTGCCAAAGGGTCGCAGACTTCGCCGCCTTTGACGATGACGATTTCGACGATGGCGAATCTGGCGCTAACAATATTCTGGTCAGTTGTGAGTTACGTTCCGACCGCTCAAAAATATCTGTCGATGGCAAGAATCTGGCAGTCGGCGACTATTCGTCAACGGTCACATCGGGGAGCGTGTCAGTTTCCAGTCCGGTGAAATCAAGCGTCGGTGACGAAGTAGAATTTGATTACGATAGCTCACCCGATGATATTGCAGCAGGCGCAACAGAAATCGGCGCCGATTTTATTCAAAACGGTGCCGTCGATGCTGATATCATAGACGCCAGCGATAATGTTGTCGCATCGGTCAGCAATGTAATGTGTTCCATCCGGGATTAAACGTTATTTTGAGTTTGGTATTCATAACACGCATACCAAACTCATTACCATTTATGTCTTAGCAACCAGATCTTTAACGATTTAATTGCGTAGCGAGGAACTCGCTCGGAAATTATGGGGAAAGACGTGGATGTCCACATTATCTAAGCATTCAGCCGATGATTTTGAGCAGTAAAGATTGCAACTGTACATCTGGACTTTTAGTAAGATCCATTGCCTTCGAGCCTGATGGCATGCGCCGGTTGAAGCCCTATCGCAAAAACGTACCCAAAGTGCTTGTCCCCAGAACTGCAGAACTTCGGATTTGAACTATTACATATCAACACTGTCACAGCAATTTGCTAAAGCCCTTCTGATGTTACTCGTTATTATAAGGGACACGATTATGTGAATCGTGCCACCATTTTTTGTTAATATCGCATCGGCAAAAGTTAGGCTCTAAAGACAACAATTATTGAGCTCGTTTTACAAATTAATTAATTCACTATCAAGGAGATAACAATGGGTGACCATAAACATACACATGACCACGATCATGAGCATACTCACAATCACGACCAAGAGCACAAACATTCAGACGGCACAACACATTCGCATGATCATTCTCATACCCACAGCCATGATCACCATCATGCACACGCTCACTCCCACGATCACGATAGCGACACTAACAATCACAACCACAGCCATAGTAACAATGATCATGATGGTCACGAGCATGACCATGATGAGCATAAGCATGATGATCATTCACACTAACATTTAAAACACAAAATCAGGGACAGATTTTTTCTGTTCCTGGCTCCCTTAGAACGTTTTCCCACTCATTCTTCACATAACGATACAAATCAGCCGCGCGACAAAAGAACGTAGGCTAGATTTGACTTGTCAGAGGTTTTTCCTATTTTGTACGGTATCACCGTACAAAATCGAATACCTACCGATGGATAGCACTACTGTAAATAAATTTCGAGATAGCCTGAAATCATTTGTAGAGCAAGTAGTTAACCAGCATGCGCCATTGCGCGTGACCCGCCGGAACGGCGCGGATTTCGTGGTTTTAAGCGCAGAGGACTGGGAACGCGACCAGGAAACCTTATACGTGCTTCAGAATAACAGCCTCATGCGCCAAATCGCAGAATCAAGTGCCACTCACAAAACCCATACAGGATACACCCCGACCAAAGTGCAACTTGATGAGATCTCTGGTGTTCGAAGGTAAGTCATGGCTAGTGTACGAGAACCTGCGGCAACGCGACAAACAACTGCATAAAAACCTATGCTCGATTCTCAAAGAAATGCTCCGCGGCGATCCGACAATCGGATTGGGTAGGCCGGAAGCCTTGCACCATAATTTGGCTGGATTCTGGTCGCGACGACTCAGCCAAAAAGACAAACTCATCTATAAATTCGACGAGACGCATATCTATGTCTTTGCTATCGGTGGCCATAACGATAGTTTGAGTCTTAACGTTTAAGCTGTAGGACGCGATTTCAGAAGCGACGACGATTACCTCGTTGAACAATATGATGGGGATATCTCGGTAAAATGACTCTTGCTAGTCTCGCCATTAACGCGTAGTACGTATAATACCTTAATTAAATATCATGTCGGCAGAACTCTTTAACAGCTTTTACTCCCACTTTATCTTCAAATCCTTGTGAGACTGCGCACAATCGCGAAGATAAAGATTGATGAGACTTTGATAAGGCATATCCTTGTCTTCAGCCAAGGCTTTGAAATAATCTATCGTATCTTCGTCGATCCTGATAGTGACTTGTTTTTTTAATTTCTTCGCATAAGGATTCTTAACGGATTTTGAAAAATCGTAATGATCACGCATGTCGATAACCTTCATAAATTTTGCGCTCTTGTTTATTCGCCTTGCGAGTCGAAATAATTCGTATAGACGCCTTATTTCTGATGCAATGACATACCACAAGTAAACGCGATTGAATACTTGTACCTAGTAATATGAATCTGTCTTCACCCTCAGAATGGTCAGGATCAGCAATAAGGCGGGCAAACTCATCCGTAAAAACTGTCTTGGCCTCATCAAAAGAGATGCCGTGCTTCTTTTGATTCGATGCATCCTTTATAGGGTTCCACTCGAAGGTTAAATGATCCATTTCGTTGATTGTAACTACAATATAATTACAGTCAAGCGCTAAGTATTGAGGATAGGTAATCCATACAAAACCGTTAACACTACCCTTAATGGAGTATTAAGCATCTGATGCCCCAGAGGATATCAAGCGATAAACAAATTTGCTATCTTCTAATGGAAGACCAAGATCTTTTCGGACTACCTTCAAGAGTTCTGTAAGAACTTCATCGTGATTTAAACCGCTTCTCGACGCCTCCTGCATTTGTTGCGCAGCTTGAATTACCTCAACGGAGGCAACCAGCCCAATTGTGTTACACGATTTGGCAAATCTCCGTTGTGCCACGGGCGTGGAATCTTCCTTGACAACACTGGACATGGCTTCAAATAACTCTTGGTACATTTCCAACTTCTTTCGTCGCCAATCCGCTTCACGTTCTTTGTGTTTTGCAAAGAGGTAGCCGAGAACTGCCACAATAACTGACACTAGCGCAGCGATTAAGGCTATTGCGATCTTTTCTTTTCCATTCTTTCCTACCTAACAGTATGTTTATGATAAATTAATCTTCATAATATATTGGTATGAAGACTCTCTATCTTTTATTAATAACTATTATAAAACAATCGTAATCTACTGATAATAAAATATTTCAGACTATTTCATTTAGAAAAATCAGGATGATAACTGTTTAACCCACTTTTGTAACAAACGGCGATAATGCCAGTGTTCGACTTCGAGATAATGCCGGGTTGATGTTTTATAACGGATACCACTATCCAGGTCTTGGCCCGGATTTGCTTTTGTCTGCTGCAGTTTTTTAACAAGAGTATCGTTTCCGTCCCGAATCGCTGCGGCATAACGAGCTGCGGCCGACATTTGCCAGTGAATCAGTCCAAACTGACCGCCATCTGCTTGAATAAGACCGGAAACAAAAAAGGAGTCGTAAACCGGGTGAAACACGTGCAAATACAGGTGTGGCCTGCCATCCTGCCAGTTCAAATGACGTTCATCGATAAACGGAAACCGGATCAGATACCCTGTGGCCATCACGATGACATCGACGTCAATGTCAGTACCGTCCACAAAATAGACCGTGTTGCCCTCAAACCGCTCAATATCAGGTTTGGGTAAGATGTCACCCTGGGCGACATAATACGGCAGTAAGGTATTGATGATCGGGTGCGTTTCAAAAAAACGATGATCGGGGCGTGGCAATCCGATTTTTTCGGGATTTCCAACCAATAGCCGATGCATGGCGGTAGCCGTCAACCGGCGCAGCCAAAGCGGCGCGCCAAACGCCAGCAACTGATCGCCGACCTGATCGGCAGGACGGCCCAGCAGGTATTTGGGAATATACCAATATCCCCTGCGCGTGCTGTGCCAGACCTGCGTTGCCGTATGCACGGCTTCGACTGCAATGTCGCAGCCGCTGTTACCGCCACCGACAACCAGGACACGCCGGTCGGTGAATCGATCCGGTTTGCGGTAGTCTGCCGAATGCAGTATTTCCCCTGAAAATGTACCCGGATACTGCGGCCATTTGGGATGCCAGTTGTGTCCATTGGCGATAATCACAATGTCGACATCGTTTTGATCGCCATTCTCCAAGGTTATTGTCCACCGGGTGCGTGCATCGTTTTCAGTGACGGGTTCTATCCGGCTGACACCGGCTGAGAATCGAATATGTTTCAGCAGACCGAATGCTTCCGCGTATTTACGCAGGTAATCCAGAATCTGCGTATGATGCGGATAGTCGGGAAATTCATCCGGCATCGGAAAATCCGGAAACTCCGTTCCGGGTTTTGATGAAATGGTATGCGTCGAGCGGTAAATGCGCGCACTGGGTTTGCCATAATTCCAGTTTCCGCCTAGATCATCCTCTTGCTCGAAAATTTGAACGTCAAAATCATGCGCTAAAAAATGCCGTGCTGCGGCAAGTCCGGAGCTGCCTGCACCGATAATTGCGACAGTCTGTTTCATTCGGGTGGCATAGCGGTAATTGCGGCAATTGCGGTATGATTGTTTTTTTGTCGGTTCATCACTATCAAGCCGGGTATAAGAACAACTCTAACAAAGAACAGAAATGAGCGCAAAAGCGTTATTACTTTTCTATACTGACACTCCTGCTCTACGCCTCATGACGCGCTCAGTATGCTACCGTTCAACCAAACCATAAATACCGCCATTTAATCATCGCTTTAAAACGACCATGAATACGCACACACTAATGATTCAGGGAACCACGTCTGACGCGGGAAAAAGCATGTTGGTCACCGCGTTGTGCCGCTGGTTATCTCGTCAAAATATTAGTGTTGCACCTTTCAAGCCGCAAAATATGGCACTAAACAGTGTCGTCAGCGCAAACGGCGGTGAAATCAGCCGGGCACAGGCAGTACAGGCATTTGCCGCCGGACTTGCACCGCATACCGATATGAATCCGGTTTTACTGAAACCCAATACCGACAAGAACGCACAGGTGATTATCCACGGCCGCGCCGTCGAAAACATGAACGCGCACGGATACCATCACTATAAATCAATTGCAATGAAAGCGGTGCTTGAATCCTATTCACGATTGAGCACGCAATATGCCCGAATCGTCGTCGAAGGCGCCGGTTCTCCAGCGGAAATTAATCTGCGTGACAATGATATTGCCAATATGGGTTTCGCCGAAGCAGTGGATTGTCCGGTCATTCTGATTGCCGACATTGACCGTGGCGGTATTTTTGCACATCTGGTCGGTACGCTGGCATTACTAAGTAAAAGCGAGCAGGCCAGGATTAAAGGATTTGTCATTAACCGGTTTCGCGGCGATATTGCATTACTGAAATCCGGCCTTGATTGGCTGGAAGCGCACACCGGAAAACCGGTGCTGGGCGTTCTCCCCTACTTGCAGGGTTTGCACCTGGAAGCTGAGGACGCTTTACCGAACCCATCTGATTTTGCTGCGCCGACCGGACATGACTGCTTGCAAGTGATCGTACCGGCGTTACCACGCATTAGCAATCATACCGATTTTGATCCGTTACGCCTGCATCCACAGGTCGATTTTCGATTTATCGGACCTGATGAAACCATACCATCTGCTGATTTGATTATTCTGCCGGGGTCCAAAAGTGTACGCGCCGATCTTGACTGGCTGCGCCAACAAGGATGGGAAACTGCCATACGGCGTCATCTGCGTTATAGTGGCAAACTAATCGCAATCTGTGGCGGCTTTCAGATGCTGGGTAAAGCGATTCACGATCCGGAAGGATTGGAGGGAAAACCCGGCAGTGCTGAGGGCATGGCTTTTTTCGATATGCAAACTACCCTGCAGCCGGAAAAGTTATTGCGCAACGTTAGTGGAACTCTCGCCAATGCTGAAGCCACCGTAACGGGTTACGAAATTCACAACGGCGTCACCACTTTCGACAAACAATACCAGCCTATGGCGAATTTACCAAACGGTGCTGATGGCGCAATCAGTGACGACAACCAGATTATGGGCGGCTATCTGCACGGTTTGTTTGAATCGATAGAAGCCTGTTCGGCTTTGCTAACATGGGCCGGACTGGATTGTGTCGCCCAGGCCTCTGATTACAACACCGTTCGTGACACAGCGATTAATCGATTGGCCGACAACGTCGATCAACATCTGGATACAAGCCGGCTATCTCAATTACTGCACTTAAACGATCTGCCCACTTAGTCATTTCTCCGATCAGCGCAACACGAATAAACTTGATCGAAGCAACCATCTAAAGCACATCCGCCAGTGCACTCTCCAATGTTGCATGTCTGAATTTGAAGTTTGAATCCATAAGCCGTTTAGGAATCACGCGCTGGCTTCCCAATAACAGTTCTGCCATTTCACCGAGTATTAACTTCAAAAACCAGCTCGGTATACTTAAAAATGCCGGCCTGTTCAATTGCTTTGCCAGTGTACGGGTAAATTCACGATTGGTCACCGGATGAGGCGCTGTCAGATTAAAAATGCCCTCTAACGCACTGTTATTCAGCAAATACTGACAAATGGCAACATAATCATCGATATGAATCCAGGGCATCCATTGGGAACCGGTGCCGAGCTTACCACCCAAACCCAGTTTATACGGTAAGATCATGGGCTTTAAAAAACCGCCATTCTTCCCAATGACGAGACCGGTACGTAGTAGACAAACACGCACACCATGCATTTCCGCCGCTCCAGCTTCATCTTCCCAGGCCGCACACAACCGATGGCCAAAATCATCTTTGCCCACTGCAGATTCGTCAAGCACGGTATCGCCCTGGTCCCCATAGAATCCAATGGCCGATCCGCTAAGCAAAACCGAGGGTTTTGTTTTTGCACGAATAATGTATTCCAATAACTGTTGCGTCGTACCAATACGGCTTTCCATCAGTACGCGTTTACGCTCATTCGTCCATTTACGATCAAATATTGGTGCGCCGGCAAAATTAATAATGGCATCGAAATGATCATCAGCAGACAAATCGCTGAGCGCATCCAGTGGCCTGACCTCATTACCGAGAATCGAAGTCACTTTGTCGCGGCAACGGCTATAAACCGTAACCGAATGTCCAGCAGAAAGCAGTGCCGGACATAAAGTCCGGCCAATAAATCCGGTTCCGCCTGTGATTAGGATATTCACCAGAATCGCTCTTCTATAATTTATTTTGCTGCAAAGACAGCAACTGAAATTTGTTAACTGCCATTATAAACATACAACACATAAGTATTAAATAAATAAGCAGCCAAGAGACTCAAACTAATCCAGTTAAGATTCAAAAATATATTGGATTTGGGTCGATTAACCAGCCCAACGATGACAAGACCCGTCATAACGACAGCGGTAAAAGCAGAGATCGCATGCGCAGACGTAATATAAGAAAGCAACGCACCCCGCAAAAAAACCAAATCATTCAGCGCCAATATAGCCACATTAAACAAATTACTGCCCAAAACATTGGCAAATGCCATATCCAAAGCACCCATGCGCAATGCGGCAATCGTTACCGCCAGTTCCGGCAATGATGTTGTCAACGCAATAAACAATGTGCCGACAAATGTCTTGTTCCACCCCATGATATCCGCCAATTCCGTACCGACGAAAGGTAAATAAATACCGACGATGACAACAACCAGCGCACTCAACAAATAGCCGGCAAAAGCACGGGTCAATGTGATCTCTGGATAACGGCTTGTCACCTCCTGAACGGATTGCGCCACCTGTTCCTGTTCGTGAATAAATAACACCCGCATGGCAACCAAATAACACACAACGATGATGGGGGTGTACACACCAACAACATTAAAATCCAGTATCGATGACATATTGGACACTATTATGCTCAGCCCGGCAAAAGCAATCAAAATCATGCCAAATCCTGCGGACAGAACGTGGTTCAAACCCGCACTGCGGTATATCGACTGACCGCGTAACATGAAATCCAATATCACCAGGATAACCAAATTAAAGACACAACTGCCCATCACGCTACCGACAGCTATATCGGGGACGTCTGCCAGTATCAGTGCGCTAACACCCGTAATAAGTTCGGGTAAGGATGTTACTGTGGCCAGTAAGATCAAGCCGATCCAACTGCCCGACAGACTGGTTTTGTCCGCAATGACATCGGCATAATGTGTGAGTTTTGTTCCAGCCAACCCAATGAATACAGCGCATAAAAGAAATTTAGCCCAGATGATCAGTTGAGTTGTCAGCATATAGAAATAAAAATCGTTGGCAGCGGTATTTAACAAAATACTGGCTGCTGATAATTAATTGTCAGCAAGTTTTAGCTATTTTTGTGATGGGGATCATGCGATCAGCGACGCCCATCATACCAGATCGGTAACTTATTTTTGTTTTGCAACGCCTTTCGCGGACTCAGTAATACTTGAAACAATTGACTGGCAATTTCACGGCCGGAATACAATTTAAGTTTGCGTGCAGATGTAATCAGTGGATACTGTCTTAAAATGGTGAATTTTAGGTTGCGTTGACGGCCCCATTTTTTTAACAAACGGCTCAAATCAATTTCGTCGGCAGCATAAAGGTCCTGATTGAAACCACCCACAGCTCTAAACGCATCGGCCCGGCAAACCACTAAGGCACCTGAGGCCCAACGGCAGGTAATCGATACGCACGTCCAGACCTTTAAAATTACTTTTCCCCACCAGGGCGATTCGGGCATTTGCATCACACTGCCACAGCCGACATATTCATTCGACTCGATCATGGTTAGAATAGCGGCGATCATGCCTGGGTTTAACAAACTGTCCGCATCGACAAATAGTAACCAGTCACCCTGGGCAGCGGAGGCCCCGGCATTACGTGCACGCCCGATCTGATTGACAGGTTCAAAAACGACCTTTGCACCGGACTGGCGCGCCAGCCCGGCCGTATTGTCTGTAGAGTTGTTATCAACGACAATAACTTCCGCACTGAATGCGGATTGTTGATTAGCTGTCAGTGATTCAGAGATTGAATCAAGACATCGCGTAATTAAACTTGCCTCATTAAAGGCCGGAATAATAATAGAAAGTAGCATTTTATTATTGTTGATCCGGAATCATGCGCCTTCTTTCCAAAATAGATTAAAATATGAATAACTTAGGACGCTCATCGAATCTATAAAATTAAAAGATTCTACCAAACCACAGCAACAGCAATAAAAATTCGCACATCAAAAAAATATTTTGTTTTTTCAAAGCACTTTTATTGCCTAGATAAAAATTATCTTTATATAATAATAAGTAGTAACACGCTTGCAAGACAAATCATTTCCAACACTTCATTATACGAGCACTCAGTTTTCATTTCAGATTCAGTCATTGACTGTTAATCTATATTTAACATTATTCTATACAGCGCGCATGCAGATCGGCCCATATTCACTTAAAAATAAGCTCATTGTTGCACCAATGGCAGGCGTTACCGACCGTCCTTTTCGTCAATTGTGTAAAAAAATGGGAGCGGGAATGGCAGTCTCGGAAATGGTTTCGAGCAACTCACTACTTTGGGGTTCCAAAAAAACGCAACGCCGCGCCAACCATGATGGCGAAGTATCCCCGATCTCAGTGCAAATTGCCGGTGCAGACCCCGAAATGCTGGCAGCTGCGGCGCAATATAATGCAGATAAGGGCGCTCAGATTATTGACATTAATATGGGCTGTCCGGCTAAGAAAATCTGTAATGTTATGGCAGGGTCAGCATTATTGAAAGACGAAAAACTTGTTGAAAGAATTTTATTTTCGGTTGTTAAAGCAGTCAATATTCCCGTAACACTAAAAATCAGGACTGGTTGGGATGAACACAACAAAAATGCCATCCGTGTCTCTAAAATAGCTGAAGATGCAGGCATTCAGGCACTGGCTATCCATGGCCGGACGCGGGCATGCGCATTCAAGGGTAATGCAGAGTACGATACTATTGGCGCTGTAAAAGCAGCCGTTAGTATTCCGGTTATTGCGAATGGCGATATCTCGACACCCGAAAAAGCCAGTCACGTGCTCGAATATACGCATGCCGACGCTATCATGATCGGACGTGCCGCGCAGGGAAAACCCTGGATTTTCAGAGAAATCAATCATTTTTTGGAAACCGGTAAGCATTTACCTCCCCCTGAAGTCCGCGAAATTCATCATGTGCTCATTCAGCACCTCAATGATCTCTATAATTTTTACGGTGAATATTCAGGCGTGCGAATCGCACGCAAACACATTTCATGGTACACAAAGGGTTTAGTTGGTTCAGCCAATTTTCGTCATCAAATGAATCAGCTGCAAACATGTGAAGAACAACTTTTTGAAACAAACGCATTCTTCACACAACTATCGGATCACCATCGACATTTGCATTATATTGAGGAAAAAAGGCGACCGCTGTATGAACACAATTAATGAAAATGAAATTGCTTGCTGTGTACGTAAATCCATTGATCAGTATCTTAACGATCTGGACGGCGAAAAACCCTGCTGTATCCACGACATGGTTATTCTAAGCGTCGAAAAACCACTGATCGAAGTCATTCTGCAACATACTCACGGAAACCAGACTCAGGCTGCCGAACTGCTCGGAATCAATCGCAACACGTTGCGACAGAAAATAAAACGATATCAAATAAAATAATAAGGCAAAACATGTCAATTAAACAGGCACTGATCAGCGTCTCGGATAAAACAGGCGTTGTTGATCTGGCGCGCTCACTCCATCAATCCGGCATCACAATTCTTTCAACTGGCGGTACGTCCCGTTTATTGCAAAATGAACAGATACCGGTCATAGAAATCGGTGAATATACAGGATTTCCAGAAATGCTCGATGGACGCGTCAAAACATTACACCCTAAAGTTCATGCAGGCATACTCGCCCGCAATGATCTGCCGGAACATCAATCCGCCATGAAAAATATGGACTTCGCAGATATCGAACTCGTTGTTGTTAATCTCTATCCATTTGAGCAAACAATAGCAAAAACAGACTGCAGCCTTGAAGACGCTATCGAAAACATAGACATCGGCGGACCTACCATGGTCCGTGCAGCGGCTAAAAACTACCAAAAAGTAACGGTTATTACCGACCCTGCAGATTATCCCTTGTTGCTGAATGAAATCTCTGCAAATCAGGGTGCCGTCAATTCAGCTAGCCGGTTTAAATTTGCACAAAAAGCATTTTCCCATACAGCGGCTTACGATAGTGCTATCAGCAATTATCTGACCGCAATGAATGATGATGGAGACAGCAGTGATTTCCCTGCAACGCTGAATCTTAACTTCACCCGTGTAGAACATTTACGCTATGGTGAAAATCCACACCAAAAAGCAGCTTTTTACCGGGATTCCCAACCGGTATCCGGTGGGCTCGCCGGATACCACCAGGTTCAGGGTAAAGCACTATCCTATAACAATATCGCCGATACCGATGCCGCTTGGGAGTGTGTTAAATCCTTTGAAAATCCATCCTGTGTCATTATCAAACATGCTAACCCTTGCGGTGTCGCTTCGGCTGATAAAATTCTAACCGCTTATCAACACGCCTTCGCTACAGATCCGACATCTGCATTCGGTGGCATCATCGCCTTTAATCAACCACTTGACGAAGAAACCGCCTCAGCGGTATTAAAACAGTTTGTCGAAGTCATTATTGCCCCTCAAATCACCGATAAAGCGAAAACGGTACTGGCACAGAAAAGTAATATTCGCGTATTAACGGTACCGCTGGAACATACCAGTCACACATACGACTTAAAACGAATCGGAGGCGGCCTACTCGTACAAACCCCCGATGCCTACCGTTTATCTTTGGATGAGCTCAATGTGGTCACCCGAAAGAAACCGACCGAACGGCAAATGGCTGACCTGCTTTTTGCGTGGCGCGTTGCAAAATATGTCAAATCCAATACCATCGTGTTTTGCCGGGATAATCGAACATTGGGCATCGGAGCGGGCCAAATGAGTCGTGTCGACAGTGCCAAAATCGCAACAATCAAAGCACAGCAAGCTGGACTTGATTTAGCCGGCTCTGTCGTCGCATCAGATGCCTTTTTTCCGTTCCGAGATGGTCTTGATGTCGTGATTGAAGCTGGAGCCCATGCTGTTATTCAACCGGGCGGCAGTATTCGTGACGATGAAGTTATCGCCGCTGCTGACGAGCAAGAGGCTACAATGGTGTTTACCGGCGTCAGGCATTTCAGACATTAAAAATGCTAAATTTATACATAAATTATGAAAATATTGGTTATTGGCAACGGCGGTAGAGAACATGCACTCGCATGGAAGCTCATTCAATCGCCGCGTGTAGAAAAAGTGTATGTTGCCCCTGGAAATGCAGGTACAGCATATGAACATGGGCTTGAGAATATTCCCATCACAGCTATTTCTGAATTGATAGATTTTGCCCGGAAAGAAAATGTCGCCTATACCGTTGTCGGTCCCGAAGCACCGCTCGCAGATGGTGTTGTTGATGCTTTTCATTCGGCAGGCTTAAAAATTTTTGGCCCCACACGCAACGCCGCTCAATTGGAAATTTCTAAACGTTTTGCCAAAGACTTTATGCGGCGGCATAACATACCCACGGCCTCATACTCGACTTTTACAGATGCAGAAGCCGCCCATCAATATATCGAACAACATGGCACGCCTATTGTCATCAAAGCTAGCGGACTTGCAGCCGGCAAGGGTGTTTTCGTAGCATACACACCGGAGGAAGCACACTCTGCCGTTGACCAAATACTGATCACGAAACACTTTGGCGAAGCAGGTTCTGAAGTCATTATTGAAGCGTTTGTGCAAGGCACAGAGGTCAGCTTTATTGTAATGTGTGATGGACAACATGTTTTACCGCTAGCCACAAGCCAGGACCATAAACGCCTGAACGATGGTGATTCAGGCCCCAATACCGGTGGCATGGGTGCTTATTCGCCAACACCGTTTATTACCCCGGGTCTGCATGCACAGATCATGCGTGAAATCATTTACCCAACGGTGCAAGGCATGGCCAAAGAAGGCGTCCAATATTGCGGATTTCTATACGCCGGCTTGATAATCTCGCCCGAAAATCAAATCAATGTATTGGAGTTCAATTGCCGTATGGGCGATCCAGAAACACAGCCTATCCTAATGCGCCTGAAAAGTGATTTTTCTATGCTGATCGAACATGCGCTCGATAGCACGCTTGATCAGACGGAAACGGAGTGGGACAGGCGGACGGCATTGTGCGTCGTTCTCGCTGCTGATGGCTATCCCGACAATCCTCGAAAGGGAGATATCATAGAAGGATTGCCAGAATTGATGGCGAAACAACACAATACCGATGACTTTCACATTTTCCACTCTGGAACAGCCTTAAATGGAAACAATGACCAACAAGAGTTGATTACCGCCGGTGGACGTATCCTCTGCGTAACGGCTCTCGGTGACAGCCTGAAACTGGCTCAACAACATGCCTACGAACATGCAGAGCAAATCCATTTTAACAACGCGCACATGCGCCATGATATTGGCTATCATGGCATAGATTTTATTCATAAAGTATAGACATTATTTAGCGTTGGCCTCATTTTTCATATGACTGTATTCGATCAATCCAGTCTGTTTTTCACTTCACTCTCGTTTACAACCAGAGTGTCATAATAAGCTATTGCTTTCTGACAGACGCTATCCCGAAAATCCAAAGGCCGATTGGCATCCAGCGAGTACTGTATTCACGATCAAAATTGTTCGCTCAAAGCTTTTTTTATGGTATTTTGGAACTATTGATCGCACACATGACACATAAAGAATATAGGATTTGAAAAAATGAAGCACATTACACTCAGTACCTTATACAATTCTTGTAGACAAATTGGGTTATGTTCTTTTGTAGTATTGTGTCTGTTATCGACATCATCAGCTATGGCCAAAGAACAATTGGACATTCGTCCTTACGAAGCACCAGACCCATGCGATGCTGATATCGCGCAGATCAGGGTTACAGTAAATGGCGTCGGTTCCGGCGGGATCCTGAGCGTTGAAATTTATCACGACCCAGATCATTTTCTGTATAAAAAAGGACGCACGAAGCGCATTCGTATTCCTGCGACCGAAGACCAACACAAGGTTTGCTTCAATCTTGAAAAGCAGGGCACTTACGCGGTAGCCTCCTATCATGATAAAGACGGCAACCGTAAACTGAATAAAAAATGGAATATGATGCCCGAAGAGCCTTTTGGGCTGTCGAATAATCCCGAACCCCAGTTTGGGTTTCCAAAATTTAGTGATTCAGCATTCACTACTGAAGATAAAGGAGCCGATATCACTATCGATCTTCAACAGCCCTGATATTCCCGGTAATTCAACACAGTTTACCGCTTTGTCAAGGCAGACCGATGGACGATAAAAATTGGGACCGGTTGTTGCGGCGGATTGAAGATGGTCTTGTTGTACCCGTACTTGGCCAGCAAGTCCTCACCACAGAAAATAAAGACACCGTATTACAAACGTCAATCGCCCACCATCTGCTGGAACTTTACGATATTGAGCCCAGCACCGTTTCATTGACGCCTTTCAATGAACTTAATGACGCCGTCGTTCAAATCAAAAAGGAGCAAGCATACGATCTACAGGATTTATATGCTGATATTCACGATGCGATTAAACATTTCACAACAAGCTCCGATTCCGTACCCCCGGAACCTATACGACAAATTGCCGCTATCAAATCGTTCCAACTGTATATAACCCTTACGTCCGATGACCAACTTGCCCGTTGCCTACGAGAACACTGTGCAGTAAACGAAATTGTTTATTCACCTTATTTACCAACCAGCGAAGGCTCTGATTTACCATCGGACTGGCAATCCCGCCATGGAGAAGCACAGTTGCTCTATTTATTCGGCAAGTCCAGAGCCGGCCCGTTATTTGCAATCCACGATGAAGATTTGTTGGAGTACATCCATAATATTATTTCCCGCGGAAGTCATGTTCCGGTTAAATTTCTGGACGAACTTCAACAACGCAGCCTGTTACTGATTGGATGCAACTTCCCCGAGTGGCTCACCCGTTTTTTTTTAAGACTGACTAAACAGGGTCGGTTTCTTGATACACAACGTAAATGGGAATGGCTTATTGAGGATCGTGCGCTGGATAAAACACTGGTATATTTTCTGGAAAGCTACAGCACCGGAACCAAGATTGTATCAGACATTGCACCTGTCTCATTTATCGCTGAATTGCACCAACGCTGGCTTGCGCGTAACAATAACAGTATCGATACTTCAAAAAATGAAACACTTCAAATCGATCAAATACCACACGGCGCGTTGTTTTTCATCAGTTACTGCCGCGGCACTGATAGCGCCTCTGCAATAAACTTAATCGAATGGTTGCAATCCCAGGGTGTAGCGTCTCACGAAATTTGGTTTGACAGACAATCAATTGAACCGGGTAATGATCTACGCACCCGTATTCTTGATGGTATCCAAACCTGCCGATATTTTATCCCTTTGATCTCCAAGCAAGCTGATGCAATTGACGAGAAATACTTTCGGCGCGAGTGGCATGAAGCAATCGACAGAAGTAAAGGAATTCAAGGAAGAACGTTTATTTTTCCCATTGTCGTCGACCAAGACTTTGAGTTTGAGCAGTATCAATGCATTCCACATGCCTTTAAACAACTTCTCATTGGTCATGCCCCCGCAGGTCAGCCGAACCAACAAACCTTTACCGCTCTCAAAAAATTGGTCCGCAGCGAACGATTAAAACAAGAACATGCTTAGCGCAATATCTATCAATGATTAAGGTGCCGTCTAATAAAGACTTCGAGACACAATATGTCGATATCCGTGAACAGGAATCGAGTCAGCTTGACGCACAGCACCCATGGCCCGGACTTGCACCATATGACGAATCCTCAAGTCAATTTTTCTTTGGCCGGACTGAAGAAGCCAGAGAATTGCTTCGTATGGTACGCCTCGCACCATTAACTATACTCTATGGTAAATCCGGTTTAGGAAAGACTTCCTTACTGCAGGCGGGATTCTTTCCATTACTGCGCGCAGCGCACTATTTACCTATTCGCTTAAGGCTCGATTATAGTCCATCGGCAGCGCTACCCCCCATGCAACTGGCGGCTAAAAAATTCCAGGCAGCTTTAACAACCGCACAAGCCGATTTTACTGAATGGCAGGATAACGAAGGTTTATGGCGGTACCTACATCGGCGCGACCTGGAAATCTGGAGTGACGATAATTATCCATTGACACCCGTTCTCGTTTTCGATCAATTTGAGGAAGTTTTTTCGCAGGGTGCAAATAATCCTGCGCATATTCAGGAAAATCTAAACAAACTGGCTGACTTGATCGAAAATCGTATTCCAGATAAATTGACGAAAAGCCTGGAAAACAGAGAACAACTCCCCCCTCTGGATTTAATGTCGCAGAAATACCGCATCATACTATCATTTCGAGAAGACTTTCTTCCTGAAATTGAAAGCTGGAAGGAACAAGCACCGTCGCTCTTACGCAACCGGCTGAGGTTGCTACCCATGGACCGAAAACGGGCAATTGAGGCAGTAACCGGTGCAGGCGGCGCTGTTCTCGCCCCGGATACTGCTGAGCCACTGGTTAATTTCGTGGGCAATCTGGATACCGAATCATCAGGTGCAACAACGGTTATCGAACCTGTCTTACTAAGCCTGTGCTGCTATCAGCTTAATCAGCGCCGATTATCTCAAGAAAAAATTGATGTATCGCTGCTGCAACGCGCCGGGCAGGATATCTTGCAGGATTTTTACGATGAAGCCCTTCGCGACATGCCCGAACAAGTTGCGAAATTTATCGAAACCTATCTGATTCAGGGTGACCAATATCGCGGCAGTTATCCGGTCGATCAAGCTATCCAAGATGGATTTATAACTCCAGAACAATTATCCATTCTGGCTGATAAATACCGCTTATTACGTATTGATCAACAATTGGGCGCTAATCGGGTAGAACTCATCCATGACCGACTGGTAAGTGTAGTTCGCAAAGCTCGGGACGCACGTTTGAGGCAAATCGAACAAGACAAACTCAGGGCAAAAGAACAAGCAACTCAGCGCCAGCTGGCATTTGACAAGTTAACCCGGCTGACACGTAAATTGCGTATTGCATTGCTACTAGCCATATCTCTAACTGCCATCGCCATCTACGGCTGGCACGCAGCAAATGTGGAGCGGGAAAAAACTTTTCTGGCACAAAGCAGTCTACGTGTGGTATCGGAAAGCCTGGATATGGCGAACGGCATGCGCATCGGCGGTGATGAGCGCGCGATTTTACAATTGCTCGCAATTGATCAAATCACACCAAGTGAAACAGTTGATTTGGCATTGCTGACGGTATTGTCAAAAAAGAATGCAACGCAGAAATTATGGAATACCGGCAATAGAATTTCATCGTTAGCGGTCAATCATCAGGGCACGCAAATTGCTACCGTGGGCATCAGCAATACGCTTAAAATATGGAATTTGGAAGGTCAGCTAATTAATAAGCGAACCGAAGTCCACCAATGCAAGCCAAAGCGTATGATTAGACAAGACTGCGGCATTCTAAGCGTAACATTTAGTCCCGACGATACCTATATTGTTACCAGTGGAGAGGACACGACATTACGGTTATGGGATGCCAACACGCTGAAACTCGTTAGTATCCTGCAAGGTCATACAGATAACGTCACCAGCACCGCATTCAATCCGAAAGGTACCCACATCGTTTCAGGCAGCGAAGATAAAACATTACGTATCTGGGAGATCAAAACCCGCCGGTCTATTGCCCGGTTAGAAGGTCATCAGGGCGGCATCACCAGCGTAGCCTTTAGTCCAGGCGGCTCACGTATCATTTCAGGGAGCCGCGACAACACACTACGGCTATGGGATGCCGAGAAATTTAAATCTATCGGAACGCCCTTGCAAGGTCACAAAGACAGCATCACTAGCGTTACCTACAACACAGACGGCTCGATGATTGCTTCTACCAGTCAGGATAAGACGTTACGGTTATGGAATACAAAAACTTTAAAAATGATCGGCGAACCATTACAAGGCCACGATGAAGTGGTCTGGCAGGTGGTTTTCAATCCTAGCAGCACGCTTCTTGCTACAGCGAGCCACGACAGAACGTTACGTTTATGGAATCCCCAAAATGGCCAAACAATTGGAAAACCACTGGAGGGACATGAGGAATCCGTGATGGCAGTTAAATTCAGCCCCAATGGTCAATATCTGATCTCTGGCGGTCGTGATGCAACACTTCGGATCTGGGACGCACATGATCACCAACCAATTAACTTGCAATTAAAAGGCGGGCACAAGAATTATGTGGCCAGTGTAGCCTACAGTCCCGATGGCCGATATATTGTTTCAGGCAGTGATGATGCAACTGTTCAACTCTGGGATACTGAAAATGGTAATACAGTCGGTGATCCAATGAAAGCACATATGGGTTCGCTCAACGGTGTGGATTTCAGTCCGGATGGCCAATGGATTGTTTCCGGCGCCAGTGATTGGATGCTATGTTTATGGGATGTTCAAAAACAAACACTCATTAATAAAATACAAGGCCATAAAGATGGCATAGAAAGCGTCGCTTTCAGTCCAGATGGCAATATGATCGCTTCAGGAAGCAAGGACAACACGGTACGATTGTGGAACAGACAAAACGGCCAGCCTATTGGTGAGCCGTTCACGGGACACGATGGCATGGTGCGCGGTGTTACTTTTAGTCCGGACGGTAAAATGATTGCCTCAGCAAGCTATGATAGTACAGTACGCTTATGGCAAGTCCCTACGGGCCTGTTGATCAGAGAACTATCCTCACATCATGATGCGGTAACCAGTGTCGCTTTCAGTCCGGATAATCAATATCTGATTTCAGCAAGTAAAGATCATACTTTAATTCTCTGGGATGTTAATACCTATCAACCCATTGGAGAACCTTTCATCGGACATGAAGACCGTGTAAATAGTGTCGCCTTCAGTCCTGACGGCAAGTACATTGTTTCGGGCAGTAGTGACAAGACGGTAAGATTGTGGCAACGAGAAACCGGACAGGCAATTGGCGAACCTATGCGCGGCCATGAGCAACGCGTCAACAGTGTTTCTTTTAATCCAGAGGGTACGCGTATTGTATCGGGCAGTGATGATATGACGTTGCGTATCTGGCCGGCCAACAATAATTGGAAGCAACAATTATGCAGCAAACTAACACGCAACATGAGCCGGAAGGAATGGCATGAATGGATTTCTTCGGATATTAAATATCAAAAACAGTGTCCTGATTTACCTATTTCACCTTGAGAAATCGCCTAAGCCCACTTACCGAAAATCAATCCTGATGCACGACAATCTGACTAAATGGAATCGTCCATTGCTGTTGGTTACAAATATCAACTGCAAATCGCTGCAAATCACGCCTGATTGCATAGTAATCACTGGCAGCACTACCATTAAATGACGCAATAATCTTGTAATCCAATGATGAAGTATTCGCCTGTTCGAAAAATACGGAAAGACCCACTAAAGCCTTTCCATAGCTTTCCTGTTGTAATTTCTCTTGTATGCCTTCCTGGAAAATTTTGGGAATATCAGAAGTCGATTGGGGCTGATACTGATAATCAATTCCCATTACACTCACCACAATGAATCCCAACGACAGATTCTTCGGACAGGCATTGATAAAATCCTGTATCGGGTACATATGTGGCATCGTATCATTACCCAATGTGAGCTGAACATATTCAAGCGATATGTATTTCACCTTCAGGCACGACCCATCCGGAAACAAAACAAAATCACCGACCTCACAAGGGAACCATGGTTCACCGTAATTAAAGGTACGAGATGTATAATCGTTTAACTCTGATAGCGGCAGCCTGACCTTCAAACCAGGTATTGCAGGATTGATCAATCTGCTAAAAAAATTAAGGCGCTCGATTTTCATGGGCACACCATGATATAGAATACGCTCCCCTTCCCGCACCGGCCCCGCGTCAAGTAAAGTCTGCAGTTCATTAATGTAGCGTGGCGCAGAATTTTTTAAGGCCCAGATTGTTATCACCAATACCAGCACCGCTATGGCAATCAACATATCATCATTGCGTAGATTTAGTACATAAAAAATAACAGCTATCGAGAACAATACAATGATTGCGCGAATAATAAGATCGGCCAAACGCTGAGGATATGACAATTTTCCACCCTGTTTCCGCGCACTGACTGACAATATTTTTTTCCATATAAACAACATGCTAAAAAACACAAATAGGGAAGCAATTAACGCCATAAGAATGGTCGCGCCACGGCCAAATACAAACTGCCGGATATGGTCGCCGAATGACAACGCTTCATTATTTTTAGCAGCAAGTAAACCTTCCAATTGAATTTTCGCAATATCTAAATTATGTAGACTGTCAGTCAGTAAGTTCTCCCATTTTCTTTTAATTTGTAAAAATTTGTTGAGCGCTGCATCATCCAACCCCTGTTGATTGACACGAGACATCTTCTCCAGCGCATTATTGCTATCTTCTATCTGAGCCTCATAAAAAATAATTTTATTGCGAAGTTGAACCAACTTTCGTTGATCCTCTGTATATTCATGCAGTTCATTCATGATCGGTTGCAGAATCTCAAGTAAATTCTTCTGCCAGTCATAAGCTTTATCCTGTGAATCCTCAAATTTATTCAAACCAAACCCGCCTGTTTGAATCAATGCAAAAGCATTTTCTTGATCCCTGATTAACCGATCAATTTCATCAATTTCATCTAAAATAGCCTTTTTCTCATTCTCAGTTTCGGCTTTGCCCAATAATTTTGATTTGCTCTCGCGCTCTGCTTGAAGCGCTTCGATATTATCGATGATCATATTTAGCTTATCAACGACCACCCCGTTTTGTAATGACTGCTTCCTATCATAAATTTGACTGGTGGCAGGCTTGTCTCTCGGTGTTGGAGTTGACAAATTGATATCTTGAGCTATCGAATTGGTTTTGAATTGAGATTTATCAGCCATTTCGGCCTGGGTGGAACCGACAAACAAAGCTATTGTGAGCAAGCATATTGATAACAAAATTTTCCCCAACCTGAACATCAAATTATTCTCCATTTTTTAGCATATTAGTCTTCATTCTTTTCACATAACGCTACTTTACTACTGGATGCGACAGGCGTTGAAAAAAATAATTCTACATCTGCCAACTGTCGTGTTCGCTTCATGGGTGGTAAGCTCTTCCATATTTTTTGGCCATACGATTTTGCAGTTAATCGTGGATCACAAATCATCAGCACACCGCGATCCGTTTCATCTCGTATTAAACGACCAGCACCCTGTTTCAGATTTATAACAGCATGCGGTAATTGATAAGCCATAAACGCATTTCCACCCTCACGGTTTATTTTATCAATGCGTGCGGACAATACCGGATCATCCGGCGGCGCAAAAGGCAGTTTGTCAATGATCACCAATGATAACTTTTCACCACGCACATCAACACCTTCCCAAAACGACTGACTGCCAATCAGAACAGCATGATCCATATCACGAAAACGTTTTAACAGGTGTGAACGCGATCCATCCCCCTGCAACAAAAGCGGAAAATCAATGTGCTCTGATTCAAAAATGGCTACAAGTTGTTCATGAATCTGTTGCATAGCACGCAGGCTGGTACACAGAATAAAAGCACGTCCTCGACTGCTTTTCAGGACAGGAATCACAGCATTAACAACATGATCGATATAATTCTTGTGGTGCGGTTCAGGCATACCGGGAGGTACATAGAGTAGTGCCTGCTCGGAAAAGTTGAACGGACTGTCACAACTTACTGCATTCGCCCCATTCAAACCCATTTCACTCATATAATGATCAAAATTTTTATCTACCGACAATGTTGCTGAAGTAAAAATCCAGGCCCGGGATGTTGCATTCAACTGACGACCGAAAATCTCCGCAATTGACAAAGGTGTTGCATTTAACTGCAGTACTTTACTGTACACTTCAACCCAACGAACACAATCATCAGAATCAAGATCACCTTGCCAGCGCTTGATCAAATCAAGATAATCATTAGCTCGTCGCCAACAATGCTCCAGTCCTTCTGAACGTGCAGCCTGATCTTCAAGTACTATCTCCAGATCTGAAAGCTTTTCAATCAGCACCTTCAATGCCGCATTAAACATACTATCTTTCACTATTGCCAACATTGAAAAACGTACATGCTCCTGTTTAATCGTCAAGCGTAAATCCTTTGCTGCTTTCTCCATTGCTGCAACCGCATCAGGCAAGGCTATGCAATCCCCAGCTAACAAAATACTCTCGGCCCGAATATCATGCGCCAGATCGAGCAATTGCCCAGTGCTCACCGACTCCCCAAAAAAAAGACTCGCAGTCTCGGGCAATTGATGCGCTTCATCAAAAATCACTGTATTACAAGCCGGTAACAGCTCAGTTAGCCCTTCATCGCGCAACATAACATCAGCAAAAAACAAATGATGGTTAACTACCAAAATATCAGATGCCATTGCAGCTTTACGCGCTTCTATCAAAAAACAGTTTTTGTAATTTGGACATTCTGAGCCGAGGCAACTCTCACGTGTTGCCGTTACATGCTGCCAGACAGCTGCCTGTTCCGGTACTGTATTCAAGCCATTTTTATCGCCAGACTTACTCTGCGTCGCATAACGCTCAATCAAATGCAGATACTTGATATCCTGGCGATCGGCAAAAAGCATACGGTCATCTTTTAAAGTTCTTTCAAGATGATAGCGACAAATATAGTTTGCACGTCCCTTTAGCAGTGCCACACTCACAGGAAGATTCAATGCGGCACGTACATTTGGAATATCACGACTGAAAAGCTGATCCTGCAGGGTTTTAGTTCCTGTAGAAATAATCACTTTACCGCCTGCCAATAAAGCAGGCACCAGGTAAGCAAATGTTTTTCCGGTGCCGGTTCCAGCCTCAGCTACGACAACACGATTATTCTCAATAGTTTCCGCAATTAACTCCGCCATTTCCAACTGCTGCGAACGCACCCGATAACCCGATATATATCTGGATAACTGACCATCTGACGCAAAAACTGACTTTAAATCAAACATGAGTAAGAGTGAAATAACTGATTTTAATTATTGTGCGCATCACATAAATCCTGGTGAAACTAACTAACTCTGTGAAATTTATATCGTAGTGTCCTACTAGTTAACATTGTGAAAAATGACGCCCCGGCATTGTTGGCCAGATACTTTACTTGTATGATATTAACCAGTTCCTGGGGTTTTTATACCCGCGCTCAATGGTAAATTTAAGCATTATTTTCAAATCAGATGCTAAGAAAAATCAGTAACAATGGCTACATCATTGTTCCAATCATAATCTTTTGTATTATTTTCTGGTGTTGCGCCCACTTAATACAGTATTACAATAAAATGTGGCATGATCAACATCTCGTTGGTTTGAATAAAATCGGATTGATGCAATCACTGTACTTTGAGCGTCATCTCAAAAAAACTTTATCGGCTGCCTATATTTTAGGCAGCATCGTTAAACACCAGCACGGCCGATTAGATCAGTTTGATACTTACGCAGAAGATCTTTACAAATCAATCGGAGGAATATCCAGTCTGGAGCTGTCGCCCAATGGCATCATAGAAAAGATTTACCCGTTGAAAGGCCATGAAAAAGCCATCGGGCATAATATTATTCAAAATGATGCACGAAAAAAAGAAGCCAAACTCGCCATAGATTCTAAGCAGCTAACATTGGCAGGACCATTCCAGCTGATCGAAGGCGGCATTGCTGTCGTTGGTCGTTATCCCATTTTCTTAAAAACCGAAAATAATTCAAACTCTTTCTGGGGTTTTTCCACCGTATTAATATATCTGAATGAGTTGCTGAGAACTGCCGGTATTCAGGAAAACAACAAATTCGAGTACCGATTGGCAAGAATACATCCTGACACTGGAAAAACCGAGGTTATTTACGGTCATCAATCATTGACAGGGCTTGTTTCATCACAATTCAAAATCAACGTCCCCAACGGCGAGTGGCTCTTACAACTCAGGGACAAAACATTATCCAGTCAGACACCGCTATACTACTTCGGCATCTTCATTGCTCTGGTACTCGCTTTGACTTGTTCCATTTCTTTGTTCACACTCATGAAGCAACCCAGGTTGTTAACCAAACTTGTCGAAAACAAGACTGCGCAACTCGAAAGAATGGCATTGTTCGATTCCTTAACAGGGCTGGCTAACCGATATGAATTCGAACGTCAGGCGGAAAGATTGCTGTTATCGGCAAAACACGAAAACCAGGAACATGTCTTATGTTACATGGATCTCGATCAGTTTAAGGTAATTAATGACACTTGCGGCCATGTCGCAGGCGATGAATTATTGCGCCAGCTCTGCCAAGTATTAAAAAATAATGTAAGAAAAAGTGATACATTATGTCGAATGGGAGGAGACGAGTTCGGGCTACTGATCGAGAATTGCGCTTTGGAGGATGCCAAGCATATCGTAGAGTTTATTCACGTTGCTGTGCAAGGGTTTAGATTCATCTGGAAAGATAAAACATTCCAGATAGGTATTAGCATCGGTATGGCAAACATTGACAAAAATGTGCAAGAATTAACTGATTTGATCAGCAGAGCTGATGCTGCTTGTTACAAAGCTAAAGGTTCAGGTCGCAATCGAATACATACATTTTTCTCCGATAGCGCATAGACCATGCAGCAACCTAATACAATAAAAAGGTAGAAAAAACACATCCTACGCTTTTAAAGAGCCGCGGTCTTTACGTTTAATATGTACAACCCACCGCTTCTCCAAACGGTAATACTGGCATAAGCTACGCACTACTAACATCCTGCACAATTCAATTTTCCGGTTCTTTCACACTCGTACAGCAAAAGAATGACATTCAATCCCTAATAAGGTAACCGGCCAAATAACTTAACAACTATAAACATGAAACTTCATATTTTAGCTGTGGGCAACAAAATGCCTAGTTGGATTAATCTTGCTTTTTCTGAATATGCAAAGCGTCTTTGCCAGGAAATCACTATCCATTTGTCCGAAATTAAACCCGAAAAAAGAAATAATGGTAAAAATAAAGAGCAAATCTTATTAGCCGAATACAAGCGTATTAAGGCCGTAATACCCACAGGCTCCCGTCTTATTATACTGGATGAAAATGGCGAACACTGGACGACTAAACAACTGGCCTCCACAATTGAGCGCTGGCTGCAAGAAGGTAAAGACACGGCGTTTATTATTGGCGGTCCAGATGGCTTGCACGACGAAATCAAATCTTCTGCACAATGTATTTGGTCGCTCTCGAAACTTACATTTCCTCATGGGCTTGTTCGGGTGATGCTGGCTGAACAATTGTATCGCGCTCAATCATTGATCGAGAATCATCCTTATCATCGCATATAATGTTAGCATCTAAAATATCAATTTTTTTGAGATGACTTAAGTTATGGCTTTCCCCGAAAACCAAATCTACCTAGCATCGCGAAGCCTAAGAAGGCGGGAATTATTGAAGCAAATCGGCGTCAAGTACAAAATACTGTTAATGCGTGAAACACTAAGCCGACCATACGATATTGATGAGACACCTATGCAGGGTGAATCTCCAGATGAGTATGTCTACCGCATCACCAAAGTAAAAGCCGAGGCGGGTTGGTTACGTTTGACACAACGACAATTGCCTCTATTACCTGTTCTCGTTGCAGACACTATAGTCTCTCAGGATAGCTGTATTCTTGGAAAACCTAAAAATCAGGCACATGCTGAAGAAATTCTTTCATCTCTATCTGGACGTTCGCATCAGGTTCTAACAGCAGTTGGTGTTGTATTTAAGAATGAAATTCAAATTAGATTATCGACAACTACCGTTCGTTTCCGAGACGTTACACCTCAAGAAATCCGTCACTGTATTAATTTTGATAAAGTATATGATAAAGCTGGCGCTTACGCGATTCAGGGCTTAGCAGCAACTTTTATTGTCGAAATCCACGGTAGCTATAGTGGCGTCATGGGACTTCCATTATTCGAAACGTCACAGCTGTTAGAAGAAACAGGTATAAGAATCTTTAAATAAAGATCAACTATTTTGTAATTTATCCTCGAAAAAGATACTACAAATTATTAGACAAACGTATCAATGGACAATGAAATTCTTATAAATATTACCCCGCAAGAAACCCGTGTCGCTATACAAGAGCAGGGCGTTACACAAGAACTGCATATTGAACGTGCTAGCCACTGCGGTATTGTCGGTAATATTTATAATGGTCGAGTAAGTCGCGTCCTACCCGGTATGCAATCCGCATTTATCGATATTGGCCTCGAACGCGCCGCTTTCCTCCATATAGCAGACATATGGGAATCCAATCACAACAATAGATTAGTCAAACCAATAGAGAAACTACTTTTCGAAGGTAATAACATCCTTGTACAGGTTATTAAAGATGCAATTGGCATGAAAGGTGCGCGTCTATCCACTCAAATTAGTTTGGCTGGAAGGATGCTGGTTTATCTTCCCCAAGAATCGCATATTGGCATTTCGCAACGAATCGATGATGACGAAGAAAGAGAAGCGCTACGCCAGAAACTAATACATGCACTGCCTAGCGAAGAATCAGGCGGTTATATTATTAGGACAATGGCGGAGGCAGCCAGCGAAGATGATTTACGTGCAGACATCGAATATTTACACAAACTTTGGCTAAACATACAGGAAACAGCTTCAAAAGCCGTATCCCCCATACTACTATATCAGGACTTGGATTTAAGCCACAGAATTTTAAGAGATTTTGTTAATGACAAGACAACTCGCATACAAATTGATTCGCGAGAAAACTATCAGCGCTTGATAGAGTTTGCATGTAATTACATTCCAAATATATCTGACCGCATCACCTTATACTCTGGTGAACGCCCCTTATTCGACCTCTACGGTGCAGAAGATGAGATCCAGAAGTCACTGGGTAAACGTGTCAACTTAAAATCTGGTGGATATCTTATTATAGATCAAACAGAAGCATTGACCACAATGGATGTCAATACGGGCGGATTTATCGGTGTACGCAATTTTGACGATACAATTTTTAAAACCAATCTTGAAGCCGCTCACGCAATTGCCAGACAATTACGTTTACGAAATATTGGTGGAATTATTGTCATTGATTTTATCGATATGGACTCCACTGAACACAGGTCCTCAGTATTAACCGAGTTTAAAAAAGCGTTATCTAAAGATCGATCTCGCATTACGGTCAGTGACTTTAGCGCGCTTGGACTAGTTGAGATGACACGCAAACGCATGCGGGAGAGTCTTTCTCATATTTTGTGTGAACCCTGCCCAACTTGTGGAGGAAGAGGTGAAATCAGGACAGCACAAACTATCTGCTACGAAATTCTACGCGAACTATTACGCGAATCACGTCAATTTAATGCTAATGAATTTCGTATTCTTGCATCTCAACAGGTCATTGATTTATTTCTAGACGAAGAATCGCAAAGTCTGGCACAACTCGGAGATTTTATTGCCAAGCCTATTAGCCTTCAAGTGGAAGAAACCTATACCCAAGAGCAATATGATGTCATCATCTGTAAATGACATTAGTGGCCAATTAGTGCTACATAATTACATTAAAATCCCAAACTAGCCAACAGATCATCAACTTGATCCTGACTACTGACAGTATCCGGGGCTTTCTCCGGGTTGGTAACGGGACCATTCATAAGTCCGCTATCAGCCGATTTCTGTTTGGTTGAAGAAGGAGCATTGGCAAGCAAGATTTGCACGAGATCGTTTTCAAGCCTCTGTACCATAGATGTAACTTTCTTGATCACCTGTCCCGTTAAATCCTGGAAATCTTGCGCCATCATTATTTCTATTAATTGTGCATTTGTTGCACTCGTCTGTTCAGGTACATTATCAATATAAGTCAGTGTCTCCACCAACAACAACCTAAATTTCTCGGTATCTACTTGTACACTTTGTTCCTCAAATGCAACTTTCCATTTTTCAGTGAGTTGTGAAGCTTCCGCAGACAATTTCTCCTGAATAGGCATAGCAATTTCAGTTGCATTTAATGCTCGTTCTGCTGCTTGCTCGGTTTTAGTTGCGACATATGCCAGCTTATTCTGCGCTTCAGGAACTTCAGAAATTAACGATTCAAGCTGTTTATCATAACCGAGTTCACGTAGACTGTTATGTAAGCTGCGTGTTAGGTGACCAACTTGGTCAAGAATATTTTGATCAAGCAGATTACAATTATTTTCCGAATCAGATTTGATCATACCTTCTTCTTGATCATTGATTTCTCGTACAACCACCGAGTTTGAATCAGTTTGATGTTCAGATACATCTGGCATAGTATCATTAGCTGTATCTGCAGTATTAGTCTGGCCTTGCAAGGATTGCATATTGATCCCCTTCTAGATTGATAGCCGATGGTCGTATTCAGACCTACTGGCATGTTCTAGCTCCAATAATAAATAGATCTCAGGCTGATGCTTTGCTTTCCATATTCTGAAAAATTTTGTTTAACTTTTCATCAAGCACAGCAGCGGTAAAAGGCTTAACAATGTAGCCACTTGCCCCAGCCTGCGCCGCCGCGATGATGTTTTCCTTCTTAGCTTCTGCTGTCACCATTAATACTGGTATTTTTTGCAACCTGTTATCCGCCCGTACTGTTTGCAGCATGGTGAGTCCATCCATGTTCGGCATATTCCAATCAGACACCACGAAATCATAATCACCATCTTGGAGTTTACGAAGCGCAACCACACCATCTTCAGCTTCATCAACATTGATAAAACCCAGTTCTTTCAATAGATTACGCACAATTCTGCGCATTGTCGAGAAATCATCCACTACCAAAAATTTTAAATTTTTATCTGGCATCCTGTACTCCATTTAGACTCGGTTTCAAATAAACAAAGCACACATTGCTGAGAAAATCAGATTAACTCAACGTATACTCATTTACCTGCTTAACGGCGAGTGGTTAGAAAACTTAATCAGAATGTCAAATACACAAGCTTGTAATGGTATTATTAAAAAGAACAACCACTTCTCATCCAAGCAACCAGCCAAGTATTCAGATGATAATCACTGATAGCGAATCAAAGCATAGATTGTTTTATACGTGGCATTACTCGTTGTCACATTCCAGAATCGAGTGTCAATGCACTGACCATCAGACTGTAGCTATGAAACCTCAAGCATTCGATCAAGCGACAATTTAGCCAGATCTGCAACATCTTGAGGAACTTGGATACGATTTACGACCACACCGTTTGCCAAATTCTCAAGTGCCCACGTCAAATGTGGTGGATCAATTCGCGCCATAGTTGAACACATGCAAACCAGAGGAGACATAAATTTTACAATTTTATTTTGTGATTTGAATTCTTCAGCAATTCTGCTTACCAGATTGAGTTCTGTACCGACTAACCAGCGCGTACCTTCATCAGCTGCTGCAATAGTTTTTATAATATATTCAGTTGACCCAACGTAATCTGATGCATGACAAACTTCAAAACTGCATTCCGGATGAGAAATTACTATGCCGTCGGGATACTGATTGCGGAAGCGAAGAATATGTTGAGGTTGAAACATTTGATGAACCGAGCAATGACCTTTCCACAACAAAATTTTAGCACGCTTTATTTGCTCCCTTGTCAACCCTCCCATAGGCTCATCAAAATCCCATACCACCATATCCTCAAGAGCAATACCGAGCTGATAACCACTCCAACGCCCCAAATGTTGATCAGGAAAAAACAAAACCTTCTCACGCTGCTGAAAAGACCACTCAAGAATCTTCCCCGCATTGCTCGAGGTACAAACTATACCGCCATGCTCTCCACAAAAAGCCTTTAAATCAGCAGCGGAATTAATATAGGTTACTGGTGTCACTGATTCGTCAGGCGATAAAACTTCAGCAAGCTCACGCCAGGCACGTTCAACTTTAGCCAGATTAGCCATGTCAGCCATAGAGCAACCGGCAGCCATATCCGGCAAAATAACTGTTTGTTCACTATCGGATAAAATGTCAGCGACTTCTGCCATAAAATGCACACCACAAAAAACCAAGTAATCCGCACTCGTTTGCGCCGCCTGATAAGCTAATTTCAATGAATCTCCAGTCAAGTCAGCATGCCTGTAAACATCAGCACGTTGGTAATGATGCGACAAAAGTACAACATTTTTGTCTAGGGCACGTTTTGCTACTTCAATACGTTGCGCACATTCATCATCTTGTACTTGATCAAAACTCTCAAAATCAATCGCCTCTGTTTGCATTGTTTTTTCTTTCTTCAGCCTGTTTTAATTTGATAAAGACGCACTACCTTAACATAGTAAAAAAATTTCAACTTCAAAAATGTCATACCATACTCATACTGTAACGTCATCTATTTTGTTCTCAAGACTCAGACCCAAATCATTAATCAACGACGACCATCAAAATTATCATGTGCTTTAATGACATACAATTATGCTGGTAAGTTCTGATATAATTTGCATCAAATGGTTTCGATTTGAGTATATTTAACTCGTTGTAAATAATAGTATTCAAATCTGCATCATTCACTCGGATTTTAACCATCACCCGCAGAAACTTTATAATAATAAATCAGTCTGAGTTGATATTTTCATTCATGTTTCGACGTCATTATTTTAGTTTTTTCTTTACTGTTGTAATCGGCCTAGCAGTTTTAACGCTATTGCTCGATCATGTTACTAAACCATTGCCACAATCGGTTGATTTGGACCTTCCATACCAGCCGGATTATGTTATTGAAAACATTTCAGGTTTACGTGTTGAACACAGTAAAACTACACAACAAATCTTTTACGCCAATACGCTACTCCATTATCTTGATCAAGACCTCACCCATCTCAAGCGTATTCGTTTTCAGCATTTAAAGCCAGACACCCCTCCTTTCCGCGTTACCGCAAATCATGCGGAAATTCATAATAATGGTAAAGATATCTTTCTTACTGATCATGTCACCGTGGTACGCGGAGAAGATGAGGACCATGGGAAAATCACTTTGGAAACAAGCTTGCTCCATCTAATTCCTGACCAAGAGCGCGCGAAAACTGATCGGCCCATCGTTATTTCAAAACTCAATACAACAGTCACTGCTACCGGTATGCAGCTTAATAATCAAACAGGCGTTATTGAGCTACTGTCTCATGTACATGTGGTAGACCGATAAATTACAGTATGAAACTTTACCTTACTCTTTACTTCTTGCTTTTCTTTTCCTCATTCGAAGCTGTAGCTGAACGTGCTGATCGAAACAAACCAATACATCTCGAAGCTGATCGCGCTACCGTTGAAGATATTAACCGTAGAGATTCTACACGCGTCAGTGTTTTTACTGGAAATGTCATTTTGACGCAAGGTACGATGCGGATCAACGCTGACAAAATGATTTTGAAAGAAGACATAAACGGATTCCGCTATGCAACAGCGATTGGCAATCTGGTTAAATTTCGCCAGAAACGAGACGGCATCGATGAATATATTGAAGGTTGGAGCAGACGTGTCGAATATGATAGCAAACAGGACAAAATTGAATTGTTCAAGAATGCGCGTCTGAAACGCGGAGAAGACGAAGTTAATGGCGATTATATTTCTTACAACATGAATACTGAGTTTTTTCAGGTAAATGGCAGAAATGAACGTAATACAGTAAAAGATGCAGATAGCCGTGTACGTATTATTATTCAACCCAAAAACCAATCTTCGGAATCCAATTCCGGCCCTGCTGGGGAGTAGTCTTATACATACTACTTATGAGCATACTAAAAGCTGAAAATTTAAAAAAACGTTATAAATCACGCACCGTGGTTCATGATGTATCGTTTTCACTCAATAGCGGCGAAGTAATTGGTTTACTGGGTCCAAATGGCGCTGGAAAAACTACATGTTTTTACATGGTAGTTGGATTAGTACCACTTGATCATGGCGATATCTATCTCGATGATCGCAACTTAAGCCAACTTCCTATGCATGAAAGAGCACGTTTGGGTTTAAGCTATTTACCCCAGGAAGCATCTATTTTCAGACGACTTTCCGTCGAAGAAAATATTCTTGCTATTTTGGAGTTAAATCACCTGAAAGAAGAGCAATTGGAGCACAAACTCGATGAATTGCTACATGACCTCCATATCAGCCATATACGAAACAACATGGCAGTCAGCTTGTCCGGTGGCGAACGGCGGCGCGTTGAAATCGCTCGTGCACTTGCTTCTAATCCACAGTTTATCCTACTCGACGAACCTTTTGCTGGAGTTGACCCTATTGCTGTTATGGATATTCAGAAAGTCATTAAATTCCTGAAGGAACGCGGCATAGGAATTTTGATTACCGATCACAATGTTCGTGAAACATTAGGTATTTGTGACCGTGCTTATATCATCAATGATGGAAAAGTATTAGCACAAGGCATGCCAGATGAAATCATTTATAATAAGCATGTCAGGAAGGTTTATTTAGGGGAACATTTTCAGTTGTAATAAGCAAATAGCTTACTTCTTTAATTCTGTCCCGCATACAATCTTTGTTCCTTGAAATTATGAAACCTACTCTCCAGTTAAAACTATCACAACAACTTAACCTTACGCCGCAACTACAACAATCAATACGGCTACTTCAATTATCTACAGTTGAGTTAAATCAGGAGATAGAGCGCCTTATCCAAGAAAACCCGCTGTTGGAATTGAATGAGAATTTAAGTTCAAAATCTTATGACGATCAGACACCAAATCATGACACGCAATCTGACACTGATGACGAAAAGATTACATCACAAGCAGATCATGATAATGACATGGAATGGCTTGAAAATTCTAATGTCTCGTACACTACACAAAATGATGACTATGAAACGCCGCAAATTGCTGCTGAACCACCAAGTCTCAGAAACTACTTGAACCAGCAAATTTCACTAAGCCAAGCGTCAGAAAAACAAAAAAAGATTGTCAGCCTTTTAATCGACAGCTTGGATGAAGATGGCTATTTAATACAAGATTTAGACGAGTTAGTAACGATATTGCCCGTCGAGCTTGGCATTAAAATAGACGACCTAGATCAGGCACTTGCTTATCTTCAGCATCTAGACCCGCCAGGAGTTGGTGCAAGAAATTTGCAAGAGTGTCTTTTGCTACAATTAAAAAACCTACCGGAAGAAACACCTTATCGAAAGCAAGCTATTCGGATAGTAACGGAATATCTCGACACTCTGGCATCACATGACTACGCCTTAATCAAAAAGCACCTTAAATGCGATGATCATAGTTTACGCGCGATCCAAAAGTTGATTATGAACCTGAATCCGAAACCCGGTTCAGATTATAGCTTGTCGTGTGCACGCTACATTATCCCAGATATTATCGTAAAAAAAGTAAATGGCACCTGGATATCCCAACTCAATCTGGACGCCCTTCCTCGTCTCAGCATCAATCACCTCTATGCCAATATCCTAAAACAAAAGCGAAATGAACCATCTTCGGGATTATCCAGCCAATTGAATGAAGCAAAATGGTTAATTAAAAATCTACAACAACGATCTAGCACTATTCTCAAAGTGTCTAACGCCATTGTTGAACGACAACAACAATTTTTTGAACATGGCGAAATTGCCATGAAACCACTCGTATTAAAAGAAATTGCAGAAGCTGTGGAACTTCACGAATCAACAGTTTCTCGTGTCACTACCCAAAAATTCATGCATACACCACGTGGTATCTTTGAGCTTAAATATTTTTTTGGTAGCCATGTTGCCACTGATACCGGCGGAGCCTGCTCAGCAACCGCTATACGGGCACTAATAAAACAACTCATACAAAAAGAAAACTCAAAAAAACCACTGAGTGATAACAAGATTGCGGGTATTCTGGAAGAACAGGGTATTGTTGTTGCACGCAGAACAATTGCAAAATATCGAGAATCAATGCAAATTCCTCCCGCAAATCTTCGTAAGACATTTTAATTTTTCAAAGGAGACAATATGAATCTAAAACTTACAGGTAACCATGTAGAAGTGACCCCGGCAATGCGTGACTATGTGAATACAAAAATAAGCAAAATCACACGTCATTTTGATCATGTGATTGATGTCAGCGTCATTCTGTCTGTTGAAAAACATAAACAAAAAGCAGAAGCCAATTTACATATTCGCGGCAAGGATATTTTTGTTGAAGCGGATGGTAAGGATATGTATGCATCAATCGACAGTCTAGTTGACAAGCTAGACCGGCAGGTCCTTAAGCACAAAGAAAAAAACCTAGAAAAAAGAAATCACCACGCATTGAAAGACCAAGAACTTGATTAATTTATATCAAGATTCTAGATAATTGCAGATTTGATATACTTTTATATATTCATGAATTTAATTTCAAAACTTTTACCTGAATCTAACATTAAAGTCGATCTGGATGTAACCAGTAAGAAACGCGTCTTTGAACAAGCAGGCATTTTATTTGAAAATACTGTCCAGATTGCACGCAACAAAGTTTTTGACAGCTTATTTGCAAGAGAGAAGCTTGGTTCCACAGGATTGGGGCAAGGCGTAGCTATTCCACATGGTCGGATTAAAGGCCTTCACAAGGCTGTTGCGGCCCTAGTAACTATGAAGGAAGCTATTCCGTTTGATGCTCCGGACGGACAACCGGTAAATATAGCCTGCATCCTTTTGGTTCCCGATAACGCCACCGATAAGCATCTACAAATTCTAAGTGAATTAGCACAGATGCTTAGTGATAAACATTTTCGTGAAAAGATTTTGCTAAGCAAGAATGTCGCGGAAATTAGCCAGCTGATTTCAGAATGGAAACCGCATGTCTCAAATTAGTATTTCAGAGCTCTATGAAAATAAGCGAGACAAACTAAATTTGGCATGGGTAGCCGGTCAAAATTTTGGCAGCAAGGTCCTCAGTGATGATAAGATCGCTCAATCTAATCAAGGCATTATTGGCCATCTTAATTTCATTCATCCAAACTGGATACAAGTTATCAGTAGTAATGAAATCGACTACATCCTCAATTTGGATGCACACAATCTCAATAAGCAACTTATTTTGCTCAAGCAAAGCGAGCTTGCTTGTATCATTATCACAGATAATGTCAATGCACCCGAATCTATACGTCAAATTGCAGATGCAACCCAGACCCCGTTATTGAGCTCGCCTTTCCCAAGTGTTGAGGTTCTCTGGTCGCTTCGCACATACCTCGGACGCGTACTCGCTCCCTCTTCCTGCTTACATGGTGTTCTCCTTGATGTGCTTGGTATGGGTGTAATGATCACCGGAGAGAGCGGGGTTGGGAAAAGCGAACTTGCACTTGAGTTAATCAGTAGGGGGCACGGCCTGGTAGCGGACGATGTTGTTGAACTACGCAGAACCGCACCTGAAACACTCGAGGGAAGATGTCCGCCTGTATTACGCGATTATTTAGAAGTTCGCGGTCTCGGTATGCTCAACATACGCACTATTTTTGGGGAAACAGCAGTACGACGCAATAAAAACATGAAACTGATTGTTCATTTGCAAAATACAGCAAACACTGATCCATCTCAACTTGAAAGGCTTCCAATCAGCAATCTGAATGAGACAATCATGAATGTGGATATACCAAAAGTTATTATTCCAGTGGCTGCTGGCCGCAATCTTGCAGTATTGGTCGAGGCAGCTGTACGCAATTACGTTCTACAGCTAAGAGGCATAGACAGTACTAAAGATTTTATCGAACGTCATGAACAAGAAATGGGCAACCTGCCTGACAATTATGATGAGCAATAGCATTAATCAATAATTTCTCAAAGCTAGTATTCTTTTTTACTTGATAAATTGCTAAATAAAAAGATATTTCCACGCTAAATTTATTGTGACAATCAATTAAGTTAATAAGTGAAGGCCAAAATGCATCAACCGCACACTATTACACTGGCATTTACTGGCGCATCCGGCATGCAATATGGCATGCGATTGCTAGAAAAGCTGCTGCAAAGTGGACATCATATTTATCTTGTTTATTCGAAAGCCGCGCAAATTGTTGCTCAGCAGGAAATGGATATCGTGCTCCCATCCCATCCAAAGGAAGCTGAAAAAATTTTCACACAAATGTTTCAATCAACAACGGGACAGCTACAAGTATTTGGGCGAGAAGCCTGGTTTTCTCCTATCGCATCTGGTACGAATCCGGCGGATGCCATGGTTATCTGCCCATGTACAATGGGTACACTCGCAGCGATTGCAGCCGGTTTGAGTCATAATTTGATTGAGCGCGCCGCTGACGTCATGTTGAAAGAAAAGCGACAACTTATAATGGTTCCGCGCGAAACTCCGGTCACCTCAATCCATTTGGAAAACATGCTTAGGCTATCTCAATGTGGTGCGACAATATTACCTGCAACTCCAGGCTTCTATCATCGCCCACAAACAGTACAAGATATTGTCGATTTTGTTGTAGCACGCATACTGGATCATCTGTCAATCCAGCACCAGCTCACTCCCCGGTGGGGCGAATCAGACTAGTTCATACCCTCATCCAGTAACAATCTCTCATTCGCTCAGTCGTTTGTAGTTGAATATATTTTTGGCAATCAAGCAAAAATACCAGAAAGCAAAATGAATCCACCTTACGTACCACACTCTTCATGTTAAAAAGCTATAAATAATAAGTTCTTAAGCTGGAATTTCATGCTTCCTGTGAACTTTGTTGAGTCCAGTTTTTCAGCAAAATACTCCAACAAGCTATTTCCAGAAATATAGTTGACTAATTCAATCAGGAATTGTATAGTTGACAAAAAAGATCAAGTACTCCTGATCTTGACCAATACTTTACTTCTCATCTTTATCCAAAATCACCAGGGAGAAAATAGATATGAGACTAACTACAAAAGGAAGATTTGCTGTAACAGCACTTTTAGACCTTGCCATGCAGCAAAGCAACAATCCGGTAACATTAGCTGATATTAGTCAGCGCCAAAAAATCTCGCTGTCATATCTTGAACAGTTATTTGCTAAATTAAGACAATCAGAACTTGTCGACAGTGTTCGCGGCCCCGGTGGAGGCTATTGTCTTGCTAAAAGCCTCGAACAAGTTTCGGTTGCAGACATTATACTAGCCGTCGACGAACCTATAGATGCCACGCAGTGTGGCGGGAAAGAAAATTGTCATAATGATAGTAAATGTATGACGCACGATTTATGGGCTAAACTCAATGACTTGATTTTTGAGTATCTTGGCGCTGTTACTCTCAAAGAGCTTGTTGAGAATCAGAAAAATATTCCTGAAGAACAGGGTATTGTTCCAATTCTCGATATGCGCAGCTCCACAGCAGCCTAAGCCATATTGTTGTAAAAAATAGTAACAACGGTACGTTAGTTAGTGAGCAAAACAATCCTGAATAATAAATTCTAGAACATTTTGATCCTAAGCTAGTCTTAATTATATAAACAGAAATTATGCATTTAATTCAAAATAATAGAATTAGCGGCCTACCATAAATAAAAACATTGTTTCACCAATCTATGATCTGCAAAAATCTGATTACAGGAAATATATAGCAACGATATTGTATGACACTTACATTAACTAAAAATGCAGCAAAACATATCCAACACCAGATTACTAAACGTGGTCGCGGCGTTGCACTGCGTATTGGTATAAAAAAATCCGGTTGTTCAGGTTTCTCATACACTTACGATTTGGCCGATGAAATCTGTGAAAATGACCGACTGTTTACATCTCAAGACACTGGTGTTGTGGTGAATGAAAAAGACTTTCCATTTCTTAAAGGATCTCAGATTGATTTTATTCAAGAAGGACTCAACAGTTTTTACAAGCTGAGTAACCCGAATATTGACAACACCTGTGGTTGTGGTGAAAGTTTTAATTTGAAAGAATCAACTGAAGAATAATTATTATAATAATCAAACAATCATTTAATCGAGTGATTAAGACGACACTGTTCTCACAAAGAGAATTATAAAAAGTATCAGATAACCAAAACTAATCAATAAAGGGAATTATTTCAATGAGTGCTGCATTGCAAAATTTGGTTAATCAACCCTATAAACACGGCTTCGTAACAGATATAGAATCGGAAATTGCCCCCAAAGGACTCAATGAGGATACGATTCGTTTAATATCATCCAAAAAAAACGAGCCCGAGTGGCTCTTAGACTTTCGTCTGAATGCATACCGGAAATGGCTCACAATGTCAGAACCTGACTGGCAGAACGTCCACTATCCCAAAATTGATTTTCAGGAAATCAGCTATTATGCAGCTCCTAAGCCAAAAGAAAAGTTGGCCAGCATGGATGAAGTTGACCCCGAGCTACTCCGCACCTTCGAAAAACTCGGTGTACCTATGCATGAAAGAGCCGCTCTTGCAGGCGTTGCCGTTGATGTCGTATTCGATAGCGTTTCTGTTGCAACAACCTACAAAGAAAAACTTTCAGAAGTCGGGATTATCTTTTGCTCTATTTCAGAAGCCTTACAAGAATATCCCGAGTTAGTCAAACAATACCTCGGCACAGTTGTACCCGTTGGGGATAATTTTTTTGCTGCGCTTAATTCCGCAGTATTTACCGACGGCTCATTTTGCTTCATTCCGAAAGGCGTTAAATGTCCGATGGATTTGTCCACTTATTTTCGTATTAATACGGAAGGATCCGGGCAATTTGAACGCACGCTAGTTATCGCCGAGGAAGGTGCGTCAGTTTCGTATTTGGAGGGTTGCACGGCACCACAATTTGACACCAATCAACTGCATGCTGCTGTTGTCGAATTAGTTGCACTAGACAACGCTGACATTAAATATTCAACTGTCCAGAACTGGTATGCCGGAGATGAAAACGGCGTAGGTGGTATATTCAACTTTGTCACCAAGCGAGGCCTTGCCAAAGGTGTTAATTCCAGAATTTCGTGGACACAAGTCGAGACCGGTTCGGCAATCACATGGAAATATCCATCATGCATTTTGCGAGGAGACAATTCGGTTGGAGAATTTTATTCGGTGGCGCTGACCAATAATCTGCAACAAGCCGACACCGGAACCAAAATGATCCATCTTGGAAAAAACACCCGCAGTACAATTATCAGTAAAGGTATTTCTGCCGGAAAATCCAATAGCAGTTATCGCGGGCTTGTGCGTGTCGCGCCGGGCGCCCAGAATGCGCGTAACTTCTCTCAGTGTGATTCTATGCTGGTTGGAGATAAGTGCGGTGCACATACTTTTCCATATATACAAGTCAATAACAACACTGCAAAAGTGGAGCACGAAGCTTCAACGTCAAAAATTGGTGAAGATCAATTATTTTACTTTGCACAACGCGGTATTGATGCGGAAGAAGCCGTTTCCATGATTGTAAATGGCTTCTGCAAAGAAGTTTTTCAACAATTACCCATGGAGTTTGCAGTAGAAGCCACAAAATTACTTAGTTTTAAACTTGAAGGTAGCGTCGGATGATTTCTCAAAACAGTCAAACAATTCTTAATGTACAAAATTTGCATGCTAATACCCAAAACACTGAAATACTTAAAGGCATCAACCTAACTGTCAAGAGTGGTGAAATACATGCCATTATGGGATTAAATGGTTCCGGGAAAAGTACACTGGCCAAAGTATTGGCCGGACATCCGGACTATGAAATCACGCAGGGCAGCATTCAGTTCGACCAGCAAGACCTGCTGGCACTTGATTCGGAAGAACGTGCCCAAGCCGGTGTATTTTTAGCGTTTCAATATCCGATTGAAATTCCAGGTGTAGCCAACAGTCAGTTTCTTCGTTTAGCGTACAACACAATACAATCAAAACGCGGTAATGATGAGCTTGATCCGCTGGAATTTGATGATTTTGTGAGAGAAAAAATGAAATTGCTGGAGATGAATCCTGATTTTCTCGATCGCAGTGTTAACGAAGGATTTTCTGGCGGGGAAAAGAAACGTAACGAAATTCTGCAAATGGCATTGCTTGAACCCAAGCTTGGCGTCCTTGACGAAACCGATTCAGGTCTCGATATCGATGCGCTTAAAATTGTCGCTAAGGGTGTTAATCATCTCAGTAATGAACATAACGCCATGATATTGATCACTCACTATCAACGTTTACTTGATCATATCGTTCCGGATTACGTGCATGTAATGGAAAGTGGCCGCATTATCAAAACGGGTGGAAAAGAATTAGCACTTGAACTGGAAAAACACGGATATGATTGGCTGCATGATAATCTGCAAAACAATGCGGGAGCAACTGCATGAACGCATTGGCAAATATCGATTATCTCTCCAGTCTGTTACAGACGCTATCTACACAGAATCCTGGAGACTTTCCAAAAGATCTACTGCCGGAAAATAATTTTCCCTGGCTGAAGCAATTGCGCACTCAAGCGATTGATCAAGCCGGGCAGTTCAAATGGCCAACGACAAGAGATGAAGAATGGCGATTTACGGACATCTCACCGTTATCAACACTGACATTTAAACCAGCTCAACCCGGTAATTCACCCGCTTTAGCGGATGTTAGCCCTTTTTTTATTGAAGAAGCAAACAACCGTCTGGTTTTTGTAGACGGCTTTTTTACGCCAGAGCTCTCTAATGTAAACCATAAAAACCAACTCGTGGTAGGCAATCTGGCAGAATTAGCCACATCTCATAGTGATGTCATTGAACATCATTTAGGACAGCATTTTAAGTCTCAAAAAAACCTATTCTCAGCATTAAACACCGCATTCTTAAAAGACTGCGCCGTGATTATCGCCCCCCAGAATACGGTTATCACCCAGCCAGTACATATTCTATACATTGCGACACAAGCGGAAACAACACATTACCCGCGTTGTCTGGTTGTAGGTCAAACCAACAGTCAAGCAACCGTAATAGAAGATTACATTGCATTACAAAAGCCTGCAAATAGTTCATATATCACTAACTCAGTTGCAGAATTCAGTCTGGCAGCCAATGCACAAATTCGACATTTTCGTATCCAGCGCGAAAATAGTAGCGCTTTCCATCTGGCAAATTGTGCTGTTTCCCTGGACTATGCCAGCAGATACCAAGCTGTCAGTGTAACACTCGGTGCAAGTATTTCACGTTACAATCTGGACATTGGACTCAGGGCGGAAGCGGCCGAATGCATTATTGACGGACTGGCGCTTATTTCAAGTGATCAGCTGGCTGACACACACACCTGCATTGACCACTTGCAACCCAATTGCGTCAGCCATCAGCAGCATAAATGCATTGCTGACGAAGGTGCGCATGCTGTTTTCAATGGAAAAATTATCGTAAGGCCTGATGCTCAACGAACAGACTCTTCCCAATCGAGTCGCAACCTGCTACTGAGTAACCAAGCAAAAATTGATGCCAAGCCACAGCTTGAAATCTTTGCCGACGACGTAAAATGTGCACATGGAGCCACCGTTGGTCAGCTGGATAATGAAGAAATTTTTTACCTGAAAAGTCGCGGTATACCGGAATTAACCGCACGCAATCTTCTCACCTATGCATTCGGTGCTGAAATTTTAAACCGCATCTCTATAGCATCGCTCAAGCACACACTTGAGCAAATTGTGCTGAATCAAACGCAACATCACTAAATCATGGCCAACAATAACGTTACAACAGCGCTTAAATCATGCGATGATTTTGATGTGGAAAGTATCCGAAAAGATTTTCCTATCCTGAACATCAAAGTCGGAGACAAGCCACTCACGTACCTTGATAACGCAGCATCCAGTCAGATGCCGCAACAGGTTATTGACCGATGGATCCACTATCAAACGGCGCAACATGCGAATATTAATCGTGCTGTACACTATCTTTCGGAAATTGCGACCGATGCCTATGAAGATGCGCGCCGTAAAGTGCAACAATTTGTTAATGCACGCGAAGACCGCGAAATTATTTTTACCAGCGGCACCACTGATTCCATCAATCTGGTCATGCACGGTTATGGGCGTCAGTTTATCCAAGCCGATGATGAGATCATCCTGACTACTCTCGAGCATCATTCAAATATTGTGCCTTGGCAAATGCTAGCGAAAGAAAAAGGCGCTGTTATTCGTGTCGTCCCAGTCAATGATCACGGGGAACTCGACATTGATGCCTATGAAAAGCTATTCAATGAACGAACCAAATTTGTTGGATTAATTCACGTATCCAATGCACTCGGCACGATCAATCCAATCAAGCGCATGATAAATTATGCGCATCAGCAGGATATCCCTGTTTTGATCGACGGAGCACAAGCCGCACCACATATGGCTATTAATGTACAAGATCTAGATTGTGATTTTTATACATTTTCAGCACATAAGCTGTGCGGTCCGACCGGTATTGGCATGCTCTATGGTAAGTCTGCGCTGCTTGAGGCCATGCAACCGTTCAAAGGTGGAGGCGATATGATCACTTCTGTTACTTTTGAAAAAACGACCTACGCCGATATACCGCATAAATTTGAGGCCGGCACACCCCCGATTGCTGGAGCAATCGGCTTCGGTGCAGCAATTGATTATTTAAACATGATCGGGTTAGATCGGATTGCCGCATATGAATCAAAGCTTCTGGATTATGCAACCGAGCGCTTTCTAGATATCAAAGGCGCAAAAATCTTAGGAACAGCTGCACACAAAACAGCCGTACTATCTTTTGTACTGGATGGCATTCACCCACATGACATCGGGACGATTCTGAATCATGACGGCATTGCCATACGAACCGGTCATCATTGTGCACAACCCGTTATGCAGCGTTTTAACGTTCCCGCAACATCACGCGCCTCCTTTGCCTTTTATAATAACGAGTCAGAAGTAGAGACATTGATTAAAGGCATTAAAGCTGTACAAAAGGTTTTTCTATAATGGATAATACTAAATCTCTCTATCAGGAAGTCATTCTCGATCACAATCGCAAACCACGTAACTATGGCACGCTTGAACATCCCAGCCACCACGCAGTTGGACACAATCCACTATGTGGTGACCACCTTGACCTTTCATTGCAAGTTGAGAATGATCAAATCAATTACATTGCTTTTCATGGTGAATCCTGCGCCATCTGCAAAGCTTCAGCTTCTATGATGACGACTGCCGTCAAAGGTAAAACGCGCGCCACCGCTGAAACGCTTATCGAAGAATTTCGTCAAATGGCTATGGGAAAACTGGATTTGAATCACCCACATCAGTTAGGCCGCCTGACTGTTTTTTCCGGCATTAGAGATTTACCTACCCGTGTTAAGTGTGCTATTTTGCCTTGGCACACCCTACATGCTGCCCTTAATGCACTAACCAGTATTTCCACAGAAGCCGATAACGATCCAATACAGAGCCCGTCGGGAAATACTTAAGCGGAATCTAATTTCGCTTACCCTCATACTAAGTGATCAAGAATTATTATAAAAAATATCCAGCATTTCTCTATTACTATGCCAAAAATTGCTGACATCGAAGGTACACCTAATAAGAACGCGCTCAAGTTTATCCTTAAAGAACCTCTAACCTGGGGCGTTGCACGTTCTTATGACAATGCCGAGGCCGCGCAAAATGATCCGCTGGCTGCTGCACTGTTTGATATTGATCACGTTACCAACGTTTTTTATATCGATAAATGGATTACTGTCACACAAGATGGCGAGGCCAACTGGCAAGACCTGGCACGTGAGGTTGCTGATCCGATTCGCGCGGCGCCACCGGCAAGTGAGCAATCCAAAGAGATTGCTGAATCCGCAAACGAGTTTATCGATCAACTTAGCGCGGAAGATCAAAAGCGGCTTGAAAAAATTAATATTATGCTCGATGAAGAAGTACGGCCTTATCTTCAGCATGATGGCGGTGATTTGCATATACTGGGCTTGGAAGGCAATATATTAAAAATTCACTACCAGGGCGCATGTGGAACATGTCCAAGTTCTATAACCGGTACGTTACGTGGAATCGAGCATATGCTCAAATCAATTGAGCCAGACATACAGGTCATAGCCTGTTAAGCAATTAGGCTACTAAACCAATTAATATAGCGACACCCTAGCCTAATTTGTTCTTGTGGCCATTACGCACTATTGATCCTATACTGCAGCATAGTCTTCGCACAGCGTGTGTGACGAAAATGCAATTTAGTCTCCAAAATAGAGATACAATAGCGCCAACATCAGATGATAAATACTAGGTAGCTTGGCATAATCGATGCGGTAATAACGCCGTGTATCGCTTTTATTCGATAAATAATTTTCCAAAATTTAGACATGTTAGTTTCCCGTGCTGCAGACATACTTAAACATATCTTGTCCCAGGAAGATTGGACCCATAGGCGGTTAAAACAGTATCAAGGGAAAACCGTTCGGATTTATATACCACCTATATTTGAATTAAAACTGACGGTATCTGAGAATGGAGAACTTAATCTTGCAGAAAAAGATATTGAAGCCAATACTCAATTAACCGTTTTTCCTGCTCTGCTACCCGGAATGCTATTGCAAGATGAATCCGTCTATGCACGTATTGACATATCTGGAGACAAAACATTTGCAACCGAACTCATTAGTATTGGAAAACATCTTAAACCACACTTTGAGCATCAGCTGAGTAAACTATTTGGTGATATTCCGGCACACCGTATTAACCAGGCCGGCAAAAATTTGTTTCAGTGGCATATTGATCTGTTCCGCAATCTTTCAGATTCTTTCGGTGAATATTGGCTTGAAGAACGTCAATTAATTACAAAATCGTATGTAATTAGCAATACCGCAGAATATATCAAGATACTGCAACACGACGTTAATCGGCTAGAAACCCGTATTAATAGAATTTCAAAGAACGAGTATTTTAATACTGCGTTCTGAGGACCATTAATCAGGCATGTTACCTAAGCAAACTATCACTGGATGCATTGAATTATGTTCAAGATAAATCTCGCTATTCAAGCGATTTACACAACAAGCTCTCATTAATGCGTATTCTTCGCCTTTTAAAAATTCTATCCATTGCATTTCGTTTTGGATTGGATGAGTTTTTTACCAGCCACGGTCCGCTAGTTTTTCTAAACAAACCGATTAAATGGCTGACTTTCTGGCGCGACCTTGACCGCCCTCGTGGTGAACGCTTACGTCTCGCTCTCGAGGCTCTTGGCCCGATTTTTATCAAATTTGGCCAAATGTTATCAACTCGAAGGGATCTTATACCACACGACATTGCCGATGAATTGGCAAAACTCCAGGACCAAGTACCGCCCTTTTCCTCGGCGGCCGCCCTGAGCATACTGGAAAAAGCCTACAAGCAGAATGTCGACACCCTCTTTCTTAAATTTCATCAAAAACCAGCGGCAAGTGCTTCTGTTGCACAAGTGCATCTGGCAGTACTCCATGATGGAACAAAAGTTGCCGTTAAAATACTGCGTCCAGGTATAGCACGCATTATTACCCACGATATTGAATTGATGGATACCGGCGCCTGGCTGGCCGAGAAATTGTGGCCGGACGGAAAACGCCTGAAACTCCAGCAGGTTGTGTCAGAATTCGCCCGGCATCTTGAAGATGAACTCGATTTAATGAGAGAGGCGTCCAACTGCAGCCAGCTACGGCGGAATTTTATGAATTCATCGTTGTTACTGGTTCCGGAAGTTTACTGGGACTACTGCCGCAGTAATGTCATGGTTATGGAACGCATTTCCGGTATTCCAATCAGCCATGTTGACGAACTCATTGCGCAACAAATAGATATTCCTCATCTTGCACGTATGGGTGTTGAGATTTTTTTCACCCAGGTATTCCGTGACGGTTATTTTCATGCCGATATGCACCCCGGAAATATTTTCGTCGGTGATGATGGTCGGTATATTGCAGTCGACTTCGGTATTATGGGCACACTTAGCGATGAAGATAAAAATTATCTGGCACAAAATTTTCTCGCTTTTTTCAGACGTGATTATGCTCGCGTTGCACAAGCGCACGTAGAAGCCGGCTGGGCCCCTAAAAATACACGCGTTGATGATTTTGAATCAGCTATCCGTGCTGTATGCGAACCGATTTTCGATAAGCCACTTAAGGAAATTTCATTTGGGCGCGTACTGTTCCAATTGTTTCAGACTTCACGTCAGTTCAATGTTGAAATCCAACCGCAACTGGTTTTATTGCAAAAGACTTTACTCAATATAGAGGGGCTGGGTCGCGACCTTGATCCCGATCTTGATCTGTGGAAAACTGCCAAACCTTTTCTCGAAAACTGGATGTCCGAACAAGTAGGTATACGTGGCCTGACTGGGCGCGTACAAAAAGAAATACCGAATTGGGCGGTTATCTTTCCACAGCTTCCACGCTTGTTTCATCACATGCTGGCCGAAAACCGTAATCAAGGATTTGAAGAAACAGTACAACATCTTATTAAGGAAGAAAAACGACAAAACCGTTTGCTGCTTTTTGTCATTATCTTGCTGACCGCATTACTACTCTGGCAGATTTATAATTAGCACACTTAGAGTATCACTTCATAACAGTTCTTCGCACCTGCACTGCATATGACTATTCATGATATCCAATCAGTCTTGCCACGGAAATCATTCTTTAACGCGTCAGCTTCTTCCCCAAAACTATACGTCAGATGTTCATCGCCCGGATAGGATACGTTCCCGAATGCACTTCGAATTTTCTGAGTTAATGTGGGCATACGGCGTTACCACAGTTGTCTGGTTAATCAATAAAGGTAATTAACGAATAATTTAAGTTACGTTAATCAACTTATCAAACACATAGACTATATACAATGGCAGAGCTAAAGACGAAAACAACAATAGCCAGGCAATTCCCCACATAATCTTACCCTGCACAACAGCGCGCCTACCTTCCAGGACAAACATATCGCGCACGGTAGCGTAACCAGGCGGCGGATTTCGTTCCGCCTTGATAATCCGCTTAGCAAGCCGCATCAAATACACAGCCAAGACTATTACAGGTAAAAATAACAGCTGTAATACAAAATATACCATCAGCAAGTTTCCGAGCAATTGCTCATAATGATCAACAACCCAGAGATGTATTGCAGATTCATAGTACACAAACAGACTGATAACCGCGAAACCACCCAAAGAAGCAATCAGTATGATCAGAATTGCGCGTCTGCGTTGAATCCGGTCCGCTTTCTGCACTGGATTCATCAAATCAAAACCGCCGTTTCCCGACACGGACAGAAGTTTCTATCATGCCGTCAACACTATCCGGCATGATATGCGCTCTTTCAAGCGGCAGTGTTTCTCCACGAAAAAATCTGGGCTCAAATAAACTCCAAAGCAGCATCAGTAATACACCGAAAAACAGCGTCACTACACCGATAAAAAACACAGCACCAATACCTGCAATTGATCCGCTGGAACCATAATCTGGATTTATCATACGCCATGCCTGTAAGATAGCTACAACACATAGTACCATCGCAGCAACGGCAGGAAGAATCACTCGCGACAAAGCCGTATTCCTATGGCTGAATGCAGTACGGTAGAAATATATAGCACAAGAGGATGCCGCCACAGTATAAAAGGTGCAAACCGCTATACTAACGCTAAGAATCGTATCCTCAACGATAGATTCACTGATCAGGCTTAGCACGACATAGATCGTTAATGTCATCATACCGATCACCCAAGTCGCAAACTTTGGCGTATGTGTCTTTTCATTGACTGAAGCAAAATACTTTGGAAGAGCGCGATACGAAGCCATTGCTAACGCGACTCGTGCTGAAGGCATAATTGTGGACATGGTCGCCGAAAAAGCCGAAATGCAAATAACTATTGCAGCAACCCATGCGCCATGCACGCCAATGCCTTCTGTTGCCAGTGTCGTAAGACTGGAATCGATATTATTTTCGTGCGTCAAGCTGGATGCATCATTACTGTCGATACCGGCGTAGGCTAATGCAGCAATAGAAAATATGACATACGTAAAGATCGTAATTCCCATAGCAATGACACCACTTAGCCCAGCCTGCTCAGAGTTTCCGTCAATTTCCTCAGACATGGCCAACGATGCGTCGAATCCCCAGAAAACAAACAGTGCAATCATGAAACCATTAAGAAATACTTCAAAAGACGGTATTGCAAATGGATTAAACCACTGCCATGAAAATGGCTCGGCGGTACTCACCGCCTCACCCTGCAAAACCTTTGTAAACAACATTACTGCAAGCATAATAAGAACGCCGTATTGCGCAATAGTTAATACCATCGTTGCGCGGGAAGATTCTCTGGCACCCATCGCTGTCAGAAAAGTCGTGCTGAAAATAAACAAACCAGCAACGCCGAGGTGAAGCCAGTGTGGAATATCACTCATGTCCAGAATTACCGCTACGGAAATAACGGTAATTTGAGTAGCGGCCACACCTGCTAAAATACTGCCCAGCAACAGCGCCCATCCGCCAATCCACCCCACTCTTGGACCGATTGCTTTTGTTCCCCAGGTAAAAATGGTACCAGCATCAGGTGCTGCAGTTGTCAGATGCTTATAGGACAATGCAACAAAAAACATCGGGATTACTGATAGTATGAATACGATCGGCAACTGATACCCGCTACCGGCAGCACCGTAACCCAGTGCACTAGCCATAGAATACGCTGGGGCAGTCGCTGCCAGACCAATAGTGACGGCCGCCGACCGGGATACCGATCCTTTTTTAAGACCCTTGGCCTTTAAACCGTGCATGTGCGATTCTTCGTCCATTCCAACCTCGATTGATATCAACCCAACTTTACATAGCCCCAATTAATGCCTGCCATTGATGCGTCAATTGGGTTTGCACATTCTACTGATTTTAACTGCCGGATGATTAAATTTTGTACTTCGAACAGTCAACCCAATCTCATGATTGACCGTTCAATTATCGTTTGGGTGTTTAGCGCGGTTATAATAGAAAATAGGTCGCTAAGCCAAGAAAGCTCATAAAACCGATGACATCGGTAACTGTCGTTAATATGACCGCACCGGATAATGCCGGATCAATTTCCATTCGCTGAAGCACCAATGGAATAGCGATACCTGATGAAGCAGCGGCAACGAGATTGATAACAATTGCTGCAGCAATCACTAAACTGATACCAATATCCTGGAACCAGACCCATGCCAGTAACGCAATAATTACGGCCCAAAGCAAACCATTTAAAATACCAATCATCACCTCTTTGCGCACCAGCCAAAACCGGTTTCCACTGGTGATTTGATCAAGGGCCAATCCTCTAATAGTCAATGTTAAAGTCTGACTGCCGGCAATCCCCCCCATACTCGCAACAATCGGCATCAGTACCGCCAACGCGACAATTTTATCCAGCGTCGCCGTAAACATACCAATAACCCAGGCTGCCAGAAAAGCCGTAATCAAATTGACGCCAAGCCATACGGTACGACGCTTAGCGCTGCTCATTACCGGCGCAAATAAATCTTCTTCCTCATCCAGACCGTCCCGTCCCAGCAAAGTCCGATCAGATTCAGTGCGCAGAATCTCCATCACATCATCTACCGTTATCCGTCCGAGCAACCGGTTTTTTTCATCCACAACCGCCGCAGAAACCAGGTGCGATTGTTCAAAAAAAAGTATGACATCATGCTCATCATTGGTTGCCAGAATCGTTTGCTGCTGGCTATCCATAACATCCTTAACCAGCATCTCTTTACTATGAGTCAGTACCGTGTTAAGCCATAATTTACCTTGATAAAAACCAGCACGGTCAATCACCATTAAGCCATCCGTATAATCCGGTAATGATTCATGTAACTGCAAATAACGCAACACCACTTCCAGTGTCACATCATTTCTAACCGTAATGACATCCTGACTCATTAAACGGCCCGCAGTACCTTCTTCAAATGACAGACTGGCTTCTAAATGCTCGAGAATTTCATCGGGCAGTTTTTCTTCGATAGATTGCCTGATATGTTCTGGAAACTCATCGAAAATATACGCCAAATCATTGGCGTCCATTTGTTCGGCAGCGGCAATTAACTCTTCAGGCTGCATGTGTTCAATCAGGCCGTTTCTAACCTCGTCATGCAACAACAACAATGTTTCAGCTTCTTGCGACTCCGGGATCAACGTCCATAATTGCCCCCGCTCTTTTGGTGGCATGGCTTCAAGAATATCAGCCAATTGACCGGGATGCATTTGCTCAAACAAATGGCGCAGCTGACTTAAGTCTTGCTGTTCAAGTAAAGAAAAAACCTGATCCAGAGATGCTTTTGCGGTTTCGACTTGCGCGCTTTCCGATGCTGTCATTCTGTTCGTTTTCCTGTTTATTCTCGGTTATTTAACGATCGCCTGCGCTAGGAGATATCGTTATGAATTATGCACATAGTTCATGACGACACGCTCTAATATAGTCGACCCAAATTCAGCATAAACATGCCGATATAAAAATCAAGATGAGAAAATCTGAATACCCGATTGCGTTACAGCCTGGTCGGCAATGTCCTCAGTAGCACTTATGCCAACACGATACAACAATGGCTATTAGAAATAATGTTTGTTGATACTATCGTTGATTTTAATGATGCCAAGCTGCAATTCATCAATAAATGCATGCAGCTTCAATTGATCAAATTCCTGTAGTTTCGCTTGCAATAATTTCTTTTGCAGCTTAGTAAGAATTTGTAACACCTTATCATTGTGCGGCAAATTGCTCAAACAGTCTTCAACTTGCAACAGCGCATGATAAAACGAGCGAGGGAAATTTTGCTGCAATAACAAAAATCTCAGTACATCAGCACGGCGAATTCGCTGACGTATTTCGCGACGATACATCTGATAAGCCGTCAATGACTTAAGTACACTCATCCATTGCAAATTTTCAAACGGTGTCAGCTCTGCAGGCATGTCCGGTAGTAAAGCTGCAGAACTTACATCGATGATACGCGTTGTCATATCGGCACGTTCCAAGTTACGTCCAATTTTCAGAAAATCATAACACTCGTCATGTGTCATAGTACCTGCCAACATGCCTGCAATCGTCTGAACACCTAGAATAACGGAACGCAAATAGTCATAACGATGGCGCTGAGTAACTACGCTACGCGCATTCGATTTAGCGTGCAAGTGAAGCGTATTTACCTGTTCCCATGCTTCGCGTGGAATAATGTCGCGTATTGTTCGACTGTTCTCGCGTGCCAAGTTCAATGTACTCAAAATGGAATCAGGATTACGTAGATCAGAGACCATAAACCGAACTACGCTACGTTCATCAGCTTCTTCATACAAATGATAAAAATAATCTCTACTGCTGGTAATATCTATAATCGGTTCCCACCCCAATCGCAAGCGCATGGGCAAGTCAAAAAGCAAGTGTGTATAGACATTAATTAATCGCGCGGTATTTTCGGACCGTTCCAAATAACGTGCCATCCAATAAATCCGATTAGCAACACCCGACAACATCGTCATGTGGCCTCCATGTCTACAACCCAAGTATCCTTACTGCCACCACCCTGCGACGAATTAACAACCGTTGATCCTTTGCGCAGCGCAACTCGTGTTAAGCCACCATTTGTCACACTGATCTGCTCACCACTTAAAATAAACGGACGTAAATCGAGATGGCGCGGCTCTACATGTTGATCGACTAAAGTAGGCGCAGTCGATAATGTCAGCATAGGTTGAGCGACGTAATTACGCGGATCACGCCGGATCAGGCGCACAAATTTATCACGCTCATCCTTGCTGGCCTGTGGCCCGATTAGCATGCCGTAACCACCTGATTCATTGGCCGGTTTAACCACCATTTCATGAATATGCTCAATCACATGCTGCCGTTCCTGCTTATTGATGCATTTATAAGTCGGCACATTAGGCAATATTGCATCCTGGTCGAGATAATATTTAATGATTTCGGGTACAAAAGCATACACAACTTTATCATCCGCCACCCCCGCACCCGGGGCATTGGCTAAAGCCACATTTCCTGATTTCCAGGCACGCATCAGGCCGGGTACACCAAGTACCGAACCCGGATTAAATACTTCCGGATCCAAAAACAAATCGTCGATACGACGGTAAATCACATCGACACGCGCCAGTCCTTCAATCGTGCGCATATATACAATGTTATTTTCGACCGTCAAATCACTGCCCTCGACTAATTCCGCACCCATTTGCTGTGCGAGATAGGCATGTTCAAAGTATGCCGAATTATATATACCTGGCGTCAGAACCACGATTTCCGGTTGGTCTCCAGGCCGCGGTGATAAAGCAGCTAAAGTGTCATAAAGTTGCGACGGATAATCATCAACAGGCAAAATGTTATATTGCTCAAATAGTTCAGAAAACAATCGCTTCATCACCAGCCGATTCTCGAGCATATATGAAACACCAGAGGGCACTCGCAGATTATCTTCCAGCACGTAAAAGGTCCCATCTTTATCACGCACCAGATCTGAACCACAAATGTGCGCCCAAATACCCAGTGGCGCTTTTACACCGACACATTCGGGACGAAAGTTTTTTGAACCCTCGAGTAAGTCTGCCGGAAACACACCATCCTTGACGATACGCTGGTGATGATACAAATCATCAATAAACAGATTTAGCGCTTCAACGCGCTGCTTGAGACCGGATTCAACTTGCAACCATTCACGCCGGTCGATAATGCGCGGAATGATGTCAAAGGGCCAGGCCCGGTCTATGGAACCTTCTTCTTCGCTGTATACCGTAAAAGTGACGCCCATAACGTGTATAGCCGATTCCGCCGCCACTTTAAATTCTTCAATATCCTGATCTTTCAGGGAGCGCAAATAACTGCACAACGCCTGAGCCGCGGGACGCGGGCGCCCCGTTGCACGTAACAGTTCGTCATACAGATTCTTTACCTTATAGCTTCCCCAGCGAATAGCCATAATATCCTTAGCATTGTGGTTCCTGAAAACAAATCCTCAGCGCGAATTTTTTATGGATATATTATCCAACATCCTGCATAAATCACTATAATAGCTACGATTCTAACATGGAGTCTCATCACTTCAACACCTTGACACTTTATAAAATCATCACATCATGACATATTGCCTTGCTATCAGTGTTAACAAAGGGCTGGTGTTCGCTTCCGACTCGAGAACCAACGCCGGTGTCGATTATGTAACAACATACAGTAAGATGCATTCTTTCGTCTGGCCCGACGAGCGTTTCTGTATATTGCTAACCGCAGGTAATCTGGCAACTTCTCAGGCAGTTATCAATAATATCAAAGCTGACCTTAACGGATCTGGCGCAAAAATGAACCTGTGCAAGGGCAACTATCTGCATGAAGTTGCGCATTATGTGGGGCGACTCAGTCAGTCGGAACAGCGCAAACACGCTGAAGCATTAAAAAAAAGCGGTAACGGTGGCGCCGAAGCCAGCTTTATTTTTGGTGGCCAGATAGCAGGCCAGTCACCGGAAATCTACTTAATTTATCCGCAGGGCAACTGCATCAGCGCCTCACCCGAAACACCCTATCTGCAGATTGGCGAAAACAAATACGGCAAACCGATCCTGGATCGTATCATTACGCCGACAACATCACTTGAAGATGCCGCAAGATGCGCGCTCGTGTCATTAGAATCGACAGTACGCAGTAATATTTCAGTCGGACCACCGTTAGAATTAGCCATTCATCATACTGACACTTTATCCGAACCAGTGCGTTTAAAACTCACGCTCAATTCCCCCTTGTACAAATCATTACAAAAGCGATGGAATGAGGGGCTTCATCGCGCCTTCAACCGGTTGCCACGGTTTGACTGGGAGGAAAAGTCCGGGGCGGTTGATGATTAATTGCCATCACGATACGGTGAATATAGCTTAGCTTTTCCAGCGCCACTTTGGAAATCACAAATGGATAGGCATCATCGAGTCCCATGCTGCGATTAAGCGCATTCAATGCAACGGAAAGCCTGCACCAGTCTTCAAACAATACGTCAAAAACAATGGGCGAAAAATAACCCTCACTCATTTGCGCACCCGCACCCGGCGCAGAAATATCGCTGCCGTGAATGCTGAAACCGAAATCATGCGCGGTCTCCACAGTATCGACCATGTGCAAATAATGCGCCCAGGTTTCTGCCCAATCCTCCCAGGGATGCGCACTGGCATATGCGCTGATCCAGCCTGTTTGCCATGACGGTGGCGGACCATGTTCGTAATAGCCGCTCAATGCCTGTTGATAATCTTGTCGTTCATCACCAAATAATTCGCGAAAACGATCGAGTTCCGGCGTCTCGTTAATCAAATGTTCCCAGAAATAATGCCCGGACTCATGTCGAAAATGACCGAGCAGAGTACGATAACGTTCATTCATTTTATCGCGCATTTCAATGCGCGCACTGTGCTCTGCCTCGCGCAGATTAATCGTGATCTTGCCCGAATGATGGCCGGTTATCACTTGCTGACTGGCGGTAACCGTATTATTAAATTCCCCGCACTGCGTTTCATCCTGTAAAAACTCAAAACACAGCCCTTTGTGCGGATCCTGCACACGATCAATCACCGGCAATTTTAAATTATAAAGCGTATATAACAGTCTACGTTTAGCCTGTTCAACACGGTACCAGAGTGTCACATTCTGTGAATCACTCAGGTTTGGAATAACATGATTCAGACGGCAGGACTGACATAATGCATGATCATCACAGTTCGGCACCATCCAGTTACACACGTGATAATCGATATAGTTTTTGCATTGGCGGTATGATTGGCGATTCAGAACAGCAGACCACATTTCCCCGTCCAGGGGTTCCAACGCACTTAATTGTCCTACATCCGGTAAATAGCCAACCATCCGGCCACACCCTAAACACTGGCTGTTCTCAAAATACAACCTGTTTCCGCATTCGCATTGAAATGTTCTCAACGCACCCTCATAAATTGAATTTGACGATCAAGTATAGCGCTTTTAATTATCTCTAAATAAGAACTGTAGCGCTTTAGTTAGCATACTGTAACATGATAAATTTAAATCTTTCTGGATTCTTTCCAAGACCACCACTACTCGGCGCCTAATGCGACAGAATAAATTTCTTCAAGGCGACGACTGGTTATTCTCCCTTGACAGAATGATTTGGTAGGATCGACGAGCAAATTTTTCATCGCTTGACGACCAAGCAACATATTAAAAAACATGGTGCTGCGATCGGTCAGCGTTAATTCAATATCCCATTGTTTTTCAGCAATCCGAATCGGCGTTAATACAGTGATACGCTGCTCTTCATGACCATTAGAACTTTTAATGATTCGTTCGTCCAGAACAGGCAAAATACACTGCCGAAGAATAGAAGAATTGTTTTGCAGCGGATAAACACAAAACTGCGCATACCGTTTTTGATCTCGAATCATAATTTCTATATCTAATGCATGCAACGTAGATGTTTTTGCGCCAGTATCTATCTTTATTTTTATCGCAGGAATATCAAGCGCGGGTAAACTACCCCATTCACGCCACCCAACAATAAGCTTATTATCTTCTAGCATTCGAGTCATTTTTAGCTTTCCAATACGATCACCTCATGAATCCATTTTTGAAATTTTAATCCTGAGCATATTAATCACCTAAATAAAAATTATCATGGCCTAATTTTTTCTTTTTAAACAGAGATAGACTCATCAAAAATCCCCAATCGTTCCTCCACCGCTTCAGCATCATCGAAAGTAGCGACATGAAACAACGCATCGCCATTATTAACAAGCGGCAACAATGTCATGCCAACGATAATACCTGTTTTGGGCGTCTGAATTTCCACTCTATTTGTTCCATAAGGATCACTTAATATACCTAACAGATCACCTTTCTGAACACGATCGCCGCAATGTTTTTTCACCCGCAGACTGCCGCTATGTGGCGCACGAATCCAATAACTGGAGCGCGCAATAAAAATGTGTTTCCTTTTTTGTACTTTTTTCTTTGACAATCGAGGTTCCAGCATCCCTATCGATTCCATGACAGACAGAATACCCCGCAATGCTGAATGGATAATTTTTTCTTCATACCGCAGCGCTTCCCCACCTTCAAATAACAGCATGGGAATGCCTCTTTCAGCTGCGGATTGTCGTAACGAACCGTCTCGTATCGTTGCATTGATCGCAACCGGAACGCCAAACGCATGCGCAAGTTTATTCGTCTCCGGCTCATCCAGACAGGCACGAATCTGCGGCAAATTGGTACGGTGAATCGCACCCGTATGCAAATCAATACCATGCGTTGCCTTACTAACAATTTCCTCCATAACAATATGAGCAATTCGGCCACCTAAAGAACCGTTTTTTGATCCTGGAAAACATCGATTGAGATCACGACGGTCTGGCAAATATCTGGAATTGTTATTAAATCCGAATACATTGACTATTGGTGCGGCAATTAAGGTACCACGCATCCTAGAACCAATGCGTCGTTGCGTTAACAACCGTTTAATGGCTTCTACACCATTAATTTCATCCCCATGAATTGCGCCTGAAACAAAAAGTACCGGGCCTGCCTGCTCACCCCGGATTACTTCAATTGGAATGGATATTTCCGTGTAATCAAAAAGCCTGCCAATATGAATCTCGATTTGTTTTCTTTTTCCGGGTGCAATAATTTGATTGGCAATTTCAAATGATCTGGAAGCCAGAGCGGTCATACATTAACCTTTACCGGAAGGTTTGTTCGGACCTTTTTTAGAGTCCTTTTCAATATATTGAATGATTTCTCCTGCAACATTTTTCCCCGTTGCAGTTTCAATGCCTTTTAGGCCAGGAGAGGAATTGACTTCAAGAACAAGCGGACCGTGTGCGGAACGGATTATATCCACACCGGCGACATCCAGGCCTATCACCTTGGCCGCGCGTACGGCAAGCGCACGCTCGTCTGGATTAAGCCTCACCAGTGAAGCACTGCCTCCCATATGCAGGTTTGAACGGAATTCTCCTTCGGCCGCTTGCCGTTTCATGGCCGCAATCACCTTATCTCCAATAACAAAACAGCGGATATCCGCCCCCTGTGCCTCTTTTACAAATTCCTGAACCAAAAAATTAGCATTTAGCCCCCTAAACGCATTAATCACACTCTCCGCCGCCTTATCTGTTTCAGCCAGAACTACTCCCGCACCATGCGTGCTCTCGATAACTTTAACGATGAGTGGCGCACCACCGACAAACTGAATCAAGTCTTCTGTCGCATTTGCCGCATTTGCATAACCCGTAATCGGCATACCCACCCCTTTACGCGCCAACAGCTGATGCGCCCGCAATTTGTCACGGGAACGCGAAATTCCCAGAGACTCATTGATTGAATACACGCCGCCCACTTCAAACTGGCGTAAAACAGCTGTGCCATATGCTGTCACTGATGCACCGATGCGTGGAATTACCGCATCAAACAAAAGCACCTCGCCTTCGCTTTCACTGGTTGCCCGATAATGTACTGCGGGTTGGTTGGCGGTTATATTCATATAGCATTTTAATACATCGACCGATCTAACGGAGTGACCGCGTGCCTGCGCCTCTTCTATGAGCCGACTTGTAGAATACAATTTTGGATTACGCGACAAAATGCCAAGCTTCATAAATTACTCCTTCACCTATCAAGGTTAGTTAATAAATGCACCCGCCTATACTACTTCATTATCTCTAAATTCGCTGTAGCAATACAGTTGCTGAAAGAAAGAACCGTCAATACATGATAATATTGTTCAGCGTAATGTCGACATTGGCCTTGCATGATATCGATTGCCGGTAAACCTAATTCTATTTTCTGATATTTAGACTAAGTTACTGAATAACCTGATAACTGGAAAGAAGCAATGAGAAAAATTCTTGTCAAAACTCATATACCACTATTGATATTTATGCTGGGTCTGACGTTCAACACTATGGCGAACCCAGAGGTCAAAAAAAAACCCGCCCCGAATGACGTCCCGCAAGCTGAACAACCGGACGACACGTCAAAAAAGAAGACCAATAAAAATGAAAAAGATGTGTCTTCCGCAATCCTCACCAATTTAAAAACACTGATCTCTAACGCTAAAGAAAAAGAAGCCGAAATTAAGCAAATTCTTAAAGACCTTAAACAGCTCAATGAGGACCAGGCCAAAGAAAAGATAAACAATCTCAACGCACTTGAGGACGAAATAAAAGCGCTAGCCATAAAAACAGAATCTGTTGCGACAGGCATATCTATTGAGGACTATCGTAATAATACGCCGGACGAATTTGTTCTTGCCGAGGAATTGGAAAAACTATTACAGCCGATCGTTTATTCACTTCGCGCTATTACACAAGACTCCCGGGAAATAGAAGAGTTAAAACAGGAACTCGAAAGCCTTGCTCAGAAAAAAGAAATCGCTGTTGCTGCCCAGAACAACATTAGCTACTTATTGAGTCATACCGAAGAGCAACTTGTCATCGATCGACTCGGCGCCTTGCAAAAAGCCTGGCAGGAAGAAATAGATAATATAACAAATGATTACGAGATTCTGACCTACCAGTTGGAGAAAAAACAGCAATCCAAAGTACCCGTATTAACCTCAACGGGCGAAATGCTCAGTGATTTCTTCAAAAATAGAGGTATCAATTTAGTACTGGGTGTTTTAGCATTTTTGTCGGTTTTCTTTTTCATGCGCTTCCTTTATTTCTTGTTCAAAAAACTGGAAACCAAAAGGCAAAACATTAAAAAATCCACTTTTGAACGATTAACCGATCTGATCTATCATGTTTTGACATTTTTGGTGTCAATAGTAGCAACATTGTTTGTCTTTAACTCGCTTAATGACTGGCTACTACTGGGTATCAGTACTATCTTTCTTGTCGCCCTCGGGTGGGTTTTCATTAATACCCTGCCCACTATGGTTGAGCAACTCATGATACTGCTCAACCTGGGCTCCGTAAGGGAAGGCGGACGGGTTATATACAACGGGGTGCCATGGAAAGTCCAGAAACTGCATTTCTATTCACATCTTATCAATCCAGAATTGAGCGGAGGCAGTTTGCATTTGCCGGTACGCCAGTTGATCGGTTTTGTATCACGGCCGGCCGCAAGTAATGAAGAATGGTTTCCTACAAATGAAGACGACTGGGTAAAAATTGACGACAACGTTGGACAAGTCATCTACCAAAGTCCCGAAATGGTTCAAGTTCGATTATTTGGAGGAAACCAGATCACTTATACAACCGAAAATTATTTGGCATTAAACCCAATGAATTTGTCTCATGGATATCGCATCCAAATGGTGTTTGGAATCGATTATCAATACCAGGCCATGTGCACGACATCTATCCCTAAAAAGATGACAGAAAAGTTTCGCCAGGATTTGATACCAGTCGTTGGTGAAGAAAATTTGGTTCGTGTGGTAGTCGATTTCTTTTTACCCAACGCTTCTTCTCTGGATTTTGAATATGAAGTATTTTTAAAAGGCTGCGCTGCGCATTTATACGAAGAAGTTGAAAGAACAATGATTTACTCATTTGCAGATGTTTGCAATGAGAATGATTGGGTTATCCCATTCCAACAAATCACTTTACACCAAGCTAAAGACAGCTAACCCACTGTTCAATATAGTGATAATAATTAGACAGCTCATGCCGACGACAACCGCTCATTCTGAATAAAGCACCATTCGCATCATATCAAACCAAACACATTAATTCTTGCTGGTACGCATCGATGTGCTTGTACAACTGACAGCACAACTGGTGGTCCAATAATCCGACAACCGCTCCGTCGTTCACAAACAATAATCGCAAAGCTATATTTCATGCTTCTGTAACCTTTAACATATTTAATAGCAATCTCAGAATAATTTTTATATACTAATCAATCTATTAATCAATATTGGGAAATACTACTTAACTTTTACAATATCAAAGTTAACTCAAAAGATTCAAAAGAGTTTTAATTCATCTTTGGTTCAGCAAGGCAGGGGTAATGTTGAATAAAATATTTAACGCTCAATCCAAAGGAGAAACCATATGAACTGGGAAAAAGCCAAGAGAAAAGCGCAGAAGATATTAAGAAAATTAACCAACAATGACTCGGACATTATTTATCAAAGGCAATCGAGAAGAAACGAATGGAAGAGTCCAAGAATATTACGCTATACCAAAAGAACCAGCTGAAAGATGTCCGCAGTTGGCAACACATATTCGGGACACAGATCCACATTAAACCTTAGTAATTCTGCAGATAGTGCAACAGCAATAGTACCCGGCCCCGAATAATTGACGTACGATAATCACCACGTGAAATAACAGCAGCGCTGCCAAAATTTTCAAAAGACCAATTGGTCGCAATAAATTCAAACGCTGTATCTCTGTAAACCAGCCATTTTCTCTGAGAATCCCTCAGGGCCTCGCAAGCAGCGCGATTCAAATGCCCCTTCAACGCACGATAGGCAATATTTAATTCTCTGTCGAGAAAAGCTTCATAGGCTACATAGGCCTCTCGAAATTCCTGTGTTGTCTGCGCCGTATTTTGAATCTCTTGTTCAAAAACAAATGCACGGCGCTTAAAACTGTCGACATAATCCGGTGCATCGGGATTGTCTATCGCCATAGTATAGCTGCTGAAACAACACAACAACACGATCATAACAATTCGATACACAGCATTACCCATGTATACTTTTTGACTTTTACCAGCGTTCATACACATTATCAGCGTAAATTTTCCATTCAGCGTTGCGCCGGTTAATCAGCCCTTGCATAACCTTACCTTGAGATTTATTCCAAGCCTTCCACGCTGCCTCTAATGTGGAATAGCCGGTTTGGGCTGCAGGATTATTAACCAGTTTAAGGACCGACGAACGGCCGAAATTACCCAAACCGATATTAAATGCCAGTATCACCAGGGCATCAAACTGATTTCTCGATATATCCGCCGTTACCTTTGCATCCACACCGTTCACAAATGGCACCAAATCTTCCTCAAATAATTTTCTGGCTTGATCTTCGGTAATACCGCTCTTATATATGTCACTCGAACGATTCCATTCGTCCTTGCTAATCAGGTGGCCGTAACCAATTGTCGCACCTTCAACCCACTGGGAAATTTCGGCACCGCTCTGGTCATCGTAGGGTTTTCCCCTGAATGATTCAATTGACATGAGCAACTTCATTCCATCCGCGCTCATTTGGTTAGAAACAGTCCGTTGCATATCCGGTCTCCTAATTTCTGATTGTTATCGCGCCGCACATTACCAGCCAGTTTACGGGCTGTTCCATGTCTACATTCGATATATACTACAACGCAACAAACAATTTGAATAGTGAGGCCACAAAATGACGATTACTGGAATGAATCACTTTACGGTTTTAAGCAGCGATTTAGATAAAAGTAAACGTTTTTATCTCGCCATACTCGGTTTGCAAGAAGGCTATCGCCCACCGATGAACTCGGAAGGCGCATGGCTTTATGCCACGGATCAGAATCATTCAATCCTGCACATAATGGCCGAACGGCCCATGCCCGAGCAGGTTTCAGGCGTTATCGACCACATGGCTTTTACTGCCTCCGATCTACAATCGGTCATAAACACTCTCAAACAACACAACATGACATATAAATTAAATCGCATGAAAGAGCTCGGCACCTGGCAGTTATTTTTTCATGATCCCGACGGCGCAAAAATTGAACTTGACTTCTCCGCCAGCGAACCCGAACCGGTACTGTAATCCAGAGGATGTCCAACGACAATTATTTAGTACAACGCGGACGCTTCCCAACAGCATGGGCCTGCTGCATGATATCTAAGCTCTTCGGCATTAACGCTTGCAAATCCTCAATACGCGTTGCATGAGAAGGGTGCGTCGACAAAAATTCCGGTGGTTGTGCACCCTGGCTAGCCTGAGCCATTTTATACCATAAGGTCACGCTTTCTCTCGGATCGAACCCCGCTTTAGACATTAATTCGATTCCGATAGTGTCCGCCTCGCTTTCATGCAACCGACTGAACGGCATGATGACGCCATATTGAGCACCCACGCCGAGCAGACTTACTGCGGTCTGGCCCATTGCAGTCTGTGGCGCTGCAACGGCGGAAACCAGCGACATTCCCATTTGCGTGCCGAGTTTTTGCGACATACGTTCGTTACTGTGTTTCGCAAGCACATGTCCGACTTCATGGCCAATCACGGACGCGAGCTGATCCTGGTTATCAACCAGATTTAACAGTCCGGTGTGCACACCTATTTTATTACCTGGCAGAGCAAACGCATTCAGGGTTTCATCTTCAAAAACGACTACTTCCCAGTTGCCGCCAACTTCAGCGGTAATAGCGTCCGCAACACATCTCACAAATTGATTATTTCCAGTTTGTCTACTAATCTGCTTTTCGGACTTCAAATTATCAAACGCCTGTAGGCCCATCGCATCGATTTGATCATCCGGCATAAAAATCAACTGACTTCTTCCTGTTGGCGATGTCGCGCAAGCAGTCAATCCCGCCAGCAACATCATGATAAACATAATTCGGATATTCATGAATAACAGCTCCTCCAATACTTTAGTCGTGATTATGCCATTGTTTACCCGGCCGCGGAAATATCTGATTTCAATCCGCTTCTACAAACCACACTACTTGTTTAACAACGCAACAACATCTGCGTCGCTCATCTGATGGAATTCCACATAGAACTGACCAACCGCGTAAAAATAATGTGGAGACTGAAGACAAACTACACGATCTGCATATGCACTTACTTTGCTCAAAGTACCCGGTGGCGCCACCGGTATGGCACTAATCAGCAGCGCTGGATTGTGTACACGCAAGGCATGCAATGCCGCAATCATGGTCGACCCTGTTGCCAGACCGTCATCGACCACAATAACCGTTCGACCATCGGGACTCAGCGACGGACGGTCAGGAGTATATTGTTCCCGCCGTGACTGAAGGATCTCAAGCTGTTTTCTTTTTTCTGTTTCGACATACTGCGAATCATCGATAACCCTGCCTGCTTCTGGCAACAGATAAACCCAACCCGTTTCATCAATCGCGCCAATGGCCAACTCCGGATTTCCCGGCGCACTCAGTTTTCGTACCAATATAACGTCCAAATCACCTTGCAACGCCTCTGCGATAATTTTTGCTATTGGCACGCCGCCTCGTGGAATTGCCAGAATCAGTGGATTACTTTTTTGATACGATGATAACTGCTGTGCCAGTTGAACCGCTGCGTCATCACGATTCTGAAACATTGACTTCTCCTCGCTCTAACTATCACGTTAAGTTGTAAGTATATGTAACAATGCCGGGAACAGTTAAAATAACAGAATATTAAATCGAATAACTTCGTCTGGAGCATCTTTTGAAGAGAATTCCCGCTTTAAAACCCTTATCGAGGGATCATCATCAAGGTTTAGTACTGGCTCACAAAGCTAAGAAAGCGGCTATTCAGGATTTATCAGGCGACGAACAGCGGGCCATATGGACAGAAATACTGACACACGCAAAAGAAGTACTGCTATCCCATTTTGATATCGAGGAAACCTATCTCGCAACCGCGCTGAGCGCATGTGGCGATCCTCATCTCGATCAACTGGTCGACAGGCTTTATAAAGAACACGCATCGCTGCGTTCCTTGTTATCCCCGGACGGTAATCGCAGCACAGCGAATCTGCAATCGCTCGGTGAACTGCTGGAAACCCATATTCGTTTTGAAGAACGCGAACTATTCGGGGCAGCCCAAACAGCGCTCGATGAAAAAACGTTGCAGGCCATTGCCACTGCTTGTGGTACACGATACGACCAATAACACAACAAACTTAAGAAGACATTCAGTTACTTAAGGACATCTCTAGAAAACCCAAGTTTTTGTTACTGTACTTCGCTGTTCACAAATAAGTATTCTTCCGGTCAAATCGAGCCGGACAGATTAATCTGAGAGATTTCAGTTATTTCAGTTTATACTACTCCGATAAAAATCAGCAGGGGCTTTTCATAATCGACTAATTAATCGGCACCTAACTTGGATAACTAACAAGCCATAAATTAAAAAATGTGTCTATCTATATAACTGAAATCTATGACGTGCTCCTGACTTCAATCTAAGATTTTAACAATTTAGACAGGTCAGTTTTTCATGCTTGGCTATACTCCCAATACCTAAACTCACGAACTTAAAACAGTACAAAGCCACCCATTTAAGATGGCTTTAACTTCAATCCTGATTGTAATTTATCTGGGTATTTGGCGACGAGCAAAATCTAGCCCAAACAAACCGGCCACAAACAGAAACAAAATTGATGGTTCAGGAACAGTACCAACATCGCAAGGTGGTGGGCTGCCATCATCGCAGGTCTGGAAAGTGGGACTCCCTATGGTAGACGATACCGCCGCCTGGTCAAAAGCCTGCGAGGTGGTTCCATGATAAGCAACTGGAGTTAGAAACTGCCCATTTGCTTGAAGGCCGACTGGCGCAAAGCTCGTGGTAGAGTTATCGTTAATACATTTTTCGGTTGGTGCAGCACTACAATTCATCAAGGTATTTAGAAAAAGTGGCGACTGAGAATCCACGAGAGCCTGAGGACCACCGAAAAACGAATAAAATGGATCGACACCAATCAACGAATTTATGATGTTGATACCATCAACAAAAGCACCCGTAGTTTGTCCAGGGTTCGCGTGATCAGTACCTAAAACCAACCCTCCTCCTCGACTCTCTAACTGGTTTGCATAGTTCTGAATCCAGGCAGTCTCTGGTGGATTTACCCAAGGTGTAGCTGAAGAAATTATTCGCCCGTCCAGTATCAAGTTTTGATTAGTCAAACTGTTGTACCAGTTTGCTATACCTTGATAATTCGCTAATTGATTAGCTTCATTATCGAGGCCCGTATATAGATCATACACAAAGATTAGATCAAAAGTATTGAAATCATTGTACACAGCTGCATCGAGAAACCGGGTAGTTACAGTATGGCCAAGACCTGTGGCCGCTAGCATATCTCTAATGCGATTACCATCATCTACATACGGACCCGTATCATCCACGTGAGCAAACAGTATATTAGCTGCCCCAGACGTTGCAGAAACCCCAAGAAATACCACTATCACGCATAACTGAGCGTATTTTTTGAATATCTTCATGATTGCTCCCTGAGTTAACAATGACTTACAAACATTATCAAGCATAAAATATGCCAGCCCTTAAAAAACAGATACTTATACACAGCCCAACTCATGGATGTAAAGAAATTCGACACATCAGAAAAGACCTTTACCCAAAAAAATGATTTCAAGTATCTATAATATCGTAATAAACTACCTCCAAATTGGTTCCTAGAAACTGTTTAACGAATTTAAGATGGGGCAGTTACACAGAAATACGTATCGAGTTTTATTCTTTGAATAAATGAATGTCCGCTTATTGTTGATTGCTACCGAGATTTTCTCCAATCTGACCTTCAGTTTTCACTTCCGTTCGCTTACCGTTTGATCAAAATAGGCTAATGTAATTCACAACATCCGGCTTCTGTCATCACCGACAAAACCCACCAACGACTCGGTGATGTATTTATCAACCGCTATCACCCTGAAGAATTCACCTATTTCGACCAGACTGACAAATTTTTGTAATTGAGATGACGGCGCCCGATTTTCCGGCAACGGCCGCCCCAGGTTTGTCGGACCGTCGGTTTGTCAGCGTGACGACTACGCCGCCCGTGTACCGATCTTCAGTTGCTGGCTAATCAGATGAGCGTAGAGCCCCTTCTTCGCGAGCAATTCCTTGTGCTGACCTGTTTCGATCAGGCGGCCGCGGTCGAGGACTAGAATACGATCGGCCTCACGCACGGTCGAAAGACGATGGGCGATAATCAACGTGGTGCGGTGCTGCATCAGCGAGTTCAACGCCTTATGCACGGCCTGTTCACTGATCGAATCGAGGTGCGAAGTTGCTTCGTCGAGGATTAGCACCGGTGCATCTTTCAGGAACGCGCGCGCGATTGACAGGCGCTGGCGCTGGCCGCCGGAGAGCGTGTGGCCACCTTCACCGATTTGTGTGTCGAGGCCCTCTGGAAGGCGGTCGACGAAATCTTTGAGCTCGGCTCGTTTGATGGCGTGCAGTAGTTCTTCATCACTCGCATCCGGCTTCGCGATGCGCAGATTGCCGACGACGCTGTCGTTGAACAGGTAAGTTTCCTGCGAGACAATGCCGATCACTCGGCGCAGTTCCTCGAGGCGGTACTTCCTGATGTCTTCACCTTCGATTCGAACCGTGCCCTGCTGTGGATCCCAGAAGCGCATCAGCAGCTGTGCAAGTGTGCTCTTGCCGGCACCTGATGGGCCAACCAAAGCCGTCGTCTGGCCGGCGGCGATTTCGAAGTGGACCGCATCAAGGGCCGTGCGCTGCGTACCTGGATAAATAAAGGTCACGTTATCAAACTCTACCGCGACCGGGTCGTCGCCGCCGCGCCAGCGGAGCTCGCCGTCAGTGACTGGAATCGGTTCAGCTTCGACCGCAGCCAGACGCTGCGTGGCACTGAAGGTGTCGGCGAGTTGGTGGCCGATGTCGGCGACCTCAGAGATAGGCAGGAAGGCCGACAGCGCGGCGAGCGACAGTAACGGCACGAAAGCCGGATCGACGATTCCTGCCCCTACCAGCGGCGCCGCAGAGAGGATCACCCCGAGTACGCCGAGGCTCATACAGATTTCGGTCACCATCGTGTGGCGCGATAGGTGACGGTAGAACTCGAGACGTACCTTGTGATGATCGCTGCAACCCTGCAGGAAGCGCTTGCGGCGCAAGTCGCCTACCTGGAAAGACAGGATTTCGCTTAAGCCCTGCAGCAGTTCGACTGTCTGCGCGGAAAGCCCGGCGAGCACGTCGCGCGACCTGTTGCCGAGCTCATCAATGCGCCCGCGGAAGAATACTGGGGACATTGCCACGATCAGCAGAAACGGCAGCAGCGCAAGTGCGAGGCTCCAGTGAAACGCTGCCAGCAGCGTGAGCACTGCAGTCGGCACGAGCACCGCGACAAAGGCAGGCGCGATCGTGTGGGCAAAAAAATACTCGACTAGTTCTATATCCTCTGTCGCGAGATGAACAAGGTCTCCGCTACGCCGACGAAGCAGAAATGCAGGCGCGAGCTGGTCGAGTTTGCGAAACAGTTTCACACGCATGTCGGCAAGTAGGCGAAACGCCATGTCGTGCGCAACCCAAGACTCGAGCCAGTGCAGGATGCCGGCACTGCAGGCAAGGATCGCGAGAACAACGAGCCAGGTTTCGAACGGCTGCTCGTGTTTAACCGCCGCGACTGCGAGCGCCGAGAAAATGCTGACACCGATGAACGCGATCACGCGCCCGACGCCAAGACAGAAGGTCAGTACCAGCATGCCCCTATAGTCGGCTGCGTGGCTCATCAACTTGCGGATCGTGCCACCCCATCCAAGGTCGGCGCTGCCGAGCATGGCTTCTGCGTCCTCGTCCCGTGGCTGCGATCCGTCTTCGAGACCCGCCTGTGTGGCCGCCACGGCGGCATCCGCCGGCGGGCGGTCTTCGAACACGGTATGCTCACGTTCCTGCACCTGTTTGTGCATCAGGTGGGCGTAGACACCGCTACTTGCCATCAGCGAATCGTGATCGCCCGCCTCGCAAACACGGCCGTCTTTGAGCACGAAAATGCGGTCGGCACTGATAATGCTCGACAGCCGGTGCGCAAGGATCAGCGTAGTACGACCCCGCATCAGGCGATCAAGCGCCTGCTGGATCGTTGCCTCGTTTCCGGCGTCGACCGACGACAGCGCTTCGTCGAGAATCAAGATCGGCGCGTCGCGCAGCAGTGCGCGCGCAATCGCGATGCGCTGCCGCTGCCCACCCGACAAACGCAACCCGCGTTCACCGATAACCGTGGCGAGGCCCTGCGGCAATTGCTCAATGAATTCGAGCGCATTGGCGGCTTCGCAGGCAGCGACAATTTCGGCCTCGCTAGCATCAGCCTTACCGAGGCGCAGGTTGTCTTCGACGCTACCGTGAAAAAGATAGGTATCCTGGTTGACTACTGCCATTTGCCGGCGCAATTGCTCGAAGCTCAGGTCACGGATATCCACGTTTCCGACCATGATCCTACCCTGTTCGGGTTCGTAAAAGCGCTGCAGCAGGCGCACAATGCTGGATTTGCCGACGCCACTGCCGCCAACGATGCCGATTCGCTCACCGGCTTCAATCGAGAAGGATAGACC